>CAZZHG010000039.1:0-43275 GCA_964653655.1 uncultured Pseudobdellovibrionaceae bacterium
TCAGTCGAAAAGGGAATAGTGAAAAAGAACTTCTTCAAGCAAAACCACCTTCAACAGACGGACCAACCAATCAGCCGCGATCCCCCGCAGTGTGCGGGTAGATCACAACTTCGCTCGGGGGCTTATTGAGCAAGTGGTGTGCCACGCGCCCGGCAGTGGATGAAGACACCGGGAATACCGACGATTCGTGCGTGAAAGCGGCGGTTCACCGATGCCGGTCCCCTCTGGGATCGAGCCTGACTTTTCTGTCAGCGATCTGACACGGGCCCGCGATCACAAAAACGAAACATCGCTTTTTCAGCACGTTATGGGCGCAAGTGAGGATGTGTTGGTAGACAATCGGGGCGGAGACATTTCGCGGCACGCGGAAGAGAGGGGGAGAAGCTGAAACCTAAACCTCAGAAACCAAGACCTGGAACCTGGAAAGAGGAAGGGGGCTGTAACTTGTCAGGTACCTCTGACTTCGAAGTTTTCGCTTTTCCCGAGCCCATTGCGCCAGCCTCAAGATCAGGCTAGCTTCGGGGCCTATGTCCCTCCTCTATATAACGAGGTCCGTGGAGTTCTCGGCCGCGCACAGGCTGTATAGGGAAGATCTCTCGAACGAAGAGAACCTCGATCTCTTCGGGCCGTGCGCGAACGCCAACGGCCACGGGCATAACTACCAGCTGGAGGCCACCTTCAAGGGGCCGGTCCAGGCGGGTACGGGCATGGTCGTGCATTTCTCCTCCTTAAGGAGACTGCTCGACGAGCTGGTCGTGTCCACGATGGACCACAAGAATTTGAACCTCGACGTTCCCTTCCTGAAAGGGGTTCTCCCCTCCTCGGAAAACGTCGTGGTGAAGCTCTGGTCGGAAATCAGCCGGGCCATCCCCGGACAAGGCTGGAGCCTGCATAAACTGAAACTCACCGCCTCCTCCCGCAACTGGGTGGAGTACTACGGGCCCGAACACCATGGCTAACGGCTACGATCCCAAGAATCTCGAGTACGTGAAGAGCCTTTTCAAAACCATCGGCGAGGATCCGAACCGGGAAGGCCTGCAGAAGACCCCCGAGCGCCACCTGCGCGCCTTCGAGTTCCTCACCCAGGGTTACCGCACGAATATCGACGATATCGTGAACAACGCTCTGTTCGAGGCTCCCAGCCAGGACATGGTAATCGTAAAGAACATCGAGCTTTACAGCCTGTGCGAGCACCACCTGCTTCCCTTCTTCGGCAAGTGCCACGTGGCCTACCTGCCCAACAAGAAGATCATCGGCCTTTCCAAGGTCGCCCGCGTGGTCGACCACTACTCCCGGCGCCTTCAGGTTCAGGAGCGGCTCACCCAGCAGATCGCCCAGTGCCTGATGAAACGTCTTCAGCCCCTCGGGGTGGGAGTGATGATGGAAGCCCATCATCTGTGCATGATGATGCGGGGAGTGGAGAAACAAAACTCCAGCACCCTCACCTCGGCGCTGCTCGGCGATTTCCAGAACGCCGCCACCCGCGCCGAGTTTTTGAACTTGATTAAATAGCGAAAACTGTTAGATCATTCGACTCTTTGAGGAGAGCCGGGCCGTAGTTCGGGCCGGCTGGTAAGTGAATGAAATTACAGGTTTCCCAACTCCACGAGGGGGAGAACCGGCTCGAGTACTCGGCCGACAAGAACGAGCCTATTCGTAAGTTGGTCGAGCGTCTCAAGCTGGCGGGTCACCCCATCGATGGGAACCTGAAGGCGGTCCTCCAGTTGACCAAGCTGGAGCCCAACTACTATCTGCGCGGGAGGCTTCAGTACAACCTGAAGCCCCTTTGCTCCCGGTGCGCGGATACTTTCCCTTACCCCGTCGACCACGCGTTCGAGCTAGGTCTCGTTCATTTGGCCAACGGAAAGCCCCAGCGGACCGCAACGCTGGCGGAGGAGTCGGAGGAGCTCGATCTGAACTGGTTTTCGGATCACGAGCTGAACCTCGAGCCGATTCTGGAGGAACAGTTCAATCTGAGCCTCCCGTTTCAGCCTCTCTGCTCGCCGGATTGCCGGGGCATTTGTCAGAACTGCGGCAAGGACCTTAACGAAGGTGCTTGCGGCTGCGGGACGACGAAAGCGGATAACCCTTTCTCGGTCCTGAAGAATTTAAAAGTTTAACGAGGGAGCTAGACCCGAAAATTTCAGTGGTCGGCCGAGATTCCAACGGCCGTAGAAGTTTGAGACTAGCTCCTGTGTCCTGGAGGATCCTGTGGCGGTACCCAAAAAGAAAACGACTCCCGCGAAGCGGAACATGCGGCGCTCGCACCACGCACTGAAGAAGACCAACGCTTACGCGTGCACTTCGTGCGGCGAGCCGGCTCTCCCTCACCGGGTTTGCCCTCACTGCAACAACTACAAAGGCAAAGCGGTCACCGTATCTCAGGAATAGCCTGAGACATGCCTGACTCCGAGGGCATCCGCATCGTCGTCGACGCCATGGGCGGGGATTTCGCCCCGAAGGTGAATGTCGACGGCGCGCTCGCCGCGCTCAAAGCGGACGCCAGCCTGAAGCTGACGCTCGTCGGGCCCACTTCCCTCATCGAGAATGAGTTAGCAGCGCGCGGCGCCGGCTCCAATCCCCGCCTTTCGATCGTTCACGCCGACGAGTCCATTTCGATGGACGATCCGGCGGCAAGCTCCATCCGCAAAAAGAAGGGCTCCAGCATTCATGTCGGCCTCACGCTCGTGAAGGAGGGGAAAGCCGACGCCTTCGTGTCCGCCGGAAATAGCGGGGCCGTCATGGCGGGAGCGACGCTCCTCCTCGGCCGCGTCCCCAATGTCGAGCGGCCCGCGATCGTACTTCGTATTCCCACGGCCGATGGCTACGTCGTGATTCTCGACGGCGGGGCGAACGTGGACTGCAAGGCAAGCCATCTAGTCCAATTCGCCGAGATGGGAAGCGCCTACGCGGAAATCGTCGAAGGCATCGCCCGGCCCAAGGTCGCCCTGCTTTCCAACGGCTCCGAGCACCACAAGGGAAACGAGCTGACCCGGGAGGCCCACGCCGGCCTGGAGAATCGCCCGGGTGTTAACTACATTGGTTACGTCGAAGGCTACGATCTCTTCCGCGGGACGGCGGACGTGGTAGTCTGCGACGGCTTCGTGGGCAACGTGGTTTTGAAGGTCTGCGAGGGGCTCGCGGAATCTACCTTCCGGTGGTTCCGCACGGAAGTGAAGCGAAATGCGCGAGGACTGCTCGGCATCGCGCTGCTCAGACCGCTCCTCCAGAAGTTCCGGGACAAGTTCGACTATCAGCCCTACGGAGCGGCGCCGCTGCTCGGTATCGAGGGAGTCGTGCTAATCGGCCACGGAGCTTCCACGGAAGTGGCCATCTGCAACGGGATTCTCACGGCCAAGCGCGGAGTGGAGCGCGGGTTCGTCGCCGAAGTGGCCAAACGGATTGGCGCGGTGGCCGAACCGAAGGAAGGAAGTCAGTAATGTCTTACCGGACGAAAATCATCGGCTTGGGAAGCGGGTTCCCGCAGAAGGCGATGACCAATGCGGACCTAGAAAAGTTCATCGATACTTCCGACGAATGGATCCGTACCCGCACCGGCATCGAGCAGCGCTACATCGCCGATCGCAGCAAGGGCGAGACGACTCTTTCCCTGTGTCACATCGCCGCGGAGAAAGCTCTCAAAAAGGCCGGAATCAAAGGCGAGGACCTCGACGCCATTATTATCGGAACCGTAACGCCCGAAAGCGTGATGCCCACGACCGCGAACTATTTGCAGGCGCTCGTCGGCGCGACGAAAGCCTTTAGCCTCGATCTGCAGGCCGCGTGCTCGGGATTTCTCTACAGCCTCTCCGTCGCCGATCACTTCATCCGGGTGGGCACGGTGAAGCACGCTCTCGTCATCGGAGCCGAAACGCTTTCCACCGTCGTGAATTGGAACGATCGTAAGACTTGCGTGCTTTTCGGCGACGGGGCCGGAGCGGCGGTGGTAACCCGCACCGAAAATCAGAACGAAGGAATCCGCCGCATCGATCTTCACTCCGACGGGCGGTACGCTTCCATTCTGAACATCAAGCACGGTTACGCGAACACTCCCCCCTATGCGGCGGAGTACCGCAACGACCACCACAAGATTTACATGGAAGGCGGCGAGGTCTTCAAACTTGCCTGCCGGAGCATGGTGGAATCCTCGAAGGCGACCCTCGACGCGGAAGGGATCAAGCTCGAGGACGTTGATTTTTTCATTTTCCACCAGGCCAACATCCGCATCATCGACATGTGCCTCAGCATGCTCGGTCTGGGTCGCGAAAAGACGATGATCAACGTGCAGAAGTACGGAAACACTTCGGCGGCAACTCTTCCCGTTTGCCTGGAAGAGGCCCTCGAGACCGGCCGGGTGAAGCCCGGTCAGCTCGTGCTCATGGCCACCTTCGGGGGCGGATTGACCTGGGCGAGCGGTCTCATTCGAGTTTGAGGAGTAGATATGACGAAGATTGCGGCTCTCTTTCCAGGACAGGGCTCCCAAGCGGTGGGCATGGCCAAATCCATGGTCGAAAACTTCCCCTGGACCCGCGCCTATTTTGAAGAGGCGTCGGACGCGATTTCCACCGACGTTTTGAAGCTTTGTATCGAAGGGCCCGAAGATAAGCTGAAGCTCACGGAAAACGCTCAGCCCGCGATCCTCACGACGTCCTATGCCTGGTTTCAGGTTTTGATCTCCGCCGTCGATTTCAAGCCGACTGCCGGGGCCGGACACAGTCTCGGCGAATACACCGCGCTAACGGCGGCGGGTGCTCTGACCCTGACTGAAGCAGTCGGGCTCGTACGTACCCGCGGAAAGCTGATGCAGAACGCGGTGCCCGTCGGAAAAGGCAAGATGGCCGCCCTGCTGGGACTCACGGACGAAGCGGTAGTCGCGATGTGCGAAGCCGCTTCCAAAGGCCCCGAAGTAGTCGTCGCCGCGAATTTCAATGCCCCGAGCCAGGTGGTCATAGCGGGACACACCCCCGCCGTAGAGCGCGCCGAACAGCTCGCGACTGGGACGACGAATCCGGAGTGGAAAGCGAGGAAAGTCGTTCCGCTTCAGGTAAGCGCGCCTTTCCATTCGCCCTTGATGAACACGGTCGCGACCCAGTTCGTCCCGCATCTCCAAGCAATCAAGTGGAAGAAACCTGCTTTTCCCGTCGTGAATAATCTCGACGCGAATCTGCGGTCCGAGGGCGACTGGGTTTCCATCCTGCGCGATCAAATCGATCACCCGGTTCTCTGGACCGGTTGCGCGAAGGCGCTGGAAGCCGAAGGCCACGCCGCCTACGTCGAAATGGGACCCGGCAAGGTTTTGTCTGGATTGGTTAAACGATGCGTGAGCGCCGGCAAGATTTTCGCCTGCGACTCCGCCGAAGACGTGAAGAAGCTGGAAACTGCTTTGAAGGAGGGGATCTAATGTCGTCGCTCAAGGGAGAAATCGCGCTCGTCACCGGAGGTTCCCGCGGTATCGGCCGCGCTGTCGCTCTCGCCCTCGCCAAACAAGGGGCGGAAGTCATCGTCAACTACGTCTCCAACGCCGCGAAGGCCGAGGAGGTGGTCGCCGAGATCAAAAAGAACGGCGGCACCGCCTCCAGCATCCAGTTCGACGTGGCGAACGTCACGGAGACTCAGGAAAAGCTTTCCGCGCTTCTGAAAGAGAAGAAGTCCATCGGCATCCTCGTCAACAACGCCGGCATCACCCGCGACGGCTTGATGATGCGTTACTCGTCCGAAGACTGGGATGCGGTTTTGACGACGAATCTGCGCGGCGCCTTCACGGTTTCTCAAGCTCTCATCCGCGGCATGATGAAGGATCGCAAGGGATCCATCATTCACTTGAGCTCCATCGTCGGCATCATGGGAAATCCGGGACAAGCCGCGTACTGCGCGGCGAAGGCCGGCATCATCGGCCTCACCAAATCCATGGCGAAGGAGCTGGCGAGCCGCAACATCCGCGTGAACGCGGTGGCACCCGGTTTCATCGACACCGACATGACCCACGAGCTGACTCCGGAGCAAAAGACGGAGATGCTGAAAGCGATTCCCCTCGGCCGCACCGGCTTGCCCGAAGAGATTGCCCAAGCGGTCGTCTACCTCGCCTCCCCCGCCGCGTCCTACGTCACCGGTCAGGTGCTGGTCGTCGACGGCGGCATGGCGATGTAGAAACGATACCGTTCCCGGTGTCACACCCCAGCAAGCGTTAACCACCCGAAATATTTCAGCGCGCGTTTCGTCACCGATCTCAAAGGATGAATTCTCGCGGAATACTCCGAATCTCAGCTACAGGAACGTGCTGGGAGTCTGACATGCTGAGAGTTCTCGTAGCCTTTTTGATTGCCGCCCTACTCACCTTCTCGGCCTTTGGCGCCGAACACGACGGAGAATTCCGGGGACGGCCCGAAGCCGAGCCCGCGGAAAAGACGTGCGGAGAGAAGATCGGAGAAGTCACCTTTCGCCACAAAGGCAAAGGGCTCTTCTTCGCTTCCGACTACAGCGTGACCGCCACTTTTACCGACGAAGGAGGCCTTCGCGTTCGGGCGAACCACGGAGCGAACCTCGACATCGAGATCATCCGCGACCCTCTGTCGGTCCGATGGGGCGGGCAGACGTTCGACTGCAAGGATAAATCGAACGGCGCCCTCACCTGCCTGAGTCTCATCAAGAAAGCCCAGCGGAAAATCGATCTCGCACAGGAACGCCGGCCTCCGGTGTCGAGCGAGGAAGGCGACGCTTATTGGTGCGTCTTGAACAAGCTCGTGAACATGGAATCGGAGTGCGTCTATTACACGCCCAGACGCTTTCCCGACCCCGACGACTCACCGCCCGCGCGCCAAAGCGACAGCGGCGGAATCGGATTCACTTACGACGGAAAGGTCGGCACGAAGCTAGGCGGCGGACTCGTTCTCCCGTTCGACGGAAGCGGCATCCAGCTCGGCTACTAGCTCATTCGATCGGACGGAAGTGCTTGATCTGGGGATAGCCCTGTTCGAAGAGAGCCTTCACCTTGTTGAAAAAATCTCCAAGCGCTTGTCCCTTCATGTGGATGTCGGAATCGGCTTCCGTCTCCCAAACTTCCTGGAAGGCGAACTCCGTCGGCTCGTCCGCGGACTGGCTGAAGCTGTAGCTCACGTTGCCCGGCTCCCGGCGAGTCAACTCGACGAGTTCCTTCGCCGCTTCGATGAACGCAACCCGGCCGGCCGGTTTCACTTTGGCGTGAGCAATGACATACAGGGGCTGCGGAGCCGCGAAAGTCTGTCCCGCGAGAGTGAAGGCCAATACCAATAGAGAAAGTTTCATAAGGTCTCCTGAATTAGTTTTCATGGAGACGCTTATGACTCGCTCTCGGGCTCCGAGAGAAATTATCTGATCTGATAGGAATGATTCGCCGCGCTAATGAGACCGCTTCTCAAGCCTTGTTCTTCATCGCGATGGCCTGAACGGTGTACGACTGGCCGTCGGGAATTTCCTTGTAGTAGAGAATGCTGAAGTCCTTCAGCGCGTGGAGCACTTCGTTCGGGTGGAAACAATCCTCGTAGTCGATCATCGGATTGTTCTGGCCGTGCTTCTTGTAGTGCTCGACGAGAAAGCCTTCGATGGCGACCGTTCCGCCGAGCACGAGACCGCGGCGAAGCTCGCTGAAAAACCGCTTCACCGGGCGGAAGTAGGACATCACGATGGTGTCGTACTTCATCAAAGGCATCAGAAAGAAATCCAGGTTCTGCGCCTTCGCTTCGAGCGAGACTTTCTTCTCCGCGGCGAGCTTTTTCGCCTTCTCGACGGCCGCGGAAGAGCAGTCGACCCCGTCCACCTGAAAACCCTGCTGAGCGAGATAGACGGCATTTCTGCCTTCCCCCATCGCGACGTCGAGGGCTTTACCCTTCTTCAAAACTTCCAGGTTATTTCTCAAAACGAGCACGGGCTCCTTGCCGAAGAGAAAGCTCTCCTTGGCGTATCGCTCGTTCCAAACGCTGGCCGCGGGTTTCTTGTTGGGATCCGGTTCCGGGTACTTGAAGTCGTCGAACATCCGGGAAATAGACCAAAGGAGCGGAGGCTTTTCAAGGAGCGACAGGTTAGCGGGAAGTCAGGGCGAACAGGGCGAGCAGAACGCAGGAGGAGAGAAGGGCCGTAAGGAAAATCCAGTGGGCCTTTTCTCCTTTGGGCCTGGGGATGGCTTTGGACCAATCGTTCTGCACACCGGGTAGCTAAAGCAAGACTAGTGCCTGACTCTTCCCTCGTAAAAGTCCCGTGGAATTAGGTTCCAAATCGGTTCCAGGTCCCGTTTTGGAACCGGCCTTCCAGGCGACAGAACATAAATTGATTTGTATTTGCGGTAGCTTAGGAGCAGCGTGGAAAAGTCCGGAGTCGCTTCTTGTGCAATGCATTAAAGATCGAGTAAAGTGGCGCCTTCGTTGAGTTTCTGGGGAGGCTGTTTCTGGTCCGGTTGCTTCTAACCAGCTTGGTGATGGTCGCGTTTCTTTCCGCGTGCGGAAAGAGCGAAACGCCGGCGTCCGCGCCGGGCCCTCTGTCGAAGAGCGTGAACTACCCGGTCGATACCGTGAAGCGGGACCGGATGCTCGAAGCGTTCCCGGTCCTGAACCAAGAGGGCAACCCCCTTCCCTACTACGACGACGATCTCACCGGCTATCCCATCGGGGTGCTCATCGGGTTCAAGCCGGGCTCGAACGAAACCGGACTTTGTACCGTCAGCCATCTCGACTCCGGTTACGTGGCGACCAACGCCCACTGCCTCGAGAACTGGGACACCCTTGGACCGGGCTGGTTTCACGTTCTCTACTTCAATCCGCAGGGGCTGAAGAAACACACGCGGGTCGAGAGTTTCGTTTACGTGGGAAGCAAGGAATCCGACGACGTCGCGATCCTGAAAATCCCGAGTGAAGCGGCCGAGGAGTGGCAGACGGCGGGCAAGAAGACCAGGGACTTGCCTTTGGCGCTACCGACGGCACAGACGCCCAACCCGAAGCCCATAGCCTACTCGGTCCGCATCTGGGCGTTCGATCCCCTGATTCCCTCGCACATCGACATCGCCGAGCGAAACTCCTCCGAGGCCGGAATGATCTTCAAGCCGCGTACGTGCCAGATGACCCGCACGCGTCCCACTCTCACGGGCTCGAAGGTTCCGGAAAACGGCCCGATTGAAACGTTCCGAATCAGCGCGGGCCACGCGAACCAGAATCTCCACTTCTTCCTCGACATGTGCGATCGCTATCCCGTTCACGGCAATAGCGGCTCGCTCGTCACGCTCGCCGGTCTGTTCGAAGCGAAAGTCGGCGTCTTCCACTGGATGTCGGGGGCCAAGGAAGGCAAGGAAAAGTACGACTGGGTCGAAGTCAGCGGCAGCGACGGCAACTCGCGCTTTATCCACGAGGAATCGTACTGGCACGAAATCTACGGCGTGGGCTACCTGTTCCAGCACTTCGGCAGCGCCCACCCCAACGTCTTATTTTAAGCTGACACTTTAGGCAGGACGACGTCCTCTTCGAAAGCCTCGAACTTGTGTTTCTCGAGCTTCGTCAGAAGGCTGTACACGCACGGCACGACGTAGAGAGTGAGCAGCGTCGATAGCAACACGCCTCCGATGACCGCAACCGCCATGGGAACGCGGCTCTCGGCCCCAGGGCCGATGGCCAACGCCGGAGGTACCGCACCCGCCACCGTCGCAATCGACGTCATCAGAATGGGTCGCAGACGGATGGGACAGGCTCTAAGGAGGGCTTCCCGGACATTGCGCTTCTCGTTCTCCCGGACGTGGTTCGTGAACTCGACGAGCAGAATCGAGTTCTTCTTCACGATGCCCATGAGAAGAATCAACCCTATGAGGCTGTACATGTTCAGCGACTGACCCGCGGCGAGCAGCGCGAAGAAGGCGCCCGATACGCTGAAGGGCAAAGCCATAAGCACCGTCACCGGGTCGATGAAGCTGTTGAACTGGCTCGCGAGCACCATGTAAGCGATGACGAGACCGAGCACCAGGGCGAACATCAGACTTTGGAACGTCTTCTTGAAATCCTCGGCGCTGCCCGTCAGCACCATCGTATAGCCCGCGGGAAGAACGTCTTTCGCGATCCGGGAGACTTCGTCGAGGGCCGCCTGCTGAGACTTCCCCTTCGTGATATTGCCGAACACCGAGACGGCGCGTTCCCGGTTTCTTCGGGCGACGCTCATCAAGCTCGAGCCTTCCTTGATCTGGACCACGTCGGTGAGGGGAATCACCTCGCCCCGGTTGTTGCGGACGGAGAGGCTTTTGATTTTATCCAGGTGATCGCCTCCGTCATCCAGAAGCTTCAGGCGGATGTCGTCGCGGTGTCCGCCCTTCGGATACTTTCCGACTATGATGCCGCCGATGAGCGCATTGATGGTATCGCCGATCGTCTGGATGCTGACACCGTGGCGCGCGGCCTTCACCCGATCCGGAACCACCCGGATTTCCGGCATGCCGACGAGATAATCCGAGTCGATGTCCGTCACCAGCCCGGTTTTTTTAAGCTCCTCGATGATCTTTCCGGAAAGCTCTCCGAGCTTTTCCCACTCCGGCCCCTGAACGGTGAACTCGACGGGAAACCCGCGGGACGCGGTGAACCCGCGCATGGAAAGATCCTGCAGATTCGCCTTCACTCCGGGAATCTTGTTGAAGACCTTGCGGCAAACCGCCATGAGATCCTGCTGCGAGTTCTCCTTGCCGCTTTCGGGGTCGATTCCGCGCTCGCCCTTCGGCTTCATCGTGACGAAGATCATGCCGGTATTCACTTCGCCTCCGCCGAACCCACCCACGGAGCCAAAGTAGCGGGCAACTTCGGGACGGGTCGCGAGGTATTTCTCCAGCTCCCTGAATTTCCCGTCGGTGAAAGTGATGTCTGACCCGATGGGCGTCTGCACCCGCACCAGGAACCGGCTCTGATCCTCGGCCGGTACGAATTCCTTGTTCAAAAGCGTCACGCAATAGAGGCTCGCGAAGAAAAAAGCTAAGGAGCCGACGATGACCGGCCAGCGCCAGCGCAACGCGACTCCCAACGACCGGCGATAAAGATCCGTGGTCCGGGCGATGGACCATTCGATGAAGCGCCCGATGCGGGTCGTGCGCTCACCGACTTCCACGAACTGAGCGCAGCGCATGGGAGTCAGGGTCAAGGCCTCCAAGAGAGACAGCAGCACCGCCACGGTCATGGTGACGCCGAACTGAAAGAAGAATTTACCGACGATACCTTCCATGAAGGCGACCGGAAGAAAGATCGCGACGATCGAAACGGTCGCGGCCATCGCGGCAAACCCGATCTCCTTTGAGCCGACCAGCGCGGACTGGCGGCGATTAAGTCCGAGCTCGCGGTGCCGGATGATGTTCTCGAGCACCATGATCGCGTCATCCACGACGATGCCGATAGCGAGACTCAGACCTAATAGGGTAAACGTATTTAGCGTGAACCCGGCGAAGTTCAGCACGATGAAGGAACCGACGATGGAAGTCGGAATCGAAAGCAGAACGTTGAAAGTCGAGGACCAGGACCCGAGAAACAGCCAGCAGACGAAGGCGGTCAAAAGAGCGGACAAGAGCAACGTGAAGTTCAGCTCGCCGACGGCCTCTTCGATGAAGCGGGTACTGTCGAAGTTCACGCTGAGCCGCATTCCTTCGGGCAAGGTCTTTTCCATCACCGCAATCTTTGCCCTCACTCCGCGGGCCACGGCGACCGCATTCGAGCCGCGCTGCTTGCGGATGCCCAGTCCCACAGCGGGCTTGCCCATGGCGCGGCTGATGCGCCGGATGTCATCGAGCCCCTCTTCAACCCGCGCCACCTTCGTGAGGGGAATGGGGGTGAAGTTCGGAGCCCCCCCGCGGGTATTGATCATGATGTCCGAAAATTCCTCGAGGGAATGGGCCTCGCCCATCGTCCGGACGTTGTACTCCTTCTGGGCGAAATTGATCCAGCCGGCCGGCGGCTCGGCATGCTCGCTCTTGATGGCGTTGATGACGTCGGAAACCGTCAGCTGGTAACGGCGAAGTTCCTTCGCCGAGACCCAGACGCGCAAGTTGGGATCGACGTAGCCGCCCAGATTGATGTCCCCCACGTCGGGGGTCGTCGCGAACTGCTGCTGCAAATGATCGCGCGTGTAGGTGATTAGATCGCGCATCGGAAGCGTGTCGCTTTCGACGGCGATCCACAGAATCGGCTGATCCTCCGGATTCGTCTTGGTGATGACGGCCGGCTCGACTTCCTTCGGAAGCTTTCTCGCGGCCTCGGCCACCTTCGCCTGAACGTCCTGGAGGGCGAGATCGATGTTGCGGTTCAGATCCAGCTGCACGGTGATGGTAGCGGAGCCGTTCTTCGAGCTGGAGGTGACGAGGCGAACCCCCTGAATCGCCATGACGGCGTTCTCCACCACGTCGACCACGTCCGTCTCCATCACCTCCGGAGCCGCCCCGAGAAGGCTCATCCGGACCGTGATGACCGGAAAGTCCACGTCGGGAAGCTGGCTCACACCCATCCGCATGAAGGAGATGCCGCCGAAGATGATGAGAGAAGCCATCAGCATCCAGGCGAAGACCGGACGCTTGATGGAGAGTTCGGATATGTTCATAGCGGTGCCTTACCGACGGCGGATTCCAGGGCGGCAAGTGAGGCCCAGGTTTCAAAATAAGTTTGTTCGTAAACCCGTTTGGTTTCCTGAAAGCTGTTCAGCGCCTGAATGACCTCGAGATTCGTGACGAGGCCCAGCCGGTAGTCGGCGCTTTGAATCTTGTAGTTCTGCTCGGAAAGCTCCGCCGCTTTTTTCAAAGTCTTCATCTGACTGATCAGACTCGAGAGACGGCCGTGGGTCGTGCGCACTTCCGCTTCCGCGGTCCGCTCGGCAAGGGCCAGCTCGAGCTCCGCCTGTTTGCGGCTTTCCACCGCCTCCCGGACGGTCGCCTGAACCGTGCCGCCGCTGAAAATGGGAACGGTGAGCGTAAGGCCGAGGTCCCACTTCGAATTGGCCAGAACGCCGGTGCGGGTCAGATAGTAGTTCGCGCTGGCATCCACGGAAGGAAAATGTCCACCGCGCGCGACCGACACCGACTCGTCGGCCGCGTCCCTCGCGAGCTGCAGCGCCTGCAGATCCGGGCGCTCTTTAAGTGACTTCAGCCACGAGTCGAGCGGACCGGGCCCCTGGGGAAGCTGGCCCGTGGGGCCGGCGAGCTCGGCATCGATAGGAACCAAGGTATCGAGCTTGAGAGACTGACGGGCCTCCTCGAGAACGTTCACCGCCGCTGCAATCTGGGCTTCCAGCGTCGCGGCCTGGGACTCGGAGGAAAACAGATCGCCCTTTCGGTTGCGGCCGATCTTCACCCGCTGCCGGACTTCGGAAACCCGCTTGTTGGTCTGAACGTAAAGCGACTGGAGATTTATCAGATTGTGCTCGGCCGAAAGCACGGCGTAGAAGCTCTTCGCGACGTCCCGGTACAGCGTCTGGCGCCGGCGGTTCTCACCTGCCTTCTGAGCCCTCACGAGAATGTCCCGGCGGCGCATTTCGGCGAACTCCGCGAGCCCCCGAAAAAGAGCCTGATTTACCCCGACGCTCACCGAATATTGGTCGCCCCGGGTGAAGGCGGCGTTGCCTCCGGCGGCCGCCGTGGGCCCGGTGTCCTGGCGGAGATACCGGCCGTTCAGGGCGAGCTGAGGGTAAAGGGCCCCGGACGCTTGGCTCTGCCTTTCCTCGGCCTGGGCGACTTTGGCCTTCTCCACTCCGAGGGATTCCGTCCTTTCCAACGCCGACTTATAGGCTCCCTTCAAGTCGATGGGAACGGCCGAGGCGGCCATCGGGAAGACGAGCAGGAGGAGC
This sequence comes from uncultured Pseudobdellovibrionaceae bacterium, assembly GCA_964653655.1. Classification (GTDB taxonomy): domain Bacteria; phylum Bdellovibrionota; class FAC87; order UBA2466; family UBA2466; genus CAZZHG01. The sequence continues at coordinate 13,813 of CAZZHG010000039.1, forward strand.
AGAGTCTGGCGGGCTGGAGTGGACATTTTTCGTCACTTTATCGCAGCGCGGAAGCCCCGGCATTTCGCCACGTGTAACTCTCAGAATTGACAAATCTTGTCTCTTGTTTCGGCTCTTTCATTTTTCTTATATTGCCCGCACACCTTTCAGGGAGTAGCGCTCTTGTTCGCAAAAAGTTCTTCGCCCCAAGCAGCCCTCAGACCGTTCGTGTACCGCGTGAAGGATGGCTTCCTAATCGGAGTCGCGCCTTCGCCGGAAGCGGGAGCGCCTTGCGCCGACTGCGTCGGAGCGTGGCTGAAGGAACGGGACGTCTTCGCCGAGCGCGCGGAAATCTCCGATCTTACTTTGCGCCGGGATCTCATTCCGGATCTGCTCACCGAAGCCGATCCCCACACCCTTTATGAAATCGCCCGCGACGGATCCTCGACCCGTCTCGACTGCGCGGTTTTCCCTCACCCGGCTTGCGCGTGCGCACGCCCGAAATACATCGCGCCGAAGGCCTGGAACGAAAAAACCAATTTTGCCTTTTCGCCGCTCTATCAGATTAAGTGCGTCCGTTACGGAACGCCGAACGGAAACCTTTGGCTCACGAGCGCCGTCGGCGACTCGCCCATTTCAAAGGTGAAGATTACCGCGTACGGAGTCGCGTCCGAGCGCGAGGACGCCCGCTTCAAGGCGGTCGAGGATTGGATGAAGCGCGCGGCGGTGGCCGATCTGCCCATCCGCGTGGCGCGGGGATCGAGCCTCGCGAGCGAGAACTTCCAGACCGGCGGAGTCTCGGTCGAAGCGATGGATCTTTCGCGAACCGCGACCGACGGCCTCGGCGCCGGCACGACCCGGGACGAAGCCATTCTCGATGCTTTGCTGAATCTGGCGAAGAACCGGACGCTCAAGCGTTTTGCCTCTTCGATGAAGAACCCCATGCTCGTGGTCGGCTCCAACAACTGGGTCCGCCAGCACGTACCGTTCTTCCTCCTGCAGCATTACGATCTGCACCTTCTCTTTTATCCGAACTCGACGCCGGCCTGGGTGGTGGGAGTCGCGGCTCTTTCGCGGACCCGCACCGACGAGTCGCCGACGTTCGTTTTCGCGGCGGACAAGTCCCCCGCGGACGCGTTCCGTAAGGCGCTGAACAAGGTCCTCGAAGTCTGCCGTCCCACGGAATGGCGGGGCGAAGGCGAGCCGGAAATCGTGCGCGAAAAATTCGGTCTCCAGTCGAGAAAGACGGAGATGGAGGCCAAGCACCTTTCGAAGCTCAACATGTGGTGGACCCACTGGATCTACCGCTGCCCGAAGATCAGCCTGAAGGACATGCTTCACCTCGAATCGTACCCGGGCAAAGTCGACGTTTGGCGCGATTACTTCAAGGACGGCCAGGAGCCGCTGTCGCTCATGAACGTCAACCACGATGCGCTTCCCAAGGACTTGCGTTACCTCGTGAGACTCTCGGGTCCGTCGGAGAAGCAGGCGTCGCGCAACGTAAACGGCATCGGCACTTGGATGTTCTCCCAGGAACACGCCTAAGACGGATCGAGATCGAGCCCGGGAGCAAGGAAGACTTCTTGATCTCCTGAGCGAGTCGATCCTTCCTTACGTAATCGCCCCTTCCAAAACGGGAAGGGGTCATTGCTCTCGGGCCCGATCCCGATCTTTCCCTTTCAGCGACCGTTGCTATTTCTTGGCAACAGCTCCCGGCCTAAAATCCCACCAAAATTAGTTGAGTGTTCGGCGATCTCCCTTTACCCTGCAGTGTCCCAAACTCTGGAGGGTTTATGAGATCGATTTTGGCTATCGCCCTGGTGTCCGTTTCCCTGACCGCTTCGGCTTCCACCGGCCTGAAAACGCTTCGCTGCGATCCGGTTCTGGGCCCGGTGTATGAAGTCGCCGTCTCCGGCGAAAACCTGACCCTCAGCAAGAAGCGCTGGCGGAATGAATCGGACTTCAAGCTCGTGACGTCGGCCCGCCACGCGTTCCCCCTCACCCACTGCAAGATCGAGGCGTTCGGAGTGAACCTCCAATGCCGCGATCCGAAGTCGAGCGCGACGCTTCAGGTGGTTCTCTCGAAGGAGACTTCGAAGGTCAGCGGGGACTACCATGCCGTGGAGTTTCGCGTGGTGGGAGTGCCGAGAATTCCCTCCGCCCGATTCGAGACCGTCCGCGTGGAAATGGGCAAGTCTTCCCGTTGCTACCTGAACGACGTGTTCGAGATTCGCTGAAGCCTCTACTCGAGGACTTTGCGGAGCTGGTCGGCCATGTTGGCCCGCGTGAAGCGGCTCATGACCGTTTCGTGGGCTTTCTTTCCCATTTCGAAAAGAAAATCCCGTTTCGTGGCCACCTGAGCGATGGCGTTGGCGAGATCCGTGATGCTGTCGGGGACGACGAGAAGCCCGTTCACGCCGTGCTGAATGATATCGGTCGCGCCTCCGCAGTCGTAGGCGATGGAGGCGAGACCGAAGGCCGCGGCTTCCAAATAGACGATTCCGAAACCCTCGCCGCGCCAGCGATTGTCCCAGCGCCCGAAACGCGACGGCATGATGTAAACGTCCGCCTCCCGGTACGCCGTCTCAAACTGACTTCGATCTTTTACGCCGGGCCGGAACTCCACGATGTCCGATAGCTCTAACCGCTGCACTAGCTCCTCGAGGCGCGGCTTGTCCGAGCCGTCTCCCTGGATGATGTAGCGCCACTTCAATTTCGGATCGCTGTAACGCAGGCGATAGAGAGCGTGCAGAACGTGATCCTGTCCCTTGTAGCGCTCCGAGGCCTCGAGCCGCGAGATGGTAAGAAGCGTGAAGGGCCCCTCCCCCGTTCGAGCGCGGCGAGGACTTGGAAATTTTTCGTAGGACGCCGGTAGCGGCGGATGCACGATCCGGATTCTGCCCGCCTCGAAATCCTGTTTCACGAGCATCGCCTTCGTCCATTCGCTGATGGATACGAGCCGGGCCGCTTTGCGCATGGCCCACGCGTCCTGCGGCCAGAGATCGCCCCAACATTCGATGCCGTACGCCATCACTCCATAAGGGATTCCCGTGAGACGGTGTACGGCGTGGACAAGCGGTCCCAGCGACACGTGCCCCGCGAGAAGAAAAGTGGCGCGAAGTCTCTTGGCCTCCAGCTTTGCCGCCTGCAGCAGCGGCGGCCAGTAACGGTTCGCAAGAGCGCCGATACCGGGAATTTTGGGAACCTTCACGAGCCCTACGTTGTAAGGACGGGGCGCCGGTTGAGTTCCGGGTTTTCGGGAAAGCGCGAGGCAGCTGGAGGAAAGATCTCCCCAGTTCTGGACGGCGGCCTGAAGGAGATCGTCCTGGTAGTACTCGATACCGCCGACGCCCTCGAAAATGGAGCTGTTCTGCACGAGCAAAATCCGGTGAACCGGCTTCGGCTTGGGAGGCGCGGACGGGGCCGTGGGCATGGCCCTAGTGTATCACCTAGCTGTGGGTGTAGACCTGGTGCTTGGGGCGGCCGGCGAGGATCTGTTCCTTGCCCCAGTTGGTGACCTTGGCGAACTGCTCCGACTTCACGAACCCGTCGAACTGGGACTTGTCGTTCCATTCGGAAACTATGAGGTAGGAGTTCGCCGAACCGACATCGCGGTAGAGATGGGACTCGGTATGCCCGGGCATCTCCTTCATGACGGTAAGGACCTGAAGAAAGGCCCGTTCGAACACCGCTTCCTTGCCCGGAAGCACCGTATAATTCATCCCAATGGTCACCATAATGACCCCCCTTATAAACTCACCTATAATAATGTAAATGGAAAATCGGCCGCTTCGGCGCAACTACTTCCCCGAGCCCCAGTTCCAGATGCGTTTTTTGAGGGTCCTCGTACTCGGGGCCCTCGTGCAAATGGTGCTAACCGGCGGGATTCTGTACCACTTCCTGCGGGAGAACTACACGCTGCTCGTGAAGTACGCGGCCCTCGAGGAGCCCATGGCGGAGCTCCTCTATCACGAGCTCGGGGTCCTGATCGCCGAGATCTCGGCCACGTTTTTCGCCTACCTCATCGGACTCACGATCCTCGGAGTCCGCTACTCTCACCAGGTCGCCGGAGTCATCTCGGCTCTCAAGCGCACCATCCAGCAGATCAACGACGGCAAGGAAGCCTATCTGGAGCTTCGTCCCGGCGACGAGTTCAAGGACGTTCAAGACGGATTCAATACGATGGTGAAGACGCTCCGGCGCAAGCAGGCGTCCTAGCTCTTGATCCGATTTCCAGCCGCGCAGCTTTCATGATCCGAGCACCGTTCGCAGAACGAGGCGCGATCGGCGCTCTGGGAACAACGCGAGCAGAAGTCGGTCTGCGCGGCGCCGAGCGTGACTTGCTTCTCCTGAATCGCCGCCTTCAAGCGTTTGCGGGCGAAAGCAACTTTCACCGCCGAACCGTAGGACAGCGAGTTGAGGCTTCCCTCGACTTGGCTCAGAAAATCCTCGGTGACGTACTTGTGGTATTTTTCCTCCAGCTCCGTTTCCAGAATCAGAAGTTCCGCGAGCTGTGTACGAGAGTTATCCAGCGAAGTCCGCAGACCGGCGCACTCGTCGGCCGCGAAACCCCGGGAAGCGCCCAGGGACAGAAATAGGAATAGGCGAAGCAACATGGGTAAAGGCCAAAAATTCAGAGCCGGGATGATTGTATCCCTAATTGCGGCTTTCACGATAGGCGCTCACGCCGCCGGGCGTGAAAAACCGGGCAAGGACGACCTGTCGCTCCCCGCCATTCCCGAGACGGCTCCGAAAGGGGATCTGAAGGCCCGCGTCGGCGATCTGGAAGCGACCGTCGCCAAGATGGAAGCCGAGCTCGAGATTTTGCGCCGGCAGAATCAGATGGTCATCCAGCACACTCATCTCAACTACAACAACGCGGTCTATCTGACCGCCGGCATGGCGCTGCTGCTGCCGCGGGAGTTCACCTTCTCCATCGCGACCGACAGCGGACTGGGGGCCAACCTCGGAGTCGGAAAGTATTTCGGCACTCACCATGCCTTCGAGCTTGGCCTGACGTGGGACATGCACCTGGCGATCGACGCCCAATATCGTTTCGAGATTCAGTCGGGGGTGAACCGCATTACCTGGGGACCCGTGATTGGATACCGCACGAAAATCGCGAGCCTCAGGCCCTTCGATCGGTTCGTTTCCGATCCGAACAGAGTGAAAGACACCTTCTACTACGCCGGCTTCACCCTCGGCATGCCGACGAGCGGAGCTTCGCTGCTTCGCGGAGAGCTGCTTTTTCTGCAGAACTCTCAGCAAATCATCACGGCCCGCGTCGGCGTCTATTTCTTTCTCTAGATAAGCTGGCCGGTCTTCACGTACCAGTCGCGGGTCTTCTGCATGGTCTGGGGGAGATCTTCCCGCGGCATCCAGCGAAAACGCTCTTGGAACGCCTTGGATGAGACCACCCAACGCGACGGCCAGAGCTCTTTCGCCCTATCGGCGGTGAGCGACGGCAGGCTCGCCCGCCAGCTCGGCACGGAGTTCACGAGCTGGGAAACTCCCCACAGAACCGCGTGGGGCAAGGAAACGAAGATCCCTTTGCGGTTGCTCGCGTTGGCCGCGAGCTGAATCAGCTCGCGGTCGGAGACCGGAGCTTCGCTCGCGACGAAGTAGTACCGCTGGCCTTCGAAGGAGCGCCAGTCGCTTCCGTCCTCGAGAGCCGCGAAAATCGCCGACACCAAATCGAACACCGAAATGTAGCTGTAAAACTTCTGTCCGAAGCCCGCCTTGAAGAAGAGCGGCCGGCGGACCATTTTGAAAAGCGGAAGAGTCGCCTGATCGCGGGGCCCGAGAACCATGGGCGGGCGCAGGCAGATGTAGTTCAGGCCCTGAAACTCGGCCTGGAGCCGCTTTTCCATCTCGAGCTTGGACTGGCCGTAAAAGGTGACCGGCTCGTCGACATCCCCTTCCCGTTTCGTGCCCACGGCGGCCCGGCAGGGGCCGCTCGCGGCCTGGGAGGAGAGCACTATGACACGCTCCGGACTCTTGAGACTCCTAAAGAGAGAGAGCGTTCCGTCCACGTTGACGTCGAAATATTCCTTGCGGGAGGGAGCGAAGAGCGCGCCGGCCGCGTGGATGACGTGATCGAACTTCGGGGCGTCCTCGAGCTTCCAGCCGGAAGCGGAGCTGACCACGGGCTTGATCTTGGAGGGGATCCCGGCGAACCCGTCGCCGACGAATTGCTCTTTCAGCTTGTCGAGACTCCTTACGGGAACCCAGACCTCGTCGTAGCGGTTCTCCACCATTTCCCGTAACAAAATATTGCGGCCGACGAATCCCGTCGCCCCCGTCAGCAGTAACTTCATGCGCTTCCCCCAACCCCACTCTCGAAAATCCGATAAGTCTTGTACTTCTGTCCGCCCATCAAAGTAATGGCCTTGGCCATCTCCACGTTGGTCTCCTCGATCCATGAGAGCTCACCGCCGACGAGCTTCCCTTTGGCCCGGTTCAGAGACTCATAGTAAAACACCGGAGCGATTCCCTTGTTGCGGTACTGGGGGGCGACTCCGAGGACGGCAAGGCGTGCCTCCTTCGGGTGCGTGGTCTTCAGCAGCCAGACGAACTTCAAAATTCTGAGGATCCCCTTCGCCGACTTTGCCTTCCACATCAGCTCGTTGATGTTCGGAATGCAGAGGGAAAAGCCCACGGGCTTGCCGTCTTTTTCGGCGATGAGCACCATGTTGGGATCTAAGATGGCCTTCAAATCTTCCGCCGCGAACTCCAAGTCCTCGTTCGTGATCGGCACGAAGCCCCAGTTGCGATCCAACGTCTGGTTGTAGATCTCGGTAAGGATCGGAATTTCCTGTTTCAGCCGCTTAAGATCTATGTTGCGAATCTGGATGCCGGTATTTCGCTTCACGCGCTCGACGATCTTCGCGATGCGGGCCGGAGCGTCGCCGGCGGACGAAAGGTAGAACGCGTACAGATCGCGTACTTGCTTCAGGCCCACCGCCTCGTAGAGCTTCAGGTAGTAGGAGGGGTTGTAAGGCATCCTCACCATTGGCGTGGCTTCGAAGCCTTCCACCAAAAGACCGCACTCGTCATTGACCGTGGGGTTGTAAGGGCCCCGCGCCACTTCGAGGCCTTCTTCCTTCAATTTCTTGCGGGCGGCGGCGAACAGCGCCTTCGCGACGTCGACGTCGTCGATGCAATCGAAGAACCCGAAAAAGCCGACTTTATCCTTATAGTGGGCGTTGTGCGAGTGATTGACGGTCGCGCAGATGCGCCCGACGAGCTTGCCGTCCCGGACCGCGATGAAGGGAAAGAGTTTGCCGTGTTTCTGAGCGGGGGATTTCGGGCTAAATATTTTGACTATGCTCCCCGGGAACGGGGGGACGAAGAACGGTTCCTTGCTGTGAATCGCTTCCGGCACTTCCTCGAACCGCTTCAGCTCCTGCTTGGTCCGGCACTCTGAGATCGTAACCACCACTTGCCCTCCGGCGGACTTCGCCCGTGTAGACGGCGTCCTGGAATATTCCTAATTCTTTTCCCACCTTCTCGCAGGTCTCCAGCACATAGTCCAGTTCCTCATCGGTATGGGTGGCCATGTAGCTGGTCCGGACGATGGCTTCGCCGTACCGCACCGCCGGGTAGGCGGCCGGGGTCGTGAAAATACCCGCTTCGTAGAGTTTCTTGCTGAAAAGGAAGGCCGTGGTCTCGCTGCCGATAAGGAGCGGGACGATGGGCGACTGGGTAGTGCCGATCCGGAATCCGATGGACTTGAAGCCCTCGTGCATTTTCCTGGTGTTCTTCCAGAGCCGCTCCCGCCGCTCGGGTTCCGCGCGCATGATTTCCAATGCTTTCAGCACGCCGCCCACCACCGAAGGGGCCGGGGACGCGGTGAACATGAAGCACCGGGCTTTGTGGCGAAGGTACTCGATGACGTACTCGGGTCCGGCGAGAAAGCCGCCCATGGAGCCGAGAGACTTCGAAAAAGTCCCCATGACGATGTCGACCTGATCGTTGAGGCCGAAGTGGTGGGTCACACCTTCCCCGTTCGGTCCGATGACGCCGAGGGAATGGGCTTCGTCGACGTAAACCCGGGCTCCGTTCGCCTTGGCGATGGGGATCATGGCCGGCAAATCGACGATATCTCCCGACATGCTGAACACCCCGTCCACGACGAGAAGCTTGCCGGCCTCCTTGGGGAGGCGCTTGATCCGGCGCTCGAGGGAGGCCGGGCTATTGTGCGAAAAGGGAATGGTCTTCGCGGCGGAGGCGTTGCAGCCGTCGATGATGCTCGCGTGGTTTTCCCGGTCGCAAAGGATGGCGTCGCCGGCGTCGAGCAGCGTGACGAGAGCGCCCTGATTCGCGAAAAATCCGGTGGAGAACAGCAGCACCGACTCGCGCTGGAGGAACTCCGCGAGCATTTCCTCGAGCTCGACGTGCAGGCGTATAGTGCCGTTCAGAAAGCGGGAACCGGTGCAGCCGGAGCCGTACTTGCGGATCGCCGCCTGGGACGCCTCGATGACCCGCTCATCGTTGGCGAGGCCCAGATAGTTGTTGGAGCCGATCATGATCCGGCGGCGGCCTTCGCACCAAACCTGATTGCCTACCGTGCCGTCGATCGTGCGGAAATAAGGGTAAAGACCCGTGGCTCTGGCGATACGAGAGTCCTCGTACGCGGCGACCCGGTCGAATATGTCCTTGTGTCCGTCGTTCATCCCAACTCCTTAAAGGAGGCTTAACAAAGCCCCAGAACCTAACGCATTTGGCGTTCCGGTGGAATAATAAAAAATGCCTTATAAAATCGCTAGTTATAAACGGCATTCGCTAACTGAACGCCGTTCACTTTATGAAAGGGGCTTACCACCCCCGCTTGTAACCGCAACCGAAGGGGTCTAAATTGCCCTGATTCATGGGAGTTAAGGAACGAAAAGAGCGGGAGCGCCACCGGAGGTCCAACGACATCCTGGAGGCCGCCCGGCGGGTCTTCGAGGCCAAGGGGTTTCTGAACACGACCCTGCAGGACGTGGCGAAGGAGGCCGAGATATCGGTCGGCCTCATCTACCGCTACTTCCAGTCCAAGGAAGACATTTTCGCGTCCCTCGCCCTGAAGGGCGCTGATCAGTTCGATGCGCAGATTGCGGCCATCCTGGGCCGGCGCAAGGGATCCGCGGCGAAGGTTCTGGAAGAAGTCGCCGAAGCCTTCTTCGGATTCTACGGCCCCTACGGCGAGTACTTCGACATGTTGATGTACTCGTACAAGGGCCTCAAGCAGGTGCAGATCCAGGGAACCACCCTCACCCGCCTCATGAGCGTCACGCTCACGAGTCTGGATCGGATCAAGACTTACATCCTGACGTCTTCCGAGTTCCGGGCGCAGGAAGAGGACGAAGCGCTTCGCACGGTTTTTCTGCTCTGGGGAATCCTGCTCGGCTGCCACAAGCTCTTCGACGGCTCCGGGCGCGGCCATCTTTTCGCCTTCCGGCAGCAGGACTTCGTAAAGCAGATGATCGCCCAGATTCTTGCCGGCATTCAGCAGCCCCAACCTGCGTCCAGGGGCTCGCGCCGGACGAGACCCCAACCGAGTCTTCCCGTATGAACTTTCGCCCCGTATCCGAACTTCCCGCGAAAAAGATCAAGGCCGTCTTCACGGATCTGGACGACACGCTGACCGAAGACGGCGCGATCGACGCTCCCACTTTTGACGCTCTTTGCCGACTCAAAGCCGCCGGATTCTGGGTCACGATCGTTTCGGGCCGCCCGGCCGGCTGGGCCGACGCTTTGATGCGGTTGTGGCCGCTCGACGCCATGGTCTTCGAAAACGGCGCGGGAGTTTTCGTACGGGGTCCGGAAAAAACGGAAGTCGTGAACCTGGCCTCCGATACACCGAAAGAAGTCCAGCGCGCGAAGCTGCAAAGCATTTTCGACGGGCTCAAGCGAAAGATTCCGCATCTGAAGCTTGCTTCCGATCAGCCGTACCGCCTTTTCGATTTCGCGATCGATTTCACCGAAGATCCGCCGCGCCTTTCCGAAAAAGAACTGGAGCAGGTGCTGGAAGAATTGGCGCGGCACAAGGAGATCACTTTCAAGCTCAGCTCCATTCACGTGAACTATTGGTACGGAACCCACACGAAAGTCACCGCCTGCCAGTATTTACTCGACGGTCCGCTGAAAAAACGCGGCATCGGAAAGGAAAATATCGTCTATTGCGGCGATTCTCCGAATGACGAGCCGCTCTTCGAGTTTTTCGAGCACTCTCTCGGCGTGCAAAATCTCATGCGTTTCGCGGACCGGATGAAATGTTTGCCGACGTACCTCTCCAAAACGCCCAATGGATCTGGGTTTCAAGAAGTTGCTTCTCACCTCTTGAACCGCTGATCATTCCGTCGTACACAAATAAAAAGATTCAACAAATCCTCGATTACGCGGCGACATTCTGTGTGATACTTAATGCGTACGGGGAAGCGATCCATTCGAGATTTACAGCAGGAGATGTAGCGCGATGCACCAAGCCCGTGTCAAAGAAAAGAAGATGAAGATCATTCCCGGCGGCAACCAGATGTCGCTCATCCGGGATACCGAGGAAGTGATCAAGTTCCTCGAGTTCTGCGCCCGTAAATCCATCCTCAACGAACACGCGGTCACCTGCCGGCTCACCGCCTGTCACAATTTATTTTCGGTTTTGAACGAAGAGGAAGATTGTCTCGCGTTCATTCTTTCGAACCTCGACGTTTTGATCCATCGCTTCCGTAACAAGAACACCAACGTTCAGGCGTCCACGTTGAAGGTGTACAAGTCGCGGGTAAAGAGCTCGATCGAGGATTTCCAGGGCTGGAGCGCGGACCCCTTCGCGTGGGAACGATCGCTCACGGACAAAGCGGCCCGTGCCGTTTCGCAGGAAGCGCGCAAGGAAAAGCAGGAGCGCAAGATCAAGGCGAAGAAGCCCGCGGCAAAAGCGGCTCCCGTCGAGGAAACGTCTGACGAGTCCGACATTCCGGCCCCGAAGGTGAAGGGCGGCGTCCGCACGGTCGTCTTTCCGATCAATTCGGAGTTTTCGGTGGAAATGGCGATTCCGGCCGCCGGCCTGACCTTGAAGGAACTGCACCGGCTGGGACTGTTTCTGTTTCCCTACTGCAACGACATCGACCCCGAGCAAATCCGGGGACCGTGGGCTCTCACCCCGGCCGAGGCCTAAGCTCCTCTACTGTCCGTTGCGTTCTCTCGCTTCGTAGATCAAGCGTTCGCGGATGGATTCCGGAGATTCCGGTTCCTCGTCCTCTTTCTCGCCTTTAGCCGACCTGGATAGAGACTCCAGATCCGTGTTCCCGGCGAGCGCGCCCGAGCAGATAGACTCGCAGGTGTCGGAGTCGGCGCGCGCGTCTTTTTTCACGCATTGCTGAACGCACATCGCCTGGGGATCGATCGCCCCTTGCACGGAAAGCCAAAGAGGATAGAGCGCGGCGACGAACAGGGCCGACAGAATTAGCCGGGTCCGCATGGAGAGATCAGAACCAGATCATGGGCGGGTTCTCGTCCTCGCACGCGATTTCCGCGTACTTGTACATGAACGAGATGAGCTGTTTGAGGGCTTCGTAGGACTTGGTGTTCTTGTCCAGCTCACAGCCGTACTCGAGCCCTTCGCGGCCGTCTTCCTGGAACGGATTGACCCGTTTCACGTCGACGACGAGGCGCAAGTAGGAGTTGGGAGTGAAATAAAAACGGAGCGCAATCTTCTGGCCCAGCTTCAGGGGAACCTCGGGGCGTTCCTCCTTGAAACGGATGCCCGAAAAGCTGATGTCGCAGACTTCGACATGGTGCAGCCCGGATTTTTCCGCGAAGCTGTACACGCCGAGCACGCGGTTGAAGAGAACACGCTCGTACTCGCGGCGCCTCTCCTCGTCCCGGTTCTTCCGGTAACTGCTCAGATCAACGATCTTTTTGTCCTTGCCGCCGCCGCCGGAGGTCTTGGCTTTACGCTTATCCATTAGGTTTCGGTTGTAGGTGCGTTTAGGGAAGAAAGGTGACTGACCTTAATTATAACCACCTTCGAAACCCGCAACAACCGGGCAAACGCGGGGGTCGCCGGGGGCCTTACCGCGCCAGGTCAGGGAAGGATCGCTAACCGGTCATGCCTGTTTCGCGCGTTCGGACATCGGAGAAAATACTCGGCCTAGCCTCGCGCGACCTGCCTCCGGATCTCTTTTTCGGTTGACGCAGTTTTGCACCACACCCTTCTATCGTCGGGAATCGGCGTTATTCTGGGTCTATTGGCGCCACAACACTTGCACCTCGGAAGGTTTCTTCGCGCCCGTACCTCAGGGATATTTTGACTCTGAGAAGTTGCCTGAGGGCCAAGCAGAGGGATTGTTTTTTTGGATGATAAGAAAGGGGAATGAAAAATAATGAACTGATTCAGGCACTCAAATCCGCAATGTCCGATGAGAGAAAGACCCAAGCGAAGTTTCTCTCCTATCTCGCCGAAGTCGATCTTCGAAGGCTATACCTGCCTGACTATTCTTCTTTGTTTCAATTCTGCGTGAAAGAACTTGGACTATCGGAGGCGAGCACCTGCAAACGCATTCAAGTTGCCCGTTTGAGTCGGCAGTTTCCCGAAATCTTGGAGAAGATCGCAGCGGGAAAACTGACCATGACCAACGCCAGTCTTTTAGCTCCCCAGGTCACACAAGAAAATCATCAGGAGCTATTTGCCGAGGCGGAAGGCAAGAGCAAGTACGAGCTACAGAAGAAACTGGCCCCTGTTACATTCGCCGGCGAATGTAGGGAGAAGCTGAAGCCCATCAGCCAGACCCGCACCATGTTCGTTTTCTCCGGCGACGAGGAAACCGTCGCCATGTACAAAGCGCTCCAAGATCGGTTCCGCCACAAATATCCCAATGGGAAGCTCGAAGAAATCGTGAAGGAAGCTTTCAAGCTTCTCGTCGAGAAAACCGACCCAACGAGGGAACCTAAGCGGAAAAGTCTGCCGAGAACCCCAAGCTCCGACACTAGAGCCATCCCCGCTCAGGTGAGACGGGCCGTTTGGCGCCGGGACCGCGGCCAATGCCGGCAGTGCGGGAGCCGCAGCTTCCTGCAAATCGACCACATTGTCCCCTGGAGTCTAGGGGGATCGAACGACCTTCAAAATTTGCAATTGCTCTGCGGTGTGCACAACCGCCTCAAGGGGTCTTCAAGCAGCCTGCCCCGGGGCGAGGACAGTGCTTACCTCGGATACCCGACGGGGCGGAACGGGTCACATGCCTGGCGTCGTAGCGACTACAAGGCCCCGTATCGCGGCGCGGACTTCCGGGCCGGGTCATGGCGCCGTTTCCCGCTTTAGAGCACCGCCGTGGCAGACGAGACACACGTCTTGGCTAGCCAGGAAGGACGCAACGGCGAAGTACTTGCCGTTGGAGTCGTTACCGAACAGCGGTGGCGCGAGGTTTCGCTGAAACGTCTGAAGATCGGGCGCCGAATAAGTCATCTTCGAATAACCGACCTTCTTCATCCGCGCGACCAGATCCGAAATGTCGGTTAGCGCTTGTCTCTGCCCGTCCGTCGCCGGAACCTTCGCCTTCACGGCCCGCGCGATGGCCGCGCCGATGTCCTCCTGACAAGCGTACATGTCGTCGGCACTCCCTTTCCCCCACTTTTCGAGCAGTGGAGCCGTGATGGCCTTGAGGTCGATTCCGGCTTTCCCGAACAGCTCCCCCATGTGATCCAAAGTCGGCTCCAGGGAAATCGTTCCCGTCCCCGACAGTTGCCTCAGGATCGACATCGGGTCGTTCGCGACAGCCTTCTCCGTCTGGCCCTCCAGGGCGTCGTACAGATCGGAGAGCGACGCCGGAGGAAAACGCCCGCGGTCCGCTTCGGAGCAAAAATCCCGCCCTTTCGCCAATATCCGCTTCGTCTCTTCGGTCTCCGGCAGCTTGGCGAACGCTTCCCGGATGGCGGCATTGGTCTGCTCCGCGCGCTTGAGCCGATCCTCGTCGGTACTGGCCCGATCCGCCGGCACCTTCCCAACCGCCTTACAGGCTTTGGTATCGACGATGGCCAGCCCTGGTCCCGGGTCGAGTTCGGCGTTTTCCAAGACCTTGCCCCATTCGGAAATGACCTTCTTCGCGTCGGGCAGGATCTCGCAGACTTGTTTGTCGAAGCTGGAAGCGAAAACCTTCGCGTCAGACTTGCGGCCATAACGCATCGGCCGCGTGTGGTAAGCGACGAAATTTCGGTGCAGGAAAGTATTGCAAGGATCGGCGAGGTTTCTCGTCGTCTGAAGGCAAACCTGCTGCATGGCATCGCAATCGCAGGCATGGGATTTCAAAGCGATGATGGCGAAATGCCTTTGCTTCGCGGGGTCCGTAATCCCGGCGTTTCCCGCTTCGACCTCGTCGCAAATCTGCTTTAACCGGTACCTCTCCGACGTCAGTAGCCGCGGAAGAACCAGCTTCCAGGGCCCGAACCCCTCTTCGCCCGAGGACGAACCCCCATGGTCGTCGGCCGCTACGGCGCCGAGACTGAAGGCGAGGCCGAGACAGACTAGAAATTTCATAAGCTCTATCCTACGTACCGCGGCTGGCCGAGTCCCGCCGCCACGGCCCAATAGAAGATGACGTTGTGAAGCACTTCGGCGTCGCCGAAGTTCCACTGGGTGAGGCCCTGCAGGTGGAAGCCGACGAACCCGCCCAGCAGGCCCAGGGCCACCCAACGGTCCGTTCCGTCGAGGGAAAGGTTCATCGTGTTGCGAAACAGCCGTAGCATCACCGCGGCCCATAGGACCAGGTAGGAGAGCAGTCCGAGAATTCCGGAGGTCGCGAGCACCTGGATGAATTCCGAGTGGGCGTGCCCGTAGAAGTTTTCCTTTTCCTTCGGATACAGGTGATCGACGTAGGCCTTCGAAAAACGCTCGTTGTTCATCCAGCCGATGCCGAACCAGGGGTGCTCCTTGAACATCTGCCAGTTCGCGGCCCAGAGGCGCACTCGGGGCCCGCCGTTGTAGAAATCGTCCTTCTGGAAAAAAGTGCGGTCGAAACGCTGATGAAATCCGTCGTCCGTGTAATAGAGCGTCGTGAGGGAAACCGCCGCCAGCGCCGCGGCGCCGAGAGCGAGCCGGCCGCTCTTTCCGAGGGCGATGACGAAGGCGGTAACGGGCACCGCGAGCCAGGCCGCCCTACTCTGCGTCCAAAGAACCACCAAAAACAGCAAGAGCCCCAGCGCCAGGTAATACCAGCGCCGGCGCCAATCGCCGATTCCGAGGGAAAAGAAGAGCGCCGCGGGAAAGAGAAACACGTTCGAAAACGAAAGATGGTGGTTGAAAGCGCCGATGACGAGCGGCCCGGTCCTCGTCTCCGGAATGGCGTAAAGAATGATCTGTTTGCCGGCGGGGCGGAAGAGATCGACCGGAATGAAATGCTGGCAAACCCCGTACACGCCCATGAGGGCCGAAACGACGGCGAGAACCACGATCCAGGGGAAATCCCTCATGGGATAACGAAGAAAGTAGTAAAGGGCCACGTACCAGACGAAGAAACGGATTCGGCCGGCGTCGTGCCATTTTTCCGAAGCGGGAGCTTTGCCCAAATAGATCCCGATGCCGACGATCAGCGTAAAGACGGCCAACGCCGGCAGAAACGGCGGCAGCGGCATTTTCTTCTCGGGGCGTTTGCGGATCAGGTAGACGACGGAGGCGACGAGACAGAGCGAGGAAAAAATCTCCATGCCGGAGAGCGAAACGAGAAGGCTCGCGAGGTAAGCGCCGAAAATCCACGGAAGCGCCCGCTCGACCGCCGCGGGAACGGTCATGAGCTCGCGGCCTTGAAGTAGTCGTAGCAGGCCTGAAGCCCGGCATCGAGATCGACCTTCGGCTCCCAGCCCAGCTTTTCCTTCGCCCGGGTGATGTCGGGGCGCCGGGTGCGGGGATCGTCCTGGGGAAGCGGCCGGTACTCGATGTCCACCTTGTTGCCGCACACGCGCCGGATTCTCTCGGCGAACTGCAGAATGGTCATCTCGTTCGGGTTACCCAGATTGAACGGCTCGACGGAATCCTGGGAGAAAACCCGCAGCATTCCTTCGATTAGATCGTCGCAGTAGCAGAAACTGCGCGTCTGATCGCCTTTACCGTAGACGGTGAGGTTCTTGCCCGCGAGCGCCTGCATGAAAAAGTTGGGAACCACCCGGCCGTCGTCCGTGCGCATGCGCGGGCCGTAGGTGTTGAAGATGCGGATGATGCGGGTCTTCACGCCGAGGGCGCGGTGATACGCCATCGTCACCGCTTCCAGGTACCGCTTAGACTCGTCGTAGCAGCCGCGGGGCCCGATGGAGTTCACGTTGCCCCAGTAAGTTTCCTTCTGGGGATGCTCCAGCGGATCGCCGTAAATTTCGGAGGTGGACGCCACCATGATGGGGCAGTTGTTCTTGTGGGCGAGCTTCAGCGTGTTGTCGCTGCCGACGGAGCCCACCCGGAGAGTTTCGATGGGGTACTTCGCGTAGTCCACGGGGCTTGCCGGGCTTGCGAGATGGAAGATTCCGTCAAGCGCACCGTCTATCTGGAAGGACTGAATGATGTCCTTTTCCAGAAACTCGAACTTGCGGTTGCCCAGATAGGGCTGAATGTTGCGCGGCCGGCCGGTGATGAAGTTGTCGACGCCCACGACTTCGGCGCCTTCCTTCAAAAGGCGCTCGACCAGATGGGAACCGAGAAAGCCGGCGGCGCCGGTGATGAGGTATCGGCCTTGGAATTTCATTTAGGGTCCGGCGTTCCGATGCAGTAGTAGGTAAAGCCGTGCGTCTGCATGCTGTCGGGGTTGTAGATATTGCGTCCGTCGAAGATTACCGGCGAGCTCAGCTCCTTCTTGATGAGAGCGAAGTCCGGCGAACGGAACTCGTTCCACTCCGTCATGATGGCGAGCGCATCGCACTTCTGAAGGGCTTCGTAGCCGTCCGTGAAGAGCTCCACCTTGTTCTCGAAATGCCGCTTGGCCTCGTGGAGGGCCACCGGATCGTAGGCGCGCACCTTGCAGCCGGCTTCCAGAAGGCTCGAGATCAGACTGACCGAGGGGGCTTCCCGCATGTCGTCGGTCTGAGGCTTGAAAGCAAGACCCCAAACACCGATGGTTTTTCCCTTCAGGCTCGAGCCGAAGTGTTTCTTGATCTTCGTGAAGATCACCTTCTTCTGCCGCTCGTTGATGTCGTGCACGGAGGCGAAAAGCTCGAGCGGAAACTCGTGCTGTTTGCCCAGATGAATGAGGGCGAGCACGTCTTTCGGAAAGCAGGAGCCGCCGTAACCACAGCCCGGATAGAGGAACTTGTTTCCGATGCGGCTGTCGGTGACGATTGATTTTCTCACGTCGTGAATGTCCGCTCCGATACGCTCGGCGAGCTGAGCCATGTCATTGATGTAAGAAATCTTCATCGCGAGAAAGGCGTTCGCGGCGTACTTCGACAGCTCCGCGGAACGGTTGCTCATGAAAAGAATCGGGTTACCGGAACGCACGTACGGATCGTAGAGATCCGTCATCCAGCGGCGGGCCCAGTCGGAGGTGCAGCCGATGACGACGCGCTCGGGTTTCAAGAAGTCGAGGATGGCGGTTCCTTCCTTGAGGAACTCGGGGTTCGAGACCACGTCGAACTTCGCCTTCGCCCCTTGCATGATCTTGCGGACCTCGTCGGCTGTACCGACGGGAACGGTGCTCTTCAGAACCACGAGGGTGTCTTGCTTGATGCAGTCCCGGATGGTCGCGACCGCCTTGCGGACGTAATCGAGGTTCGAGGAACCGTCGGAACCCTGGGGCGTGCCGACCGCGATAAACACCGCGTTCGCCGATTCGATGGCGGCCTTCGCATCGGTGGAAAAACGCAGGCGGCCCGTCTTCGCGTTACGGACGATGATTTCTTCGAGGCCCGGCTCGTAGATGGGGACCTCGCCCTTGTTCAGGCGATTGATCTTGTCCTGATCCACGTCCACGCAAGTGACATGGTTACCGGAATCGGAAAAACATGCGCCGGCCACCAGCCCGACGTAACCCGTTCCCATCACGCAGAGTCTCATGAGCCCTCACCGCTTTTTTGTTTGAGTGTTGTTACATTGGACTCTAAAGTGAGCCATAATTTAAGTCAATTAAACGGGTTAGCTGAAATAAGTAATTGCCCCTCGGGGCCGAGGTTGAATGACGTCCTGGCGCAACAGAGCGACGAGCGCAGCCAAACTGATTCTTGGAATCGGGGTTCTCGCGTACGTATTGCAAAGCGGCAAAATCGATTTCGCGGAATTGCGCTCCATGTTTGCCCACCCCGCCTACATTTTCGTCGGCCTCTCGTTTCTCGCCCTCATCACGCTGCTTTCCTCGCTGCGTTGGTATTTTTTGGTCCGTGCCCAAGGCCTCTCTTTGGGGGCCCGTCAGCTGGTCGAGCTGACGATGATCGGAAACTTTTTCAACACTTTCATGCCGGGCGCCGTAGGCGGAGACCTGATTAAGGCGTGGTACGTGGCGGGACGGGAGCCCACGCGAAAGACGAAAGCCATTTTCACGGTGCTTCTCGATCGAGTGATCGGCCTCGGAGTGTTTTTCCTCTTCGCGGCGGTCGCGCTCGCCCTTCACTACGAATGGCTGGAGGGCAACACTCAGCTGAAGCTGCTCGCCCTTTCCGTGTGGGGGGTTTCCGGAGCCATGCTGCTGGCGGCTCTCCTATTTTTCTCGCCCTTCGTTTCCCGGCTCGGGCCGGCCCGCAGTCTCCTGGCCGTTTTACGCCGCCAGCAGAAGGTCTCGAAGCTTCTCGACGCCGCCCTTCTCTACCGCAACCACTTCGGCGCCATCTGCATCGCCATCGTTCTTTCCTGCCTATCCATAACGGGCAACGTGCTCCTGTTTCGCATTCAGGGAAATCTCATCGATATCCCGCTGGATATGGCCGCCTACTTTTTCGTAATCCCCGTCGCGCTGACGGTCTCGGCGGTCCCCCTCCTGCCGGGGGGTATCGGGGTGGGCCAGATGGCCTTTTTCACACTGTTTCAGTGGGTGGGCGTGAGCAATCCCAAGCAGGGCAGCACCCTTTGCACCGCAGTGCAGATCTACTCTATCCTTTTCAACTGCATCGGGGCTATCTTCTACGTCCGGGTCAAACGCAAGCCCGGCGGAGCCCTCGATACGATGTCCGCCGCCTGAAGTACGGCCTGAAGGATTAGATGGGCGCTACTTCCAAAGCCATAGTCATCTCTCATTCCAATTTCGGCGAAGCGGATCGGTACGTTCAGTTTCTTACCCAGCGCTGGGGAATGATCACCGTCCTCGCGAAATCCGCCCGCAAAAGCCGGCGCCGTTATGCCGGTGGCCTCGATCTATTCTGCCACGACGAGATTTCACTCCGGGGCGAGCCCAAGGGCACTCCCTACTTGAACGAGCTCGTGGTACTGAATTCCTTTCCCCACCTGCGGGAAAATCTCGACAAGCTCCTCATGGCGGGAAAGATCACCCAGTGGGTGAAGAAGCTCGCCGATACGACGAACCCCATGCCCGAAGTTTATAGTCTGCTCGGGCAGACGCTGACGCTCATCGAGCGCGAGCCCGACCTGGAACGGCTGGAGCTGCTCTATCTGGTTTTCAAATTGAAGCTGCTCCTTCATTTGGGTTTGAAGCCCGCGGTGGAGGATTGCGTGAAGTGCGATCAGCCGGTGTCGCGCGGCTATTTCGATATCGAAGCGGGCGGCATCGTCTGCACCAACTGCTCGCCGAATCATTTTTTGAGCGAGCACCTCGTGCTGTCCGAGGAGGACCGGCGCTTTCTCGAAAGAGGGGACACGCTCCGGCTCACTCAATGGCAGGACATCGATTTCCCGCCGCCGAACACGCTGAAGCTCGCGCGTCTAATGACTCAGTTCGCCCAGTACCACTCCCATCTCAAGCTGCCGTCCTAACCCCAAGAAGGTACGGTCTACCTTCTTGTAATCAGAGACCGGTGATAGAAGCGAACCTTGCAGAGGGCGTTCGCGAGCGCCATCGTCTCTAACGAAGTAGGCGGAACCTCGAGCAACTTCGGGCAGCAAACGAGGATCGCCTTCACTTTGGCGCGCGACAGAGCCACGTTGAGCCGATTCGTCGACAAAAGAAAGCCGGCGTCGCGCGGAATCGCGGAAGGGTCCGAGGCGGCAAGACTGTAAAAAACGACGTCCGCCTCGCGGCCTTGAAATTTGTCGACGGTACCCACGTCGGCGAGATCCCCGACTCTCGCCCGGATCTCGTTCTCCTGCGCCCGGTACGCGGCAACCACCATACATTCCGCGTCCGGCTTGGCCTTTTTGAGGCGCTTGACCAAACCGGCAATCGCGTCCGCCTCTTCGGGCGACGATTGCTCGTTGCCCGAATGCTCGACCTCCAAGAAGACAACGGAGGCGGGACCCAAAGGGTCCGCCGGATCGTCGCTGAGGCCGAGGGAGCGCCCGGCGGCGGAGTCGTGGCTCTCCAGTTTTCCCTCGTAGGAAATGGAGGAGATCAGACGAGTCACGTCCCGATTCATGCGAAAGGTCTCGGACAGAAAGATTCCATGGGACTCGGGGACAATCGCCTGATCCCCCAGCAAATAGGCCATGAGCGAAGTTCCGGCCTCACCGGGATGTTTCGCTTTCGAAACGTGGGGAAGCTGCCGGTGGTCACCCAAAAACACGGCCGCCCGCGCGCCCCGACTAGCGGCCAAAGCGTAAGCAAGACTGAGCTGTCCGGCCTCGTCGAAGATGAGTACGTCGAGCGCTCCGTCCGGCAACCGGGACATCTGATAAATCGTTCCCGCGACGAGACTCGCCGTTTTGTGTCCGTTGACCATCTCGGTACCGTCGACGTTGGTTACGCCCGGAGCGTGAAGCTCGTCTCGTTCCCGGCTGCTGGCCTTCAGCGCTCTCAGCTCGACACCCTTTTCGACCGCGACCTCGGCGACTTCCTTCAGAAGCCCGTTGATGGCTTTGTGGCTCTGGGACATGATCCCGACTCGCCGGTTCTTCGCCAGCATGGCGACGATGGCGCGGGCTCCCGTATAGGTCTTGCCCGCCCCCGGTGGTCCCTGGACCACGAGAAACCCGCTCTCCAGATCGGCGATGCGGCCGATCGGATCGGACGGGCGGGGCCTCGAAGGCGAAGCCGCCTTCGTTAGTATCGCGTGCACCAGAGGGTGAGCGGCGGGGTTCACCGCGATCTTTTCCAGGCTTCCCTTCAGCGCGAAATTCTCCCGCTGAGGAGTCGCCAGCACGGCCACGGCCCCGGGTGGAGATTTCAAGGACTTGAAAGCTACTTTCTTGTTTTTGACGTCGATTTTCGCGATTTTCAGCTTCTTCACTTCGGCTTCGGTGGATAGATCGATGAGAGTGACGTCGTCCTCATCCCGCAGGCGGGTTTCCCCGTCGTGGTAGCGGTAAACGACCAGTCCGTTCTCGACTCCTAGGAAATCCGCGCGGGAAAGACACCCGGGATTGAGACGCCGGTCCTCTTCGAGACCATGTCGCATCTCCAGGAATTCCCGGTACTCGACCCGCATCTCGCGGTGGGCGTAGTGGACGAGGTCGGCAAGTAGCGCTGAAAAATCGCTCATGCGAGCCCCTTCAGCCAATCGAAGAGAGCGGCGGTCGCCCTGACGTCCTCCTCGTTGTACTTCTCGATATCGTCGAGCCACTTCTGTTCCCGAGACTCAATCCAACGCTCGTAGTACACGATGGAACCGGCGGCGGCCTTCAGCTCGCCGCCGCGCTTGAAGCCCATGAGCGGCTCGATGGCCTTCAGCGACCGGGAACCCAGCGGAAGCACGAGACCGCGCCTCACGACCGGAAGTAAATCCACGAACCGGCCGCCGCGAAGCAACTCGTCGAGCTCCGCTTCCCTAGTCCCGTGGCGGCTCGACAAGTCGAGCATGTGGCTCGGCTCGTAGGAATGGTAATGAAAGATGTGCGCCTCGGGGTGCCGGGCGACGAAAGCCGTCATGAAATCCACGGATTTCTCGAAGGCCACCTTCTCCTCCTCGTCGGTATGGGCCCAGAACCGCTCGAAGCGGCCCTTCTTCCCTTCCCGCACCCAGAATCCAAAGAGGTACTCGAGCCCGTGATCGCCGACATGGGGATCGGACTCCATGTCGAAGAACAGATCCCCGGTCGCCGGAGGAGGTAGCGTCTTTAAGGCGGCCACGTCCCGAATCTCGAGTTTTCCGGCGAGCTGCACCTTCGCCTGGCGCTGGAGGTTGGCGAACCCCTCCGCCGTGAGTCCCTTTTCCCGTTTGAAGATCTTTGGGTCCGCTGACGCGAGGCCCGCCCGTGTTTTGATTCCGATCTTGGCGAGCGCGTTCACCTGCGTCCGGCGGATATCCATCACCCGGGAGAGATGATCCTTCTCTTCCCATTCCTTTTCGCAGCGGCTTTGGTAACCGCAGAACCCACAGGCCTCGACGGGATAGGGCTCCGTCTGAACCGTCTTTTCGAGGAAACTATCGAAGGAGGAAAGCAGATTGCGGTAATAGTCCATGTACCGTTCGAGAGCGACCAGTTCCACTTTTCCATCGCCGAGGTATACTCCGCCCGTCGACGGCACCACTCCCTGAGCCCGCCCGAGAAGCTCGGCGTAGTGGCAAAGCTGAAGCACATACTCGGGCTTGAGCGTCCGGCCGAGTTTCGCGTCGTAGGGCACGTAGGAGTAAGCGCCAAGCTTCGACGGGACTTCCACCCGCCGCAGGAAATCGGGCTCACCGACGAGATTGTCGTAGGCGAAAAAGCCGTGATAAATCCACGGCGCCCCGGATTTCATGGCTTCTAGAGTCTCAGCCGTCTGATAACGCATCAGAGAAACGCAGCCCGAAAGCGACGCCAGAATCGCGGCCTCGTGCGCCTCCCCGCGCTTACGCAGCAGCTCGACGTCTTCGGAGATTCCCTCGGACGGAACGCCGGCGGCGGCAAGCGCCGCCCTGTGGGCGCACCACGTGTACGCCACCAATTCCGTCGCCGAGATGCCCTTTTTCACAGATCGTGCAGCTCGACCTTGCCGACGAAGTCGGTCTTACCTACATCCACGCCGTTGTGGCGCAGCAATGCGTACGCCGTCGTCAGGTGGAAGTAGAAGTTCGGCACGCCCATATGCGCGGCATAGTCGGGGCCGAGCATGTATTTTCCCTTTTGCCAGGGAAGCTCGACCTTGCGCGTTCCGGCGCCTTCGAATTGGGCGGGCTTGAACGTCTTCAGATATTCGACGGTCTTTTTCACCCGGGCCCGAAGCTCGTCCAGGTTTTTTTCGTTGTCTTCGTAGACGGGGGGCGTCTGCCCCGCGAGGCGCGCCACCGTGCCCTTCGCCATGTCGGTCGCGACTTGAACCTGTTTCACGAACGGGTACATGTCGGGCGCCAGGCGGGAGCCGAGGTACACGCTCGTATCGAACTTCTTGCGGTCGGCATGCTGAGCCGCTTTGTCGAACTGGCCCAGCAGAGCCTCCAGACCGCGAATGAAACTGAGAACCGTGAAGTCGTACATCGGTTATCTCCTTTATTGATATTTGACCGAGCAGCCGTAAGGCTCCGTCGTGGCGTTGGAAACGGCTTTGCCCCCGCGCGCTTCGCCAAGCGCCGCGACGATGTAGTTCTTCGCGGTCTTCGCCTTTTCGTGATCCGTCGAGCTATCGTCGTCGATGGCTCCCTGATAGATAAGCTGGCCCTTAGGATCGATCAGATACATGTGCGGAGTCGTCCGGGCGCCGTAGGCTTGGCCCACTTTACCGTCGGCATCGATGAGTACCGCCGTCGGCGAGGCTTCCATCTTCTTGAAGTAAGCGGTCGCTTCCTCGGGGGTCTGGTAACCCTGCTTTCCTTTGGCGGAGGAAAGCACGGTGAACCAGGCGAGATCCTTTCCCGCCACCCGCTTCTGCACTTCCTGCATGTTCTTCGTTTCGTAGTGCTTCTTTACGAACGGGCAGCCCAGGTTGTGCCATTCCAGAACGACGTACTTTCCTTTTTGCTCGGAAAGCGACTGGTCTTTGCCGGCGATGTCCTTCACCTTGAAGTCGGGCGCCGGAGCGCCGGTCTTGAGAGCGAAGGCGGTCGGAGCCGCGAGGGACGCGAGGAGCACGAGTGTTGCGATTTTCATTGGGGACCTCCTTATGAAGATTTGTCGGGCGTAGCGCCCAGGTAGCCGGCCATGCGCTTCGCGCGCCCTTCCGTCGGGCGCTGCTTGCGGCCGGGACGTTTCCAGAAAAACCATCCACCCGCGAGCGCGAGCCCCGCGAGTCCGACGCCCCAGCCGAGCCACGGCGGGAGCGTCGTGGGCTTGGGAGCAAGCGCGATATCGACGGTGTAGCCTTTTCCGCTAAGCACGAGAACTCCGGTGAGCCGTTTCACTTCGGCGGGGGACTGTTCCGATCGTTTGAGAGTGAGCAGTAGAGCTTCCCCTCGTCGGCCGAGACGCTGGGGCGCGGCGTTTTGGATCAAGCGGGGCTCGTCGGGAAAGAGCGCCGTTTCTCCAAGTACCGTGAAACCGCTGAGCTGGACCTCGATGTCCTCGGATCCGATCCAGCCGTCGAGTTTCCATCCTTGGGGCAAGGGTTTCGGAAGGCTGTCGGCCGCGGCTTTGAAGAGCGGCGCCGAAGCGGAAGGCTCGGGAGGCGCGTCTTTCAGAGCGACCTTATGGCGCAGATCCAGTTTCCCGGGGATGCATTCCTCGGCGCAGACTAGCCACTCGACGTGAGCGCCGAGGGTGACTTCCCCCTTGGGCTCGAGGTTCGGAACCGCGAGCGTCGTCACGAGTAGAAGCCGACGCTCGTATCCGTAATTCACGAGCGATCCGAAGGGCAAGCGGGCCGGAACAGGCCACTCCCAGCCGCCGGCGGCGAAGCCGGGCGGAAGCTCCCAGCGGATGGACGGCGGTTTTCCGGAATCCCCCGGATTTTTCCAGTAGAGGTGCCAGCCGCTTTCCAGCTCGAACCGGACGCCGATCTGAGTGGGACGGCCCGGCTGAATCGTTAGCTCGGGCGTGATGAGCTCCAGCTGAAGATGGGGCTGCGATACGGGCTCCGCCCCGGCGCCGAGCGTCCAGAGAGAGAGAGCCGCGATGGTGAGTCGTCGAATCAAGGTGTCCCCGTCGGATCCCAGCAGGTTCTCAGGTTTTCGTTGAGGGCGTCGAGCCCGGCCATCTCGGCCGCGCTCAAAAAGAAATCGAACACCGAGCCGTTTTCCAGAATTCTCTCGCGCCGGCTCGACTTCGGAATGACGACGAGATCGTGCTGCAAGGCCCAGCGGATCATGATCTGCGCGGGCGTCCGCTTCAGGCGGTTGGCGATCTGCAAAATTTTCAGATGATTAAGGTTCTGTCCGTGTGCCAGCGGGCTGTAGGCCACGATCTGAATCCGGCGCTCCCGGCAAAAATTCAGAAGGTCCTGCTGAACCAGGAAGGGATGAAACTCGACCTGGTTGCACGCGGGCCGGTGATCCGAGTTATCGAGAATTTCCTGCAGGTGCTCTTTCGTATAGTTGCTCACGCCCGCGGCGCGAATGAGCCCTTCTTCCTCCAGCCGCTCCAGGGCGCGCCACGTATCGAGGCGCTTGTTCGTAACCGGAAAATGGCTGAGGTAGAGGTCCACGTAGTCGAGACCGAGCTGCTTCAAGCTTCTATCGAAAGCCATCAGCGTGTTGTCATAGCCGTGATCGTCCGTCCAAACTTTCGTGGTGACGAAAATTTCCTCGCGCGGGATTCCGCTCGCCCTGATGGCGCGGCCGACTTCGGCTTCGTTCTCGTAGATGCGGGCGGTGTCGATGTGACGGTAACCGGCCTCGAGCGCCGAGCTCACGGCCTTTTCCGCAACGGGTCCGACACATTTCCAAACGCCCAAACCCAGGCGAGGCATTCGCACGCCGTTGTTCAAAGTTGTGGTGGAACGGATGTCCATACTCCTCCGACTAGCGCAGCATTTTAACCAGCGGTTAAGGCGCTGTCATCCCCGGAGGACTGCGGAAAAACGCCTGGGCGGCGGGGGAACCGGGGTCGATCTTCAGAACCTCCCCGTAGTGAAAGGAGGCGGGCTCCCTTTGCTGCATCCCGGCAAACGCTTCTCCAAGGCGGATATGCGCTTCCAGCTGAACCCGCGGATCGGAATTTCGGCTCAGGCAGCGCTGGAGGGGCTCGACCGCCTCTTTATAGCGTTGCTGACCCAAAAGACTTTGGGCGAAATGGATAAGCACGGCCGGCGTCGCCGTGGCCAGCTGCGCGACGGGCCGAATCTGCTCTTCGGCCCCTAAAAAGTCCCCCACCTGATTCAGAACCAGCGCCAAATTGCTTTTGGCCCGCAGGTCCTTGGGGTCGATCGTCAAAAGGTGGCGATAGCTTTCGGCCGCCTGAAAGGGACGCCCGAGTCGGATGAGCGAGCCGCCCCTCAAAGCGAGGGCCATCTGCTGGTTCGGGTCCTGCGCCAGAATCATGTCGGCGATGCGAAGAGAGCCGTTGGCGTCGCCCACTTGCAACTGAAGCCGGGCGAGCTGAAGGGCGATCGGAAGCGTCCCCTGACCGGTCTGCATGAGGCGCTCGCAGGTTTCGATTGCCTCGACCGGATACTCCGCCTTCGCGAGCGTCTCGGCGTGGGCGGAAAGCAAGTCGCGGGTGACGGGTTCCTTCGCATCCGCCAGCGCGAGACTGTCTCTGATTTCGTAGAGCCCGACCGAGCCGGCACGGGCGACGGGCTCGTTTCCGTCGATAAAACGGCGCCGGTTTCGTTCACCCCAAACGCGGTCCTCGACCGGGCCCCAAACCGTGTACTTGTAACCGAGTGCCGCTCCGTAAGGCAGCGTCTCGCCGGAGCGATAGATGCTCGAGAAAATCCGCATTTGAGATTCGCTCACCATGGTATGGGCCGCGGTGTGAAACGGAACCGAGAAACTCGTCGTCGCCTCCATCGTGATAGGCTTTTCGAGCCCGATGCCCCCGCTTCCCGGTTGAACGGCGGCAAGCACCGTCGCGCCGGGAAATTTTTCGCGCAGAATTTTGTTCATCGAATAATAGTCGTGCCAGGGAAAGGCCGGGTCGAGCGAGCTTGGCTTTCCGAGGTAGCAATAAACGAAGTACGCGTGAAGCGGCAGCGAGAGCAGCGCCGCGACGCCGACGGCCCTGCGCCACCCTAGAGCCCAGCGGGGAATCGCGCGGACCAGATACACCGCCGAGATAACCGCGACGACCATCGAGAAGTGGCGGCGGATCTCGTGGGCCGTGACGACGAAGTTGAAAAAGGGAAGCCCGACCAGAAGCACGGCGAGCCCCGGCCACGCCCACCTTCCCTTGCGAAACGCGAGCGGCGCGAGCAGGCCCAAAAATCCCGCGGTGCACGCCCAGAGAATGGGAATGTAGGCGTACTGCTCGAAAGGAACCGAGGCGAACTGCGCTCCGCTCGCTCCGGGCCGAGTGACCAAATCCACCGGGTTCGCTCTTAGAAAAATCGTGTAGGCAGCAAGCCCCGCAAGCCCCGCGATCACGCACTCGCCGGCCCGTTTCAACATCACCTTGGGCCGGTCGTACAGCCTCGCGAGCTCCCCCGCCCACCAGATGGGGAACACGAAGAGAGAAAGCACCGGAGAGGCCACGAAACACGGAATCGCGAACACCGTCTTCGCCGACGGATCCCGCATCCAGCGACGGCGCTCGAGAAAGCCGAGAAAGAAAAAGAAAAATAGAGCGTGCTGGGGAGCGGTGAGGCCCATCAGCTTCGCCGAGAAGTTACGGTACGGTTTGTTCGAGCCGCTCCAGTCCGCCTCGATGCCGAGACTGCCGGTCGTGGCGAGCGTCGCGATCAAATGAATCACGTCCGCGTGAGCGAGGACCAGAACCGTCATCGCCACCGCGAACCACCGGCTCTCGAAGAGCGCGGGCCGCCGGGCGTGCATCCCCCACAAAAGCATGAAGAAGAACAGCAGCGCCACCGCCGTCACGTGCCCCATGACCAGCGGGTAGTTGGCCTCCGGCTGCCACCAGTCGGCGAGAGGCCCGACGGAAAGCGCGGCGAAGTGATGCCAATAAAGTTGATAGCTGTATTTGCTGTTCGGCAGGAACGGCGTGCTCTCGGCTTTCCTCAGTAAGGAGTTCACGATTACCGTATGGCGGGTGAGATCGTTGTTCATCGGCGGACGGAAATAGGTTTCCCCCGCGTGGAACAGCTTTCCCTTTTCGAAGGCAAATCCCTGCCCCGAAAAGATCGCCACGAGGTCGGCCGTCGCAAGCGCCGCCCCGAGACCGCAAAGAAGCAGCGCCTTGGCGCTGAAGGCCGGATGCTTCAATCCCCTGAGCCGCGGCTCGACGACAAAACGCAACGCCGCCCAGGTACCCAGCACGGCCACCGCTTCGACAAGTACGAGCTTCTGCCAGTGGGGAGCCAGAGCGGGATGCAAAATGGCCGAAAGCGTTCCAAGCAGGAAGCCGTGGACCAGAAGCCCGGCGGGAACGAGCCCGTACGCCGATCTCCGCCAGTTCGGATAGCACGCGACGAGGGCCGCGACAGGACCGACCCAAACCAGCAGGTGAAATAAGAGGGCTCCTAAGATCAAGCGACTGCCTCCCGGCGCCGGCGAAGCCAAGCCGGCAGTCCGGCGATGCCGAGGGCGAAAAGCACGGACGCCGCGCAAGCCGCCGCGCCGACCCGAAGCAGGCCTGTCTGCCAGGGCGGAACGCCCCAGGTATCGGAACTTCCCGTCACGAACTTGCGGAACTTGGACTCCTCCGTTTCCGGAATCCGATCCCAGCGCTCACAGCCGAAATGGCCCGGATAAACGAGACAACCTGGATGGGTGAAGTTGAAGCGCCCTTCCCGCACGGCCGCGGGGTTACCCGGCTCCACCGCGGCCTTCATGACTTCCCGCCGATAACCGAACATGGGCTCAAAGCACCGCAGCGACGTTTCTCCGGCGGCCAGTCCCTGAACGTCTTGTCCGTATTTGTCCGTAACCGCATTCACTTCAGGAAGTGTGCCCTTGTCCTTCAGGTTCCGGTAGGTCGCCGGATCGTACTGGAACCCGTAAACGAGCCGGTTGTGAACGAAATACGTCGAGCCGAACCAGAACTCACCGAGCATCAAAATGGACGCGAGGCCGAAGAGGGTTCCCTTCACCCACGGCGTCGTCGGCATGGCTCGCGGAAGCCCCGCCACCCAGCGGGCGGCGGCGACCGAAACCAGAATCAGAAACGGAATGAACGCCCCGTAAACCTTGATCGGATTGTGATAATCCCGAAGGAGCGGAATTCCGTGCTCGGCGTGTTTGGCCGCGCCAATCAGAGCAACCGTATAGATCACCACGACATAAGAGAGAAACAGCAGGAACTTCTCCTTGGTGATCTTCGTCAGCACGGACAGCAGCAAGACCGGAATTCCGAAAATCAGAAGGCGGCTCACGAAACCGACGTATTCCCACGGGCCGAAGTGCCATTTCCCGAACGGGATCGTCGACGGAACGTTGTGCCAGTCGAACCACAGAAACTGCACGAGCAGAGTCGAGACCGAAAGTTTGCTCGAGTCGATCGGCCTTTGAAGAAACGACGGCGAGAGCGCCGCC
>CAZZHG010000040.1:0-42898 GCA_964653655.1 uncultured Pseudobdellovibrionaceae bacterium
CGCCGTGTACACGTCGGCGGTCAACATTCCGGACCTCGCTCTCGTCGAGCAGGGACACGGGCTCATGAACGTGCCGGCGGCGTTGGAGAGCTTGAAGGGCCTGAGCGGCAAGATGACCCTCGAGTACTCGCTTTCGGTGACGAGCCCGACCGCTCCCAACGGACGCGGCAAAGGCATCTACGTCCGCGGCCGCAAGCTTCCGGTGAACGACTTCACGGTAACGGTTACGCCGAACTTTCCGGCGGGAACGGCGAAGGCCGACAAAGTGGCGCTCAAAACCTACAAACTTCAGCCCTCGGCCGGCTTCATCACGACGCCTCCGGATTTCCACCTTCTGGATGTGGCGCGTGGCTTCCGCGCGGAGATCAACCCTTCGATTCTCGCGGCGCCAGGGCTTCACTCGGAAAAGATCACGGCCATCGATGAAGCGACGGGCCTCGTCGCCTTCATCCTGCCGGTGACGATCGTCGTGCCGTCGGGTCTGTCTGATTTCAACAACCACGAAATGAACGCTGATCTTTTAGTGCAGCCGGGCACCGTGCAACGGCTCTTCGTGGACGTACCGGCGGGAACGACCGCGGTGCAATTCGATCTCACCTCCGACGGGCAAAGCGTGTGGGCGCAGCTGCTCGATCCCGAAGGCAGGCTCGTTACCAAGCTTCAGGACTCCGATCGCCTGACGCCGCAATCGCCGCTTCTCGGTCAGGCGAACATCACCCGCGCGGGCGTGTACGAAATCGACGTCGTTGGGCCTCCGTTCAACCACCGCGGAGTGGGAGCGAAGGTTCGGTTGAAGGCCTTTTCGCTGCGGATCGCACAGGGAGCGCCCATCGGCGAGAAGAACTTCGAAGTGACGATCGACAACGACTTCGATGCGCTGAAGCTCGCCGGCGCCGTGGAAATCGCTTCGGTGTCGAAGTCCCAAGTCGTCGCGGTGAAGGGATCTTCCGTGGATGTGCCGTTTGAAATCACCGAGGACGATGGCGACTTGTACGAATCCGTCGATTTCCGCGTACGGACTTCGAAGGCCACCTACGATCAGATGACCGACTATCCGTACCTGGTTTTCGACGAAGAGAAGAACCTCATCACCTCGGGTGCGCTGGAGCTCAATAGCCTCGTAAGCGTCGGAGCCCTGGACAGCAAGGCCGCCGGGAAATACAACCTGCGCATCGCTGGCGCCTTTACGAACTCGAATGTGAAGGATTGGTTCTTCAATCTCAAAGAAGAGCGCCAGCTGAAGACGGCGAAGCCCATCCACACGGGCGCTCAGGCGCTTCTCGAAACGGGTCAGCAACTTGTCATTCCGATGAACCTCGGAAAGTTCAAGGCGGTGGCGGCGGGTTACGAGAACTGCGCGCTCATCAAGATCACGAGCGTGGGCCGGCTCGTGCAGACGAAGTCTCTTTGTCCTTGAGCTAAGAGGGCTCGATGCAAGTTAGCTCGATTTTTCCTGAAGCGGAACAGCACTCGGCGTTCGCGTCGCTAGCGCCCGCTCCGAGCCCCTTCAATCGAGTATCCGATGGACAGCGGACGGCGAGACTTCTGAGGTAACCTTTGGCGCAAGAAACCGATCCCGAGAAATTGTTATAGCGAATCTCCGGGTCCGGCCCGTAGCAAGACTCTCCGTAGTTGTACATATAGTCGTAGGTGTACGGAAAATCCGGATCCTTGCGTTCCCGGGGCGGTCTCGGCGAGTACTGAGGACGGACGCTGTAATCGTTCGAGCAGTCGATGGCGAGATTGGCCGCCCCTCCGCAGCACTCCGCATAGAGTCCACTCGCGGCGAGTTTCACTTCCTTGATCCTGCCTCCGCCACAATTCAGATAGGTGTTATAGACCCGGTGAGTGCCGGGGCAGTTCACCGTTCCCGCATAGAGAGTCTGAGGAGTTCCGCCGGAGGAGCCGGCGCACAGGGCGTTTGTGTTTTTCAAGGTGCCCGACTTGGACACGTGCCTGGAATCCTTCGGACGCATCGGGGAGAGATAGGCGGAGAACGCCGGCGCGGGAGTCGGCGTCGGAACCGCTACGGCCGCGGCGACGGCGCGCATCTTACAGGGGCTGTCGGACTCCTTGAAGAGGGGCACCCAGCCCCGCTCTTTGTCTTTCTCGTCGAGGTATTCGATTCTGAAATAATCGGGGGCGAGGCAAAGCGCCCTAACGGAGAACTCCCGCGCCTGGACGGGCTCGGCGCCGAGGATGAGCGTATCGCCCCGGGCGTTTTTGACGACGGCTACGTCGCCGGCTTGCACGCAAGGGGTGAACTCTCCTTGCCGGTTCACGTAGGTCTTCATCGTTTGTTCGCAGTTCATGTTGCGTTTCAGAAAGTCCCTGAGCTCCACCGCGGACATCCGGCCTTCGATTCGTTTCGCCTGGCGAAGGGCGTTTACGGCCGTACCAGTCATGTAGGCGCCGAGCATGGCGGCGAGGCCCGCCGCCACAACGACTTCGATCATGAAATTTCCGGCAATGCCCAAACGGCGGTTCACCGAGGACCTCCGAGAGTTATCGGCGTGGTTTGATTTCCATGGGGCCCACGCCGGGCACGGGCTTTACGAGAGTGTTCGGCTCGTTTCTGGAAAGACGCTGCTCGAGCTGATGAGAGACCCGGGCCGTCCTGATGTAGACGGTCCAAACCATCCAGCTGACCACGGAGCTCAGCGCGAGCGCCGTGAGGGTTTCGATTAGAGTCATGCCTTTACGACCGAGTCGTCGCTTCACGGATAAACTTCCTCCGGGAAGAGGGGCAACCTAACGTTGTGAATGGCTGGTGAGGGGACTTGTGAGGGATTTCGATGAGGTAAAGGAAATTGTACCAACCCCGCTCGGGGCGGGCAATCCACCGCCGGTTAACCAGTTGAATCCCTGAGGGTTATCAGTCGGCCGAGACGGCGACTTCGGAGTCGGTTTCGATTTGCGAGTGCAGGGAAACCAGCACCGCGAGAAGCGCTTGTTCCTGCGTGATGGGGTCCGCATCGAAAAATTTATTGGTGAACACGAGCGTGCTTTCGGATTGCTCGACGAGATCGCTGGAGCGCCAGGTCTTCCTGACAATCACATCAAACTCGTTGTGCTGGAGACTGAGACGGAAGTCTTTCATCCAATCGGAAAGTTTCGGCAGCCGATGCTCGAGCCGTTCGGTCGCCGCGACGATGGTTTCCGTTTCCTCGATCTGAGCCGGCCGGGGCTCCGCCCAGTAGCTGGAAATCGCCGGCACCGCGAGGAGCACGAGGCCCATGAAGCTCACGGACACGAACGCCGCGGCGAGCTTCTTTCTCCAGTCACTTTTCGACTCAGTCAGATTGACCTTCAGCATCCTCGTATCCTTGCTGTCTACGCCGGACGAAGTTCCGGTCTGGAGCGTCAAAGGAGCAAGGGCCGGACCAATGCCGCCCTGAAGCACCCCCCCAGGGAAAACCTCAAGGGCTGTGCTAGATTGGAAGTAATCCCCCTCCTTAAAGAGCTCCCATGACAGCCAGGAAAAGCATCTTCGCGTTTTTCAGTTCGGACGAAATGCGGCACCCCTACGACTCGGCGGTCGGGGGCCTCGGGGCCCAGCTTCGCTGGTTCGCCACCTTGGAATCTCTCCTGAGCGCCCAATCGGAACCCGCTCCGGTCGCGATCATCGTGGACCTGGACGCCCTGCCGACCCCGTGGGAGCCGCACCTCGAAGCGCTTCGCGCGGCCTACCCGGAAAGCGATTTGATTGGGCTGTCGGAAAACGATTCGGCGAGCTCCGCCTTGAAGTGCATCCGCTGCGGCTTCACCGACTATTTGCTCAAACCAGTGAGCCCCGAGGAAGTGGCGTGGACCCTTCGCCGCGCCCAGCAGCGCGTGGAAGTCATGCGCCGTCTCGAAGGCCCGCGCGCGCGTTTGGTGCGCGCCCTCACCCAAATTTCATCGAGCACTTCGGTTTTGATTTTGCGCCACTGTACTTTAGAGTTCCTGCAGCAGACGTTGCGCGCTGAAGGCGCGGCGTGGATCGATGGCGATCAGAAGGTGCTTTGCGCGGTTCCCCGAAAGGCCAACCTCACCGGAGTCCGCGACGTTCTGCCGAAAACTCCGGGATGGAATTCGGGGCCGAGCCTGCGCCAGTTCGTTTCGAAATCGGCGGGAACGAGAAAGATTTATCTCGCAAGCCAGGATCCTTCGGCGGGTGGCGCTTTGATCTGGGGCATCCGGGAAGCGGCCGGCGGCAATCGCCTCTCGGAAGCGAAGATGATGTGGGAGCACTCTCAGGTGTGCCTACTCAACCTCGAGAAGTTCGAGGAAGTGAAGCAGCGCACGTTCATCGACGATCTCACCGGACTCTACAACTCCCGTTACCTCAAGCACGCGCTGACGAACGCCATCGTCCGGAGCAGCCAGAACGCGCGGCACTTCGCGGTACTTTTCATCGACGTCGATAGATTCAAGAGCATCAACGACAAGCACGGCCACCTGCTTGGCAGTGCTTTTCTGGTCGCCATCGCCAAAGCCGTGCGCAACTGCGTGCGAAACATCGACCCTGTGTTCCGCTATGGCGGCGACGAGTTCGTCGTGGTTCTCCACGACACGAACAAGGAAGGCGCGCGAGAAATCGCGGAACGCATCCGCCGCCAAATCGAGCGCCGCGTGTTCGTCGTTCAGAATGTGAAGATTCAAACCACCGTCAGCGTCGGCGTCGCCGTTTACCCCGACCACACGATGGAGCGCGATACTTTGCTTCGCCTTGCCGACAGCGCCATGTACTCCGTGAAGCGGGAATCCCGCAACGCCGTCCACATGGCCTTCCCCGACCCGGCCCCCGCTCCGGACAAGACTCCCGAACTTCGGTAAGCCCTACTTCGCCGGGTTCGCCTCTTTCCACTGGCTGACGAAAGTGTTCACCACGAGCAGAGCCATCTGCTTCAGGCTGCGGCCGCCTATTTCGGAATCAATGAAGGCGGCGCTTTGGGAGTAGGTGGAAGCGTGGACTTTCCTCTGATCCCGGGCGAGAGAAACCGGCTCCGATACGTTAAGAGTCACCGTGCAGAGAGATTTCCCGCCGTCCGGACCACACTTCGCATCGACGAACAGAACGGGAATCTGAGCCAGGCCGCCCGGATGCTTCTTCTCCTCAACTTCGAGCGGAATCGTGGCTATTCCGGCCGCCTCGAGCAGAGGTTTTGCGAGGTCGGCGACGGATTTTTTCGTGAGGGGCTCCGCTCCCTTTTGAAAGGCGTACGTCCCAAGCGCCACCGATTTCAAACCCGTCAGGGCCCGAAGGCCGGGGTCCAGTTCGCCGCCATGGGCGCCCGTCAGAGCCAGGAACAGGGAGAACAGAAAGGGTTTCATGAGGAAACTATAGAAAATGCCTGGGCTCTTCCCGGGCGGAAAGGGCCAAGCTTGCCAGCCTAAAGGGCCTCTGATATCCCTCTCCGGTTAGTTTCTAAGGGCCCGTAGCTCAGCTGGGAGAGCGCCACAATGGCATTGTGGAGGTCGCGCGTTCGATCCGCGTCGGGTCCACCATTTTCCACCCGCACAAGGTCCAAAAAACGAACCCAAATAACTGAAACTACAAACTACTGGTTCGATTTTTCCCTTTCCGAGAACAGTCCGCGAGAGAGTCAGTACTTCGACCCCAAGGGCACGTTGACGCTCGTGGCGGTCAAGAGCGGGGAGCCGAACTGGTGTCTCCCTCAAGGCATCGACATCGGCGCGCTAGACGGTGCCGGAGTACTGGGCGAAGGAGATGTCACGGGTTCCCCGCAATCGCCCAAGCAACACGCAACGGACATCTTTCCGTGAATGGCGTCGCAGGGGTTGGTGCCTCCATCAATTACGTTCTGGCACCATTGCTTTCGCCATGCGGAATTTCCGAGCTGAGCTGGGGTGGCGTTCGAAGGCTTGACCACGTAGGTGGAGGTGGTCGCGCTCACTGTGCACTCGGTTCGGGCCAGAGTATTGAATCGGCACTTCAGATCCGCGAGTCGGGCGTCGCAAGCTTGGACGAGCGCGGGCCAATAGTTGTTGCCGCCGGCATCGAGGGGCGTTCCGGCTCCCCCTCCCGAACACTTCACCGTACATTTGATCTCGCTGCTATGGCTGCCCGTACCCAGGGAGGCTCCCGACACCGTCGCAGTGGCCGTGCCTCCGTGGTCGCAGTCGCCGGACCAGGCGCCTCCCGACATTTCATGATCGTCGGGGCAAGAAGGGGCGGCGACCGGCGCGGGGGAGGACACGGCCCATCCCTCCATGCAGGCGAACAGAATCAGGACGAGCAGTGCGCGCGAAACGTTCTTCATGGCTGGCTCCTGTGGAAACCAAATTGTGTCTTTAGGGTGAGAAACTCCGCAACAAACTAGGCATTACTAGGGTGCCTGGTGAACGTGGTGGAAATATGGAGCCCGACCAAGTCGCCACCGGCCTTGGTCTTTTCCGTGCGCTCGGGTTTCGGGTGAAGCATAGGCCGAGGGGGGGGATCCAGCCCCCCGTGGCATCGCACCCGCGCAGTTGGGATTCGAGATGTGCGCGGCCTCGCTGGGGCGCGATCGATCCAGAATCGGCTCGTAGCTATCGTGGTAATCGAACGGCGGAACCTGTCCACCTCTCCTTCTTGCCGTCTCTCGCGAAGCCCACGTTGTGTTTTGGATGGGCCAGATCTAGTGTGGTCTCCTCTCAATTCAGGAAGCTGGAAATGACGGTAGGCGAACTCAAGGCAGGCACGGCACCCTACGGCGGTTGGACGATTTTGGCGGCGGTCCTCCTCGCTCTATTCATGGGTTTTCCCGCCACCGATTTTGAAATCTATCGCGCCGGGGCCGTGGCTTTACGAAACGAAGGCTGGTCCGGGGTCTATCGGCCGGAGCTTTTGGCTCCCATGCGGTACCATCCTTTCGTCGTCCTTTGTTTCGTCCCCTTTAGTTTGCTTCCCTATGTTTTGGACAAGGCCCTTTGGTCGCTACTTAACGTAGGGCTCTTGGCCTTTTCCCTCAGCTACCTTAAAAAGAAATTCTCCTTATCCAACGGCCAGACGTTTCTTGTGATTCTGGGCGTGATCCACGCGCTTACTTGGCAGATCAAGTTTCTCAACATCACCATCGTCCTTCTCGCCCTCTATGTTTTGGCGGCGCGGTCACCTTCCTATTGGGTCCAGGGGAGTCTGCTGGCGGTGATGGTCGTGATTAAGCCGTACCTACTTCCGGTCGTGGCCCCGTTCGTGATCTTGGGTTGCTGGCGATCGCTTCTCGTTTTCGGATCCACCCTACTGGCGATTTATCTTCTGCCTTTCCTGCAGGGTCTGGATGCGGGGCTGGAAATCTACCGCCTTTGGTTCCCTACTTTCCTAGACCCACTACACCAGCACCACTTTCCGAAGAACGATAACCAGTCCTATTTCGGATTGCTGTGGCGTTTGTTTAAAGGAGGACCCACGACGTACCTCCTCTGGGTTTTGGGATGCGTGGGAGTGGGGCTGCTCTGGTTAAAGACGCTGGGGCACCTTCCCCGTACTCTCAAGAGGGAATTGAGCTTTTATACTCTCGTTCCGCTGATTCTGTGGACGGGGCCTCAGACTTGGATCCACCACCAAATTCTGTTGATTCCCATGTTGGCCTTTCTGGCTACCGACCGTCTTGCCCGCCCCTGGCTTATCTTGACCTGGCTGTTTTTGAACGGAACCGGCGAGCTTTTCTTCGGAAGGCAAGGCTTCATCACCGTTTCGCAGATGGGCATCCCCATCCTGGGATACGTGACCGTGCTGATCGGCTGCCTCAAGCTCCGGCTGCCCCAAAACGAAAGCCTTCTAGCTACTAACGCCTGAGACATCTCGTCACTTTTCTTACACCGCCCCGGCCTTGAAGTGCCCTATCCTCAAAATATGCACACACTTTTGAGCCTGCTTTTCCTCGTCTCTTCGCGAGTCGTGATGGCACACGGATTTCTTCTTCACAAAGCGTGCAACGAGCAGACCGGCTGGCCCTCTCCTTTGCCGGTCTGCTCGCTGCTACGTCCCTGCGGCTTACTCATGCATCCCTCTACGGTGCCCACCTGCGAAACGCCGTCGACGACGACAAAGCATCCTTCCTTCAAGGACGGAGCGCCCGAGACCATCGCCGACCAGGATGGAATCCGCCGGCACTACTGCGTCTATCGCCCCAAGGAAGCTTCCGCGCGCTCGCCCCGTCCGCTTCTAATCTGGTTTCCGGGCGGAGCCGGCAACGCCCAAAATCTCTACCAGTCGACTTTGCTTCGGCAAAAGGCGATCGACTACCGGCTCTCCCGAGATAGCCGAAAGGGCTTCATTCTGGTTTCCGTCCAAAACCGAAATCTCCACTGGCCCACGAAAGAGAACCGCGACAACTCCCACATCGATTTCCTCTACCGAGACCTCGGCGTTCCTTCCAAGAATCGGGACATCGCCTTTGTGGACGCGCTGATAGACCGGCTCGTCGCCGAAGGCATCGTCGATAAGAAGCGCATTTATCTGTCGGGAATTTCGAGCGGCGGTTTTTTCAGCCAACTCTATGGTCTCGCCCGCCACAAGACTCCCACCGCCGGAGGCAATCGCGTCGCGGCCGTCGCTCCTTACAGTTCCGGAGATCCGTTCGGTAAGACGGACTTCGAGCACAGTGATTCCTGCAGGACCACCTCCATCCCAAGCTCCGCGGTGCCGACCTTCACGATTTCCCGCTCGTGCGATCTCATGGCCTGCGATGAAGAACAGCTGAATCGGTTCCGTTCCGAGGGACGCGGGTTCATCTCGCCCAGTTATCCGGTGGAAAGCTGGCAACAAACTCTTTGGGACAACGGAAACCCGTCCGAATGGCGCATCATTAACACCGCCGGAAAGCCCGTGAATGGATGCGAGCCGTCGGCCACCTGCGGATATTGGGAAGCCGTTGGCAACCACATCGCCTGGCCGGATGGAATCCACGACGAAAGCGGCCGGGACTACGAGCCCGAAATGCTCGATTATCTTCGCGCCCACCCACTCAGATAGCGCCGTACTCGAATCGAATACGGATGTCGCTTCCCTATACAGAGGGAATAACGTGGATATCGCCCAGACCAAACCTTTAGACTGGTTATTTAACGGCTGAAGGCTGGGCGCTCATGGGTAAAATTTCGTTTCGTCGTCTGCTCGCACTCGCGATTGGTCTGAGTTGTGGAGTTATCCTGGGCGAGGCCGCCCGAAAACACGCCCCCACCCCCGCGCCGGAAGCCACGCGCACCAAATCCAGAAACCTTCCCGGCAAAGGGGAACTGTCTTTCTACAACCTCTATAGCCGTCCCAACGACGATTCGTTTCAGAACGCCACGGGAAATGCCGGCGAGCCTTATGAAGTGGCGCGCGTGAAGTGCGGCCTCGTCGCGGAAAAAACCGACACCGGCTTTCGGCTTTCTCTCGACTGGAGCGCGGACATGTCCACGGGCCGGCACGTGGAAGCCGGATCGTCCTTTCGCCTTGCGGTCTCCGAGAACAATCTTGCCTACCGGCCAAAGGTAAATGCCTCCCGCCTCAAGATCCGCTACCCGGAAGGAGCCGGCGCCGATTCCTTGCCCGCGGAAAAGATCGGAAGTCTTCTGTACACGAAGCTCCCCATGGGGGAGACGACGAAGGACGGCGTCTATTCAGGGGTTTCCTACATCGACTGGAATGAAGCCACGGGCGAAGAGGCGAACTATTTCGATCCCGCCGCGCCGAAGGACAACATACTTCAGACCATCCAATGGTCCGTGCAGGTGAAGAACGGGGCGCTCGTCCATCCCACTCTGGATTGCCGGAGGGACAAAGAGCCGCAGCTCAAACTCATCGAGAGCAACTTCGAAGTTTTGGATAAGAAGCTCGCGGCCCACCAACCCTATCCGAAGCAGCCGAAGTCCGCGGTCTGCGAGAAAGAACATATCGGTGGCGCTCACGAGCCGAAGGAAGAAGACTCCCACCGGGTAAAGCGGCTGAAGGCGATCGGGAAAATCATCAAGGCGGCCGGATGTCTCGACTGCCACGGAGGCGGCAACGGCGACAACCAACTCTTCTGTGACGACGGCACTCCCCTCGACGTGAAAAACAGCTGCGGAAGCATCGGACATTTCGCGGATGCCTCTTTCGATTGGAGCCGGACCAGCCCAAACGGCAAAACGCGCTATCCGGAAGAAATGGCCGCCGCGATGAAGAAGCTCAAGCAAGAACTGGGCGAGAAGGGCCTCGCCGAGCTTCTCGATCTCTCGAAAAACCCTTAGGTACCCACATCCTTTTGGTACGGTCGTCCGTGTTAAGAGGGAATTGGGTACCTTTTTACTGGGCCGGTATCTGTTGAGCTCAAGGTACGGAACTTCGACGGGCACCGCTTGTGTTCGAACGTCTAGGAACTAGGCCTGGTCCTTGCAAAATTGCAGGGGATGCTTCGGAGGGCCGTATTCATTTTGTTTTTTTGGGGTGCTGGTAGCCTGAGTGCCGGGCCGTCCGAAAATGCCGTGAAAACTCTCTGCGACCGATGGTTTGGGCAGCTGGCGGGGGAACATGACCGAATCGCCGCCCGCCTCGCGCCCGATGTTTTCTCCCACCCCAACTACGAAATCGCGGCTCAGTCGGATAGTGCCCTTGGTTTGAAGAACCGCGACTGGGAGTCGGTGGAGGATCAGGTAAAGAGGGGCTATGCGAGGCCCAACCCCTCCTTCATCACGGAGGCGGAGTATCGGGAGATTGAATCTCTGGGCGGCCGGGTCATCACCACGAACTCCATAGCCTCGGCCTTCTTGCTGGATGCGCAAGCCCGCCCCGTCCTTAAGTTGGGACCCTTCGTGGAGAGGCCTGACTTTGAGCACGAACTGGATCATCTTCGGTATTGGAACGAGCTTCGGCGAAGACTACCCACATCGCTCGCCGAAGACGTTCGAAGCCGGTTGGCCCTTGCACTCATTGTCACTCCTCTGGGAATGGCGGTGGCGGAATCGCGGGCCGTCGGCGTACAGATACGCGCGGAGGTGGCGGCCCAAGGTCGAGCGGAACCTCCGCGAAACGACCTTCAGGGGCTGAACTACAGCATGCTCCTGCAACACAACTACCCTTTGGCGCGCTCGCTGTTGACGGTCCATTCGAGCTTGGAATCGGCAGTGGACCCGACACACAGAGAGTTCCTCCACGCTCAAGCGAGACAGCGTATGGCGGAGCTCATAGAACAGACTTCGCGGCGAAGAGTAGAGCTGCGGGCGCTGCTGGAAGCGCACCAGCTGTACCCTGAGCTACAACAAACCTTGGCCGCCCCCCTACAACCCACTGACCTGATGACCGGCATCAGCCACGTCGACGTCAGAGCATGGATGAGCGAGCTCTACTCGAACGTTCAAGGAAGTCCTTCGGGATCCGCTCCATAGAGACAAGCGGCAATCCCGAAAGGAAGGCCGTGCCTTCTCGCATAGACCGGAACGCGGGTTTCGGGGTATGAACTCCCCGCGATGGCGAAGCGTCTGATTTCCCCCGTCTGGTTCACGAAACGAGTTCCCAGGCCGGAAATCTGCTATCTGATCCTAGCGCTGCTCGGCGCGACGGGTAGTGCGATCCTCACACCGCCCTTTCAAGTTCCCGACGAGCCAAATCATTTTTTTCGAGTCTACCAACTTTCCGAGGGGACGCTGCTCCCCGAGCGGCTGGGCGATCAGCTGGGAGGTTCGCTGCCGAAAGGATTGAAGGACGCTTGGACCGAGAACGGGGTTGCGCTCTTCGAAGGAAAGAAGACGACCTTTGCCGCCATCCGCGAAGGGCTCTCGAGAAAGCGCGAAACCGAACGAGAGTTCGTTTCCTTTCCCAATTCCGCGCTCTACTCCCCCGTCCCGTACCTTCCCCAAGTGGCGGGAGTGATGCTCGGCCGGGCCGTAAGTGATTCCGTTCTCGTCCCATTTTATCTGGGCCGATTTTTTTCCGCTTTCGTCAACATCTCACTCATCTACTTCGCGATTCTTTTGATCCCTGCTGGAAAGTGGGCGTTCGCAATTCTCGGTCTCGCTCCGCTGACTCTCTCGCTTCAGGGTTCGCAATCGGCGGATCCGGTCGTCATAAGCCTCGGATTTCTCCTGACGGCCTTCGCATTGAACCTTCAAAGGGAGTCGCTACCGCTCACCCCTAAAGAGAGCGGCATCCTGCTCCGCTTGAGCGCGCTGCTCGGACTGTGCAAGTTCATCTATTGTTTATTGCCCTTCGCCCTGATTCCCCTCCTGTGGGATCGCCTGACCGACTCACGCCGCCGGATTTCCTTCAGCGCGGCGCTGGCGGCGGCTTGTCTGCTTCCCAATCTCATCTGGAGCCTCGCGCTCAAGGGTTCCTATGTTCAGTACCGGCCGGGGAATTTTTCGGTGACGGGCCAGCTGCACCACGTGCTCACCTCTCCGTTAAACTACCTCGGCATACTTTGGCGGGAATGGGTGAGAGCTCCCTTTCGCCTCATCACCGAAGGGATCGGAGTTCTGGGGTGGATGGACGTGCGGATGCCTACGTGGTTTTACGTGCTCTACTTTCTGGCGTTCGTGCTCGCGTGGCGTCAGGCGGCGCCGGTTGCGCTGAATCGCTTTCGACGCGCGGTTTTGTTCACGCACTTCTGGG
This sequence comes from uncultured Pseudobdellovibrionaceae bacterium, assembly GCA_964653655.1. Classification (GTDB taxonomy): domain Bacteria; phylum Bdellovibrionota; class FAC87; order UBA2466; family UBA2466; genus CAZZHG01. Next base: position 12,560 of record CAZZHG010000040.1, read on the forward strand.
GATTCGTATTTCTGCTCTGTCTGACCCACTATCTGATCTGGAATACGGTCGGCTCGCCCTTTATCGAAGGCGTCAGCGGGAGGTATTTCCTGCCGCTCATGCCGCTTGCGGTATTGTGGCTGCCTCCCGAGGGAGAGCTTCCCCCTTGGCGGGTGCCTCTCTTTTTCGCAGCCGGGATTGCGAGCGTGCTCGCCCTCTTCCAAACCGTCTGCGCCCGCTATTACCTCTGAACGGCGTAACCATTCGGATTTCCAAGCCTCTCCCCCTGTAAGAAAAACGTAAGCCTCTTTCCCTATTCTCGGAAGCAGGAGGAACGTATGAAGGCTTCCCTTTGGACTAGAACGCTCGTCACTTGCCTAAGTCTCGCGACCGCCGTCCCGGCGCCCTCGCGAGCCGCTTCCCCGAAACCGAACGTCATCACTTTTCTCCTGGATGATTTGGACATGGATTCCTTCAACGCGCTCGTCGCGCAAGGGAAGCTCCCAAACATCAACAAGTCCTTCATCAAAGGGGGAGTGCGGTTCGAAAACAGCTTCGTAGCAAACGCCGTCTGCGCTCCTTCACGCGCTACGATGCTTACCGGTCAGTACTCGAAGAATAATGGAGTGCTCAATCTTTCGCCGGGCTATCCCGGCTCGTGGCTTCAACCCACCTCCACGACCGAGTCGAAGACTCTTCCGGTCGCGCTTCAAAAGCAGGGCTACCGAACCGGACACGTGGGGAAATACCTGAACGGTTACGAGCAAACCGATTCCGCATTCGTTCCGCCGGGCTACGACACGTGGGTAGGTCTTCGGGGAACGAAGGCCTATCAAATGTACGGGTATCAGGTGAGCGTGAACGGAAACGTCAAAACTTACGAAAGCGCGGTGCCGGACTACCAAACGGACGTTCTGGCCGGTTACGCAAGCGACTTCGTTCAGTCCGCCGATCCGCGTCCCTTTTCGCTCATCGTGACGCCCATCCCTCCTCACCTGGAAGTCTTTCCCGTGAAGGAAGTCGTCAAGATCGCTACGGGCGCCTCCAAATTCTCTTCCTCGGTGCGGCCCGCTCCGCGCCACGTGGGCCGTGAAAATTTCATGCCGGAACCCGGCTCGTTCTCGAAACCTTCGTTCGGCGAGTACCCCGGTATCGATCAGAAGAATCTGCACGTGAGTCTTTCGGATCCTCTGACCGAGGAAGATGCGGACGCCGCGAGCCTCCAGTACCGTCAGCGGCTTGCTTCGATGCTCGCCGTGGACGAGCTCGTAGGCAGAGTCGTCACCGCCTTAGGAACCAAGGCGGCGAACACCATTCTGGTTTTCAGCTCCGACAACGGCTATTTTTTCGGAGAGCATCGGCTGACTTCAAAACTGATGCCATACGAGGAGTCCATCCGCGTGCCGCTCTTTCTCGCGGGTCCCGGAATCGCAAAGGGTCTCACCTCGAAGGCCGTCGCTCTCAACACGGACATCGCGCCGACCATAGCGGAGCTTACGGGCACGCCGCTTCTGCTCGTTCCCGACGGCCGTTCTCTAGCGGCGAATGCGCGAAATCCGCTGGATGTCCAAAGCCGCCGCCAGTTTCTGGTGGAACACTACGAGGACATGCCTCTGCCCGCGGAGCTCGTGACTTTGAACTCCACGTTCGAGGCTCTCTACAAAGCGAATCAGATTTTCACTTACAAAGCCATGCGCCGAATCGACGCGGGCGAGAATCTGCTCTATGTGCAGTGGTACGAAGATCTGAAGGACAAAGGGATCATCACCCATCGAGAACTGTACGACATAACGGCGGACCCGTCCCAGTGCCGCAACCTCGCTATCGAGTCGGCCTACGCCGGAAAGCTCCAAGAACTTTCCTCGGCGCTAGCCCAGCTCGTGGCGTGTGCGGGAACCTCGTGCCGCGAGGCCGAGGACAAGAAGTAATCCTTACTTCGTTTTTAGAATGAACTTCGGATCGTCGAGAGACGAGCCGGCTTGGAGCTCGTAGTAGTGTGACTCCGGGAGCTTCGCGGCCAGGATGTACTCCTTGCCGTCGGCAACTTTCGCGACCTTTCGGTAGATCGTCACCGAGCCGGAAGCCGTCGGGAAAGTGCGCCATGCCACGTAAGCATAGTCGGCGGTGTCGGCCGGAGGCGCCTTGCCGTCATAGACATTCACTTCGTTGCGGAACGTCAGGCCGGTCGCATAGCCGTAGCGAACCTTGCTGATCATGTCCTCGGTGTGGGTTTCGGCCAGCTCTTCGTCGAGAAGTCCGGCGGCAAGCCCGATGATGTCGTTCTTCGTAAGCTCCTTGCGAAGATTGAACTCCCCAAACAGGGCGTTACGAATCCGCAGGGTCGCTTCCTTGCGGGAAATCTTCTTATCAAGGAAATCCTGCTGGGCGTGGTAGACGACCGACGTTGTGTGATCGTACGTTCCGAGATCACTCGCGGCGTAAACATGGGTCGCTTTGAAATCGGCAAGCCGTCCGGCGATCGCCTGGACGCCGGCCTTCGTGGTCGAGACCGAAAGGGTCTGAGTGCCGAACTGATAGCTCTCGAGCACCGCCTTGTCGTCCGCCTTCTTGATGGCATCGGACAGATCCGAAATCTTTTCGAAGGGAACCGTGATGGTGACTTTTACCGAGCGAGTCCCCTCGATGTTGGCGTCGTCGAGCCATTCCTGGAAGTTTTCCGGATAGAGCTCCGCACTGAAGAGCGACGTGCAGGCCAACAACAGCGAAAGGGCGGCGAACTTCATGAATAACTCCTAAAAAAGCGTGGAGAGGACTTTTATCAAAACCACCGGTTCCGGCTCAATACCGTCGCGCCAAACGTTTACATTTTAACTACTTAGGTAGCCTTTAACACCTGTGCATAGCGCGCTGCTTCCGGAAATTGACCAAGTGCATCCCGGCCGATAGTTGAACCTCACACTAACTGGAGGTTCCTCAATGAAGCTCGCTCTCTTTGCGTCTCTTCTCGTGTCCACCGCCGTTTTCGCCGATGGCATTCCGGTTCCGATGGAACAGCAGACTCCTTACAACTGGACCTGCGAGTACAACGACACCGCCCAAGCTACGGGCAAGCTGCACCTTTTTCTCGAGCGCGGCTCGGCTACGCTCTACATCAACGTGAACTCCGCGGTCGGCGTTGCCGTTCCGAACGAGGTCGTCCGCAACCTGCTTTCCCATAACTTCGCCGCCCTCAACGGCCGCAAAGTTACCGACAACCGTTTCGGCAAGCGCACGTTCGCGTTCGGCGCCAGAGGCAAGCAGCTGACGGTGGCCTACCGCGAGGGCAACTACCAGCTCGTCGCTTCCGGCTGCAACGCCACGTTCAAGCCGCTCATCAACAACTAAGTGAATTGTTACTTACCTTGGTACGTGATCTTCCCCTCCTTAGGAGGGGAGGGTCTCTGCCAGGCCGCCCTTCACGGCCCCTATCCCGCCGCTCCCCTGCCCTTCACGGTTTGGCTTTACGCCTTCACGCTGACTCTCGGATGCGAAATGGTGGTCATGGTGTTGTGCTTCCGGGGACTCGATAGGCGCAAGCGGCTCGCGGTTCTCACCGCGAATTTGCTCACTCATCCGGCGGCTATCTTCCTTTGGATTCCCTTCGCGGCGGGAAGCTTAGAGCTGACCGGACAACAGGTGCTGCTCAGCGCGGAATTGACCATTCCGTTCCTGGAGACGCTCGTCTATCTGGGGTTTGGGTTCAGAGGGCGCGGCAAAACATTGCTCGCGGCAATCGCCGCGAACTTCGTCTCCTGGACCGCGGTTGCCTGGCTATCGGCGGGCTGAGCTATTTTTTCTTCAGCCACTTCGACGGATTGATTTGAGGAAAGGTCTTCCGGGGCGGCGCAGGAGGCGCCGGCTTCGCCTGTTCCTTCGCGATTTCCACCGGCGGCGGGTTCTTCTGAACCGGCTGAGCGGAAGGAACCGTTTGGCCGGACTCCTTCTTGATTCGCTCGAGATCCGCCGGCGAGTAGGCGACGGCGAGTTTTTCAAATCCCCTCTGAAATATCGGGGCCGTACCGTCGATAGAACGGCGAACCCAGAAAGCGAGAGCGACCGAATCGGTGATCCGTTTTGCGCCGGGCGGAGGCTGAACCGCGCTCATCAGAGAGTACACATATTGGAAGCCTTCGGGAGAGGCGAGTTTCGCCTGAAAGAACTTCTTGTACGCTTCCCAGTCGGCCGGCCGGGACTGCAGTATGTAGAGAGTCGATAGGTGATCGAGCACGGGTTTCTTCAGAATCCGATCGTACACGGCGGAGGTGGCAACCCCTCCCGGAATGCCGTTATCGACGGCCCAGTTCACGAAGGCTGCGTTGTAGTGACCGAAGTCTTTCGTCGAGTTGAAGGCGGGCGCGTCCTTGTGCGGGCCGCTGACGAAGACGGCTTGTTGGGCAAACTTGGCTAGGTCGGGCAGCTTCTTGAGAGACAGGGCGTGGCACAGAATCGAACGCGGCTCGCCCCACACCGGAGACTTCGACGCGGGATTACAACCATCCGCGCTCTTTTCGAAGTTTTGCCACGCGGCCACGATCTCGTCCGCTACGCCGGAGTAAACGACCCCGGAAAGAAGAGTTAACCCGAGGACGCCGAGAGCCAGGATGGATTTTCGCATCCGATAATAGTACCACCACGGGCCTCGGGAAACTCAGACGTCGATTCCGAGGACGGGATCCACGTCCTCGCCGTCTTTCGTGGCGGGAACGGTCTTATCGACGGTCTTTAGACGAAGCATCGCGGAGACCGAGACGAGTTGCCCGGTGATGTTCGCAAGGGTCAGAAACGGATCGAGGAGCGGCAGCACCGCGACCAGAATGACTCCCATCGTTTCGATGGGAATGCCGACGGGGCGAAACACGGCGGCGAGAAACCCGACGGAGGCCGCCGCCGGCAGACCGGCGGAGACGAGCGACTGCAAATAGGCGCCGACGCCGATGAGAACGATTTCTATCGGCCCGATCGAGATGCCGTAAACCTTTGCGACGAAAAGAGCGAGAAACGAATAAAAGAAGACGGTCGCGTGCTGGCAGAAAGTGATTCCCACCGGCAACATCAGATCCAAAAGCCATCTCGGCGCTTTAGCCTTCGATTCCAGGGCAAGCGTAAGCGACGGAAGGCTCGCGAGGCTGCTCGAGCTGCTCAGTGCAATCAGCGCGGGCTCGCGGATCATGCAATAGAAATCCTTCCACGACATCTGAAGCAGGAAGCGCGCGATGGTGAACTGCAGAAACACCATAAAGGCGATGCCGCCCAGCAAGAACGAAAACAGAGTCCCGAAGATTCCGGCGGAATCCCCGTCGAGATTGGACACCATCTGGGAAACGATCGAGCAAAGAGCGATGGGCAAGAGATAGGTGAACCAGCCGATCATCCGGAAAAAGGCCTCATTCAAACCGTCGATGCACAATAAGAGCACCTTCAGCGAGGCCGGACGGTTCATGCCGATGGAAATACCGAGCAGAATCACGAACAGCAGCGCACCCAGCATTTCTCCTTCGGAAAGAGCCCGGAAAATGTTCTTCGGAATGACGCCGACGACGAAGGCGACTATTCCGGCCTTGCCGCTGGGTTGAGCGACCTCGCCCGAGGGCCGCATCATTTTGGAAAGCGTTTCCAAGGTATGAGGATCGCCGAGCAGGTAATCGCTCACGGGAATGCTCAAGGTCGAGCCGAGAAGCGAAGTCGCGATCAAACACGCGACGAAAATCACCGAGACCCGCGACAGGTACTGCATCACGTGACCGCTGCTCCAAAGACGGGCAAAGCTCAGAATGACGGCCGTCATCACGATGGGAAGCGCGCACATCTTGAGGAGCGCGAAGAAAATCGTCGAAATGGGACTCATGTAATGAGTCGCGACGGGGGAATAGAGGCCGCAAAGCACGCCGAGGGCGATGCTGACCACCACTACCCGGGGCCGCTGGAGCTGCCTGAGGAAGGCTTTTACGTACCTCATGGCGCCCCCTCGAAGTACTTCTTACGCAAGGATTTCAAAAACCCGGAGTGTTCCTGCACCCGGATAAAGCGATTCACCCAATGCCAGAGTTGCTGATCGGCCGGGTTCACCGCGAAGGTCACCTCGCGCTTGAGCTTCTCGTCCCGCTCGATGCCGAGAAACAGATCCATATTCTTGATGGACTGCCTCCACCGGAGCTCTTCCACCTCGTCGACGTAAGCGGCCGCGATTTCGCCCTTCATTAGAGCGGGCTGCATCTGGGCACGGTTGTCGAAGGCGACCACGGCCGCTTTGGGATAGAGCTGGGAGACGATGGGCATGGAACCGGCGCTGCCGAACACACCGAGGCGCACGCCCGCTTCATTGAGAAACTGCATGCCTTCCTTTTTGCGCGAAAGGCGGGCCTTCTCGACCCGGTTGAAAATGGTAACGGGTACGGCATACCAGTAGGCGTCCGTGAAAATCACGGCCTGCGATCGTTTGAGAGTCGGGTAGATCGCGCCTATCGCTATATCCACCATGCCGGCCGCCAACTGGTCGATCAGCTGATCGTAGGTCTTGGCGCCGCGGACGAACTTAACTTTGACTCCCATTTCCTCGGCCGCCTTGCGCGCGAGATCGATGTCGATTCCGGAGAGCTTTCCGTCTTTACCCGTGATGACGAAAGGAGCGGCATCCTCGGCGATGGTTCCGACGATCAACTCGCCCCGCAAATGAATGCGGTCAAAATCCGTGCGGCCGTAAGCCTGCGCCGCTACCGCGATTGAGACGAGCAAAATGTAGAACCGACGAATCAACTACCGCCTCCTCAATTCGAACCGGTGGCCGCCACGGCCTGAGATACAAGGTACCGGCCCTGAGCCGAGTACCGCATGCGCTCGAGAACCATTCTCGCCAACGCGCCTTCCGCCTCGCTCGGAGCACCGTAATCATTGGGGGCCTTCACGGCCGCTTTCAGGGCGGCGTTACCCTGCTGAATCACGTAAGCGGGTTGCGAGTCGGTGTACGTGAGCAACGCCAACATAAGACCGTCGCCGGTTTTTCCGTGCAGATGAAAGTCATAAGAGCTGGTGTGGGTGCTGTAGGCGCCGACCACCGGTTTCGACGTTTTCGTCAAGCCCACCTCGGCGTCCACGACCTGCGAGACCTGTACGACGGCCTCCGCCAAGGCGATATTTTTCGTCCGCGCCAGGCGGATCGCCCAGATGGATTGCTCGGCGGACAAGTCGACCTTCTTAATGCCCAACGCGGCCTTCACCTCCGAGAGATCCTTCACCAGATCGGGGATGGACCGGCCCGATTCCAGATGCAGCGAAACTAGTCCCAGAAAATGGTCTTCGTTCCCGCCGGCTCCGACCGCCGCCTTCGCCTGATCGCGCAAAGCGACCAGTGCCTGCGGATCTTTTCCGAAGTGGAGCGACATCTGAGCGAAGCGCGCCTGAAGCTCGGCTTTCCAGCGTTCATCGACTTCCTTGCTGGGACCGCCCTTGAGCCGTTCCTCGACGAGCCTATGGTCGTTCAGCATGGCAAGCCCGGCCTGCTCGAGTGCCGGGTTATTTTGCGCCCTCGCCCGATCGATCGTATCGACGCCCAGGAAGAACATCCCCCAGCCGTGATCGTCGATGTAAGTGGCTTCCGGTTTGTAAACTTCCGCGGTCTTTTTGAAAGCGGCGGCGACCTCTTCGGGTTTCGCGGAGAGAAGCCGGGACGAGGCGAGCATGCCGCCCACGATATTTTTCTGAGCGATGCTGTCCCGGATGCCGCTCGCCTTCATGGCGTCTTCGGCTCCGTGCTCGGCGAGATCGAGAGCATTGCGGATTCCATTTATCAAATTTGGTTCCTTGGCCATCATTTCGACCACGGCCAGTTCAAATTGCGCCCGGTAGAGAAAGTTGGGAGCCTGCACGCCGCTCGGAGCGGCCTGGAAGGCGGCGGTAATCGCCGCCTCGTCTTCGGACTGCCGTTTCAGCTCTCCCTCGACACCTTTATAGATGGTGCGCGAGCCCGCGCGAGTCGGGGAAACCCCCGCATAGTCACAACCGGCGAACGCCAACGAAGGCAGAACACCAAGCAAAACCAATCCAAACACCACGGCCTTACGACTCATTGAACACACTCCCAAGACACAGGGCCGGGCCGTACAGGTGCAAGCCCAGTGCCGCTAAATATGCGAGCTAACTACACTTAATCAGTTTGTCTTAGTGTTAGAAGGGTGCCCGCTGGCTGGCGGATATACGAATCTTGCCGACCATGCCGCACGGTGTTAATACCCGGGAAATCGGAGGTTCCTTATGAAGATGTGGATAGTAGTTGGATTGATGTTGGTCGGCGTGAACGTGTTCGCGGGCACAACTCGCGGCTACCTCGTGGAAAATAACCGGCTCGAGTTTTACTACGGGCTCGGTTTCGGCAACGACGAGACTCAGCTCGCGCTCATGTGGTTCAACAAAGCCCAGATTGCCACGATGAAAAAGTGCATGCTGAAGCGCAACACGCACGCCATCGAAGTGACCTCTCACGAGACGAAGATCCCGGGAGTCCCGACGGGCATTCCCGGACGAACGACGACCGCCCACGGCACGTCGATCGACAAGATCTCTTGTGTGAGCGCGCCCGGTTTCATCAACCGCTGGCGCAGCATCGTGAACGCCCAGCAGTAAGCGTTCCGGATCGATAAAATCTTGGATTGCCCCCTCCTCTAACGAGCGAGGGGGTTTTCTTTTTGTGGGAATCAGCCGGCGGCTTTACGGGGCTGGGGAGAAGCAAGAGATTTATCGCTCAGCATCTCGGCCATTTCGAAGGCGAGATCCACTACCTGATCGACGTTTAGACGAGGATCGCAGGTGGTCGTGTAGTTCTGATCGAGCTGCTTGTCGGTGAGGTTGCGGGAACCCCCGAGGCACTCAGTGACTTTCTCACCGGTCAGCTCCAAGTGAACGCCCGCGGCGACGGTACCTTCCGCGCGGTGGATCTGCAGAAAGCTGCGAAGCTCGTTGCGGATATCGTCGAACTTGCGGGTCTTACGGAAATTCGAGTTCAGGATGGTGTTACCGTGCATCGGATCGCAGATGTAGACGAGGTCGTACCCTTCGCTACGCATGGCCCGCACGAGCTTCGGCATGTGTCCGTCCACTTTATCCCATCCGAAACGAGTGATCAGGCAGATGCGTCCGGCCTCATTCGCGGGATTCAGCGTTTCGACGATCTTCTTTATCTCGTCGACGTCGTGATTCGGGCCGACCTTGAGACCGAGGGGGTTTCCGACGCCCCTAAGGAATTCCACGTGGGCTCCGCCCGGTTGCCGGGTCCGGTCGCCTATCCAAAGCAGATGCGCGCTCGTGTCGTACCACGCGCCCGTCGTCGTATCGATCCGGGTCATGGCCTCTTCGTACTCGAGAAGCAGTGCCTCGTGGGAAGTGTAGAGGGCGATCTGACGGGCCGCGAGCTGCTCGAACTCCAAGCCGATGGCGCGGGAAAAGTTGACCGTCTTTTGAATTTCCGCAACCAGATCCCGGTACTTCTCCCCCGTCGGTGTATTTTCGATCGCGTTCTGGCTCCAATGCTGGATCTGATCGGGAGAAGCATAGCCGCCGCTCGTGAATGCTCGCAGCAGATTCAGTGTCGCCGCCGAGCGGAAATAGCCTTCCAACATCCGGCGAGGATCGGGAGTGCGGGCTTCCAAAGTGGGCTCGGAGCCGTTCACCATGTCGCCGCGGTAGGTGGGAATCTCCTTGCCGCCCACTTTCTCCGTGTCGGAGCTGCGGGGCTTAGCGTACTGCCCGGCGATGCGGCCAATCTTGATGATCCGCTTTTCTCCGCCGTAGGAGAGAATCATCGCGGCACGCAAGATCACGTTGAGCAAGTTGTGGATGAAAGGCCCGTGGCAGCCCTGGAAATCCTCGGCGCAATCCCCGCCCTGGAGCACGAAAGCGTTGCCGCGTCCGGCCTCGGCGAGATCACTTTTCAAGGCGCGGGTTTCGCCCGCGAAAACGAGTGCGGGCAGCTTGGAAATTTTTCTTAAGACGTCGTCGCGCCCGGCCGCATCGGGCCAGCTGGGCTGCTGCTTGGCGGGAAACGCGCGCCAGCCATCTTTTTTCCAGTTCGAGCGGCTCATTGTGGGGAAGTTCGAGTCGGAAGCGAAAAGAGGAAGGGTACTTTCTTATTATGCTGATCCCCGCGAGGAAGATCCCGACCCGCCATGCCAGGAATATTCCCGCTTTAGCCGCGCCTCGGTTGCTGCCATCAGAAATGGCTGATATTCTTATTGTTAAGCATTTCCATCCCCTCACTCTAGTTCCCAACTCAAGCAAAGATTCTTCTCAACGGAGAACCCGTCCATGGCCAAAGCTCACGTCCAGTTTTCCGTCATCGTTCCCACTTACAACAACGAGCCATTCCTCGAGCGCGCGATCAAGAGCGCGCTCACGCAATCGGTGAAAGACGGTTTCGAAGTACTCGTCGTCGACGACTGCTCGACGGACCGGACGCCTAAGATCGTACAGGCGCTCGCCGCCGGTCACCCCAATCTCAAGCTTCTCAGGACTCCACGCAATTCCGGTCCCGGACCCGCGCGGGACGTGGCCATCGAGGCGGCCCAGGGCGAATGGATCGTTTTCCTCGATAGCGACGATTTCCTGCACCCCGACGCTCTCTCAGCTTTGAAAACCAAGATCGCCGAAAGCGATTTCGACGCCGTCGGATTCGACTGGGCCCACGATCCCACCGCCGAAGTGCTCCCCCACGCCCAGTCCCCCGGCCGCCGCGACCTAACTCTGCTGGCTCTCGATCGACGCTCGCTCATCGATAAATACCTGGCGCTCCGGATGGACGGCTCGGTCATCTACACGGCCGTCAAGAAGCGGCTCCTTACGGAGAACAAGCTCAAGTTCGCCGGCGGCTACCATGAGGACGTCGACTACATTTTCAAGATCTACTGGCACGCGAAGCACATCGGCCAGATGAAGGAAGTGCTCTACTACAAGCGCGTGCACAAGGGTTCCATCGTGAACCGGATTTCCGCCGATCACGTGAACGGATTTCTGAGAGCATGGAAGGAAATCGGCGACTACGCGTCGAAAATGTCCCCGAACGAGTGGTCGGGCCACCTGCCCCATTATCGCAAGGGCATCATCGGCGTCATCGCCACCCGCACGAGGGAGATCGTGCGCCGGGCCTCCAGCGCGGACGAGACCGCTAGTCTCTTCGGCCTGCTCCATCAGACGTGGAAGCAGACCCTTTCCTCGGTCGAGCCGCTGACCGGCACGCTCGACAGAACACAGTACGAACTCATCGCCGCCCGCTTCGCCAAAGTCATGGGAGAAAAGACCGATCCTGCCGCCAAGGTGAAAGCGATCACGGATTACGCGGCGGAAATTTCGAAGAAGACCTGGAGCTGCGTCGATTTGCACCACTCGGCTTTTCTCGCTCCCGACGAGGTCCGCACCTGCTGCAAGCGCTTCTTCGTCGACGGGGAAATGCGGGGCGACGTCGTCATCTTCAAATCGTCCCAGGCCGCCCAGGTGAAGGATCTCGCCCAAGGAATTTTGAAGGCGAAACAGGATCTGCTTTCCAAGATCAACGCCGACGAGAAGTCCGCTTGCGAGCAGTGCCCGTTCCTCGAGTTCAAAGAATGGGGCCCCCTCGAAAAGCTCGACATCAAATACCTGTCTTGCGAGTACCACTCCGTCTGTAACCTCCACTGCACCTACTGCAGTGACCTCTACTACGGCGGCAAGAAGGTTCAGTACGACATCGATTCCCTGCTGAACGGTTTCCTGAGGGACGGCGCGCTCAAATCGTGCGGTACCGTCGTTTGGGGCGGCGGCGAGCCCCTGAAGGATCGCGAGTTCGAGCGAAGACTCGAGCTGTTGGTGAACAACGTTCCCAACGCCGAGCACCGGGTACTTTCGAACGGCGTGATGTTCTCCCCGGTTCTCGAACGCCTGCTCCGGGACGGCAGGATCGCAATGACTTCGAGCCTCGACGCCGGTACGGTCGCCACCTACAAGCTGGTCCGCGGACAGGACAAGTTCATCGAGTCCCTCGGCACGCTCCAGAAGTACGCGGCGGCCAACGCCGAGCGGCTGACCATCAAGTACATCTTCACGGAAGACAATGGCACCCTGGACGAAGTGAAGCATTTCGCCGATCGGATCAAGGAGTACAACCTCCTCGGCTGCAACTTCCAGGTCAGCTCCAACTTCAAGAAGGACGGAATCGGAGAACAGGCATTTCTCTCGATGGTGGTTCTCTACGGACTGCTCGTGAACGAGGGCGCGCGGCTCGTCTTTCTGGACGATCTCGTCCGCCAGCGCATCGGTGAAGTCTGGCCCGTGCCGGAAGCCACCGTCCGAAAGACCCTCGAGAAGTACGGCCTCGGGCACACGCTCGCCGACCGGCATAAGTACAAGTCGGTAGCGATCTGGGGCGCCGGATGGATTGCCAAGCACCTCGTCGAGAAGGCCGCCTTTTTCCGCGAAGTGGACGTCGCCTTCTTCGTCGATAACCGTCCGGCCATGACGGGAAAAAAGTATCTCGGCAAGGAAATCGTGCTGCCCGAGACGCTTCGCAAGTCGGACGTGCCGATCGTAATCGCCGCGGCGCAAGGGTATCCGATCATCTACAACACGTTTCTGAAGATGGGGCTCGATAAGTCCCGCTTCATCCACGCCCTCATCTTGTAATGAACCGCATCGCCATAAAGCTTCCCGCCAAGGGACCGTCCAGGGACTACCACGTTCTCGTGGGAGAGAACCTTCTTCCCGAAGTGGCCCGCTGGATTGCCAAGCAAGGGATCAAAAAGATCTTCATCCTCTCGGACCGCCGTCTAGCCAAGTTCGCCGGTAAAGTGAAGAGCCGCCTTTCGTCGGCCGGCGCCTCGGTCACCCTTCACCAGATTCAGGCCACCGAGAAAGCGAAGGACTACAACGGGATCTTTCCGGTCTACGGCAAGATGATCGAAAGCGGTCTCGATCGGAAGGGACTGCTCATTGCTATCGGAGGCGGGGTTATCGGGGATATTTCCGGCTTTCTCGCCGGTACCTACTTGCGAGGCGTCCGCTGGATGAGCTTTCCGACCACGTTGCTCGCACAGGTCGACTCCTCCGTCGGAGGCAAGACCGGCGTGAACCATCCGCTCGGGAAAAATCAAATCGGCGTATTTCACCAGCCCAGTCTCGTCGCCTGCGACGTAATGACTCTGACTACACTCCCCTTTCGGGAAAGAGTTTGCGGCTTCGGCGAGATGATCAAATACGGACTCGCCTTCGACGCTAAGTACTTCCAGCTTCTATCCCGGCATCAGGACGAAATCCTGGAAGGCGGCGGTACCGCCGTCCTTTCTGCGTGCATCCGAAAGTCCGTCGAATGGAAAGCCCGCATCGTCAGCCAGGATCCTCTGGAGCTTCACGGCCGGCGCATTCTTTTGAATCTCGGCCACACCGTCGGCCACGCCCTCGAAGCCGCGACCAAGTTCAAGCGCTTCCGCCACGGAGAAGCGGTGGTCTGGGGCCTGAGGGCGGCGGCGCGAATTTCGGTTTTGAGGGGACACCTGACGGAAGCGCGCCAGCGCGTCATCGACGAGGCCCTCGCCCGCATTCCCGTTCCGACGGTCCCGAGACTTTCCTTTGCCCGGATTTCCCACTACCTCAAGCACGATAAGAAGAGCGCCGGCGGCAAGGTCACCTTCGTGCTGCTCACCAATGTCGGCAAGACCACCCTGGACAGGAACGTTTCCAAAGACGACGTGCGTAAAGCCCTCGAAAGTCTAGGCGTAGCGCTGGCTCCCTGAGGCCGCTGGAGCAAAGCCTAAGTCCATGATACTATAAAATAATCAAGTCTCTCCCTGGCCTCCCCGGCCAGCCACTCTTATGAAAACTCTGATCTACGGAAACGGTGCGATGGCGCGTGTGCTTTACTCTTACGTGCGCACCGATCGCGACGTCGTCGGCTTCACGGTCGATGAAGTCTGTCTCGAGCCCGGCACGAAGCAATTTTGCGGACTGCCGATCGTTCCCTTCGAAAAAGTGGAGAAGACTTTCGATCCGAACCGGGTCTCTCTCATCGTTTCGGTCGGGTTCAACGACATGAACGAGCTGCGCCGGCAGCGAAGCTTTCAAGCCAAAGAGAAGGGCTACCGCCTCGACACGTACGTTCACCCCTCCGTGCGCCGGAACGACGGCGTCACGATCGGGGAGAACTGCATCATTCTAGATTTCACGTCCATCCACGCCGGTAGCCGCATCGGCGATGGAACGTTCATCGCCAGCAACGTAAACATCGGCCACGACTGCGACATCGGACCCTACAACTACGTCACCTCGGGAACCTCCATCGCCGGCGGCTGCAAGACCGGAACGGGCTGCTTCTTCGGCGTGAACGCGTCGCTCGCCCACGGGATCACCCTCGGGGATCGCACCTTCCTCGGCGCCCAGACGATGCTCAATCACAATACGAAAGACGACGAAGTTTACGTCGCCGAGCCCGGTCAGCTTTTTCGGCTGAAGAGTCAGGCCTTCCTTCGCTTCCGTAAAGTGCTCCCCTAAAGGAAACCGTGTCCAAGCTCGCTTCCACATTTTTCGCCAATGCCCAGAAGAACCCGGGCAAGACCGCGATCTATTTCGAGGACACGGCGATCTCCTATAAGGAGCTCGCCGATACGACCGCGCGCTGGATGACCGCGCTTGGATCGCAAGGCGTGCGACGCGGAGACGCCCTGGGCTTGCTGCTGCCGAACGGGCCCGACTTCGCGGCCGTGATGCTTGCCTCCGCCGGAATCGGGGCCGTGCTGGTGCCGCTCAATTCCACGCTCCCCGCGGCCGCCATTCATACCGCCTTTCGCGCAGGCTCGGTGAAACACGTGATCGGAACGGCGGCGCCGCTGGCCGCAATCGAAGGTCCGGACTTTTCGTTCCTTACCGGAGTGAGGATCTCGACGGAGGGAGCCTCCGGGGGATCGCAAACGAAGGAAAAGCTTCTCGGCGCCGCCTCTTTGGACTGGAAGCCCTACCTCACCGGTCAGGAGCCGGATCCTTTCATCCTGACGATGACCTCGGGCTCGACGGGAAACCCGAAGCCCATCGTGCTCACGCAAACGACGAAGTGGAACCGGGCCCACGCCGCGATTGAGATGTACGGCATCAAGGGCGGCGACGTGATTCTCGCCGCCACTCCCCTCTATCACTCACTCGCCGAGCGGCTCTTTCTGATTCCGATGGTACTTGGCGCCACTTCCGTACTCATGCACCGCTATTCAGCTTCCGAGTGGATGAAAACGGTCGAGCGCCGCGGAGTGACCTTCACGATCGCGGTTTCCGCCCAGCTGGCTCAAATCGCAAAGCTCGTCACGAACGAAACCGCGTCGGCCCTCAAAACCCTGAGAAGCGTCGTCTCCTCTTCCGCGAAACTCGAAAATTCCCTGAAAACCACGCTGCTCTCCAAGCTAGAGTGCGATTTTCACGAATGTTACGGCACTTCCGAAGTCGCCATCGCCTCGACGCTCGACGTGGTGAACGAGCGCGAAAAGCTGACCTCCGTCGGGAAACCCGCGCCGGGAGTCGAGATCAAGATCCTCACCGAAGGTGACCGATTGGCGGCGATCGACGAGCCCGGGGAAATCGCCGTCCGCACTCCGATGATTTTCGGCGGCTACCTGAAACAACCGGAGGCCACCGCTCAAGCCACGTGGCAAGGGCACTTCCGAACCGGCGATCTCGGCAAGATCGACAAGGACGGCTATCTCTACTATCTCGGCCGCAAGAAAGAGCTCGTCATCAGCGGCGGAATAAACATTTATCCTCAAGACATCGAAGCGGTCGTCGCCCGGTTCCCGGGGGTGGCGGAATGCGCCTGCTTTCCGGTTCCCGACGAGAATCTTGGGGAGGTCGTCGGAGTGGCCGTCGTTTCCGCGCCGGGTACGGAAATCACGGCGAAGGATCTCAGGCATCACTGCGCAAGTCTGCTCGCGGACTATCAGCAGCCGCGCAAGTATCTCTTTCTCAAGGAATTGCCCAAGAACGAGATGGGAAAAACCATGAAACGTCTGCTGCCGGACGTCTGGAAAGCGGAACAGAACCGCTAGAGGAGTCGCGAATGCCCTCGAACCGAAATTTTCCCCTCAAACTCGCCTTCATCGGCGGCTCGGCCCAATCGGCCGTTGGTTACGCCCACTACGTCTCCTGCCGGATGGACAACCTCTGGACGGTCGAAGCCGGCTGCTTCAGCTCGGACAAGGGCCGAAACGAGGAAACCGCGAAGCGCTACGCAGTTGCCGCGGACCGGACGTATCGTGACTGGCGCGCGCTACTGAAGGGCGAGAAGAACCGGGTCGATGCCGTCGTACTGCTCACCCCCACGCCGGATCACGCGGAAATGGCCGTCGAATGCTTGAAGCAGGGGTTTGCCGTCATCTGCGAAAAGGCCTTGGCGGCAAGCAGCGAGGAAATAGAGAGGATCCGGGAAGCCCGCGACCGGGCGAAAGGCTTTCTCGCCGTCACCTACAACTATTCCGGGTATCCGATGGTGCGCGAAATGCGCGGCCTCATCGAGGACGGCGCGATCGGAACTCTGACCCACTTCCAGGTGGAGATGCCCCAGGACGGATTCCAGAGAACCGACGCCCAGGGGAAAGCTCCGAGTCCCCAGGCGTGGCGGCTCAAGGACGGGAACGTTCCGACGATACACCTCGATCTCGCCGTCCATCTGCATCAGCTGTTGTTCTATCTTCTCGGGAGAAAGCCCGTCGAAGTCATCTCCTCTCAGGGCACCTTCGGACGGCTCAGCGGAGTCATCGACAACGTCAATTGCCTCTGCCGCTTTGAGGGCGGAGTCGAGGGCGGCGTGTGGTTCAGCAAATCGGCGCTCGGTAACCGGAACGGCCTGCGGCTGAGAATCTTCGGAACGGCGGGCTCGTTGGAATGGGCTCAGGCGGAGCCGGAGCGGCTCCGGTATTCCCGGTCCGACGGCGGGGTGGAAATTCTGGAACGGGGGGCGAAGCTTCTCGTGGCCAACCTGCCCCGTTACAACCGGTTCAAAGCGGGCCATCCGGCGGGCTTCCTCGAGGCCTTCGCGAATCTGTACGCCGACCTCTTCGAGGCCCTCCACCAATTCAAAGCGAACGGCAGCTGGAAGCCGGGGGAAGTTTTCGGCGCCGAGCTGGCCCTCGAGGGACTTCAGTGGCTGGAGGCGATGTCGGAATCCGCCGCGGACGGCCAGTGGCACAAGGTAGGGGGCGATCGGCGCGCGCCCAGACTCGTCAGACGGGCCGGAGGAGCGAAATCATGACTCAAGCGGCAAGAAAAGTTTCCGAGACCGATCGTATCCGCGAGCTCGTCGTTGGTTTTCTGGAGAAGAAGAGCAAGCTGCCGGCCACATCCAACCCGGATGCCTTCAATTACGTCGATAGCGGCCACATCGACTCCATGGGCATCATGAACTTCATCGTGAGCCTCGAGTCCGAGTTCGGCATCGAGATCACGGAAGCCGACATGGAATCGCCCGCCTTCCGCACCGTCGGCGGAATCGTCGCCCTCGTCGCCGCCAAGAAAGCACGCTAGCCGAGCACGGCCCGTTTGAGGGCCTTAGTCGTCGAGAAGACTTTTGGGAAAAGTACCCGAAAGTTAAGATTGGCGAACCGGCCCAACGCTATCCCCGACCGATCGTCCTTCCAGAGCTTACCGAGTTGAGCCCGCGCCTCTTCAAATCTGCCCGCGTCCACCAGGAGCTGGATCAAGTGGATCCGGTAGCCCACCTTCTCCGCGTTGATGGCGGCCGAGTAGTCCTTTCCGAAAAACTGCCCGACGTTCTCGTAGAATCCGACGTCGGCTTTCGCCCGATCGATGTCGCTTCGGCTCACTAGAATTCCCTGGGCGACTTGCCGGTAGACCGACACGGTGTCGGGAATGAAACCAATCCAGCCGTGCCGGGCATGGAGCAAGACGAGAAGGCGGTCGCCGTAGAGAACGCTGGAATAGTTGGGGGGCAGCTCCCCCCGAAGTACGTTGCGGTAGAGAATGGCGCTCGTGTGGATGTAGTGAAGCTTCAGGAAATCCTCGCCCGTCGCCTTTTCCTTCACCAGGGCTAGGTGCTCGTCGCTCGGTATGGAACCGACCGCCACGCCATCGCGCTCGATGCGGGCCCGCGAACCCACCACCGCGCAATCGGGATGGCGCTCCATGAAGTCGACTTGCTTCTGAAGGCGACTGTCGTCGACCCAGAAGTCGTCCCCCTCCAGAATGGCGACGTACTTGCCCGTGCAGGCTCGAAACACTTCAGTGAAATTTCCGTTGGCGCCCAGATTCTTCGTGCGCAGCTGCAAGCGCACTCGCTTGTCTTTTTCGAACTGCTTCAGGATTTCGGCGGTTTTGTCCTTCGAAGCGTCGTCGCCGACGATGACCTCGATGTCGAAGTCGGTCTTCTGGCGAAGCACGCTCTCCATCGCCTTGGCGATGTAGGGCGCCTGATTGTAGGTGATCATCGCCACCGAAACGTGGAACTTACTCATGTAGCATCCAGAGTGTGAAAGCGTTTAGGCGGATTTGCGCTGGGGTTGAGCAAGCGCGCGATGAGCGCCTTCCCGAAGCGACTCGGGCGTATAGAGAACGCCCAAGGGAAGCGTCGCGGGAAGAAGCTCGCGTATCTGACGGGCGATTTCCGGTTTGGCCGCCGTCTGCAGGATTCGGCAAACTCTTTCGATCTTCTCGCTGCCCATCGTTTCTCCCGTCGGAAGAACTAGAACCTCGGCGGCAACCTTTTCGGTGTTCGGGAGCGGGTTGCGCTTGAGGGTTTTGTCCGAGGCGTACGGTTCCATGCGGTGGCAGGCCGGATAGAAATACCGGCGAGCGAGAACGTTTTCCGTCCACAACACCTGCAGGACCTGATCCCGGGAAAGGCCCAGCTTGTCCGCCTCGACGGCCGCGACCACGTACTGAAAGTTGGAATCCGCCGTCGGCTCCTGGATCCGGATCCCGTTCACCTTGAGCGTCTTGCGGTATAGGCCGTGATTGGCGCGGTTGGCGCTGAGAATGAACTCCATCCGTTCGATCTCGGCGATGCCCATGGCGGCGCTGATCTCGTTCAGCTTCGCGTTGGTTCCCCAGCCGGTGACATGATCGAGGCCGGCAAAACCGAAGTTCGCCATCTGCTTTACCTTTTGAAACACTTCCTCGGAGTTCGTCGTGATCGCCCCACCCTCGAACGTATTGATGAACTTCGTCGCGTGGAAACTGAAAACTTGGGCGTCTCCGTGGCGCGAAAGCGTCCCACCCGGGCCGCCGCAGCCGAACGCGTGAGCGGCGTCGTAAACGAGGGCGATCTTTTTCTCGCGGCAAATCTGCTGAATCTCATCGGCGTCGGGACCGATCTGACCCCAAAGGTGCACCCCGAGAACGGCCGAGGTTTTCGGCGTGATGAGAGCGCGTAGGGCTTTCGGATCGAGGCAATGGGAAACCGGATCCACATCGCAAAAGACGGGCGTGAGGCCCGCGCGTTTGAGCGCGTGCGCGGTCGCAACGAAAGTGAAGGAAGGAAGAATCACCTCGCCCTTCAACCCGAGAGCGAGCGTCACGAGCTCGAGCCCCACGGTGGCGTTGCTGACGGCCAGACAATACTTCGCGCCCGTGACCCGGCAAATCTCGTTCTGGAGTTTCTGGTTGAGCGGGCCGAAGTTGGTGAGCCAGCGGTTATCGAGCGCCTCGTTGGCCAACTCGAGAAAACGTTTCCGGTTGAGGACGTTCGGAGTGCCGATGCACAGATTCTCCTCGAAAGCCGGCGTACCGCCCAAGACAGCAAGCAAGGGTTTGGATTCAGCGGTGGTTTTCATATTGTCTGCCGATGTTAGGGAAAGAAGAGGAAAGACGGGGCCGAGGAGTGAACCTCTATATTCATTATAGAGCAAATCACCGCGATCCTCCGCCAAGAAATCCGAAACGAACGAGGCACGGTGCGATCCGGTAAGCAACCGGGATGACTCAAAATGACTAGCCGCGACGGATGCGGGTCTATTCTATAATTCCTAGCAGTTGAAAACCCCCGCGCGCCATCGCCCCGACCGTAAAGCGACTCTGCTCTGCGCCCTTCTGATCGCCGCATGGCTTACGGGGTGCTTTGTCATTTCCGTCAACGAGCGCGCGCCGTGGATGGGCTACTACCATGACGATCGCCACTGGGACTCGCTCTCGAATCCCGTTCTTTGGATGGAGAACTGGCGGCGCGACGGAGTCTGGAGTCACTGGCTCGGCCTGCCGTACACGGTGAATTCCGTCGAGAAAGGCACGTTTTACCAGGAACGCGTCTACACCTCGTACCCCTCGGGCGCGTACCTGGCCGGTTACCTGGTGGGATTCTTCGGCGAAGATTACCAGCCGGAGAATCTGTCGAGACTGTCGCACTTCTGGCAGCTGGTTCTCGCGCTGCTCTTGTCGGCGCTGGCATTCGTCTGTCTTCACGGTCACCTCGCCTTCGGGCTGCCCGCGGCGACGCTCCTTTCCCTCGTTCCGGGATCCTTCGCGCTGCTTTTGCCTGGTCCCATGTACTGGTATCAAAACACCTACCTCTTCGAGACGGTGGCGCTCGTTCCACTCACCGCGCTACTTCTTCTGGAAGCGATCCGGGATCTGCAGAAAAAGCCGGCCCGCTGGATTTGGATCCTGCAAGGATTCGCCTGCTGGGCAGGGCTGATGTGCGAATACCTGGTCGCTTTCATTTCCGTTGGGTTGATCCTCAAGCGAGTGCTTCCGATCCGGCCCTTCCGGTTGAACAAGGCGGTTCCCGCCTGCAGGGATTTGCTGAGCGGGATCGGCGGCGCCATTTCCGTATTTTGCCTGCTACTCACCGCCAATTCGGCTTGGATGCCGCTCTATTACAAGTTCCTAGAGCGCACCAATCTCAAAACTCCGGTGGCTTGGAAGGACTTCCTCCATTGGACCGACTACTACTGGGGCTATGCGTACATGGGGCCGCAGTTCGGTCCGAGCGCTACCAAGATTCTGATCTATTCGCTCGCCTTCCTGCTCCTGACGCCGCTGATCTATCGAAAATGGGGAAAGGTTCCGGCCGGAGTGCGCACGGTTTTCTCTCTCGGTCTGATCGTTTCCGTATCGTGCGTGCTTCACACCTACATTTTGAGAAACCATGCCGAGATTCATGCCTTCAACGTACTCAAGTACCTGATCCCGTTTTCGCTCCTTCCCTTCGTTTTCGTTCCCGCCCTGGCTTTAGGTCCGGTCAAAGCCTCCGCCGAATTTCTAGGGGCCTGGCTGCGGGAGAAAAGCGCCGCTCCCGAAAAGAGTCCCGAGGTTTCGCTGACGGACAAGGCCTTCGCCAAGTCGGCTGAGCTCACGCCCACGATCCGAAATGTCTTGGCCGTCGCGTCGTTTCTAATCGCGGTCTGGTACCTCGTGCCTTTGCACGAAACTTTTCCGAAACTATTTCCGCCGAGCCTCAAACCCAATGTCGACGGCCTGAGTCTCATCCGGAAGACGGCGAAGTACGAAGACGTGGTGTTCTCGAGATCCCTTTCCGTCGACGATTCCGATTCCCGCTTGCTGTCACGCACGTTGAAGTGGGTCCACCTGACCCCAAGCCCCCGGGACATTCAAAAAAGGGTGGCGGCCCTCGAGGGAAAAGACTTCAAAGCCGTCCTGCTCTTTAGAAAAGAAGCCGATTGCCCGGGCTATCGGCAATGGATTCTGGACGCCGGCGGCACGCCTTACGGGTCGGACTCCGGCTATGAGCTCTTTCGAATGCCGCCGACCTTCCCCCGAACTTTGGGCTACGACGACACCCCCTTCTGTCCCTGAGCCGCCGCGGGTCGAGGCTGCCGATCCGTTTCGGCGTAACATTTCCCAATGCGCTTTCTGAAATATTGGGCCTTCGCCGAGACCAACGTCGACCTTCCGAAGTACGGAGTCGTGCACCTAAGAAAGTGGATGGGGTCCGACATCAGTAAGGACGAGGCGAAGAAGCTCGCCAAGGAAGCCATCGTGAAACTTGCCGACCGCGTGCGCACGAAGAAGATTACCGAGCTCGGGCACTACGGTTACGACGGCGACGCGCTGAGGGAGGAGTTGTTGGAGGAAAAGGGCGAGCCGGGAAAGCCTCTCTACGCCATTTCCCGCAACCGGTACGGAGCCCTCGTTCTCAACTCTCCGGAAATTCTTTTCGCCGATATCGATGGAACGAACGAACGAAGCTTTCTCGAATCCATTCTGTGGCTCGCGGGAAAGCGCCCGAGCCGAAAGGGCGCCCGGAGCCGGCGGGAAAGCGACATGATGGAAACGCTCGAAGCCTTTTTCAAGAGCCGGCCCCACTCCTCGGGGCGGCTGTACCAAACGGCGAAAGGCCTGCGCCTTCTTCTGACTCACGATCACTATTCGCCCGAAGCGGCCGAGACGAGAAAGCTCTTGCAAGAGCTCAACTCCGATCCGCTTTACGTGAAGCTTTGTGAAAAGCAGAAGTGTTTCCGCGCGAGACTCACGCCGAAACCCTGGCGTCTGAAGCTTGGCCTCCCCCCGTCCTACCCGAGGGAATCCTCCGAGGAGGAGAAGGACTTCGAAGAGTGGCTTTCGGATTACGAGCAGCAGTCGAACGGCTACGCGGCGTGCACCTTCGTTCAGGCCTACGGCACGGGTCTCGTCGGATCCGAGATGGCCCAGCTCATCGACGCCCACGACAAATGGACGAAGGCCGAGTCGAACCTGCCGCTCGCGTGATTACTTAGGACCTTGATTCCTCGCGACGCGAATGATAGCCACCGATCCCATCACAAGGAGTTTTCCATGATTCGTTCCGCGCTCGCGCTACTCGCCCTCGTCACCTTCGCTGCCTCCGCCGCCGAAACCAAACTTTCCGCCCAGAAGATGGGGGCTGTGAAGAAGGCGGTCGCCTCCGATATCGACGCCCTCGTTTCGGATACCGTGAACGAAGGCGAGAACGAAGCGCATGTTCTGTACAAGAACGGCGCCCCCGCCGTTCAGTGCACTCAGAAAATCCTCTCCGGCCGGGATACGAGTCTTCTCTTCTGCAAAGTGGAGTTCCGGGTGAAGCCCTACATGGCGGGTTGGACGAAGCGGGAATGCGACCTTACCTACGTTTTCTACCCTTCGCGAAAGTTTCCCACGATCGCGCGCGCGAACGGCCCGAGCTTCAACCAGTGCACCGAACTACTCAGCGAAGGCGACTGATCCGCAAAAGGTGCCTATCACCTTTTGCGCATTTGACGCATCGTGTCTTTTGGCGTCGTTGACAACACGTTGCGCCAAACTTAATTACGACGCAATGCATGGTAAGGGGGCTGGGGCGTAATGGGGGTCCAGAAGCGCGCCACTCCTTCGCAATTCTCCTTAGGAGTGCTTCATGAAAGCGTTGTCTCTTCTCGTTCTCTTCGTCGCGGTTTCCGCTCACGCCGATCATTACAAATGCGCCGAGCAGGCGTCCGATGCGGTGAAGGCGCGCCGCAATCAGTACTCGGTTTTTCTCACGTCCGTTAAGACGCTCGCGAAGAACAGCGGCGACTACGACCTCATCGAGCGCGTGCGCGTTTC
Source organism: uncultured Pseudobdellovibrionaceae bacterium (assembly GCA_964653655.1). GTDB lineage: Bacteria > Bdellovibrionota > FAC87 > UBA2466 > UBA2466 > CAZZHG01. Next base: position 36,032 of record CAZZHG010000040.1, read on the forward strand.
GATCCTTTCCCGCAATCCGAACACCAAGGGCCAGTTCAAGCTCGCGCGCCCCACGTTCGAAGCGATCGCGAAGTCGGCCGACGTCATGTACTCGATTAACTCCCCGTCCAACGGCTTCTCGCTCGGCATCTACATGGATGAGCTCGACCAGTCGTGGATGAAGCTGAACACCGTGCGCGGCACGATCCGCCTCAACTGCGGCAACTAAAATAAGTTGGTAAGTTACGAAGAAGGCCGATCCTCCCCGGAGGGTCGGCCTTTTTTATTCCGGCACTACTTCGAAGCGATCGAATTTGCGCGTGAGCGACACCGTTTTCTCGGTGGTCCACTGCATGTACAGAACGCGCTTGCCGGCTTCTTCCACGAGCACGGCATGGGTTTCGTAGAGGATGCGGTTATCGCGATCGGTCTCGTCGATGAAGAGACTTTGCCACCCCGTCACGAAGTTACCGTCGAGCTGCGGGACAATCGGGTTCCAGCCGTCTTCCCAGATGAAATCCTGATTTTTGACTTCGGCGCGGGTCCCGCAAACCGTATCCGAGAAAATTTCGGTCTCGATGAGAAGGTGATCGCCGGGAAACTGGATCGTCTGGCGAATCGATTTCGTCGCGTCCGTGGGAGACGGAGAGCAAGGCTTCTTCCACGTGCCCACGATGTCGCTTTCCTTGGGAACCCAAGCTTGGCGCTCTTCGGCCGGCTCATCGGGAATGGTGGAAGGAACCTCGGTTCTTTTCTTACCCTTGGGCGCGGCGGGCACACGTTCTTCGGTGCACGAACTGAGGGACACTAGGACCAAGAGAGCCAAGATCAGGCGCATTACCGTTCTCCTTAAAAGACGGGGAAACGGCGCCTATATAGCAAAAACCCGGGTTCCAAGCCCACCCGGTCGTCGGAAACCCTGTGACTTCGGGAAGTTAGAACTCCAAGTAGGAAGCAAATTCGCCCATTCCGCCGCAGCCGAAGGGGATGAGAATGTAGCCCCCGTCGCCCCACTTTGGGCCCCAGGTATTACGGGCGATCCAAAAGCCGCCGTTATCGTCCCACCCGATGAGATTCACCAGATGATTGGGCTGGCCGCCGCTTTTGCACTTCTGAAAAATTCCGCCGGTGTATCCGGACCATTGGCTCGCGTTCACGCCGACCAGCACGGGGCCGTACGTGAAGATGGCTTCCTTCAAAGCGCGGTCGGTGGGCAAGCTGCTGCCGGCCTCCACTTTCACTCGCCCAACTCGGCTCGCTCTGCCGTAGACCGGAAGATTCTCGGGGCACGGCGCCGCCTGATTCGTGAACGGAAAATCCCGTTCGAGCACGGCGCCCGGATCCACCATCATCTCGAGCTGCGGATAGCCGCCCCCGAAACACTGAAGTCCCTGGGGATTGCACGAGACGATGTGCTGCGCGCTGAGCGCGACGACCTTGTCTTCGCGCAGGGCAATATTCATCGCCATGGTGTCGATGGTCGAGAACGCCCAGGTGCCGCCGCAATTTTGCTGAAGCGTCACCGGAGGAAAAGCGGAAGTCATTTCCCTAAGGTCGAAATGATCGGGCACCCAAGCCGCCACGAGGGAATTCGTCTTGAGTAACCAAGCCAAAGCCGAAATCGCCACCAGACGGGAACGCATGAGCTCTCCTTTCAATTGGATACTTTCAGGTTAGGCAATTATTCGAAGAGCGGGCCGGATGGGTTCACTAGGCATTAACAAGAGTCACTACGACGCCTCGGCGATCCGCCGATCCGTGAAGAGCCGCGGCAGGCGGGCTTCACGCAAAGCGACGGCCGCGAGTGAAATCGCCGTCAAAAAGCTGAGCCCGATGCCGAGGTACCACGTGAGCGGCAAACAGATGAGCTCGAACCGGTGGACACCGGGCGGCACGGAGATCGCTTCGTGCCCCGGATCCGCGCGAAAGGCCTTGGCGGATTTTCCGTCCAGTCGCACGCGCCACCACGGATAGTTCCGCGCGGAGAAAGCGAAATCGACGTTTCGGGCGCAGGAGTTTTCGAGAAGGATCTCGCTTCCCTTTTGGGAGAGAATTTTCGCGGCGCAGTTATCCGGCGGGGCATAGCTCGGACCGGGAAAATTCCTGGGAAAGAAATACCGAGGCAAGGCGTCCGGGAATTCCATCAGCCGATAACCCCGAAAGCTCGCAAGCTCCCGGTTCGCGTAAGCCGGAGCCTCAGAGCCGGGTGCAATGAGCAGATACCTTATCGACAGCCATCGGGCCACGGGCTCGGAGAAGGGATATCCCCAGTTGCCGCGGTACCAGTCAGGTTGCACGGAGTTGCCCTTCAAAACGAAACTCGTGTAGCCGTTCACCGAAGGCACCCGCGAGACGGCATTCAAATTGGGAGCGAGCCCCGTCTCGCTCTCCATCCATCCCGTGTAGGTGCTGAAGAGAAAATTCTGGAGATCCCCCACGTGAAGGGCATCCAAGAGCGGGTTAGTGGGCGCGAGCGAGGCCGTGTAAGGATAGGCCTCCGTCCCTCGCTGCCTATGGGACTTGAAAAAATCGACGGTATCGATGAGTCCAACTAGCAAGAACGAAGCGAAGAGAACCAAGCGCGCGTATCGACGATGAAACAGAACAGCCGCGAGAGCAAGTAGCGCGAGCGAAGCGGCAAGGCCCCGGGCCGCGCCCAAGAGGACCGCCGAGAGGGCCGGCCGATGGGCGGCCACGAAATCCTGAGCCAAAGCGGGCGCGGACTCCGGCGTGAAACGGGAAAAGGGAGCCGCCGCTTCGAAGAAATGCCTGGCGAAGGGAGAAAACTCGCGGGACAAAAGCAGCAACGCCGCGAGCGCCGCCGTAAAAAGCGCAAAGAGTTTGCCCAGCTCCCGGCGGTTTGCGAAAGCATCCTTCGCGCCTACCAGCGCGGAGAAAAGCAGAGGATAGAGAAGAAACTGCGTAAGCCGCGAGTAGGGAATCGCCGAGCCGAGATGGAGCGCCACCAAAAGCTCACCGCCCCAAAGGGTGGTGTTGAGAAGAATCAGACCAAGCCCCATCCATTGCAGACGGCGGACGAAAGGCGCGTCGGGTGACGGCCTCCAAAGCCTTCGAAAGCCGAACAGGGCAAGCAGGCCGAAGCTGAGGCCGATGGAAACCTGGAAAGATTCCCACGGAGACCATCCGTCGGTCCAAACCGGCCACCAGGGAACCGGCGCCCAAAACAAACGCGGCAGAAGGACGTTCACCAAGTAAGAAGCGGAAACTTGAAACCGGGCCGCCGTCGCGGCAATGCCTTCGGGCGAGCGCTTGGCCGCGTGAGCGAGAAACTCGGCGAGCGGCAGAAGGTAGTGAAGAGAAAGCGCCGCCCCCGCCAGATAGCCGAGCGCGAGCGGCTTAAGCGATCCCCGTCCCAGCGACTCGCGGAAGATCCAAGCGGCGCAAGCGAACAAAAAGAGACCCGTATAGACGGTCATCTGCGCCTGGCCGTAGGTGATCTGAAAATAGAATAGCGCGCCCAAAAACACGACGGTGGTGAAGGAACTTCTTCGCTCGCGGGTCATCAAGATCAAGAGCGCCCAAGGGATTACCGCCCAGTGAAAGAAGACGCAGAACGTATTGGTAAGCCACGCCGCCGAAGCCGAATGAACGCATAGTAGCGGCGCGAGCACGCTTTGCCACCAGCTGAGCCCCAGCTTTCGGCAGAGCAGAAAGAGACCAACGGCGCAAAGGACGAACTCCAGCACCAGATGCCAATTCATCGCGAGCAGAAAATCCGGTTTGGAGAGGTGAAAAAGCCCGTAGAGAAGAGCGTTGAAGGGAACATTTGGATTTCCGATCGCGGGCGTTCCGCCCCAGATGTAGGGATTCCACGGATCGATCCGACCGGACTCTTTTACGGTGGTCAGAAAGTGATCGAAGAACGGATAGAGAAGCACCTTCGCATCGTCATTCGGGACGCCGGTATCCAGCCCCGCGAAGGCGAGATTGAGACCCCGTAACACCACGTCGTCAAACGTGAACAAAACCCACGCCACCAAGGCCACGCAGGTAAGCAGGTTCTGATGGCGAACGATGAGGCGAGTCATGGAATAGAGGGATTATAGGAGCCCTCGGCGGGAAAAGCTGTGGAATAATGGGAACCCATGACACGGTTCCGCCCCCTATTTCCCTTCGCGGCGCTGGCTCTCGCCGGGCTCGTTTTCGTGCGGCTCCGTTACGGCATCGATTTCACCGACGAGGCCTACTACGCCGCGATGGCGGTGCGTTTTCTGCGCGGCGATATCCCGTTTCTCGACGAGCTATTCGTCAACCAGACCGCGGTGCTCGTCCTGCTGCCTTTCGTGAAACCGTACTTCCAGCGATTCGGCACCGAAGGGATTCTCTACTTCTTGCGCGTTCTCTACTTCCTTTTCGCCCTCGGAATTGGCGCCACGGCCTACTTCGCTCTGCGCCGCTTTGGAAAGGGCTCCCAAGCGGCGGCCGCTTCCCTGGTCGCTCTCGCTTTCATCCCGCTGAACATTCCGGCTCTCAGTTACAACACGCTCGGCGGTGGACTCTTCGCGGCGGCCATTTTTCTGGAATTGTCCGGCGCCTGGTTCATCGCCTGCGTCGCCCTTGCCTTCGCGCAAGTTTGCTATCCACCACTTGCTATCGCGGGGCTCGGCTTTCTTTATCTCGGCATCCGCCAGAATCGGAAACGCTTCGGCACGGCTCTTCTCGCCCACGGGCTCGTGGCGTTACTTTTCGTTCCAATGCTCTATCGGGCGGGCGGGGGACTCGCGCAGTCTTTCCTTTATAGCTGGCACGCCCACCACAACGGGGGCGGGCTCACCAAGCTCGCTTATGTCGCGAAATTTATCGTCGCCAACGCAAGCGCCTGGCTATCGGCGCTTTCGTTCGTGCTGCTCGCGGCCGCCTATTATTTCCGAAGCAAACGTCCGACGGGAGCCGCGGCGCTCTTAATCTCGTTTCCGCTTCTGCAGTTTCTCGCCTACCGGGACTGGATCTTTCCGTCGAATTGGGTCTTCACGAACTTTTCTCTCGCCGCTCCGGTATTTTTTCTGCTGGCTCCCGGCCCCGACCGGAAACTGCTGCGCGCCTGGATGCTTTTTCTTGCGGCGGGAATCACCACGGCCTGGGTCAGCTCGGGAAGCCCGGCCAATTTCATCGTGGGCATGTGGGGCGGCGGAATCTTGAGCGCGTATTTCTATTTCAAAGCGGTGGACACGTTACTTCCCGGCCCGAGCTTTCCGATTCTCGCTTCCCGGGCGGTCGCCCTCGGCGGACTCGTGCTGTTTCTGTTTCAGGGGCAGTCTTTCTACTGCGACGGAGAGTGGAGCCGCCTATCGACCCCCATCGAGTCGGGCCCCTTCGCGGGCCTCGTCACCACGCCCGAAAAAGCGAAGTACCTGGCCGACATCACCCGCGACATCCACCTGCTCGAAAACCCCAAGGGTAAAATCGTGTTTTACGAATTTCCCGCCGGCTACCTGCTGACGACCATGCGGCCCGGCTCCAACTCCGCCTGGATGAGAACCGTGTCCCAGGGGAAAGACTTTTACCGGCGGTACTACGAAAAGAACCTGAGCCTTCACGATCTGGTGTTTGCCATTCACACAATCGATCACGGCTACCTCTCCCCGGTCCTCTACTCCGAAAAAGATCCCTTCGTGGCTTTCGTCCGCGAAACCCACCGGATGGTGCTCACGCGGGACAACTACCAGGTCTTCGCGCCGAACCCTTCCAAGACTCTATAGAGATTCGGGCAAACGGATGAGCCCCAGCACGATGCGGGACTGCGGATCCACGCGGGCCCCCGAAGGCTCCGTACGGGAGTCGCTGTGGATGCCGAAATCGTCGTCATGCATCACGGCGAGCGTGGATCGGTCGACGAGAGCGATTCCCTCCACCTTTTCGGCGAAGTCGTAGCCGAGCGCCACGAGGTCGGCGACCTGCCGCTTTTTCGCGGGACGAAATTCCGCATGTGAAGGCCCGGCCATCAAGTCCCAGTCGATGCCGAGTACGTTGGTCGCTCCGCTGAAGTCGAGCTCGTAGATCCGATGGAAGGATTGTTTCCCCGTTTTGGAATCTTGCTCGACGATGAGCGCTTTCCCGCCGCCGATGGCTACCGCATCGCCGACTTTATCGGGCCCGTTGGGCTCGAGCCGATAGAGATATTCCGCCGTCACCTTGCGCGTGTTCAAATCAAACTCGTAGACCGGAAGCCAGCGGGATTTCTCGTCGAAAGCACTCTGCAAAAACAGGTAAGCGCGGTTACCGTCCACCGCGACGCCTTCGAAGCCGCGGTTCAGCCGGCGGCGGCCCACCCGGCGAGGCAGGGCTTCGGTTCCAACCAATCCCGCTTCGCGGCCGCCCTCCGGAATGTATCGGTTGATCCACTTACCCTCTTTCGAGACTTCCACCAGAGTGGGGCCGTACTCTTCCACCATCCAGTAGGTTTGATCGCCGCAAGCGACTCCTTCGACGTCGAGTCCCTTCGGATCGAAGGCGAGCGGTTTCAGATCCGCATCCGCCGCGGGCTCCGTGGTGAAACCCGGGGGCATTTTTTCTTTTCCCGGCGGAAGCCCGGTGAGCGCTTTTCCGTCCGTGTCCGTGAGGCCCGTGGCCGAGAGAAAACGCAAAGAGCCCCGGCCGTCGATTTCAAAATTCACCAACCGTGGCTGAAGTCTCGGAAGTAAGAAGGGGCGAAGTTTCCTTCCTTTGATCGAGACCGGCTCCGGATTTGGGCCCCGATCGGTAACGGCGAGAAACTGTTCCCGTCCTTCGAACTTACCCAAGTGGCACAGGCCCGAAAAACCGCCGAGCCGAATGCTATCTCCGTGAAACGCGCCCAGCACCGGCCGATCGGCAAGCGTATAGAGCTCCAAAGTAGGCTGAGCGCCCTCCGGCGGAAGACGCCCCGCG
>CAZZHG010000041.1:0-42867 GCA_964653655.1 uncultured Pseudobdellovibrionaceae bacterium
AATTGTTCCTGATTGGTGTGCCACAACTTCGTGCCCGGTCCGAGCAGGTACGCGTTCACGATAATTCCGCCAATGACGTGCAGTCCGTGCAAGCCCGTCATGGCGAAGTAGATCGCGTAGAAGGTGTTCGTCGCCGGCGAAAGACCGTGGTGAAACTTCGCGCTGTACTCGAAGTACTTGATCACGAGAAAGCCGAAGGACAGCAGGATGGTCAGAGCCATGTACATTTTGTACTTGGATAGCTGGCCCATCTTGCACGACGCCCAGGCCATGATGATGGTCACCGAAGAGGTGATCAGCACCATTGTGTTCAGCGTAGCGAGCGGGACGTTCAGCACTTCCATGCCGATCGGCCAGGCTCCGGGGGCGGCTCCCGTCCGCAGGATGATGAGGGTGGAGAAGAGAGCTCCGAAGAGCATCACTTCCGACGCCAGAAAGAGCCAGATGCCCAGCTTGGCGTTGGTGACGCCGGTAACCGGGTGGGGCTTGTAGATGTAAGGAATCAGTTCGTGTTCGGCTTCGTGGTGACTCATGGCTGTTCTCAAGCCTCCTTAACGGTCTGCGGAATAACCTGGTGGGTCTTCTCGCTGTAAACGTACGGATCGCGGTAGACCTGCACGGGATGGGTGAAGTTCCCGTGAGGCGGCGGAGTGGGCGTAGCCCATTCGACCGTGGAAGCCTCCCAGGGGTTATCCGATTCGACTTTCTTGCCGACCTTCCAGGAAACCAACATGTTCCAGAGGAACGGAATCTGCGCCACCGCGAGCGCCCAGGCGCCCCACGACATGATCACCTGCCAATATTGGCTCGAGGCGCCGTGGCTGTAGACCGTCTGGTCGTAAAGCCGGCGGGACACGCCCGTCATCCCGAGGAAGAACATCGGGAAGAAAATGAAGTTGATCGAGATGAAAGACAGCCAGAAGTGGAGCTTGCCGAGCCCTTCGCTCATCATCCGGCCCGAAATCTTCGGGTACCAATGGTAGACGCCGGCCATCAGCGCGAACAGCGTGCCGGGCGCCACCACGTAGTGGAAGTGACCGATCACGTAGTACGTGTCGTGCAAATAGATGTCGGAGGCCGCGAGACCGAGCGGCAGACCCGTTAGACCGCCGATGGCGAACATCGGAAGCCACGCGAGCGCGAACAGCATCGGCGTCGTGAAGCGGATGGAACCGCCCCAGAGGCTCAAGAGGAACGTCGTCAAGACGATTACCGACGGGATCGAGATGATCATCGTGGTCGTCTGGAAGAAGTTCGAGAGCGTGGTGCCCATGCCCGTCATGAACATGTGATGCGCCCATACGACGAAGGACATGAAGCCGAGGAAGATCATCGAGTACACCAGCGTCTTGTAGCCGTAGAGGGGCTTACGCAGGTTGACCGAGAGAATCTCGGCAACGATGCCGATACCCGGCAGAATCAGAACGTACACTTCGGGGTGCGCGAGGAACCAGAAGAGGTGCTGCCAAAGCAGAGGGTTACCGCCGCCGGAAACTTGAAGGGGCTCGCCGGAAATGACGAGGCCGCTGGGCAGAAAGAAGCTGGCGCCGAACACTCGGTCGAAAAGCTGCAGGACCGCCGCCGCTTCGAGGGGCGGAAAGGCGAGAAGCAGAAGGAACGACGTCACGATCTGCGACCAGGTGGCGGCCGGCAGGCGTGCCATCGTCATGCCGGGTACGCGAAGCTGAATCGCGGTCACCAGGATGTTGATGGAGCCGAGCAGCGACGAGGTGATGAGGAACACCATCGCGATCAGCCACGTCGTCTGAGCGTTATTGGCGATATCGGAAAGCGGCGGATAGGACGTCCAGCCGGAGGCGGCCGCGCCGCCGGGCATGAGGAACGAGGACATCATGACGACGCCGCCGACGAAATAGACCCAGTAGCTCATCATGTTGAGCTTGGGGAAGGCCATGTCGCCGGCTCCGACCTGAAGCGGAACCAGATAGTTTCCGTAGGCGCCGACCGCCATGGGCACGACGCCCAGGAAGATCATGATCGTGCCGTGCATGGCTCCCAGCTGATTGTAGAAGTCCGGCGTCATCACGCCGTCGTTGAACAGCGCCTCGCTGAAGAGCTTTCCGATTACCGGAAGCGGCTGGCCCGGATAGGCCAGCTGCCATCGCATCAGCAGCATGAAGGCGAAACCGATCAGCAGGAAGACCATCGCGGTCACTCCGTACTGGATTCCGATCATCTTATGATCGGTTGAGAAGATGTACTTTTTCCAAAAGGGCAGCTCGTGGTGATCGTGGCTCATGTCATTCCTCGTGTTTCGTTTCGGCGGGCGCGTCGGCTGCCTTGGCCTCGGGGGATTTGGCTTCTTCTACGGCGGGATTTGCCGCCGGCGGGGGAGCCGTGGCGGGTACGGCGGCGGCCGCGGGCGCCCCACCTTCCGCCGGAAGTCCTTGCTCTTCGAGAACCGCTTTGTGTTGCTCGTCGAGCCAAGTCTGGAATTCTTCGGGAGCGAGCACCTGGAAGGCGCCGCGCATGCGATAGTGGCCGAGCCCGCAGAGCTGGGCGCAGGCGATCTCGAAGCTGCCCGTCTGGGTGGCTTCGAACCAAATCGGAATTTCCATGCCGGGAATCGTGTCCTGCTTCACGCGCAACACCGGGATGTTGAAGCTGTGGATGACGTCTTTGGCGCTGAGCTTGAGGATGACCGGTTTATTCACCGGGATCTTGAGCTCGTTGATGGTGATGATGTCGTCCTTCGCGTCCGGATCCTCCCGATCGACGCCGACGGGATTGGTTCCGTCCATGGCTTCGATCTTCGTGCGGCCGAACTTACCGTCCCGGCCGGGATAGTGGATGTTCCAGGCGAACTGTTCGGCGACGACACGGATGGTGATCGCTTCCTCGGGTTTCGGGAACTCGTTTTTCACGCGCGCCCAGATGGGCGAGGCGACGAAAAGAAGCAGCACCACTTCAACGAGAACCACGCCTACCTCGAGATAGGTGGGCAGTTTGAAATGACGGGGCACGAGATCGGCTTTCGGATTCGCTCCGGCGCGGAAGCGGTACAGACAATATAAGAGGTAGAAGAACCAGCCGACGAACAGGATCAGCATGAACCAGTGAAGCGTGACGATGAGCCTGTCGATGGCGGCGCCGTGGGTGGAGATGTTGATCGGAAGCCACCAGCCGTTAAACGCGTTGTCCATTGATGGAGTCCCCTAAATGATTGAGCAGAAAACGATTAATAATAGCGCCTTGGGCTGTCAACGCAATACTGGCGCGGGGGTTCAGGCCCTCGTGACAACGAATAATTTCGGTGACAACGTTATCGGGTGAACTACCAAAGCGGTTTCGGAAACCATCTGTCGACGGAGAGTTTGGCTGGAGCGTTGCCGGTGGGGAGAAATTCCCCCCAAAAAGCGCCCCTCGGTTTGTACGCGGAACAGGTTTCGGGTACCGCATTTACCGCCGCCCGAGCCGAAAATTTACGAAGCTGGCTCTATCGCATTCGCCCCTCGGTGGTTCAGGGGACATTTCGTCCCGCCGAATCGGGGAAATGGATTACTGCCACGGGGAGTTTGCCGCCGGTCCCTCCGGACCAGCTCCGCTGGGACCCTTTGCCTTTGCCATCGTCTTCGGTTTCATTCCCCGCCGGCGTCGTGACCTACGCTGTGAACGGCGATGCCTCCGCCCGGGCCGGCTGCGCGGCCCATCTCTACTCGCTCTCCAAATCCATGGAGGACTTCTTCTACGATGCCGACGGAGAGCTGCTTTTCGTTCCCGAACAGGGCGCGATTATTTTGCGCACCGAGCTAGGGGTTCTGGAAGTGGCGCCGGGGGAAATTGCCGTCGTCCCCCGGGGAGTGAAGTTTCAGCTCGTCCTGAAAGACAAAACCGCCCGGGGTTACCTCGCGGAAAATTTCGGCCAACCCTTGCGGCTCCCCGGACTCGGCCCCATTGGGGCCAACGGTCTTGCCAACCCCCGGGACTTTCTTGCGCCGGTCGCCGCTTACGAGGACAAGAGCGGTTCTTTCACGCTGACGGTGAAGTTCGAGGGACGGATGTGGAGCGCGGCCCTGGGTCATTCACCGCTCGATGTGGTTGCCTGGCACGGCAACTATTCCCCCTACAAGTACGACCTCGCCCGGTTCAATACGATCGGGACCATCAGCTACGACCATCCGGATCCCAGCATCTTCACGGTTCTGACGTCTCCGAGCGAGTTGCCCGGAACCGCCAACCTGGATTTCGTGATCTTTCCGCCGCGCTGGCTCGTCGGCGAGGACACGTTCCGCCCTCCGTATTTCCACCGCAACGTGATGAGTGAGTTCATGGGGCTCATCAAGGGCGTCTACGACGCGAAGGCCGAGGGCTTCGCCCCGGGCGGCGCCAGTCTCCATAACTGCATGTCGGGGCACGGGCCCGACGCCGATACTTTCGAGAAAGCCTCCGCCGCCGAGTTGAAGCCCCAATTCGTGGGGGATACCTTGGCCTTCATGTTCGAGAGCCGTCTCGTTTGGCGTCCCACCGCGTTCGCCCTGGAAAGCCCCCTGCGCCAGAAGGATTACCTGGCCTGCTGGCAGGGGCTGAAAAAGCACTTCAGGGGAAAGTAACCCCACAAAATGGCGGGAGAGCCTCAGGCCCCAATGGATGCCCCTATCCAGTTCGATTAGGGATCGGGCTTGGGCAATCAGTGAGGGAGGCTTTTCATGATGTGGCTTTTGGTTCTGTCCTCGTTTTTCGTATCTTCTCTGGGCTTCGGTGCCTTTCTCCCGCTCTATGAATGCAAATCCGCCGTCCAATCGAACCCCGAGTACCTCCTAAAAGTGTCAGTGGATCCAGAGCAGAACGTCGCCCGTGTGGAAATCAGCAGCAAGTCCAACGGGGGATCCGAAACCTTTCCCGCCGTTCCGGTTTCGTACAAGATCAACCAACGCGGGCATGTTTTGGAGGGGGCCGGCTTTAAGATGGTCATCGCCCCGCTCGTCAGCGGTAAACCTCGTATAGCGCGTGGAACGTTTTCCGCTCGTCTGCGCGGCAAAATTCACCGGGGAACGGTTACCTGTCCCGCCTCGAACTCCTGACTTCGTCCATTCGGTAAATGTTATAGAGTGCGCCTGCGCCGGTGTCGTCGAGCACCTGTACATCGTGCCTGCAGGCGTGGGCTTTCAGTGGCCCATACGTTGCAAAACCTCTCTTCGGGAGAACTTTAGGGAGGGTCAACTCACATGCGTAAAATCTCGATTGGAATTCTGGCGATGCTTTTTGCCGTAGCCGTCTACGGCGCCGTGGGGCTTTCGCCCCTCATTACGAAAGCTCTGAACGAGCTGGAGAAGGATGCGAACACCGTTCACCGCCACGCGGGCTCGGTGCCTTACCACCAAAAGGAAGAAGTGGCCGAGCGCGTACGAAACGTAATCGACCTGCTCGAAGATGCTCTCTACGCGCTGGAAGACGACGGTCCCATCATCGGCTTCGGCCGATGGATTCAGACCAACGGCGGAGAATGTAACTCGGTATGCGCGAGCGTCGGTATGCGTTCCGCCCTGTCCCGCGAGGGCGCTCAGTGCGTGTCGGGTGAAAACCGCGCCGCTTCGGCGATAGGGAGCATCTCGTTCCAGAACGGCTGCTGGCCCAACTGCTCCGGGCAGATGTCCAGCTCCGCCGTAAGCGTGGGCCGGATGTGCTACTCGCCCGGCCAGAAGCGCGACAATGACCGCACGGACGTGACCATGGGTTGCTTCTGTGGCGGCGGTGGAATCATTCGAGAGTGATTGAAAGGCCGGCCTCCCCGAAAGGGAGGCCGGCCTACGTATACGTAAATGTCTACTTAGACTTAGTCGTCGACATAACCATGAACGTGAACTTATACGCTCGTGTGAACTTCACGGACCCAGACGCCGACGCGGACGTGAGTGTATAGGTTCACGTTCACGTTTAGGCGTACGCCTAAGTGGACGTTTAAGTTGGCGTAGACGTTCCTGTCTTCAATCGGCACTGCGCTTTGTGCTAATTATGAGCATGCGCTTTTGCCTCCTGACAATTTTTGTCACTCTTTCCGCTTTCGCCACCGAGTTCGTCGTGCCGCCAGGCACGTTTCCGAATAACCACGCCTCGACGATGGCGGAGCTCAAAGACGGCACCCTTCTCGTTTGCTGGTTCGCCGGCACGAAGGAAGCGGGCCGCGACGTTCACATTTATTGCAGCCGAAAAAAGGGCGAGGGCGCCTTTTCCACTCCCGTGGCGGCCGTGCGGCCCGGGGAAGGTCCGAAGTTCGTCGGTAATCCTTCGCTACTCCTCGATGACGAAGGCGTGCTCTGGCTTTTCTACGAAGCGGTCACCATCGGCGGCCATAGCGGCGCTTACATAGATTACAAGACATCTCACGACGGCGGTAAGAGCTGGTCGCGGCGCGATCGCCTCGCGGGCGGCTGGCTCAGTTTCGGGCATCTTCCGCGCAACAAGGCGCTCAGAATTTCCCAGAATCGGTTTCTGCTTCCGGTCTACCGCGAGTTCACAAGTAACTACGGTTACGTCGTCGATCTCGTTCTGAAGGATGGCAAGATTCAGAGCCAGAAGAACCTCGTCATCCCCGGCTCCGATCACATTCAGCCGAGTCTCGTCCGTCTGAGCCCGACCAAAGTGGGCGCGTATTTGCGGGCGAAGAAAGCGAAACGCATTCTTTTCTCGACGCTCGATCTGATGACGATGAAGTTCTCGCCGGTCGTCGCGACAAGCCTTCCGAACCCGGACGCTTCGGTGGACGCCATCTCGGATGGCCAGGGCAGGGTGATTCTCGCCTACAACGACAGCGAAACGGGGCGCACGCCTCTAAGCCTCGCGATTTCCGAGAATGGATTCACCTTCACGAAGCTTCGGGATTTCCGCTCGGAAGCGGGAAGCTTCGGGTATCCGACCTTGCTTCGTACCTCGGACGGTCTTATCCACCTGACGTACAGCTACAACCGCGACTCGATCGCGCACGAAGTCTTCAAGCCCGAGAAATACTAGGCAATCCTTGTTACACTCGTCCTCATGACGAGAAATCTTCTTCTTTTGGGAGTCTTCCTTTGCGGGACCACTGCTTTGGCGAGCAAGTGTCTCTCCCCTCAAAACGGCTTGTGGTATCCCTCGATGAGCCCACAGTCCGATCACTTCGAGTTCTCCTACGACTGGAATGACCCGGAGCAAGCCAAGAAAAGGATCGTTTTCCAGGATCCGAAGACCGGCAAAGAGGTCGTCGTCATCCAGAAGGCCGGCCTCTTCATCGACGGAAAGAAAGCCTGCTCCTACCAGCCGTATTCGATGGCGGGTTGTCCGAAGGACTTGCCCGTGAAGTGCGAGGACGAGAATTCTTTCCAGGTCGAGTCCTCCGGAGTTCACAACGGCAAGGTCACGATGACCTATCGCGGAAGCAAGCTCGAGGCCGTGTTTCCGGAAGGGATCGAGTGCACTTTGTTCGGGGCCGAGGCTTCGGCGAAGAAGAGGGTGGAGGAGATGCTGAAGGATCGGGGCCTCGCCAAGTTTCTCGATTCCGCCATCGGTTGTCTGAACGGGAAGGACATGAAATGCCGGTCCCGCTTCCTTTCCCCGCAAGTGAGGGAGCAGCTGAAGTCCGAGCCCGCGGCCGCCTCGTCTCTGGCTACCCTGCTCAAACACCGCTCCTACCCCGAAGTGGGCCACGGCGCCGAGGAGGCGCCCAGGGAGGGCTGCGCGCAGCTAAAGCCAGATCTTACCAAGGCGAGCATCGTCCCGAGCACGTGCGAGTACGTCAGCCTATCCAGCGACAAAGGCTCGTGGATCGTGACGGAGTACGTCCTCTAGAAGTTACTTTCCCAGTTTGGGAAGCGTGAAGTAGTGGGTGACCTTCTGCTTGTTGCCGAAGATCGGCAGTCCCATGTGCACAATCGGCTTCTGCATGACCGGCCCGATGAACGGAACGTTCACGTAATACCCGTCGACGTTGTAATTCCAGAAATTAGCGAGCAGCGGGTCCCGCTTGATTTCGATCGAACGGACGCGGCCCGGAAGAATCGAGCTGACCCGGCCTTTCGCGGTGTACGTCTTGTCGTCGACCCGCTTCATCTCGAACACGTCGATGGACATCGGCGCTCCGTTCGTGAGCAGCGCTCCCGATTGGGTGAACGTGAGGCTCATCGTCGAGAAGTTCTCGAGGGGATGGGTGAGCAGAGCTTCCGTCGCCGTGCGATCCTTGGCGAAGGACAGGGACGCGAACAACATCAAAGAGAGAGCGAAGCGCATCGGGGACTCCTTATTTCCGTTTCTTCAAATCCTTCGCATTGAATACGCACTGGTGCGGGTAACTGACCGAGCTAAAACGAATCCAGGGCGGCCGGCAGCTGAACGCGGCGACGGTGAGCGTTCCGTGTTTGCGGTCGGTGCTCAACGTCTCCTTAACGCCAACGGAGGCGAGAAGGCTGTACATGGGCCAAGCGGCTTTTCCCTTGAGCTGAAAGGAAACTCCCTGGGAGGCGAACCGGCAGTACGTGCCTTCCGGCAAAACGTTCTTTCCGTCGCTACGCACTTCGCATTTGAGCTGTTTCGCGAAAATGATTCCGTAACCCGTGTTGGTTTCCCCGGTCGCGCCGGCCTTTTGCAGAAGCGTGAATAGGAGCTTGGACTCCTCGCCCGCCAAAGTCGCGTTCTCCGCCTGGGCGAACGCCGTAAAAACCAAGAAAAACAAAGCAATGAACGACTTCATAGGGACCCCCTGAGTTGCGGCTACGTTTAACGAAAGTAGACGCATCGTGTCAACTTAAGTGTTGGGAATTGGAGGGTTTGTGTTGACGTGATGCGTTGGCCGGGCGAGATCGGGCCCTTGGGGTTTATCCCTTCTATAAGGAGAGTCTCGATGAAGCTGATGGTGTTGGGTCTGTTGGTTGGTATGTCCGCTCACGCGTTTCAGGCCGTTTGCCCGAGCGCCACGACCCGTGGTTCCACGGTTCGCTTGGAAATCAAAGAGGGCAAGATTCCCGCGAAGCTCACGGGCGATCACCGCTACAACAACAACTCGAGCTACGTCGCTCTCGACTGCGACAAAACGTCGAAGATCGTCGCGAGCGCCGTGAAGTACACCTGCGCGGACGGCACCTACGGCGTCGACTACGCCCAGCTATCGCTCTCTCCGCTCGCGTTTCAGAAGTCTTCCCGCTTTCCGGTGAAGCTCACGTATCTCGACGAGAATACCGGCGAGCCGAGCGGCGGCACCGAAGTGTTCAATTGCAGCTACCGGCGGAAATGAAATCGATTTTCCCCGCGGGCCTGACTCTCGCGCAAATCGAGACCGGTACCAAGGGGCTCTTCGCCGATACGCTCGCTTTGAAATTCGACGAGCTGGGCCCGGATTATATCCGTGGCTCTCTCGTCGTGGACTCGAGGCACCTGAGGCCCGGAGGAATCGTGAACGGGGGAGTGTACCTCGCGCTCATAGAGACGGTCGCGAGCGTAGGTGCCCGCTGCGCGGTCTGGGGCCAAGAGAAAAACACCCTCGGCATTCAGGTAAGCGCCAATCATCTGGGAATGGCCGTTGCCGGCGACAAACTGAGTGCGACTGCGAAA
This sequence comes from uncultured Pseudobdellovibrionaceae bacterium, assembly GCA_964653655.1. Classification (GTDB taxonomy): domain Bacteria; phylum Bdellovibrionota; class FAC87; order UBA2466; family UBA2466; genus CAZZHG01. Next base: position 9,538 of record CAZZHG010000041.1, read on the forward strand.
CCCGTGCACCTTGGCCGCTCGACGCAGCTGTGGTCCGTTTCCATCGTGAATCAGAAAGGAAAGCTCCTTTCGAGCGGCACAATCACGATGATGGTAGTCGACGCCCCTTGAAGGAAAGAGCCAAAATTGTTGCGGCCTTCGCCGTCATGACCGTCGTGGTCGCCGGCTTGCTGTTCTGGGGAGCAAAGTTGTTCTTCGCCCGCTGGGCGTTCGGCCGGGAGTCCGTGCAGGTTACCGGCGAGGTAGTGGGCATGGACTTCGTTTCCGACTCGGACGGAGTCTCCTCCCCCGTTCCCGTTGTGACTTTTCGTCCTCCCCAGGGGGAGCCAATAACGTTCACGAGCCGCTACTTCAGTGCCTTTTCTTCCTACAAAGTAGGCGACAAGGTTCCGGTCCTCTTCCACGCCCCGTCCGGAAAGGCCCGCATTCAAGGTTTCGGCAGCCTTTGGTTCGCGCCGTTGCTCGTGATCGGGATGGGGCTCGCCCTCTGGCTGTTCGGCTGGCTTCCCCTGCTTCACAGCTTGCTCTCGAAATCCGGCTGAGCGCCCGGCACGCGCTTGACTGGCTGTCCGGCCTTGGGCGAGATCGCTCTCATGAAAAAAGCACTCATCCTTTCACTCGCGTTCCTCAGTCTTTCCTCTTTCGCCGACATGGCCGCCACGAACCGGCGCACGATCGCGAAGTTCTTCGCGAACTACGAGCTGATGAAGGATTGGAAGGAATTCCAGCGGGCGCAGCGCAGGCTGCTTTCTTCCGACATCGTGACGGTCGCCTCCGATCACCGGGGTACGAGAACCTACCGGCGTCCCGAGGGTTACTTTCAGTCGCTCGGCGACTGGAGCCAGATGTTCGCAACCGGTCCGGATTTCCGCACGTCTTTCATCACCGCGACTTCCAAGCAAGTAGTCGTCCGGCTGCGCGGAACGCTCACACTGAAGAAACCCTACAAGGGAAAGATGAAGCTTCGTGACGACGAGCACAAGTGGACGGAAACCTTCACGATGAACCCCAACACGGGCCGCATCGAAAAACTCGAAGTGAAGATGAACCTGCTACCCTGACTTTAGTAGACGGGACGTGCTGGGGGCACTTGGCCCTCGCATTTTCCCTTGAAGCATTCCATTCGGCAGTGACCCTCGCAGTGTTCGAAACATGGGCATGCGGTCACTTTGCCCACCTTCTCGGCCTGCTTTTGCAGGGCGTGGAATTTCGCCTTTTCCGACTTGTGAATGAGGTAGCCGCAACCGCAGCAGGTACCGGAGCAATGGAGAACGGCGGTTCCCGTATTGTGGCAATCGGCCGCAGTCTTACAATGATTGAGGGCGTTCACTTTCTTGTCGAGCTCTTGGAGGCGCTTTCCTTGCTCTGGGCTCCGGGTGACGTGGAAGTCGAGACCGTTGCTGGTCACCGGAAAAGGGGAATAGTTATAGATGTTCTTCCTCTTCTCGTCGGGCAGGTCCCGTATACCGTCTTTCATCAGCAAGTGGAGACTGCTCCAATGCAAGTCCTGGCCCTGGGAGAGAGTGGTGCGAGACACGACCGTGAAATCGGCCTTGTAACTGTCTCCCGCTTTAATCGTCACGGTTTCCGGCTTGTCGGCGCAAGGATTGTCCTCTTTCTCCAGCTCGTATCCGCTGAACAGAATGTCGAACATGGAAAAGAATCGGCAGGTTCCCTTCGCGGGAATCTCGGACGCGGCCCCCGTGGAGTTTTCGAGCGTCACGTGTAGAGTGAGCTTCTCGCCGGGGGTCACGATATTCTTGTCGGTTGAGATCTTCAGCTTGAAATCCGAATAGGCGGCAAAAGCCGAAGTCGACGCAATCCAAAAGAGAGCAAGCCCGAGTTTGGTGGTCATGGGAATGAATATTAGTCCGCGGTGGAGAGTAGGGCGAGGCTCTTTTCGACGAGCTTCGCAGGCCGCCTTAGAGGATCTTGGCGGCGACCGCGAAATACCAGCCCAAGGGAATCAGCAGAAGCAGCGGCAAAATGAACTGCTTAACTATGCTCTTTCGGCGCTGAGGTCTGAACAGGCAGATCACCAAGTTGCTGAGAAACCAGACCACGCCGATAACGGCTCCCCCGATTGCCACGACCGCGAACAGCATGGCTCCGAGAATGGCGGCGTCGCCGTGGGCGTAGGCCGTTAGGGGTATCAGTGCCAGGAGCAGGGCGAACAGGTTTCGGACTCGCATGATTAGTCGGGGGTTGTGAGTAAAGCGAGGCCTTTTTCGACGAGTTCCGACTCGGGGGCGCCGCCTTTTCCGCGCTCTCTCAAGGACTCCTCCAGGCGCTTCGCCCAAGGGAAATCGGAGGGGCTTTTGCCGAGACGCTGGCGAACGAGCTCCAGCACTTCGATGCCGACGAGCCACTCTTTCGAAAAGTCGTCGGCTGCTTTCTGTCCGACGGCGGCGAGCTTGGCTTCGGGATTCGCGTCCTTGCTCTCGCGGATTTCGCGAAGCTGCCGGTAGAGATCGTGAGTCTGCAGCTCCCGCGGCGTGAAGGGAGTCGTGCGGCCCGGATTGGTAGTTGCCGATCCGATGTCGAGATCCTCGTAGACCGACCGATCGGCCGGCCCGCCGTACACGGACGGGATCGAGGCGCCTACCGCGAGATCGAACTCGCCCCACTCGGGCTTGAAGTAAATCTTTCCCTGGCGGGAGACGGTAGCGTCGCCGAAGGTGACGCAAATCAGCTTTTCCTTTTCCCGCAGAGTCGAGAGCACTTTGCCTTTGACGACGAATCCCGACTTGAACCTGATCTCGCCCGCCTGGCCTTTTCGGATGCCGAGTTTCGCCAGCGCTTCATCGGAGAGAGACGCCGGATCGGGCGCTCCTTCCCAGGGGCCGACGGGAGAGCTGAAGCCGTCCTCGTGGCGATCGCGTCCGTGGCGGGCAAGCGTCTTGCCGTTCACGGCGAGATGGACCGGGCCCCTCATCTTGAAGAAAACATCCTTGTCATGTTCCGCGACGATGCCGCTCACTTCGATGCCGGAATCGAGAACCACCGTGTTCACGGTCTCGGCCTTCGTGGCGACGGCAAGTCCCGCGGCGCCCCCGAGTTTGTAGGAAAGCGTTTGCTCGAGTTCGATGAGAACGTTCACGAGATGTTCGAGATCGGTCGCGACGAAAAGCTGCGGCTGGGGCTCCGTGATGTCGTAGGACTGGTCCACGCAAGCGACCGACAGCGGAATCTTTTTCACCTGATCGGACAAGCAGTGCTGGCTCTCGCCGACCGACGAGAGAAGGCCCGCGCCGTAGATGAGATGCTTCTGCACGGTGCCGACGAGGCCGTACTCGACGGTCCACCACGCCATGCGGGCGACCTTGGTGCCTTCCGACACGTAACTCACCGCCGCGGTGACCGCCTTCAGGCGTTCTTCCGCGCGCGTGATTTCTCCAGGAGCGGTGTCCGGGTTCTCCTTGATGTCGGAGAGATAGCGGATCGCTTCGTAAACCCGGATGTCCTCGATGCTTTGAATCGCCTTCTGCGCCATCTTCGCGTAGCTGTGCAGATACTTCGCGTACGCCTTATAGGCGAGAATCGGCGCGTGGCCCGCGGCTTCGTGGACGATGTCCGGCGCCGGCGTGTAGGCCACGTGGTTGATCGTGCGCATGTCACAGGCGATGGGCAAGATTCCCAGCGCCTGAAATTCAAGAAAAGCCGACGGTGGAATGAAACCCACCACGGGAACCGCTCCCCAGCCGAACTGAGCGAGGCACTGGTCCATCTCTTCGATGCGCGGGATGCGCTCCAGGGAAATTCCGGTGCGCTTCAAGCCTTCGAGATAAATCGGAACGGCATGCTTACTGAAGAAGGCCCGGTTCTGGCGCATGATGAACCGCCAGGCCGCCTGATCTTCCGCCGTGTATTTGCTGTAATCCTGGGTCGCGGCGAAACGCTTTAAATAGTGGGGCAATCTTTGTGCCGCGGTGGTCATGAGGGGCCAACTTTCTCACCGCCGTCTTTCCCTGACAAGGGCTGGTCTATCTGCAGAAAATCATTCATTCGAACTCTCCGTCCGGAGCCTGGGCACCGTCCGCGTCGTCTAACGACGCCCCGCCTTCGTCTTCGCGGTTGAGTTCCACCAGCAAACGCTCCGCCGTGGCGCGTGAGATCCCCGCGGCGGCGATCTCTTCCACGGTGGAAGCGGCGATGGTCTCGATGTCGCCGAAAGTCTTCAGGAGCTTCTCCTTCACCTTCGGGCCCACTCCCTCGACGGCATCGAGCGGTGATTGAATCGCGGCTTTGTCCCGCCGTCGGCGGTGGCTTTTCACCGAAAAGCGATGCGCTTCGTCGCGAACCTGCTGCAGGAGCCGTAACGCCGGATTGTTCTCTTTCAAGATGACCGGGTTCTTGCGGTTCGGCAGGAAAATCCTTTCCTCGGATTTCGAAATCTCTTTGCGCGTGAAGGCGCGGTCCACGTGGGATTTCGCGAGCGCGAGAATGGGAATCTCCTGGCCCAAATCGGCCAGCGCCTTCAACGCGGCGTTGAGCTGGCCTTTGCCGCCGTCGATGAGAAGCAGGTCGGGCGGCGGATTTTCGCCGAGCTTCGAGAAGCGGCGGTGCACCACTTCCTGGATCATGCCGAAGTCGTTCTGCCCCTCGATCGTTTTAGGGTAATACAAACGGTAACGGCTCTTCAGCGGCCTCTCGTCGGCGAAATGCACGAGGGCGACCGCCGGGTTCTCGCCCTGAAGGTTCGAAACGTCGATGCCTTCGATCGTGTGGGGGGCGTCGACGAGGCCCAGCACTTCCTGCAGCTGCTCGGTCGCGTTGTCGGTCTTCATCCGCTTCGCATCCTGGTAGATGAGTTTTGCGTTCTCGGCCGCCATGCCGAGTAACCGCATGCCCTTCTCTCCGCGTTTGACGTGGATGTTGACCTGCTTGGACGCTTGCGCCGAGAACATCGCCGCCAAATCCTCCCGTCCGGCGAAGTCGTCCATGACCCAGATTTCATCCGGCATGAGGGAGACGGAATAGAATTGCTCGAGAAAGCTGCGGAGGGCTTCCTCGCCGTCTCCGGCCGGGACGGTCGTCTTGTCGGAGCGCCTTCCGATGAGAAAGCCTGCGCGTACGAACAACACCGCCCACTGGATGTCGTCGCCGGACTCGAATTTCCCGACGATATCGACGTCCTTCTGGCTGTTGGTCAGCACCGCGTCCTGCTTTTCCGTGAGCGATTGGAGCGAGTAGATCTTGTCGCGCGCGATCTTCGCCTTCTCGTACTCCTGCTTTTCGGAAGCCGTTTCCATCTCCTCTTTGAGCCCGGAAAGAAGGACTTGTTTTTTCCCCTGCAGAAACATGACCGCAGCCCTGATTTGGGCGGCGTACGCCTCTTGCGTCACCAGATTCACGCAAGGAGCCGTGCAGGTTCCGATCTCGTAATTCAAACAAGGCCGCGTGCGGTTCTTGAATTTCGAGTCGGTGCAGTCGCGGATCTGAAACGTCTTCAGAATGAAGCGCGTGATGTCACGGATGCTTCCCGAGTACGGCCCGAAATATTTCAAATCCGGCGAGACCACCACGCGCCTGGTGATCCGCAGCTGGGGAAAGGGGTGCGTGAAGTCGAGCACCACGTACGGAAAGTTTTTGTCGTCTTTCAGCCGGATGTTGTAGCGCGGCCGGTGCTTTTTGATGAGATTGCACTCGAGCAGCAGCGCTTCGAGCTCGGTGTTGGTGACCTGAAACTCGAGGTCGGTGATCTTTTTGACGAGAACCCGCGTTTTCGGCGTGAGCTTGTCCGGGTCCTGGAAATAGGAACGCACCCGGTTGCGGAGGTTCTTGGCTTTCCCTACGTAGAGGATGCGGTTCGACACGTCCCGCATGACGTAGATCCCCGGCTGGGTCGGCCATTCGGCGACCCGGGCCAGAAAATCGTTTTTAGGGATCGTCCCTGCCTCTATCATAGTTGCTTATGCCGACACCCCGTAGGCTCTTCCTAGCGGTGCCCCCCACGCCCGCGAGTCTAAAGGAAATGACCGCCCTCCAACAACTAAGGAAGCAATCGCTTCGGGCGCCCAGCGTCTCCTGGACCAAAGAGGCCGATCTACACCTGACTTTGCACTTTCTGGGGGCGGTCGAGCCGGAGGCCGAGGGAATCCTATGGGCCGCCTTGGGGCAGGGGGGGCTGGGTTTCCGCTGCGATCAGCCCATGGATCGCTGGCTCCATTTCCCCACTCCGGAGCGGCCGAGGGTGGAAGCCCTCGGAGCGGCGGAAGCGGTCGAGGGTCTGCAGGACATCTGGTCGGCTTTGGCGGTCAGGGTGAAGGAAGCTGGTTTGGAAGTGGAATCAAGGCCCTACGTCCCTCACGTGACCATGGCCCGGTTCCGAAACCCCGTTCCGCTCGGGGCCTTTCCCCCCGTCTCCATGACCTATCCGGTGAGGGCAATCGGGCTCTACGAAAGCGTGCCGGTCGGCCCCTCCAGGTACCGGATTCTTCAGGTCTTTACCCTTGATAGTGCCGACTAGCGGTGTTAAACCCGTCCGGCGTTACTAAACACGTCCCGAGAGAACACTTCGGTCTCCTCGCTGAATAGTCGGTGGAGGGGGTTTGGGGCGGAAGACGAAACCGGAGCTATCATGCCTGAAATTTCCATGAAAACCATGCTCGAGGCTGGCGTCCACTTTGGACATCAGACTCACCGTTGGAACCCGAAGATGAAGCCGTTCATCCACGGTCCCCGCAACGGCATCTACATCATCGACCTCGAAAAGACGGTCGTGTTCGCGCGCGAAGCGTGCAAATTCGTGAAGAACATCGTCGCCGACGGGGGCAAAGTCCTCTTCGTCGCGACCAAGAAGCAAGCCAAGATTCCCGGTAAGGAAGCGGCCGAACGGGCCGGAATGCCTTACGTCTCCGAGCGCTGGCTCGGCGGCATGCTCACCAATTTCGCCACCATCCGTCAGGGTTGCGAGCGCCTCGACAAGATCGACCGCTGGCGCACCGACGGCACCTACGACGTCCTTCCCAAGAAGGAAACCGTGATGTGGGAACGTAAGCGCAAGAAGCTCGACGCGAGCCTCGGCGGCGTGCGCAACATGCGCGCGCTTCCCCAGGCGCTGTTCGTCGTCGATCCCGAGACCGAGCGTATCGCGGTCGCCGAAGCCAACCGGCTCGGCATCCCGGTGGTCGCCCTCGTCGACACGAACTGCAACCCGGATCCCGTCGACTACGTGATCCCCGGTAACGACGACGCCTTCAAGTCGGTGAACCTTTTCGTCAACCTGCTCGCGGACGCGTGCCTCGAAGGCGCGAACAGCTACGAGCAGAAGATGCGCCAGAACGAGCCGAAAGCTCAGCCCCAGGAAGCCAAGACGGAAGAGGCCAAGGAAGCGAAGACCACGGGCCCCGTGGTGGTCCGCCGCCAGATCAAGAACATTCCGACGGACGTGGATTACCGCTCCGACGTGGAAGGCGAAGACGAGAACGAGATTCCGCCCGCTCCGATCGAAGGAGCCGAGGGCGTCGAGGCTGCCGCTCCCGCCGCGCCGGAGGCCGAAAAGAAGGCTCCCGCCGCCAAGGACAAGCCCGGAAAGAAGAAGTAAGGGAAACGCATTATGGAAGGTATTAAAGAATTACGCGAACGCACCGGCGCGGGCTTTCTGGACTGCAAGAAAGCTCTCGCTGAAAACGGCAACGACATGGAAAAGGCCATCGAGTTCCTTCGTCAGAAGGGCCTCGCCGCCGCCGTGAAGAAAGCCGGCCGAGCCGCGAACCAGGGCCTCGTTAGCTCCTACATCCACGCCGGCGGAAAAATCGGCGTGCTCGTGGAGATCAACTGCGAGACCGACTTCGTGGCCAACACCGACGAGTACAAGGCGTTCGTCAACGACGTCGCCATGCACATCGCGGCCGCCAATCCCCGCTTCCTCAACAAGGAGCAGGTGACGCAGGCCGATCTCGACCGCGAAAAGGCCGTCTTCGTGGCCCAGGCGGAAGCCTCGGGCAAGAAGGGCCCCGTCATCGAGAAAATCGTCGAGGGCAAGATGGGCAAGTTCTACGAGGAAGTCTGCCTCGTGAATCAGCGCTTCGTGAAGGATCCGGACAAGACGGTCGAAGATCTCGTGAAGGGCATGATCGCCAAGCTCGGCGAGAACATCTCCATCCGGCGTTTCGCTCGTTTCCAGTTGGGCGAGGGCATCGCTCAGTAAAGAAGGGTCAATGAAACCGGCGGAAGCCAAAGTTCGGTATAAGCGGATTCTACTCAAGCTCAGCGGCGAAGCTCTCGCCGGTGAGAAGGACTCCGGCATCTGCACCGATACCTTGAGCAGCATCGCCAACGAGGTGAAGGCCATCAGCGAGATGGGCGTGGAAATCGCGCTCGTCATCGGCGGCGGCAACATCTTCCGCGGCATCGCGGGAACGGCGGTCGGAATGGACCGCACTTCCAGCGATCACATGGGAATGCTCGCGACGGTCATCAACTCACTCGCGTTGCAGGACCGGCTGGAGAAGGCCGGCGTCTACACCCGCGTGATGTCGGCCATCGAGATGCATCAGCTGGCCGAGCCGTACATCCGGCGCCGGGCCATCCGCCATCTCGAAAAGAACCGCGTGGTGATTTTCGCCGCCGGAACCGGAAACCCTTATTTCACGACGGATACGGCGGCGTCTCTTCGCGCGATGGAAATCGGCGCGGACGTCATCATGAAGGCCACCCGGGTCGACGGCGTTTACAGCGACGATCCGGAAAAAAATCCGAACGCGGTTTTCTACAAGCGCCTCGATTATCTCGACGTCTTGAAGAACAACCTCAAGGTCATGGACTCCACGGCCATTTCGCTGTGCATGGACAACGGCCTGCCCATTCTCGTTTTCAATCTGACCAAGGCCGGGAACCTCAAACGGGTCGTTCTCGGCGAGGACATCGGAACTTTCGTCAGGAGGGACAAATGAACGCCAAGCTGAATGAAAGCAAGTCCCGGATGGACAAGACCATCCAGCATCTGAAAACCGAATTTTCGAAGCTGCGGGTCGGCCGCGCGACCACCACCATGGTGGACGGGGTGAGGCTCGAAGTTTACGGCAGCCCCATGACCATCAAGGAAGTGGCCGCCATCAACATTCCCGACGCCCGCACCATCACGATTACTCCCTGGGATCGCAGCGTGATTTCGGAAATCGAAAAAGGAATTCTGGCCGCCAACCTCGGCGTCACGCCGATGAACGACGGTAAGATGATCCGCATCACGCTTCCGCCCCTCACCGAGGACCGGCGCAAGGAGTACGTGAAGCAGATCAAGAAGTCCGGCGAGGACGCCAAGGTCGCCATCCGCAACACGCGGCGGGAAGCGATGGACGGCGCCAAGGCCGATGCGCTCCCCGAAGACGAGATGAAGCGTTTCGAGAAGGAAATCCAGACGCTCACCGATCAGTTCGTGAAGGAAGCGGACAAAATCGTCGAAACTAAGTCCACCGAAATCTCCACCCTTTAAGTTCTTATGACGGAACGCACGCCTCCGAGGCACGTCGCCATCATCATGGACGGCAACGGCCGGTGGGCGAAGCAGCGCGGTTGCGGCCGCGCGTGGGGACACCGGGAGGGCGCGAAGCGGGTCGACGACATCACGAGCCACTGCCGGGAAATCGGCGTGCGCCACCTCACTCTCTACGCTTTTTCCACCGAAAACTGGAACCGCCCGCCCACTGAAGTCTCGATGCTCATGCGGCTGCTCGTGCAGCACCTGGGCACCATGGACAAGAAGCTCGTGAAGAATCACGTGCGCCTTCGCGCGCAAGGTACTCTCGACCGGCTTCCGTCCTTCGTTCGGCGGGAGCTCGATCGGGTGATCCGCGTTACGTCCCAGTACGAGCCGAAGATGGACCTCACGCTCTGTCTGTCTTACGGCGGGCGCCAGGAAATCGCCGACGCGGCCAAGGCGCTGGCCGAGAAGGCGGTGCGCGGGGAAATCCGTCCCGATGAAATCGACGAGGCGGCAATCAGCCGTCATCTGTATCTGCCGGACCTTCCCGATCCGGAGCTTCTCATTCGCACGGGCGGAGAGTTCCGCGTGAGCAACTTTCTGCTTTGGGAAATCGCCTACTCGGAGATTTTCGTGACCAAAACGCTTTGGCCCGACTTCAAGCCCGCCGACTTCGAGCTGGCGCTCGACGAATATCTCGGCCGCGAACGGCGGTTCGGAAAAACCTCCGAGCAGGTCGCTCCCTCGGCGCAGCTGGAGGTTTCCCCGTGAAGGCTAGACTCGTCACGGGGCTAATCGCCGCGGTTCTTCTCGTCGCGCTCATTTTCAAGGGCCCCGAGTGGCTCATTTTCCTGGTGGTCATGGCGTTCGCGTCGCTTGCCTACTACGAGTACGACCGGCTCTTTTTCGACAAGGTGGATTGGTTTCGTCTCACGCGCGTGAGTCTTTTCGTCGTGGGAACCATCTTTGCTCTATCGAAGTCGCTCCAGGCCTGGGCGGTGGCGGTGTGGCTCGTCTTCATTCTCCACTGCGTCTACCACGTGACGCGCGCCAACCTCTCCGACAACCTCGAGCGCAGCGTGTACGAGTTCCGCGCGGAGTTTTTCGGCTTCCTCTATAGCGTCGCGCTCTTCGGATTTCTCCTGCCGCTGCTCCGGGTGCGGACATATGGGCGGGAATTGATTCTACTTCTGTTCTTCATCGTCTCCATGGGAGACACGCTCGCTTATTTCGCGGGCCGCTGGTTCGGCAAGCATCCGCTCGCCTCCAAACTGAGTCCCAAGAAAACCGTCGAGGGCGCTCTCGGCGGAACGCTGGGGTCCATCGCGATTGCGGCCGTTTGGGTGCGTTACGTATATAAAGGTGAAGAATCCCCCGAGCTTTGGGCCGCGGTGCTCGTTTTCGCGTTTCTGGGCAGCATCCTCGCTCAGTTCGGAGACCTCTTCGAGTCGCTCCTCAAGCGGAGCCGCGCGGTGAAGGATTCCGGGGGACTTCTGCCCGGACATGGGGGTATTCTCGACCGGACGGACGGCTTGGCGCTTGCGGCGCCCGCCTTCTTTCTCTTCGTTAAGTTCATTCTGCTGAGGTACCTGTGAGGCTATCCTCAAAGATTCACGGACCGGCGGTACATAAACCGGCTTGCGAAATTTACGGGAGGCCTTCATGACGGGACTCGCGGTACTTGGATCGACGGGCACGATTGGCGCGAACACGCTCGCCCTCGTGGACCGCTTCTCCGATAAATACCGGGTGGTGACTCTCGCCGCCGGGAAAAACGTCGAAAAACTGCGCGAGCAGATCACTAAGTACCGCCCGAAGCTCGTTTCGGTCCAGGACCCCGCCTCGGCGAAGACGCTTGCGGCCGAGTTCAAGGGAATCCAGTTCGTCTGCGGCGACGAGGGCCTCAAAGCCTGCGTCGAGCACTCCGAAGTGGGAACGGTCGTCGTCGGAATCGTGGGCTTTGCGGCAATGGCGCCGACCCTTGCCGCCATCCGCGCCGACAGGCGTATCGCGCTCGCGAACAAGGAAGTTTTGGTCGTCGCGGGCTCGCTCCTTCGTAAAGAGGCCGATCGGTCGAAGGCCGTCGTCATTCCCGTCGATTCGGAGCATAACGCTCTCTATCAGCTTTTGGAGGGCCGCCCCCGCCAGGACGTCGAGTCCGTGGTGCTGACCGCAAGCGGAGGCCCGCTGCTCCGCCGGCCGGAGCTTCCTCTGGATCAGGTGACGCCCGAAATCGCCGTGGCTCACCCGAACTGGAAGATGGGCCCCAAGATTTCCGTCGATTCCGCGACGCTCATGAACAAGGGCCTTGAGCTCATCGAAGCGAAATTTCTCTTCGGCTTTCCCGAGGAGAAGATCGAGATTTGGGTTCACCCGCAGAGCATCGTGCACGGGGCCATCTGGCTGAAGGACAATACGTGCCTCGCCCAGCTGTCCAAGCCCGACATGAAAGCTTCCATCGGCCACGCGCTCGCTCACCCGGAGAGACTTTCCCAGTCCGTCGAAAAGCTGCGCTTTTCCGACATGGCGAAGCTCGAGTTTTACGAGCCCGACATGGTCCGGTTTCCCGCTTTGCGCCTTTGCCGCGAGTCGCTTCGCGCCGGGGGCACCGCGCTCGTCGTTTTGAACGCGGCCAACGAAATCGCCGTCGATGCCTTCCTCAACCGGCGCCTTCTCTTCTCGCAGATTCCGAAAGTGGTAAGCGAGGCGCTGTCGGCGACGAAAGCCGTGGAGATTTCCTCCCTCGATCACATTTACGACGAGGATGCGGCCGCCCGCCGCTTGACCGCCGACGTCATCAAACGACTTGGGACCTGAGTTGAAAGAAAACGGACAGGATCGCCTTTGGCGTTACGTGGGCCGGGGTGTCCTCGTGTTTTACCTGCTCCTCGGCGCCGTCACGTTTTACGGATTTTGGATCGAGCCCTACCGGATCGTGGTCACCCGGCACCGGGTCCCCGCTCCCGTCCGGGCTCCGTTGAAGATCGCCCAGGTGTCGGATCTTCACACGCGCGGGTATTCGGGGCGGGAGAGAAAACTTCTCGGCATCCTGGAGGCGGAAAAGCCGGACGCCATCGTCATCACGGGCGACTACGTCACCGTCCGATCCGACTGGTACCGCGTCAGGGACGTGCTTGCCCGGTTCAAGGCGCCGCTTGGCGTGTGGCTCGTCCGGGGAAACTGGGAAGATACCGCCTCGATTCTCGCCACCGCGGTCCCGAAAGTGAATGACGAGGAAGCGTTTTACCGGGAAGCGGGAGTTAAACTTCTCGTAAATCAGTCCGATCGCATCGTCGATGGAGTGTGGATCGCCGGTTTCGACGACGCTTTGAAGGGAACTCCCGACATCGCGGCGGCCCTTAAAGGCATTCCGGATGGCGCGTTTCGCATCGGAGCGTTTCATACGCCGGTGCTTTTCGACGCGCTCGGAGGTCAAGTCGATCTGGCGCTCGCCGGCCACACCCACGGCGGGCAAATCCGGCTTCCCTGGCTCGGGCACCTTTACCTTCCCGCCGGTTCCGGGCGGTTTCTCGCCGGATGGTACGAACTCGAGGGTAGCCGGATGTATGTGAGTCGCGGCATCGGGACTACCCTTCTCGATATGCGAGTGCTTTGCCCGCCGGAACTTCCCATTTTTGAGTTAATTCCTCGTTAATGCAGTGAATTAGCTGCACGGTTTCCCTTTGAGGGGTCTCCTCCCGTGTATTAGAATCTGGGCTGGTTATCTTCTCCTGGGAGGCTCCGTGTTATTGACCTCGGTAGTCGGCGTCGTTGTCTTGCTCGGCGGTCTCATTTTCTTCCACGAGTCCGGGCACTACCTGGTCGCGAAACTCTTCGGGGTCAAAGTCGAGGTCTTCTCCCTCGGGTTCGGGAAAAAACTTTTCCGCCGTACCATCGGTGAGACGGAGTATTGCCTCTCGTTGTTTCCGCTCGGCGGCTACGTGAAGCTGATGGGCGACGATCCGTACAAGGGCGTGCCTGCCCACGAAGCGGCCCGCGCTTTTTGCACGCAGAAGCTCTACAAGAGATTCGCCATCGTCGCCGCCGGACCCATCGCGAACCTGCTGCTCGCGTACGTGCTTTTCACCTTCGTATTCTGGGCGGGCAAGCCGGTCGCTGGCACGAAGATCGGCTCCGTCATCGTGGCGAGCCCGGCGTGGGACGCGGGCCTTCGCAATCAGGATCGGATCCTTTCGTTGAACGGCACCGCCGTGAAGACGTGGAATGACATGGAAGATCTGCTGCGCCCGCTGGAAGGCCGTCCCCTCGATATTCAGATCGACCGCGCCGGCCGCGAGATGCGCGTGCCGATGACCGTGAACCGCGTCCGTCTGAAGAACGTTTACGGAGAAGACGAGGAAGTCGGCGGCATCAAGGGCATCTCTCCGAATCCTCTGGATCCCATGGTGGGCATCTCCAACCCGGAATCGCCCGCTTATCTGGCCGGCGTCCGAACCGGCGATACCATCGTGAAAATCGGCGCCCAGGCCATCACCTATTACGACGATTTGAACGACGTGCTCGACAAGGAATGGCAGGAAGCCAAGCCCGTCGCCCTCACGGTGAAGCGCCCGGTGGAAGGCGACTTGAACGCTCCCGGCAAGGAAATGTCTTTCACGATGACGTTCCCGAAGCGTCCCGCTCCGGACCAGGTCTCTGTCCTCGGGCTTTCGGAAAGTCTCGGCCTTTATCCGTCGGAGCTTTTCGTTTACCAGATCACCGCGGGAACTCCGGCCGAGCAGGCGGGAATGCTCGCCGGCGATCGCATCGTGAAAATCGGCGACACGGCCATCTACAATTTCGACACCATCGTGGACGCCGTTCAGGCTACCGGAAAGAGCGATGCGACGGTTGCCGTAGCGATGGAGCGTGCCGGAAAGCCGGTGGTCGTCTCCGTGAAGCCGACGGAAATCACGCGGGAAGACCCGGTCACCCGCCAGCCGGTGAGAAAGTACATGCTCGGTTTCGCCCCGCGGGCCGCTTACCACGAGCCGGACATCGTGAAGCTTCAAGTGCGTGAACCGATCGCCCTCGTGACGAAGGCCGTCTCGGAGGTGAACTTGCTCGCCCAGCGGATGGTGGTGAGCCTTTGGAAGCTCGTCATCGGCCAGATTTCGGTGAAGAACCTGGGCGGGCCGGTTCTGATCGCCTCCGTCGCGGGTAAGAGCCTCGACGCGGGCATCATCCCGTTTCTTCAGATGATGGCTCTCATCAGCATCAACCTGTTTCTGCTCAACCTGTTCCCGGTCCCCATTCTGGACGGCGGGCATCTTCTCTTTTTCGCCATCGAGGCGGTCAAGGGAAAGCCGGTCTCGATCCGCACGATGGAGATCGCCAATCAGGTCGGCATGGTTTTCATTCTCATGTTGGTCGGGCTCACGTTGTTTAACGACATTTCCAGGATTGTGATGCATTGAACAAGATATTCGTTCTCGACACGAGCGTAATTCTCTACGATCCGCAGTGCCTCTTCCGATTCGACGATAACTGGGTGGTCATTCCCATCGCGGTTCTCGAAGAGGTGGATCACTTCAAGAAAGACCTGTCGGAAATCGGGCGTAACGCCCGCCAGTTTTCCCGGTATCTCGACGAGGTCCGCAAGAAGGGCTCGCTCACCAACGGCGTGGACGTGGGCAAGGGCGGCAAGCTCAAGGTCGAGCTGATACCGGACGCGGTAAATTTTCTTCCTCCCGATTTTCAGAGCTCGAAAAACGATCACCGGATTCTCGCTGGCGCCCTGAAGCTGCGGGAAAAATATCCGAAGATGCAGGTGAGCTTCGTCACAAAGGACGTGAACCTGCGCGTGAAGGCGGATGCCCTCGGGCTCACGTCGGTGGATTTCGAGCCGAGCCGGGTCACCCTCGATCAGCTCTATACCGGCATTCACCAGTACGAAGTTCCCGGCGAAGTCGTCGACAATTTTCTGCTGCAAAAGCGCCTGCCGATGGACGATCGGACGCTGCTGCCGAACACTTTCATTCAGCTCAACGATCAGAAGAACCCGGAACACACGGCGATGGGCCGCTATTCGGCCCCCGATCGACAGCTCGTCCCCTTGCGGGTTCCGCCCCAGGGCGTTTGGGGCATCAAGCCCAGAAACGCCGAACAGCAGTACATCATGGATGCGCTGCTCGACGACGAGATCAATCTCGTTTCGATCGTCGGTAAAGCGGGTACCGGAAAGACTTTGATGGCGCTCGCTTGCGGCCTTCAGAAGACCATCGACGAGGGCCGCTACCAGAAACTTCTCGTGTCGCGCCCCGTATTCCCGCTCGGCAAAGACATCGGATATCTGCCGGGCGAGATCGAAGAGAAGCTCAACCCTTGGATGCAGCCCATCTTCGACAACATCGACTACATCGTTTCTTTCGCAGGCGTGGACAAGCCGGCCAAACGTGGCTCACGGCGCGCTTGGAAAGAGCTCATCAACCAGGGCATGCTCCACATCGAGCCGCTGACCTACATCCGCGGCCGAAGCTTGGCCTACCAGTTCCTCATCGTCGACGAAGCCCAGAACCTCACGCCCCACGAGATGAAGACCATCATCACGCGTGCGGGTGAGGGGACTAAGGTGGTTCTGACCGGCGACTGCTACCAGATCGATAACCCGTACATCGACTCGTCCAACAACGGTCTTACGTACGTGGTGGAGCGGTTCAAGCAGGAGAAGATCTCGGCTCACGTGACGCTCTCGAAAGGTGAGCGCTCCGAGCTAGCCGAGCTTGCGACGAACTTACTTTAGCTTCGGAATCCCGTTGAGGATTCTGATCCTGGACCCTCAATCCTAGACAGAATACCGCGGTCTCCACGCACGCGGGAGCAGGTCCGTGCTTTGCACGTACCGAGCGTGCGTCTTTGGTGCCGCGCTTCGTATGCGTGCAGTGGACGCAGGGCTGGTGGTTGGGGGTACTATGTTCCGTTCCCGCGCGTTCTGGACGATCCTTTTACTGCTTACGCTCGTAAACCCTTCCTCCGCGTCGGCGGCCTGCCCTTGGGGCGAGCTCGCCGGTAAGGCGATCCGATTCTTCACTCGCCAAACGACGCCGTCGGAAAACGGCGTGCCGAAAGAGTGGCATCAGGACAGGACGCCCGAAAGAAGGCTTCAGGTCGAGTTAGCCAAGGGAAAGAACTTAGACAACACGTCGATCCCGGAACTTTTCTTGGCCCAGGCCAAACGGGATCCGGATCGAGTGTTGCTTATCGACGAAAGCCGTGGCCCCCTTACCAACCGGGATATCGTCGCCGGGGTATATTTCCTGAAGGATAGGATCGCGGGCCTCGGACCCGAGGAGAACCTCGGCATGATGCTGCCGGCTTCGGCGGGTGCCACTGTGGCGACGCTTGCCACCCAGTTCGCCGGAAAGACGCCCACCATGCTGAATTTTACGGCCGGAAACAAAAACATCTCTTCCGCGATTCAGACGGCGGGAGTGAAGAAGATCCTCACGTCCCGCGTCTTCATGGAAGATCTCCTTAAACGTTCGCCCGACCTGAAGGCCTACGAGTCCATGTTCGTTTACTTGGAAGACATGCGGGAGGCTCCCGGCGCGAAGCTGGAGTTGGCCAAAGCCATGCTGAAGTCCCGTTTGGGGGCGTGGCATGACCTGGAGAAGATTAAACCGGCGAAGTACTCCGTGATTCTCTTCACGAGTGGATCGAGCGGATCGCCCAAGGCGGTGCCCCTTACGCACGCCAATCAGATCGCCAATATCCAAAGCATTCTGCAGGCCGTTCCTCTCCACGAGAAGGATCGCATCATTGGAGTTTTGCCTCCCTTCCACTCCTTCGGCGCCACGGGCAACGTGGTTCTCCCTCTCATCACGGGCGCGAAAATGGCTTTCTATCCCAATCCACTATCCGGAAAGGGCGTCGCGGAAGCAGTCGAGAAGTATGAGGGCACGGTCGTTCTCGGTACTCCGACCTTTCTTCAGCTCATGGCCCGCGGGGCCAAGGATGGGCAACTGAGCACCTTGCGGATCGGCATTTCGGGTGCCGAACGCATGACGGAAAAAGCCGCTCACGCGATTGCCGAAAAGCTGCCTCCCGGATTCGTGGTACTCGAAGCGTACGGTACGACGGAAGCGGCTCCGGCCGTCACCATGAATCGGCTGGACAATCCCATTGCGGGCAGCATCGGAGAGCTTCTTCCCGGCGTGGAAGGGATACTGGTAATCGAGAACGAAAGCGGGGGCTTTACGGAAGTGCCCCCCGGTCAAATGGGCAGACTGCTCATCCGCGGAAAGAACCTCTTCGACGGGTATTTCAATTACGAGGGTCCTTCGCCGTTCGTCGAAGTGAATGGCAAGAGCTGGTATGACACCGGCGACATCGTCTCCCCGATTCCAGGGACGAGATCCCTGAAGATGGAAGGCCGCGCGAACATGGACTTCGAAAAGATCGGGGGAGAGATGATCCCGTTTCAGCCGATTATCGACATCCTGAATGCAAAGTTCGAGGTGACCGAGGCGAACCGTTTCGTCGTTGCCTCCGATCGGCGGTCGGACAAGCCCAGACTGGTCCTATTCACCACTCAAGAGGGATTGGATCCGAAAACGGTCAACGATGCTTTGACGGAAGCGGGCCTGACGAATCTGTCCTCCATCAACCGAATCGTCACTATGAAGGAGTTCCCTCTGCTGGGCACTGGAAAGCTGGACAAGAAGGCGCTGAAGGACCGCGCGCAACAGGACTAGATCAAACTGCCGCCGTTGCCCCGGCCGGCTCTATGGCAATGGGGAGTGTGAAGAGGAACATCGTTCCCTGTCCCTCCACGGACTCGACCTGCATGCGCCCCTGGTGGCGCTCGACGATTTTCTTGCACACCGCAAGGCCGATGCCCGAGCCCGGGTACTCGTCGTTACTGTGAAGCCGTTTGAAGACCTGGAAGATATCGGAGAGATGCTTCGGAGCGATGCCGATTCCGTTGTCCGTGACGGAGAACAGAATGCGGCGCTCCTGACGGTTCGCCTTGATGGTCACGACCACTGGAACGTCCTTGCGGCGGAATTTTACCGCGTTGTGAATCAGGTTCTGAAACAGCTGGACCAGTAGCGTGGGATCCCCGGACATCGGAGGCAGGGGATTTTCCACGATGACGGTGGCGCCCGCCTCTTGAATGCCCGCTTGCAGCGCCTTGAGCGCCCGGCCGATTACCTTTTCGGTATTTACGTTCCTCAGGCCGATGTCGCTCGCGCCTACCTGGGAGTAAGTAAGCAGCGAGGAAATCAGCTCCTTCATCCGCTTCGTGCCTTCCACGGCGAAAGCGATGTACTCGTGCGCCTCCGGACCAAGCTTGTCTCGGTAACTGCGCTGGAGAAGCTGAACGTAACTGGTCACCGTGCGAAGAGGTTCCTGAAGATCGTGCGAAGCGATGTGAGCGAAGTTATTGAGCTCGGAGTTGCTTCGTTCGAGTTGCTGCAGCAGGTGCTTGGTCTCATACTGCCGCCGCCGGTCGGCGAGCGACGCTTGGACGATGCTGACCAACGTCGCGCTCCGTACCGGCTTTTCGAGAAGGGTTACGTTGGGAAGTGTACCGATGCCCGGAAGGCCCTCGCGGAGATTGAGCGAGGGCGAGCGGGTGCCGGCAATCACCAGAATGGGTAGCTGGGACCAGGCCGGCTGAGCCTTCAGGTAACCGTGCAGCTGTGTGGTGAGAGCGGGCTTGAGGGTCTGCCCGTCCAATATGAGAACGCCGGCTCCCCTCTCAATTTCGGAGGTAAGGGTGTTTCCGCCGGCGCAAATCTCGGCTTCAATCCCGGCGTCCCCGAGCAATTTTTTGGTCAAGACGGAGTCGTGCTTCAGCACCGAAAGAATGAGCACTCTCGAATCCAGCGGAGAGAAGCTGCTTTTCACTGAGTCTCCCGTTCCATGCGTTCGACCGGAACGCCGCTCAGTACCCCCCGCATGTTTGTCAGCGGGGGCCCGACGGTGATCCCCTCCGACGACATGTTGAGGTTGCGAATGGTGGACTCATGGGAGCCACTGCGTTTTTTCACGACGGACACCGCCTTTCGGACGTGGCCCTCGTACTCGTAAAACCGGAAGAGGATTACGTTGTCCGTGAGATAGCTGGTATCGACGGCGGAAGTCATCGCGGTGCCGAGTATTCCGTGCTGGGCCGAGATAAGCATCGTGACCACGCCCTGTTGGTTCAAGGAGCTCAGTAGTTCGTGTAGCTGGATGATGAGAAATTTTTCCTCCGGCATGGCATTCAGATAACCGTTCAGGCTGTCCAGCACCACTACCCCCGCCCTATCCTTCTCGACTCTTTCTTGCACGCGGGCGGCGAATTCGCCCGGCGAAAGCTCCGCGGGGTCCACCTGAGCAATTTTCAACAGACCCTTTTTTTCGTAAGCGCGAAGGTCGATCCCGAGCCCCAGCGTACGGGAGTAGAGACTGCCCGTGCCTTCCTCGAAGGTAAAAAGCGCGGCCACCTCGCCCCTATTCATGGCCGCGATGGCGTATTGGATCGCGATCGAAGATTTGCCCGACCCGGCGGGCCCCATCAAAAGGGTGCTGGAGCCTCTCGGAATGCCGCCGCCGAGAAGGGTATCGAGCGCGCTCACCCCGCTCAAGGTATCGACCTTTTCGAAATCGGCATGGTGCTCGTTGGCGACGAGCCGTGGAAACACCGCCAGCCCGCCCGTGTGAATGGTGAAGTCGTGGAAGCCTCCGCGATAGGCGCTTCCGCGGAACTTGATAACCCGGAGGCGCCGTCTTTCGGCCCCGAACTGCGGAGCGAGCTGCTCGAGAAACACCACGCCGTGGGCAAGGCTCTGCAGATCGAGATCGTCGAGGGCCGAGCTTCGATCATCCAAAAGAAGCACGGTGCTTTGCCGGCCGGTGAAATACTGCTTGAGCCCTAAAATCTGACGCCGGTAACGCAAAGGATCTCTGGCGAGCAGGCGCATTTCCGAAAGGGAATCGAATACCACCCGATTCGGTTGTACTTTTTCAACTTTTTCGAGGATGGCCTTCATGGTTTCTCCGAGCTCGACCTCGGAAGGATGGAAGAAGGTGTATTGCTCCTCGCCGTCAGCGTACTTGAGCTGATCGGGGATGAGCTCGAAGATATTCAGGCCCTCCATCGACCAACCGTGGGTGTCGGCCACGTTGAAAAGCTCGTTCTTGGACTCGGATAGGGTCACGTAAAGGCACTTTTCGCCCTGGCGGATGCCTTCGAGCAAGAATTGGAGCGCGAGGGTGGTTTTTCCGCTGCCGGGGTCCCCCTCTATCAAGTACAGGTGATTGGGCGTGAAGCCTCCGAGAAGAATCTCGTCCAGTCCGCGAACTCCGGTCCCCAGCCGTTTATTGCTGTGGCCGTTAGATTCGATCATAAATGGCTCCCCCTTCTCGCATAACCGACGAAATTGCCAAACTCATGCCAGTTCTGGAATCAGAAAATCGAGATTTTCTCCGAAGAGAGGCTGGTGGGGTGTCACCAAGAAGAGCCTGTTAGTTCCGTTTTGAAACAGGAGATCTAACGGCGATGGGCGTCGGCTTTGTCGAGCTCTTCCGCAATTTTTAGTGCCGCGCGCCAGCCGCGGTACATGGCTTCCTCGACCGAGGGGAGGCCCATGTTGTTGTTGGCGAGATAGATGTGGCCGATGGGAAGATTCAAAACCTTGGCTTTGGTGAGCCAGAGCGGTTTCGGAATGTGAATCGAGAAGGGCCAGCGGTTCGATTCGATCGCCTGGATCTCGATGGGCTTACCCAGCATCTGAGTCATCATCTGTATGGCGCGCTCGACGCTCTTCTCGGCGAAATCGATTGCCTGTTTGTCGTTATATCCCGATCCCACGACCTCTTTGGGCAACGGCTGATAGACGGTGAGCACTCCTTGCTCGTCGCCGATGGGCGTCTTGGGATCGCGCATGCCCGCGTAGCCCGCTATGTTTGGATCCTGCCACCGGCCGAGAATGATGTCGGTCGGGTCCATAAGGCTGTAATTGCTGTCGCGTACCCACAAGTCGTAGGCCTTGCGCCAAGGATGGCCCTTGATGAAAACGTTGTGCACGCCGTAGTGAGCGTACTCGATCTCTTTGAGAACTTTGGCCTGTTTAGGCGCCATCTCTTCGAATCCGTCGATGAGCTTCGGGGCCATGCCGAGGGGGGCGGAGAATACGAGCTTCCTGGCTTTTGCGGAATAGCTTCGGCCGTCCCGCTCGTAGAAGACTTCGACGCCGTTCGGGGTCTGCTGGATGTGCGTCACTTTCGTCTCGGTCCGTACCTTGAAGGTTTCCGGGCGGGATTTGAGCATCTCTTCCATCCTCGCCGCGATATCACCCGTGCCGAACTGTCCCGTGTAACGAGGTACGATTTCCGAAATGTAGAAATTGACGAAACCGGTGGCCCCCACCTCGTAGGATTCCCGTCCAAGAGCCGAGCGGCAGTAGAGGTTGAGAAACTCCTCCACTTCCTTCATGGGATTCTTGTGGTCGATCCGTCCGTCCGCTTTGAACTCGGCGTAAAGCTTCTGCGACTCCGGATCCCGGCGAGCCGCCATCGAGCGCGGGACGCGGCGGATCCACTCGGCCGCGGTCATGTGGTCCCATTGGAGCAGGTGGGAGTCTTCAATGGGCTGGGTCGCAATCTTGTCCTGTGACAGCTCGAGGGCGCGCTTGAAGAGCGCGAAACTCTTCGGGAGCTGGGAGAGGGCTTCTGGTTCCCACACATCGTTGTAAAGTTTCCCGTTCCAGAGGTAACTGTCGATGGGGTCCTCGATGTGGAACTTCTTGTCGTAGTCGGAGAGGCCGATGTGTTTGAAGATGTCGACCTGAGTTCCGTCGGGTTTCGAGAAATAGGCGGCGCCGCGGGCGAACCGCACTCCGAACCGTTCCCCGCCGGCCGCGAGTCCGCCGACCGAGCTTTCCTTTTCCAGCATCAAGACGCTCTTCTTCGCGTCGGTGAGATAGACGCCCGCCGTAAGGCCCGCGAGCCCGCCGCCCACGATGATGGAGTCGTAAACCGTGTTGTCATTGAGGTCCGTCTTGTCCTGCCGCTGGTGGAACGAGCTTTCGTTTCCGCCCCGGATGAGAATCGGGATTTTCGTGTTGGGAGTGGTTTGCCACTCCTCGGCTTTCTTGGAAGGAGGAACGAGGCGGGCATATTCGGGACAAGGATTGGTGCGGCGGTTACGGGGTGCACTGATGGCGTCGTACGCCAGGAGCGCCACGAGGATAAGCACCAAGGATAAAATTCGAACTCTACGACCGCGCAACATATTCCAGCACCACAGCAACTACAGCCTCAAGCATGGTAACTGAATTCAATGAGTGTCCGGCTCACCAAAATTTACAAAATCGTCGTCTTTCCCGAATCCGGTCTGTTTACGGATGTTCATTGTCTTTCCGAGAGGGATGCCGTTTAACGTCACTCGAAACGAAAGATCCTCGCGGGCCTTGCTGGCGTGGCGCTTGCTTATCCGCCACGCAGGAGAGTCGATGAGTCCTTTAATTTCGGATTTTCAAACCCTGTCCGACGAGCGCCGTCCTTATTGGTGGATCAAAGGTCCAATCGAGCGAGCCTGCGAGGAGGTTCGGCGCACACCCGTGTTCACCCATGTCGATTCAATGAGAAACCCCAAGGACTTTCAAGCCATCGCCGAGCAGTTTTGTCTCTTCTCTCCCGGTTTCGTGAAGGCCATGGGCGTAATGCTTTCTCAAGTCCGTCTCGATGACAGCGAGCTCATTTCCGTTTTGGCCCAACACATTCACGAAGAAGCAAGCCATCCCCGGATGCTGGTGGACTGGATGGTGCGACAGGGTCTTTTCAAGGGCGAGGGGGATTTGAAGCACGTGGTTCCCACCACCGAAAGCTCCGCCTTTCTGGACTTCTTGCTTCGTCTCGGGGCGGAAGGGGATGCGGAAACCTATCTTTGCGCCCTCAACTTCGGCATCGAGCGCTGTTCCCATGATTTTTTCGGGCGCGTGGCTGAAAGAATGAACTTCATCGGAGCGGGCCACGAGTACTTCGACCTGCACGGTACCGTGGACGTAGCCCACAGCTCACTCGGAGAAAACCTGGTCGCTCCTTTCGCCGGGGATCTGGCGCGCGCGGTGCAAATTCAACGCAAAGTTCTGCAAGGGATCAGCCTCTGGACGGCCGCCCTCCATGCGCCGATCGGCATCAAGCTGCTGCTCGATTTCAATCCGAACGGAACGCTCAAGCTCGTCGGCTGAGCCCGAATTCGAAAATCTTAGTTAAAAGACTCTTGCGCTCGGAGAGCGATTTCTCCATACTCGAAATTGAGACGTCGTTCTCCGGGAGTTTTCGAATTCCCACGGGCGACATAACCCATTGGCTTCCCGGAGTTTTCGGATTCCGCAAGGCCAGAGAGGAACCCCCCATGAAGTCCAAGCACCTCGGTTTCGAGTTTCTCCTCATCCAATACAACCCGTTTCCTCCAAGGCCGCTGAGGAATTGATCCGTCCTTTTCCTCGGTAGGCACCTTTACTTCTTTCTCTGGAGGATTCGTGTATGCGCACGTCCAAGGTTTTGCGTTGGTTACCCCTAGCTGGCCTCATCGGCCTCACACTTTTGATTCCCGCTCCGAAACCCATTCCCGTCGGCGGCGAGCTTTCGCCCGGTGACGTCGCCTGGATGCTGACGGCGACCGCTCTGGTTCTACTGATGACTCCCGGGCTCGCCTTTTTTTACGGCGGCATGGTTCAGCGAAAGAACGTCATCTCGACGATGCTGCAAAGTTTCATCGCGATGGGGCTCGTGAGCCTCATCTGGGTAGTGGTCGGTTTCAGCCTTGCTTTCGGCGACAGCCTCGGCGGCTTCATCGGCAACCCCTTCAGCTTTTTTCTCTTCCGTGGCGTGGGCGCGGCGACGCACCCCGATCTTTCTCCGACGATTCCCCTCGCGCTGTTCGCGCTGTTTCAGCTGAAGTTCGCCATCATTACTCCCGCCCTCGTCACGGGTGCCTTTTCCGAGCGAATCCGGTTCTCGAGCCTGATGCTCTTCACGACGCTCTTCACTTTGTTCGTCTATGCGCCGCTCGCCCACTGGACGTGGCATCCGAACGGCTTTTTGCGCGCTCTGGGAGTACTCGATTACGCCGGCGGCACCGTCGTGCACATGTCGGCGGGCTTTGCCGCTCTCGCGGGCGCGATGATTCTCGGCCGGCGCAAGATGCATGAGGCGGGGCAGGTTCACGTTCCGGCGAACGTGCCTTTCGTGCTGCTTGGGACCGGCATGCTGTGGTTCGGCTGGTTCGGGTTCAATGCGGGCTCCGCTCTTTCGGCTTCCGCCGGGGCGGTGGTTGCGTTTCTCAACACGAACACGGCTTCCGCCGCGGCGATGCTGGCCTGGATTGGAGCGGACGTGCTTCGGGGCAAGAAAGTGTCGGCGCTGGGAGCCTGTATCGGCGCGGTCGTGGGGCTCGTCGCCATTACGCCGGCTTCCGGGTACGTATCGGTCGGGGCGAGCATGCTGATCGGAGCGGTGGCCGCCCTCGTCAGCAATCACGCCGTCCATTTGCGCGCTCAATCGACTTTGGACGACACCCTCGACGTGTTTCCGTGTCACGGCATCGGGGGAATCGTCGGCATGATCGCCACCGGCATTTTCGCCCAGGACGTGGGGCTCATCTTCGGAAAGACGAGCACGTTCCTCTTTCACATGCTCGCTCTCGTCATCGTGAGTGGATTCACGTTCGGCGGGGCTTGGCTCCTCTATCACGTCACGGACTTCTTGCTGCCGCTTCGGGTAACTGAAGGGGCGGAAACAATCGGCCTCGATCTCTTTCAGCACGGAGAGTCTCTCGAAGAGAGGGGCTGGCTCGATCACGCGACCGCGGTGGTCACTTTCGACGGCGCCGGCGGGTCGGGCGGAGTGGCGGTACCCGCTCTAGCGAGCCGGCACGAAATATAGATCTTCAGCCGTGGGGCCACCTGAGTTCCCTCCTTGGGAAATGGGAAACGGGTGGCCCCATTTAATTACTTTTTCGGAGCGAGCGTCAGGTCGCAGTAGACTTGGGCGTCCATGGGCGCGCCGTCTTCCATGTAACCCTTGAGCACCACGGGGGCGTAGTTGTCGTCGGTGTTGTGAACGTTCTTGGTCAAGTCTTCACCGGCTTCCAGCGCGCGAAGGATTCCATTCGCAAACGCCACGCTGTCCACGCCGACGTTCGCGGAAACACTGTTTTCACCGGCGACGAGCGGCCTGGAATCTCCCGAAGAGATTCCCAGGACGGTTTTCTTCTTCGTCGTGGGATCCACGTGGACGAGTTTCGCGGTGAGGTACAACCCCGCCGAGGTGGCATTCAAAACGGAGTAGTCGCCGTACATCGGCTGCTCGAAGAACCCCGAGCTCAGCTCGATTTGGTATCCGCGATAGAACGTGAAGACGAACTTACCGTTGACCCGGGTCATCTTCTTACCGTTACGGCCGGTCAGGTCCGTTTCGGTAAGCGGGATTTCGACCTGTCCCTTGGTTCCGTAAGCCTCGTAACTGGTTTCCACCGCGGAGCCCGTGTCGTCGCTCATGGAAATACGCCAGTTGCTCAAATCCGCATCCTTACCCTCTACGTGATCGTTTTCGCGCTTCACCTTCTCGATGTCTTTGAAGAAGCGGCTAATTACCCCCTGGCACATCAGCTTTTCGGCCCTGGGAGCGGAGAAAGCGGGAAGGGAAATCAGCAAAACTAAGAGAAACGCGGGTTTCAGCGACATGATCCGTCCTTGGTATAAAGGAGGTCATTTATAACACTGTGCGTCAAATTGAGGCAAGAGCCCGGATGCCTCCGGGTGCCGCGCCTGCCGTTGACATATATGTATGGTTATATATCGTGAATTATTGGGTTGTTTGGCTAATTAATCAGGGTGTTTGCCAAAGCGGGCAAACATTCTTTTTTGGGGGCGGAACATGGACGGAAAGAAAGTTTCGACCACGGTTTACATCACACAGGAACAGAACAATCTCCTGAAGCAATTGAACCAGAAAACCAAGGTGCCGATTGCCGAGTACATTCGCGAAGGGATTGATTTGGTTTTGGAGCGCTACCGGCACAACTTGCCCGGACAGATGTCGTTGCTGCAGGAAGAGCCTGCCAACGGCCGCCGTACGCCCCCGACCAATCAAAAAACGATTTGACCGATCTCAGCAAGATTCGCAACTTCAGCATCATCGCCCACATCGATCACGGTAAGTCGACCCTTGCCGACCGTTTGATGGAGTACACTGGCGCGCTCACGAAACGGGAAATGAAGTCCCAGTTTCTGGACAAGCTCGAGATCGAGCGCGAGCGCGGCATTACGATCAAGGCGCAGACGGCCCGTCTGAAATTCCATTCGGAAGACGGCAATACCTACACTCTGAATCTCATCGACACTCCAGGGCACGTGGACTTCACCTATGAAGTGTCGCGAAGTCTCGCCGCCTGCGAAGGGGCGATTCTCGTCGTCGACGCTTCTCAAGGAGTCGAGGCCCAGACGCTTGCGAACGTGTACCTCGCGTCCGAGAACAATCTCGAGCTCATTCCCGTACTGAACAAGATCGATTTGCCCGGCGCCGACGTCGAGAAGACGCAAAAAGAGATCGAGGAGATCATCGGTATCTCCACCGAGCACACCGTTCCGATCAGCGCGAAGGAAGGCATCAACATCGACAAGGTGCTCGAAGCCGTCGTGAAGTTCCTGCCGCCGCCGAAAGGCGATGCCAACGCTCCCCTGCAGGCGCTCGTTTACGATGCTTGGTTCGACTCGTATCAGGGCGTCGTCATTCTGCTACGGGTGATGAACGGCACGCTGAAGCCGAAGAACATGCTGCGCATGATGAATACGGGAAAAGACTACGAGTGCCTGAAGCTCGGCGTTTTTACTCCCCACACGCTGCCCGTCGACAGCCTGTCGGCCGGAGAAGTGGGTTTCATGGTCGCCGGCATGAAGGATTTGAAGGACGTAAAGATCGGCGACACGATTACTCTCGTGAAGGAGCCGGCGGCCGCGGCGCTGGCCGGGTTCAAGGAAGTTAAGCCGATGGTGTACGCCGGAATTTTTCCGACGGACGGCGCCGAGTACCCGAACTTAAAAGACGCTTTAGAGAAGCTTTCCCTGAACGACAGCGCCATCGTGTTCGAGCCCGAGAGCTCCGACGCGCTCGGTTTCGGTTTTCGTTGCGGATACCTGGGCCTTCTCCACATGGAGATCGTTCAGGAACGTCTCGAACGGGAGTTCAATCAGTCTCTCGTCACGACGGCCCCGACCGTCGCTTACAACGTTTATACGAACAAGGGCGAGGAAATCGTAATTCACAAGCCCTCGGAGCTGCCGCCGGTCCAGAACATCGACCGCATCGAAGAGCCCATCGTGAAGCTCACGATTCATACTCCGGAAGCGTACCTCGGAAACCTCATCAAGCTGTGCGAGGAGCGCCGGGGCAAGCAGATCAATCTGCATTACCATTCCCCGAGCCGTATCCTTTTGCAGTACGACATCCCCTTCAACGAAGTGGTGATGAACTTTTACGACCGGCTCAAAAGCGTGAGCAAGGGCTACGCCAGCATGGATTACGAGATCGTGCGCTTCGAGCCCAGCGATCTGGTTAAGCTCGACCTTCTCATCAACGGCGATCCCGTGGACGCCCTTAGCTGGATCGTCCACAAGGACAAGGCCTACTACCGCGGCCGCGATCTCGTCGTGAAGATGAAGGAGCTCATCGAGCGCCAGATGTACGAGATCATCATCCAGGCCGCCATCGGCAGCAAAATCGTAGCTCGCGAACGGATTTCGGCGATGCGCAAGAACGTGCTCGCGAAATGTTACGGCGGCGACATCACCCGTAAGCGTAAACTCCTGGAGAAGCAAAAAGAGGGTAAGAAACGCATGAAGAGCGTCGGGCGCGTGGAGATTCCCCAGGAAGCGTTCCTCGCGGCGCTTTCTCTGGACTGACGGCATGGCGGCTTGGGGTAACATCAAAAAGTATCTCAAAGTCTTTCTGGCTGCGTCCTGCATCGCTCTCTCCGTCCGGCTGTTCATTCTCGAAGACTTCCGCATCGCCTCCGGATCCATGTCGCCCAATTTGCTTTCCGGCGACCTCGTTCTCGTCTGGAAAAGTTCGTTCAATCTTCGGATTCCTTTTTCCACTTACGAGCTCTTCCGCTTCCGGCTTCCGCGCCGCGGGGAAATCGTCGCGTTCAATCTTCCGGGCAGGGGACACGAGACCTACGTGAAGCGGGTGGTTGCCGTCGAGGGCGACCGTCTCCAGATCAAGAACGGCCAGATTTCCGTCAACGGAGCCGCCGCTTCGTACCGCAAGATAGAAGGCTCGCCTGTGCCCACGCGCCAAGTGGCCGGAGGGGCCAATCCGCTTTATTTCGAAAGCCTTTCCACCGGCGAAGAGCACGTCATCCGGATGTCGACGGCGGGCGATTACGGCCCCATCGACATTCCGAAGGGACAATTTTTCGCTCTCGGCGACAATCGTCCCGAGAGTACCGACTGCCGCTCGTGGGGGCCGCTTCCTTTGACCTCGTTGCAGGGGCGCGTCGCTTATATATGGCTCTCCGTGGACGGCGAAGGCGAGCTCCGATCGGGCCGGGCTGGCACCTCATTCCCTTAGGGGTATAATCGAGCCCATGTTTTCCTCTCGTAGTCTTCTCGCTCTCGCGCTTTTCTGGCCGCTCGCTTCTTTCGCAGGCAATTTCAAATCGTTTCTGCAGCCCGGCGACAAAATGTACGCCTCCATCACGGTGAATCCCTTCACCAGAAACCCGGCGGCGAACTACCTTTTGCGGGTGAACCCGGACGGTACGCTCGATTCCGCCTTTGGTACCCAGGGTAGAGTGGATTTCAACTTCATCGCCAATCCGAGCTTTCTGCTCGTTCCGGATTTCGTCGTCCAGGACTCGGGGAAGGTGATCGTTTCCTCGGCGGGGTGCCGTCCGATCACCGGCGGGAGCGAATGCACTCAGTTCGTCGCCCGCTACGATTCGTCGGGAAACCTCGATACCACTTTCGGAGATCCCGCGACCCCCGGCCGGCTCATGTCGATTTCGAACTCGTCGTACGTAAACAGCCCTACGATTTATTCTCAGGGTAAATCCCTGCTCGTTTCCCAGCCCAGGATGCTGGCTTCCGGCAACCAGGAGTGGGAGCTTCGGCGCTATTCGGAAAACGGCGTGGAAGACAACGCTTTCGGCGCGGGCGGCATCGCCACGCTTGGAACCGGCCAAATTCGGCTGGTGCAGGCGGACGGCCGCATTCTCGTCAGCCGCTGGGTCGTCAACGGCGGGACTTCCGAGCCCCAGCTGGAAAGACTTACCGCGGACGGAATCACCGACACGAGCTTTTCGGGAGGATTCCTCGTCGTCAAACAGGTGCCTTATTTCGCAAGCGTCGTGCAGCAGCCCGACGGAAAGCTTCTCGTCTCGGGATCGGAGGGGTCTCCCTCGAATCTGAGAATCCTCCGCCTGAATGCCGACGGAACCACCGACGCCTCGTTCGGCGTGAACGGAGTCGCTTCCCTTCCTTCCCCGTACACGGAAGCGGCTCACTCGGTGAGTTTGGCGGCGGACGGATCGATTCTCGTGGGAGGCGCGCGCTATCTCATCCAGGGCGGCAAATACATGGGAACTCAGTGTCTCATCGCTAAGTTCGACGCCTCCGGCATACCGGACGCGAACTTCGGCGCAGGCGGCTACAATATATTGCTCTTCAATCCGGGCGCGGTGGAATCGGTCGACTCCGTTCAGGTCGCGTCGTCTCAGGATGGAATCGTGTTGCAGGCGCGAGCCGTACTGAAAGACCAGTACTATCTTCAGTTCGCCCGTCTCGATCTCGGCGGAAATCCGGATCCCGCCTTCGGCACGAACGGAATCGTCGTCATTCCGTAAGTATCCACAGGATAAAATTTAGGGTGTGGATAAAGCTGTGGAGTGTTTTGAAGTCAGGACGCCGTGAATTGGATATCCCAGTCGGTGCCGTGGGCATTGTCCATGAGAAGGATGCCCTTGCTCAGCAGATCGTTTCGGATGGCGTCGGCTTTGGCGAAGTCCTTATCAGCGCGTGCTTTGATGCGGTCCTTGATGGCGGTCTCGATGTCGGTGGCGGAAAGGCCGCGCTCCACTAGTACGCCTTGCTTCAGTTTCGCCAGAAGCACCGACGGCTCCTCGGCAAGCACGTTCAGTACTTTCCCAATCTCCGCTTTGTTTCGTAAGAACTGGCCTGCGATTTCGATGGCGCTCTCGGAAACCTTGAACTTCCGGTTGTCCAGGTAGGCGTTCATCAGGCGCACGTACTCGAAAACGGTTCCGATGACCTTCGCGGTGTTCAGGTCGTCGTCCATGGCTTCCGTGAACTTCGGCAAGAAGGCGGTGCCGAACTCAAGGAGCGCCTTTTCCTCGGCGGAAGCCGGGGTCGGCGCGGGCGAGCTGCTCTTCGAGATGGGCTCGCATTTTTTCGCCGTGGAATAAAAACGGTGAAGCGCCGATTGCGTGTCCCGGATGTTGCGCTCGGAAAAATCGATGCTCGAGCGGTAGTGACCGGACAAAAGGAGAAACTTCAGGGTTTCGGCGCCGTATTGGCGGACGAACTCCCGGTTCGTGCAGATGTTGCCCAGCGACTTCGACATCTTCTCGTTGTTGATGTTGAGAAGTAAGTTATGCAGCCACACTTTGGCGAAAGGCTTTCCCGTGCGGCCTTCGGTCTGGGCGATTTCGTTTTCGTGGTGCGGATGCACCAGATCGATTCCGCCGCCGTGGATGTCGAAAGTCTCTCCTAGATACTGCATCGCCATCGCGGAGCACTCGATGTGCCAGCCCGGGCGGCCCATTCCCCAGGGACTCTTCCAGGCCGGCTCGTCGGCTTTCTTCTGGGGCTTCCACAAGCTGAAATCAAGGGGATCGC
This sequence comes from uncultured Pseudobdellovibrionaceae bacterium, assembly GCA_964653655.1. GTDB lineage: Bacteria > Bdellovibrionota > FAC87 > UBA2466 > UBA2466 > CAZZHG01. Next base: position 40,813 of record CAZZHG010000041.1, read on the forward strand.
GTTTCAGCTCGCCGGGCTGAATGCGGACGCCGGTGAGAAGGTCGTCGATCTTCTTTCCCGAAAGCTTGCCGTAGCCGTCGAACTTCCTGACGGCGTAAAAAACCTCTCCGTCGGCGACGGAGTATGCGTAGCCGCGCTCGATGAGGCCTTCGATGAAGGCGATGATCTGCGGAATGTGCTCGGTCACCTTCGGAGTGTGATTCGGGGGGCGGACGCCTAGTGCCGCCATGTCTTTACGGTACTCTTCCGTGAAGTGCTCCGAGATTTCCTGGGAGCTCTTCCCCTCTTCGCGCGCCTTGTTGATGATCTTGTCGTCGACGTCCGTGTAGTTCGACACGAACGTCACCTTGAAGCCGCGGTACTCGAGGTACCGGCGGACGACGTCGAAAAAAACCGCGGGCCGCGCATTGCCGACGTGAGTGAGGCCGTACACGGTCGGGCCGCACACGTACATCTTCACTTCCTTAGGAACCATGGGCGTGAAGGGTTCCTTCTTCCGAGTGAGTGTATTGGTAAGGTGGATCATCCGTTCGTAAAGGCTTCGACGTTGACGATGGCGTGGCAGGCAATCGCTTTGCCTTCCCCGATGGGTCCCAGGGACTCCATGGTCTTCGCTTTGACGCTGACCGAGGAGAGCTCGAGATTCAAAAGGCGCGCGATGCTTTGCCGCATTCCGAGAATGTGAGGCGCGAGCTTCGGTTCCTGGAGCAGGATGGTGGAGTCCACTTGGGAAACCCGCCAGCCCATCTCTTTCATGTGATCGCGCACTTTTTCGACGAATTCGGAACTGGGACGGCCGCGGTTTTCCGGTGCGTTGTCCGGGAACCACTGGCCGATGTCGCCGAGAGCGAGGGATCCGAGCATGGCGTCGACGATCGCATGGAGCAGTACGTCGCCGTCGGAATGCGCGCTCAGCTTGAAACCGCAGGGAATGGGAACGCCGCCCAAGGCGATGACGCCTTTATCCACGATGGTGACTAGACGGTGAATGTCGTAACCGAGTCCGGTTCGCATGGCGGGGGGCTCTCCCTATTTCCATCTTTGAGGAAGGAGCGCAGGGTTTCAAGCTCAAACTGGTAGGTGAGCTTCAGGTTTCGATCGTCTCCTTCGAAAGTTCCCACGGGAATCCCGTAGTACTCGCAAAGCGAGGCGTCGTCGGTAAATAGGGCTCCGTCCAAGGCTTTGGACTGCTCCACGAGGGAGCGGATGACGGGGTACTCGAAAATCTGGGGAGTCTGGACGCGGACGATCTTCGATCGATCGATGGTCTCCAGCACTAGTCCGCCGTCCACCTTTTTGAGGGTCTCGGTCACCGGAACGACGGGAATCCATGCCCCGTAAGAACGATCGAGAACCCGTTCCTCAATCCGTTTCAGGAACGCGCGGGAAAGAAAAGGGCGGCAGCCGTCGTGAATGAGAACGCGATCCGGCGCGTCGCCTTCGATGGCTTCGAGGGCGAGCCGGGAGGAGTCCTGACGGCGAAGGCCGCCGACGATGACTCTGATTCTGGACTCGTAGCCGGGAAGATAGCTCCGCAGCGTTTCCTCGGTTTGCTGAACCAGGGAATGAGGCGCCGTTACGAGAATGTTACGGATGGTGTTGAGAGTGAAGAGATTGCGTACCGCGTGCACGAGCACCGGGGCGGACGCGAGCATCTGAAATTGCTTCGGCAACCGGGAGGGCAATTCGGAAGTGGCGGAGAAACGGGAACCGCTCCCGCCGCCAAGTACTATACCGTCAGTGGTAATCATGGCCGGGATCAGGTCCCGAAGATGGCGGCCAGCTCTTTTTCGACGTCCTCTTCGAGGATGTTCTGGGCGAGCGACAATTCCTTCACGAGAAGGGTCTTCGCCTGGTCGAGGAGCTTTCTTTCGCCGAAAGAAAGATCTTTATCGTGTTTGAGGAGGAACAGGGCGCGCAGCACTTCCGCGATTTCCTGGACCTGACCGGTATGGATTTTTTCCATATATTCCCGGTAACGGCGGTTCCAGGTCTGGTGGTCGATGGGGGAGATGTCCTTCTTGCGAAGGATCTTGTAAACCTCTTCCACTTCCC
>CAZZHG010000042.1:0-41785 GCA_964653655.1 uncultured Pseudobdellovibrionaceae bacterium
AGGGCTACACCGAATCCTTCCTGAAGCATCAAGAGCTCATCTACGATCTTTGGACCGCCGGCTACAGCGTCTATTCGATGGATCACCGGGGCATGGGCCTTTCGGGCCGGATGGTCAAAAATCCCCAGGTCGTTTACGTCGACGATTTCAAACACTACGTCAGCGACCTCGAAAAATTCGTGAGCGAAGTGGTCTCACACGATCCTCTCGCAGGAAAACTCTACGTGCTCGGCCATTCCCTGGGCGGCCTCGTCGCCGCTCATCTGATGGCCGGCCACCCGACGCTGTTCCGCGCGGCGGTGCTGAGCGCGCCCATGTTCGATCTTTCGACCGGCAATTACCCGCGGCCCGTCGCCGTGGGCCTTGCTAGCTTTCTTTCCCTCGGCGGCCATGCGCAGGGATACGCTCCCGGCTATTCCGATCTAAAGATGGACGGGTTCACGCTCGAGTCGAGTCCGGTCACTCAGAGCCAGATCCGCTTCGATCTCTATAAAGATCTTCTTATCCAGATGCCGGCCCTTCAGCAGGGCGGACCGAGCGTTTGGTGGGTGAAGCTGCTTCTTCGCGAAACGGCTTTGTGGCGGGTGGAGCTGCTCGGTACGCGGATGAAGGCGCCGATCCTGATGCTACAGCCTTCCAACGACACCTACGTGAAACCGCAGGGACAGAACCGGTTCTGCGGAGCCGCGCGGGATTGCCGCAAAATCGTGCTCCAAGGATCGAAGCACGAGGCCTTCCGGGAAAAGGACACCTATCGGGTGCCCGCCCTCAAGGCGACGCTCGATTTCCTCGAATCTCACTAAATTTTGGCGGGTTTTTTATCGAGAGCTTCGATGAGCTCTCCCAGAAACGCCTGCACTTCGGGGCGGACGTTGAGAAACTCGACGCCGATGCCAGTGCCTTGCACGCGCTTGAGGTAAAGCGCCGCCGCTCCATCCGACATTCCGGTCGGCGCCTCCAAGGCCGGAGGCTTGTCGCCGGCGATACGGGCGTGGATCATGTCGAGCTGGCTTTCCTTGAACTCCAGAAGAACCTTTTCCCCGGTCGGGATTTTTTCGGACGCCTGAACGAAGGCGCCGCTGATGGAGATGTTTTTCACCTCCGCGGGGATCGGTTTCGCGTGTCCGGAAACGTATAGCTGGATGGGAAGGCTGCACTCCACCCGCTTATGTCGGCGTCGCTCGATTCCAGGCATGGGATAATTCTACGCCAAAATGCCTTTTGCTGTCGCCAGGGATTGTTCGGGCGGCGGCGGTTCGGGAACCCGAACGCCTTTTTGGAACGCGGGCCGGGACGCCAATGCATCGTGCCACTGCTTCAGTTTAGGAAAATTATCCAAGGACAAACCCGCCCATTCATGGGCATGGATCCAGGGCCAAGCGGCGATATCGGCGACCGTGAACTGATCACAGGCGAGGTACGTGCGATTGGCGAGTCTCGTTTCCAGCACTCCGTAGAGACGGGCCGTTTCCCTCTGGTAGCGCTGAATCGCGTACTCGATCTTCTCCGGCGCGTAGCGAAGGAACACGTTGGCCTGTCCCTGCATCGGACCGAGGCCGGCCATCTGGAACATCACCCATTGGGTGACTTCGGAGCGCCCCCTCAAATCCACCGGACAGAGCTTTCCGAAGCGTTCCGCAAGGTAAAGCAGGATGGCTCCGGACTCGAAAACGGAGAAATCCCCGTTCGAGCGATCCACGATGGTGGGGATCCGGCCGTTGGGATTCAGGGCGAGATACCAAGGCTCCTTCTGCTGTTTCATATCGAGGCGGACGGGATGCACGGTGTACTGGACGCCCATTTCCTCGAGCGCGATGGAAACCTTGAATCCGTTGGGGGTCGCGGCCGTGTAAAGATCGATCATGGGCCGCATCATGCTCCTTGGGGGCGCTCCTTGAAAGCCCAATCCTTTCGTTTTACACTCTACGGCATTGTGAAGCTCACGTCGGTGGGAGGCCGCCTCAGGTGACCACGGCTACCACCCTGCTCGTAATTGTCGCCTGTCTCTTCCTTGCTGCCTTTTTCTCCGCCGCGGAGACCGCCCTGCTCAGGCTGAGGCCGGAAGAACTCGAAGGCGACATCAAGCAAGCCAAGAACCCCAGCGCCGTCGCGGCCAGAAACCTCCTTCGCAATACACCGCGCCTGCTCGTCACCATTCTGCTCGGCAACAACGTCGTGAATATCCTGTCCGCTTCGGTGGCCTCCGCGCTCGCCGTGCACTACCTCGGAGAGGAAACCGGCGTCCTCGTTTCCGCGCTTGTCATTACAGTGTTCGTTTTGATTTTCGGCGAAGTCCTTCCGAAGGCATTCGCCGCGGGGCACTCCAAGAAGGTCGCCTACCTGGTCGCCTTGCCTCTTTATCTAATCCACCACTCGCTTTTCTGGGTGCACGCCATCTTCGATCGGATCATCGATCCCATGATGCGGAAACTCGGCGGGGAGGTGGAGACCAAGGACTCGGCTCAGGAAATTCTTCGCATGGCCCGCGGCTTCCGCCAGCACCGCTGGGACGGCAGCCCCATCCCGATCATCGCGGGAGCCGCCGGCGCGGCCGAACTCACGGTGTCCGACATCATGGTGCCGAGGACCGAGATTCTCGCCTTTCCCGCCGACATCGAGGCAGAAGTCCTGCTCGACCGGATGATCGAGGAAGCCCACACTCGGGTACCGCTTTACAACAGCTCCCTCGATAAGGTGCTGGGCCTCATTCACATCAAAGATCTTTTCCGCATGGTCCGGCAGGGCGAAAAGGACCTCGGCGAGATCCTGAAGCCGATTCTGCGCGTGCCGGAAAGAAAGCCGATTCTTCGCCTGCTGACGGACATGCAGCGCGCCTTCACCCACATGGCCATCGTGAAGGACGAGTTCGGAGTCACCCTCGGAATCGTCACCCAGGAAGACATCCTCGAGGAAATCGTGGGTGAAATCCGCGACGAGTTCGACAAAGAGGAGCTCGAGACGATTCAAAAGGTCGGCGAGGACACGTACGAGGTACTCGGCCGCATCTCCGTGCACGATTTCAACCGGCACACCGGATGGAACATCTCGGCCGAGCGGGGCGACACCATGAGCGGCGTGATTTTCAATCAGCTGGGCCGCAGCCCGAAGAAGGGCGACGAAGTCCGGCTCGGCGACTACGCCGTCAGCGTCGTCGGCCTCTCCGGCCACCGCATCACCCGGGTCCGGGCGAAGCGGGTCGAAGCGCCCTCCACATGAGCCGGATCCAGCGTCTTTGCGCCATTCTTTCCTCCACCTGGACCAATGCGCGCCGGGCCGCATGTCACCCAAATGACGTCAACGACGTCACTAGGGAGTGGGCAATCGGCATCCTGAATCTGTTACGGGTAAAAGTTTCCCAATCCGGGGCGCCCGCGCCGTCGGGCGTGGTGCTCGTCGGAAGCCACGTAAGCTACGTGGATATCCCCCTACTGATGTCTCTCGTCCCCGTGAACTTTCTGGCCAAATCGGAACTGCAGAAGTGGCCGATATTCGGGCAAGGGATGAAGGCGGCCGGGACGCACTTCGTGGATCGCTCCTCGAAAATGTCCCGGGGCGCGGCGGGAGACTTGATGGCGGTCAGCATGAAGCAGACGGGAAGAAACGTTTGTCTCTTTCCGTCAGGAACGACGACGGTGGACGAGAGCGTGGCGTGGCGCCACGGAATTTTTCACACGGCGAAAAAACACGATTTGCCCGTTCAGCCCTTCCGGCTCACGTATCTTCCCCTGAGGGAAACGGCGTTCATCGGAGAGGATGCGTTCGTGCCTCACCTGTGGGAGCTTTTGAAGCACCCCGTCGAGGCGCGCATCGAGTTCCTAGAGCCACGCCGGATAAAGGACCCCGAAGCGGACTGCGCAGAGTTGTGGAAGTGGGCGCGGGCGATGGTACACTAAAGCACTATTTTTAGGCGCGGTTGCGCCGGGAGATCCAGATGAAGCAGCTTGGGTTGGCTTTCCTTTGCATCCTGTTCGTAACGGCGTGCGGATCCAAAAACGATCCTACGGAAAACTTCGACAAGACCCTCAACGTCTCCACCAGCGACAAGGGTGAATCGGTCGGCCTCAAGGGCGACAAGGTGATGGTGAAGAAGAAGGTTTATCTCGAAGAGCAGCTCTACAAGATGCAAAGCGAGATCGAGGATCTGGAGCTCGCCATCTACGGAAAATCGAAACGGGATCCGGGCGGCATTTACGAAGCGCTGAAGGATTGCCGCGTTCGCGTCGCCGATCCGCGAGTCGGCGGACCCGGTAAGCCGGAGGCGATGGAGAAGTGGGAACGGCTCACCCTCACCGACGAGGAATTCCAGTACAAAGCGGACAAGCAGAGCAACCTGATCGGCTACTCCGAGGAAGAGCTCGACCAGCGGCTCACCCGGTATCAGAAGCAAAAGCGTGTGCTCGATACGCAGTACGAAAACTTCAAGGACAAGCTGGACAGCTGCGAGAGCAAGTACCAGACCTCGCTCGTTCAGCACGGCCTCAATCCCAACGACACCAAAGCCAAGGGCGAATGGATCGAGGGCCCGAACGGCTACAAGATCTGGAAGATGCGCCAGGGCGCGACGAAGGATCCCGAGGAGCTCATGCGCCGCAAGGAAAAGGCCGTGAAGAACCCCGACGGGGACACCTGATCAGTTCCGCCGTAGTTCCTCGCTCAAATGAATAAGTAGCGTCGCGAAGTCCGGCTCCCGCGAGCGGATCCCCGCGTTTGCCGGCACGGAGTCCTCAATTCTCCGAAGAGCCTCGAGCCGGTAGTCCGCCTCGGTTTGTCCCGACGCGAGCCCTCCCCCATCGCTCGGCGCCCGCTCCAAGAGGGTCGCCAGCTCGGAATCGGTTCCGGGGGGCGGTTTCAAATCGCGAGGCCTCGTCAGCGGCCAAGTATTCACGGCCTTGCCGAAAACCTGATTCAAGAAAGAGATGTTATTGCACACGCCGAGGTAGAAATAGCCGCCGCCGGGAAGGCCCGCGGCAATCGTCCTCTGCTCCTCGCGAATCATCTGATGGTAGGCCGTAGCCAGCTCCACCGATTTCAAAATCTTCGGCCGATCGGACGGGACCCCCGAATCCCCCAGCTCCTGCCGCTCGAATCCGGTCCAGGTGGGCCGCTCGTCGCTCGCCGGCCAGAACCCCACTCCGTCGAGTCCCAGAAAAGCCGCCACCCGCCCGTTGACGTGAGGCCCGCTGATTTCCCAGGTGACCTGGCTGTGGCTCGACGGAACCACCAGCTTCTCCCCGCTGGCTAACTTTAGCCCGGTGTCTTCCCACACGGGCCAATACACGGGGGTTCCCTTCCAGTTAAGCGCGGTGAAGTTCGCCAGAGTCTTCTCTTCGTACACTTTCACTCGGTGGCCCGTCTTGATAAGAGCGTCGATCGCTTCCCGAGGCGAGCGAACCACCACTGCTCCTCGCGGGCCGGGCAGAGTCACCCGCGATCCGTTCTTGCTCGCAAGCGAAGTGAACACTTGGGCGACCACCGGGCTGCCGGCGGCGAACTTTTTCGGAAGAGTCAGGTCGGGATAGTGCCCCCACGTCAGCTCTTCGGGAAGCTTCGCGCTCGCCTCGGGAGGAACGCCGTCCCGCCCGGCCGGCGCTGCTTGGACGAGAGCCGCGAGATTCTCGCCTTTGTAGATCGGATCGCTGAAGAACACCGGCGTCTTTGGAAAGCTGGCTCTCGCCTTCTTTATCTGGCGCTGAACTTCAACGGGCGAAGGCAACGTCGGAAATCTTTCCAGTCCGCTGAAATCACTCCTCTGCATCGCAAGACTAAGGAGCGAAGCGTACTTCGCCGCCGCCATTGGATCCTGGCGCAGCTTGGTCAGAAAAACCTCGATCGTTTTCTGAAAGGCCGATCCGTCGGTGTCCCTGAGCTTCGTGAGAAACTCCGGAAGCGTCATCGAAGGACGGACCGCGCCCGGCCCTTCGCGCAAACGAAAAACGTAACCGTTCGCGTTCTTCGGTTTCAGAATCAGGCGGTAGATTCCCGCCTTGGGAAGATCGAGCGCGAGCGTCTGCTTTGCGCCCACCCACGAGCCGGGACTCGGCAGCGCAGGACCAGCGCCGATGGCGGTGGAATCTCCGTGGGCCGCGAGCGGGCCCTCGAGCCGAAACGTCAGCTCGTTGTTTCCGGGCTGCAAATCGAATTCGATATTGGCGTTGTCTTCGAAAGCACGGAGACGGATGGCGGCTTCACCGGCTTCGCCTTTCGTCCAAGTGGACCAAAGGGGCGGGATCACTTCCTGGACGGCAAACGCAGGCCACGCCAGCAGCAGAGAGAAAACCAGACGAAACATTTCACAACCTCCAGGCCGACCCGTTGACCAGACCAAAGGCGTACCAGAGTGCGGCCTCCATTTACACGGAGTAAACGCAGCGCATCACAAATATACTTTTTATTTATAATTCTAGGTAGTTATCGGTCTGGCGTTCGACGAAAGGAGCAGCCAAAACCGCTAGGGTTTTTTGATCCATTTGCCCTGGGCGTCCTGAACGTGGCGGCCCGACTTCTCGCCCTTGATGCGTTCCTCGCCCATCACTTTCATGAAGGTGGCGAGATCGACGCCCTGGGATTTCGCCCGGTCCTTATAGACGGACAGACGATCCGCGTTTTCCGCGGCGACCACGGAATCGGCTCCGCCGCCGCCGCTCACCACGCCGAGAAGGCCGTCGAGCTGTTCCCCGATGCTTCCCTTGTCCTTCAGCTCCGCCACTTGCGGAACGCGGGCACGCATCGAGTTGATATCGGCGAAGGCCGGCAAGGCCAGTACCAGAGCGATCATTCCAAGGAGGAGCTTTTTCATCCTTTAGCCCCTTTCTTCGCAGGCTTTTTCTTCAAGACTTCATCCTCGAGATTCAGAAGATCCTGATTTTCGTCCCGGACCTTCACGCGGATCTCGTGATCGATCTTCACGTTGAGGTTTACGATGATGGGCTTGTCGGACGGCTCGATCGTGTGGTGCATGGTGCAGCCGCCGATCGCAATCACGGTTGCCAGGATGCCGAGTTTCGAAAGTTTCATTATTTTTTCTTCAGGTAGTCGGTAAAGGCTTCCGGGCGCATCAGCCCACGCAAAACGGATTGTTTCACGGCACTTTCTAGTTGTCCAGTTAGCCCGATTTGGAATTGAAACGGCATTCCATTGGCGAGATCCGGATTGTGCCCCGAAAGAGTGAGAAACGCCTCGAGCCCTTTTCCCAACTCGCGCTCCAACCGAATCTGCGCGCTCTTGAAAAAGAAATTGTCCAGCGCCTTGAAGGCGAGCGCCTGCTGGCCCTGGGCGATCAGCTTCTGGAACTGCTCGAGGTCGGCTATTTTTTCGGGAAGGCCCGTGAGCGTCGGGTCCTTGTATTGAATCCATCCCGTGGTGTCGCCGCTAGAAAGCAGGCCGTTTTTTACGACGAGAAAACCGTCTTTCCAGGCCACGGGGATCTTCCCCTGGAGAAAACCCTTCGCTTTGATTTGTCCCGCCGCCGCTTCCTTCAAGAGAGATTCGGCGTCGACTTTGTCCACCGCCAGGGACGTTTCGAAAGCGAGCGGATCCAGCGACACGACGAAGGGCTCCACCCGGACTTTTCCGTCGCCCCAGTCGGTGTCGAAGCGCACTACCTGAATGTCTTTCCCCTTCTGCACCGCCTGAAATTGCATGTGGTGGAGCGGCATCACGGTACCGAAGGAAGCGAACGCGGCGGTCGCCGGTTTCTCGAGCTCGAAGGGCCACGCCCGACGGACCGGAAAGTCGAAATCGAGCTTCTCGCAAGGAATGCCAGCATAGTCGAAGGACAGCCCGTTACCCCGCACCCTCGCCGAGATTCTGGGGGCGCCCGTTTTCCATCTAAGCTTTCCGGAGACCTTCAGCGTGCCGGCGCGGGCCGTAAAAGTGTCGTCGAGAACCAGAAGATTGGAGAGATCGAAATTCCCGCCGCCGAGATTGAACTCTCTTCCCACGTCGGCCTGGACTCCACCCTTCGGCGTCCACGTCCCCTTCCCTTCGACCCAGGGCTCGCCGAGCAGATCCCGGGCATCGAGCTCGAACTCCGCCTTTTCCTCCGTTCCTCTGCCCTCGAAGGAAAGCGCCAGAGGCTGCGTGGTTCCCGGAAGGCGGACCGCGAGCAGCTTCGCCTTCGCCGCATAGGCCGCCGTCGCCCATTCGAAGCCGCCGCTCATCTCAAGCCCGTCGGAGAGTATTTCTCCCACCGTGAGCCAAGGGTTGCCGCGAACCGTTCCCGAAGCCGCGATTCCTTTCGAAGTAACGTCGATGGAGAGAGGGAGAGCGGAGGCTGTCGAAAAATCCTTTCCGTCGAGCGGCGGAATTTCCAAAGAGAGCCGGCTATCCGTTCCGGTTTTCTCGAACTTGCCGGCGAGCTTCCAGTTCTTCAAAGCCTGCGGAATGGAGGCGCCTTCCAAAACCATGTCGTCGAATCGGGCCTCGCCCTTGTGAAATCCGGGATCGAAATGAAACGAAGCCGTCCCCGTGAAACCGCCCTTCGGCCACTTCGCCTGGAATTTTCCCGCCGCCTCCACCGCTCCTTCGAGCTTCGCCCGAGGAGCCTCGAACTTTCCTTCCGTCTTTCCCCAGGGGAAAATGCCGACGGCACGGGCTTTCAGACCTTCGCCGAAGCGGAACGAAAAAGAAGCGGCGGAAATCCGAAGCTCGCCCCGCCGCACCTCACTCGCGCTTCCCTCGGCCAGCGCCGAATGAAGGCTCGTTCCCTCGACCGTCGCGCGGATGTCCGCGGCAAGCCCGATCACCTCGAGCCCCACAGCCTGCTGGCGCGGCTCCTCGACTTGAAGCTGGGCCTCGACCTTGGGCGGAAAGATTCCCCGCACCCACCACTGAACCCGCACGAGGGAAAAGTGAAGAGCCGGCTCGCGCAGGGTGACGTCCGCCTCCGCCGATTGCGGGCCGAGGGAATTCACTTTCACCTCGGCCTCCACTCCGACGGAGCGTTTGAGCAGCCACTCGATGGCGGACGCCGTAATGGCTTTGCGTCCGAGAAGCAGACCGAGCGCGACGAGCAAGGCAATCCCGGCAATCAAGGCAACCGGCTTGAGTAGGGGCCGGAGGCGACTTATAGTCGGCGGATGCAAAACTTCCTCACACGATTTCTCGGACTTTCGCTTCTGGCTATTCTCGCTCAGGGCAGCGCCCTAGCCGATCAAAAAACCATCGAGGGAACGGTGAAAGTCGCGCCCGCTCTTTCGGCCAAGATCACGAAGGGAACGCTCTTCGTCTTCGCCAGACCGGCCGGGGAAGCGGCGGGACCGCCGGCCGCCGTTCTCAAACTGGACTCCCCGAAGTTCCCGCAGAGCTTTTCGCTCTCCGCCGCGAACGCGATGATTCCCGGCACCGAGTTCAAGGGCCCTTTCCGCCTCACGGCCCGGTTCTCCCCCTTGGGAGATGCCATGCAGAAGGACGGGGCCTTCGAAGGAAAGACGGACGAAAAGAAGCCCGTGTCCCCCGGGGCGAAAGGCATTGAAATCCTTATCGATACACCTCGATAATTCAGCGCGCTAAACCCCTCACCCGGACGGCGGAATCTGCCGATAAGGTGAGGAATGATCCGACGCTTCCGAACCCGCCGCGACGTCGACAAACGTTTCCAGGTTCTTCAGGAAACCGCCGTCGAGTTGATTCAGGCCTCCGACCAGGAGCTTCTGAACACCGTCGTGCTGCGCGCGATGGATCTCACCGCCTGCGACGGCGGCTCGCTCTACCTCGCTTCCGGCCCGAATCAGCTGACGTTCGAAGTGGCCAAGAACCGCACCATCGCCCTCGACTTCGAGCGGACCCACATCGCGGTCGACGGGCCCAGCATCGCGGCTCACGTGTTTCGCACGGCGGAGGGAGTCCGCGTGCCGGATGTCTACGCGCTCGCGCCGGACTGCCCGTTTCGTTTCGACCCGACTTTCGACAATCGAATGGGCTATCGCACGCGCACGATGCTTGCTCTGCCGCTCATCAGCTCGAAAGGGCAACGCCTCGGCGTGCTCCAGCTGATGAACCGCAAGCAAAGCGAGTACGACAGCTGGCCGAGCCAGTCTTCGGCGCAGCTCGCGAAGATGCCCGACTTCAGCGACGACGACGAGATGCTGCTCAGAAGCTTCGCCGCCATAGCGTCGGCGAGCATCGAGAAGTCGAACCTCTATCGAGACATCGAGAATTTGCTCCAAGGGATCATTCAAGCTTCCGTGCAGGCGATCGAATCCCGGGATCCGGCGACCGGTGGTCATTCCGAGCGCGTCGCCGTTCTGACGGTGGAGCTCGCCCGTAAGGTTTCCGATTCGAGCGAGACGGAACTCCGCGACATTCAATTCACGCCGAAGCAGCTTCAGGAACTTCGGTATGCTTCCCTTCTCCACGATTTCGGAAAAATCAGCGTGCACGAGTCGGTGCTGCTCAAGCCGAAGAAACTTTTCGAGGAAGAGCTGCTCCTGATCCGGACGCGGCTCGAGCATTTCGGCAACGCCGCCGAGGTGCGGCTCCTCTGGGACGTGCTGAAAAGCCTCGCCCAGGAGCGCCGCCCGCCCGCGGACTTCGACATCGCCCGCGTTCAGCGCGCGATCGGAACCGAACGGTCCCGGGTGGAAGCCGTCTGGAAAATCATCAACGAACTGAACGAACCGACGATTCTCGACAGCGGAAAATCCCATCAGCTCGCGTCCCTGAAGGACGGGACGTTTCTGAACTCGGAAGGAGTCGCCTCTCCGATTCTTCGGCCCGAAGAGATTAAGCGACTCAGCATCCAGAAGGGCTCGCTCTCCGAAGAGGAAAGGCTCGTCATCGAGAACCACGTGACGAGCACTTACCGGTTTCTGAAAGAGATCCCCTGGACCGAGGACTACCGCCACGTTCCTGAAATAGCCTATGCCCACCACGAAAAGTTGTCGGGCGCCGGCTATCCGAGAAAGCTGAAAGCCCCGGAGATTCCGCTCCAGTCCCGGATGATGGCGATTTGCGATATCTTCGATGCGCTGGTCGCCGCCGACCGCCCTTACAAGAAGGCGGTCCCCGTCGAAAAGGCACTCCAGATTCTCGAATCCGAGACTAAGGCCGGGGGCCTCGACCCCCGCTTTCTAAAAGTATTTCTCGAAGCAAAGGTCTACGAACTTCCCGAGTTCATCCGTCTGAACCCCGTCCACAAGGCCGCCTAACGGATCCGTTGCCGAAGTAGCAACATCGTTGGGAACACTTCTCCCCGCTTTCGGACCTTACCGGTTGACGTAACAAGCAACGTCGACTTATGTCGCGAACAGTCAATGTTGGAGGATCTCATCATGAAGAAGTTCATTCGTAATCTGTTGCTCGCGCTTCCGTTGGTGTTCGCGGTTAATTTCGCGACCCCGACGCAGGCCGAAGCTCGCATCATCATCCGCCCGCGTCCGATCGTCATCGTTGCTCCTCGCTACGAATACCGTCTCGTTTACGTGTACGGTCCGTATTGGGCGAACTACGGCGGCTTCCTGACGCTGGTGTACGGTTGGAGCTACCAGTACCAGCTCGTGCTCGTGTACTAGTAGATACGCCTTGAAACCGGCGCTTCTTCGGAAGCGCCGGTTTTTTTTTGCCGAGAGGTCACGACTTGGGAGTGGGCGGTGTGCCGACGGCATCCACCGGAAAACTGACCTGAGTCTGGCAGGCCTGCTTCTCGCCCGCTTGAATCTTCTGCAACGTAGGCCCTACGCGCGGCTCCGGGCTGCGCCTCGCCTGCATGTCCTGGAGGATCTTGATCGCCGCCGGGCTGTTGCCCGTTTTGTGCTCCAGACACGACATATAGTAGTCGGAGAGGTCGGGGTTCCTTTCCCGGAGGCTCTCTAACCTGTTCCGCATTCCGCGGGCGTCCTTCGCCTTCAACATTTCCTCGGCAAGCTCCATCTCCGTCATGTCGGGGTCGTTGGGATCCATTTTCCCCGCCCGGTCGCGGGCGTCCTGCGCCTTGTTCCAAAGCTCGCTTTGGGGGTCGGCTCCGGCTTTTGACTGAGCCTCCATGAAGCGGGAGACCGCGGCGATTTTCGCCGCCGGGTAAAGATCCGGCTCGAGCTCGAGCAGGCGATCGGCGGCGTCGGCGGCGGAGCCCGGATCGGTGAAAACGCGGGCGGCGATCTTGTCCGACAGCTCCTTTGGATCGGTGATTTCGTTCAAGCTTTTATCGCGGGTAAGCCAGTCGCCGATGGTCGCTCGGTAGATGGAAGCCGCGAGAAAACATTGGGCGACGGAGTTAGCGAACTCCATCGCCTGCATGCCGGGCCGGTACTTCTCTTTAACGTCCTTGCAGTCCTGGAGATACTTTTGATGGGCCACAAGCAGTACGGGCGGCATTTCCGCGCAGCGGGAACCTTCGGGTAAGGCGACTTCCGCCTTGGGAGGGAACGCGAAGGCGTCGGAAAGATTCATCGCCCGCAAACTGTTCCAAAGTCCCACGCATTCCGGGGAAAGGTTGTCCGCGGGCTTCGGCTGAAAGGGCTCCCGCGGACTCTGTTGAAGGGCCTGCATCCGCGGCGAAGGCATTTGGGGAACCGCAACTCCCGGGGGGACGAGGGGGGCGGCCGCCTGAGGCGGAGAAACGACGGCGGCCGGACCCGGCTTCAAAAGCCAAAGCACGGCCACGGTTCCAAGCACTAACGCGACGATGAGAATGGCTTTTTTCAAAAGGCCTCCGCTGACCGACACATATAGTCAGGGGAGCGATTTGGCGCAACTGCGGATTAAAACTGGCCGGTACGAAGCATGACCAGAGTGCAGGCTTCTAGAAAGGGAATCGAAGCCGCCTTTAGAGCCTTTTCGAGCTCCGGGGACTCGGTCCCGGGATTGAGAATCACCCGTTTGGGCTTGAGGGCCACGATCTCGGCAATCAGAGGAAGGATGAGCTTCGGTCCCACGTAAACCGTGAGGGTGTCGACCGGGCCAGGCACCGACTTCAGGGAAGCGACGACGGGAATCCCCTCGATCTCATCGTATTTCGGGTGCACGGGCACGACCTCGTGGCCCGCGTCCATCAACTCGAGCTGAGCCATGTTGGAGTACCGCTCTTTGTCGGGGCTTGCCCCCAGTACGACGACTCTCATGAAGGCCCTTATACAACGGGTGACTCGCAATGCGGTAGACGAATGGCATAATGAAGAACGTGCCACCCATCGTTTTCTTCGACGGCGTTTGCGGACTCTGTAACGGGTTCGTCGACCGTTTGCTCCGGACGGACAAGAAAGGGGCGCTACGCTTCGCCCCCCTTCAAGGGGAAACGGCCAGGGCCGTGCTTGCTCCGAGGCGCATCGACCTGACGACGGTTTACCTGAAGGACGGTAACCAGATTTTCGAAAAATCGGAGGCCATCTTTCGGGTGGCGGCCATCGCCGGCTGGAGAGTACTCGCGCTGGGAAGGTTCCTGCCGAGAGGGCTTACCGACGCTCTTTACGACTTCGTCGCGAAGAACCGCTACCTGTGGTTTGGAAAGAGGGACACCTGCCGGCTTCCCACAAAGTCCGAGGCAGCCCGGTTTCTCCCGTAATGTCATCGTGAGGCCAAGCGCAGCGAGAACGTAGCGACCTTTGGCCTAGGCAAAGCGGATATCGCCGGAAATTAAAGTGCAACGGCCAAAGTTCGTTCCGTCGCGGCCCTTCGGGCCAAGCTCCTCACGATGACAGCTCTTCGCGCTGCTCCTGCTGCCGCTTCCAGAGCGAAGCATACTCGCCTCCCGCTTTCACGAGCTCCGAATGCCGCCCTCTTTCGACGATGACCCCGTCTTTCAGAACGAGAATGGCATCGGCGTCCACCACCGTCGATAAACGATGGGCAATCACGATGGCCGTACGATCCCGGGCGACGGTACGAAGGGAAGCCTGGATCTCCTTCTCCGTGTGGGAATCGAGAGCGGAGGTCGCCTCGTCGAAGAGAAGAAGCCGGGGCTGTTTCAAAATCGTTCGCGCGATGGCGACCCGCTGCTTTTCGCCGCCGGAAAGTTTCAAGCCGCGCTCGCCCACCTTCGTTTTGTACCCTTCGGGCAGGCGGGCGATGAAGGCTTCGAGGTTGGCCATGCGGGCCGCTTCCTTGACTTCAGCCTCGCTCGCCTCGGGCCGTCCGTAACGGATGTTGTACTCGATCGTATCGTTGAAGAGCACGGTGTCCTGGGGGACGACTCCTATCGCGCGTCGGAGACTTCCTTGAGTGACCCGGCGAACGTCGTGGCCATCCACTCGGATCGCGCCCTGGGTGACTTCGTAGAAACGAAAAAGAAGCCGTCCTATCGTCGATTTGCCCGACCCGCTGGGGCCGACGATCGCGACCGTCTGTCCCGGAGCGACGCGAAAGCTCACGTCTTTCAGAATCGTGCGGTCGGGGCCGTAACCGAAAGTCACGTGATCGAACTCGATTTCCCACCGGGAGACATCGAGCGGAACCGCTCCGGGAACGTCCTTGACGTCGGCCTCCACCTTGGTGAGCTCGAACATCTTTTCCATGTCGATGAGGCTTTGCTTGATCTCGCGGTACACGAAGCCCAGAAAGTTCAGCGGCAGATACAGCTGAATCAGATACGTATTCACCAAAACAAAATCGCCGACGGTACTTGCTCCGGCGAGAACGTCTTTCGCCGATAACAACATGACTCCGATGAGCCCGGCCCCGATGACCAGCCCCTGCCCCGTATTGAGCAGAGACAACGAGGTCTGGCTCTTCACCGCGGCCTTTTCGTAGGCGGCGAGCGCCTTGTCGTACCGGTGGTACTCGTGCTTCTCGTTGCCGAAGTACTTCACCGTTTCGTAGTTCAGGAGGCTGTCGATGGCTTTAGTGTTGGCTTCGCTGTCCTGCTGATTCATCTGGCGGCGGTATTTCGTCCGCCACTCCGTGACCCCAAGGGTAAAGGCGATGTACGCCACGATGGTGCCGAACACGATCGCCGCCAGCCAGCCGTTGTACTTCCAATAAAGGATTCCCGTGACGAGCCCAATCTCGAGAATCGTCGGCAAAATGTTGAAAAGCATGAAGGACAGCACGAACTGAATACCGCGCGTGCCGCGCTCGATCACCCGGGTCAGGCCTCCGGTCTGCCGATCCAGGTGAAAAGCGAGCGAAAGAGCGTGGAGATGCTCGAAGGTCCGAAGGCCGATTTGCCTTTGGGCGTGCTGAGAGACGCGCGCGAAAAGAACGTCGCGCACTTCGCCCAGGAATTGGCTCAGTACACGGGCGATTCCGTAGGCGACGATGATCGCCGCGGGAACGGCCACCGTCTGAGCGGGGCCCGAAAGAGCGTCGATGGCGCGTTTGTAGAGAAAAGGAGTGTAAACGCTCACCGCTTTGGCGACGATGAGGCAAAGCATGGAAAGGATCACCCGGACCCTCAGGTTCCATTTCCCCTGGGGCCAAAGGTGAAGCACGAGGGTAGCGGCGGTTTGGCGGAGCGGTACCGCGTTCGCCTCGGCGCTGGGATCGAAGGTTTTCGGTTTCATCAGTCGCCGGGGGGATAAAGGGTGTTCGTGATTCCCACCCGGATGAGCATGACGGCGATCGCGACGAGAAATAGCGAAGCGACTTTGCCGAAGGCGCGCGTCCCGTTCTTTCCCATCAGGCGAACGATGAGCTCGGAGTTCAAAAACAAGCCCCATACGACCAGAAGATTCATGGTGAGAGCAGCTAGCGTCACGAGATAACCGAACTTATCGACCAGCATCATGAGGGTGGTCAGCACCGCGGGCCCCACGATGAGGGGAATACCGATGGGCACAATCCCCGCTTCGTGGTCCGGCGTCTCCCGCTGCTTGAACTGGGAAAAAAGCAAATCCAGTACGCCGACGATCAGAAGCACGATGCCTCCGCCGATACGGAAATCGTCGGGCGTGATGCCGAGAAACCGGAAGATGAACTTTCCGGCGATGATCATGGCGGCCGAAACGGCGAAAGCCGTGAGGACGGCCGCGCTGAGAACTTTCTTCTTCGGCACGTCGTCCATGGAAGCGGTCAGGGAGATGAAGACCGGAAGCACCCCGAGGCCGTTCATGGCGAAAAAGATGGGTACCGCGGCCAGGGAGAAATCGTGGAGCATGAAATAGAACTCTTCACCCATGGGCGGATTGTCTCTTGGCGGCGGAGCTATGTCTACCGGCCAGGCCGGCTGCCCTTGCTCTTCATCCATGCCTCGATCCGGCTTTCGAATACGCCGAGAGGAAGCGCGCCATCCCCAAGGACCGCGTCATGAAAGGCGCGGAGGTCGAATTTGTCGCCGAGGCGGACTTTCGCCTTATCGCGAAGTTCGCGGATCTTGAGCTGGCCAATCTTGTAAGCGAGTGCCTGACCGGGCCAAACGATGTACCGATCCACTTCCACGACGACGTCATGGTGGGCCTTGCCGGTGTTCTCCTCGAAATAGGCGATCGACCGATCGCGGCCCCAGCCGAGCGCGTGGATACCCGTATCGACGACCAGCCGGACCGCGCGCCACATTTCGTAAATGAGGCTGCCCATCTTCGAGTAGGGGTCTTTGTAAAAGCCCATTCCTTCCCCGAGGCTCTCCGAGTAAAGACCCCAGCCTTCGACGTAGGCCGTATAAGATGCGTTACGTCTGAAATCGGGAAGGTCCTCGTCTTCCTGAGCGAGCGCGATCTGCAGATGGTGGCCCGGCACCGCTTCGTGGAGCGACAGTGCTTCCATTTCCCACTTCGGCCGCGCCTTAAGATTGTAGGTGTTCGCGAAGAACACTCCCGCCCTTCCCGAGGCGGGAGCGCCTGGGCGGTAGTAAGCCGTCGTCGTGGCCCGTTCCTGATACGCGGGAACCGGTGAGACGCCGTAAGTCAGCCGGGGAAGCTTGCCGAAAAACCGGGGCAGCTCCGCGTCCGCGCGCTTGGAGATGTCGCGGTAAGTGAGCATCAAGTCCTCGGCCTTTTCGAAGAAGAACTGGTCGTCGGTCCGCAGGTAGTCGAAGAAGGCGTTGAGATCGCCCTTGTAGCCGGCGGCCTTCTTCACCCCTTCCATCTGCTCGCGGATGCGTTTCACTTCGTCGAGGCCGATTTGATGAATCTGCTCGGGAGTGAGCGCGGTCGTCGTGTGGCGCTTCACCGAATAGGCATACCAGGCGGCGCCGTTCGGCAGCGCAGAGAAGCCGAGGGTCTCTCTCGTTTTCGGGTAGTACTCGTCCTTGAAGAAAGCCCGGAACTTCTCGAAGGCGGGGATCACTTTGTCCTTCAGGGCGGCCGCCGCCTTCTCCTTGTATAGCTTCGCCTTGTCGGCGGGAAAATCCGGGGAGAGCTTGCGGAAGGGCCCCAGCATCGGATTCTTTTCCGGATCGGGCTCCAGCTGAGCGGCAATCTGCTTGTCGATATCCACCAACGTTATCTTGGGCGGCGTCACTCCGGCCTTCAGACCTTCCTTGAGAAGCTCCGTCGACTGAGCGAGTAGAGCCGGTGCCTTTTCCAGGCGCGAGACCACGTTCGCGAGATCCGACGGCCTGTCGACGGGCATGGAGTCGAGCGTTTCGGCGATCGCCGATTGAAGGCCGCCCATCTGAGTGACCGCGAACAGTTCGTTCGGAAACTGGTAAGACTCCAAATCGAGCTTCAGCTCGTTCTCATAGAGATCGTAGTTGAGCTTTTCCGCTTCCGAGAGAGAGGCGCGGCGTAAGCCCTTCATCTTCTTGAGAGTGTCGGCCGTATGTTTCTTCCGCTTGTCGATGGCCGCGCGGGACATGTCCGTCCACCGG
This sequence comes from uncultured Pseudobdellovibrionaceae bacterium, assembly GCA_964653655.1. Taxonomy (GTDB): domain Bacteria; phylum Bdellovibrionota; class FAC87; order UBA2466; family UBA2466; genus CAZZHG01. Next base: position 17,678 of record CAZZHG010000042.1, read on the forward strand.
TCGTCCTGACCCGGAAAACCGACGGAGGTCGCCGCCTCGGGGTACTCCTTCATCGCCCACTCCCATTCCTTTTGGAGGAACTTCCGGAGTTTCGTGTCTTCGGCGGTTTTTTTGGTCATGGCGGATCCCACGGACGCTAGAAGGAAAACGGCAAGGCAAAGCAACTTCATCGGGACATCCTACCGGGGGGACCGGCGATTTGCCATCCCGCCGATTCCGTCGCAAAATGCCGCCCATGAATAAAGTAGCTTTCGTCACTGGCGCCAACCGAGGACTCGGCTGGGAAGTCTGCAAACAGCTCAGGGAAAAGGGTTACCGCATCGCGCTCGGCTCCCGCGACGAGAAAAAGGGCACCGAAGCGGCGAAGAAGCTCGATCCGACGGGTGAAACGGTGACCTGGGTCGGCGTCGACACGATGGACTCCGCTTCCATCCGAAGCGCGATGCAGACCATCGAGAAAAAGTTCGGACGCCTCGACGTGCTCGTCAATAACGCCGGCATCCTCCCCTCGGGACTCGAGGGGAACGATACGTTGAAGACGCCGCGCAAAGACCTGCGTGACGCCATGGAAACGAACACGTTCGGAGCTTTCGAGCTCTGCCAGCTTGCCATCCCCCTGATGAAGAAAAACAAGTGGGGCCGGATCGTGAACGTGTCTTCCGGAATGGGCCAGCTTTCCGAAATGGCGGCGGGTTACGTGGCCTACCGCCTTTCCAAGACGGCGATGAACGCCGTGACGAAGATTCTCGCCGAGGAGAACAAGGGGGCTGGAATTCTCGTCAACTCCGTTTGCCCCGGATGGGTGCAGACCGACATGGGCGGCAAGAACGCTCACCGCCAGATTCCGCAAGGGGCTGCCAGCATCGTATGGGCGGCTCTCCTTCCGGACAGCGGCCCCACCGGGGGATTTTTCCGGGACGGCGAACCGCTCAGCTGGTAATCACTCGGACCGAAGCGCTTCGATGACTTGCAGGCGTTCCGCGCGAAGGGCGGGCACGAAGCCGCTCGCGAGCCCCACGACCACGATGGAAACAAAAGAAAGAGCCACGGCCCACGGCTCGACTATCCACTGAAACGCAAAGCTGGGGATTAGAAACGAAGCTCCGTAGACCGCGCCTTCGTAGAGAGCGAAGCCGAGGATCAGGCCGATGAGGCCCGCGAAGGAACAAAGGGCGGCGGATTCCGCGAGAAACTGCGCCCGCACGGATCGGTCGGTGGCGCCGAGGGCTTTGCGAAGCCCGATTTCCTTCAGGCGTTCGGAAAGGGAAACCAGCATCAAGTTCGTGATGCCGATGCCGCCCACGCCTAGAGAAACCAAAGCGATGGCCCCGAGAAGGAAGGTGAAAATAGTTAGAAACCGCTTCATCTGGGCGAGCAGCTTCGTGTCCCCGCTCGCGCGGAATTCCCCCGCTTTTCCGTACTTCTGCTCGAAGTAGGCCTTCAGAGCCGTGCTGAGCCGTTCGATGTCCGTACCCAGCCTCGCCTGAATCAAGACGGTTCGGATCTGCGCGTTCCACTGGTTCGAGATCGCCTGAAACTGCGTGTAGGGCGTATAAATCTCGAGGTTGGGTTTTCTCCATTCCTTATTGCTCGTCTGAGGCTCGAGCACGCCGATGACTTGGCAACCGTAGGAGGTTTGATCGCGCGTGAGCCGAATCACCTGGCCTACCGGGGGAATCGCGCCGAAGAGCTGCGCCTTGATCTCGGAGCCGATGAGACAAACGTTACTCTTGTCCTGAACGTGGATGGGAAGGATCGGGTTGCCGTCGGAAAGCTTGTGCCCGGAAATGGCGAGAGCATCCGGTCCCACTCCCATGACGTGAATGTCGTTGTCGAGCCGCTTGCCGCCGAAGTTGACCGCGTAGTTCCAGTCGTCGGTGACCGGGGAGAGCCGGTCGATTTCGGGGAAGACTTCCGGCAGCCGCGCAAGATCCCTTTCCCAGTCGAATCCGTAGAATTTCACGGAGACTTCGTCGGTCGCCTTGAGGTCCCAGTTCATCGAGCCATGAAAGACGAGGGTGTTCACCCCGAGCTCCGCGTAACTCTCGAGAATCTTCCGTTTGGAAAACTCGCCTAGCGTCACCATGGCGAGGACCGCCGCGACCCCGATGGTGATGCCGGACATCGTAAGGAGCGCTCTGCCTTTCTGGCGGGTGAAACCTTCCCAAACCAGGGGCAGCAACCCCTTGAGCAGAGAACCTTTCGCCCGAGGAGCTTCGGCCGCGACCGCGAGACTTCTCGCCGGGGGCGGAAGTTCCGACTCTTCCAGGCAGCCGTCCTTCACTCGAAGCACGCGGCCGCAGCGGGCGGCCACCGCGGGATCGTGGGTAATCAGGATTACGGTTTTCCCCTGGCGGTTCAATTCCTGAAACAAGTCGAGAATCTCGTCGGTCTGCTTGGAGTCCAGGTTTCCCGTCGGCTCGTCGGCGAGAATGAGATCGGCGTCGTTCATGAGGGCGCGGGCTATCGCCACTCTCTGCTGTTGTCCGCCGGAAAGCTGATTGGGCAGGTGGTGAAGCCGATCGCCTAAGCCCACCGCACGGGCCAAGGCCTCCGCCTTCCCCCGATCGAGACGCCCGGAAGCACGCTCCAAGGGGTAGCGCGCGGGCAGCAGAATATTGTCGACGACGGTCGCCCTCGGAAGCAGGTGGAACTGCTGAAAGACGAAACCCACCGAGCGGTTTCGGAAGGCGGCCCTCTCCTCGTCGGAAAGCTCGCCGACGTCGCGGCCGCGAAAGCGGACGGAACCCGAGTCGGGCCTCATGAGGCAGCCCAGAAAATAGAGCAACGTCGATTTGCCGGATCCGGACGGACCCTGGAGCGCGACCATTTCGCCCGGCTGAACGTCGAGAGAAATACCCCTCAGGACGGGCACCACCCCCGCCGGCGTGCGGTAGCTGAAGTGCAGATCGCGAATTTGGAGCAGCGGCATCATCCCCGGTCCCCGGGGATGGTTCCGAAGTCGGTGGGCAGCACCCGCTCGCCTTCGTTCAACCCGGAGGTGATCTCATAGGCCTCCTCGTTATGAATGCCCACGCCCACCTCCTTCGGCCCCTTTCCTTCAATGACGGCGATGTGCTTCGTTCCTTGCTTGCGAAGAAACTCGTGGCGGAGAGAAATCACTCCGTCCTTTCTCTGTGTAATGATGTCGAGAAGAACGGACATCCCCGGCCGAACGAGGGCGTCGGGGTTCTTCAGCGCAATCCGAACCGCGTACTCCACCTGGCCCCGGCTGCCCCAGCCCCACTCCTCTTTTTCCTTCGCGCTGAGGGAGATCTCCTCGATTATCCCCTTATAGGTACGATCGATGATGGCGGAAGCCTTGATGACCGCTTCCTGCCCCACCCGGATCTTCACCATGTCCAGCTCGGGCACGTCCGCCGCGATGTAAAGCTCGCTTAAATCGTCGATACGGACGATGAAACGCTTCACGTCCGTGTCCTTGACGTACTCCCCTTCCGCAGCGAGCACTTGCACCACGACTCCGGGAAAGGGCGCCCGTATGGGAAAGGTCTGTTCCCGCGTGGCAAGGCTCTGCACGATCGAAACGATCGGATCTCCCGCCTTCACCTTGTCTCCAACTTTCACGTAAAGTTTTTGGATGAAACCCGAGTAAGGCGGAAGGATGACCGTGCGGCGTTTCGGAGCGATCACTCCGGCGACGGTGACTCTTTGAACGAGATCCCCCCGGGACACGACGGCGACACGGCCCGTGGCCGGTTTCGCGCCTTTCGGCACCATCTGATAGAGAAGCCATCCGCCTCCGGCCATGAAAAAGAGAAGGAGCGGTTTAGTCCAGCGTCGTTTCATATAGCTTTCCTTCATAAAATCGGTGAAGCGCGAGGTTCTGCCGGTACTCGAAGTACGCGCTCAAATATGCGGACTTCGCGGTGGCGAGATCCTTCAACGCCGTGATGAGATCCAGGTAGCGGACCGCTCCCCGCTTATAGTCCGCTTCCAAAGTCTTGAAGTTCGCGGTTTCCAGACCGAGCAGTTCCTTACTGACGGAGTAACTCTTCTTCGCTCGCCCCAGCTCGAGCCACAGCGTTTCGATCGAAGCCCGATCGCTCTGTTCCTGCGACGCGAGATCGCGATCCTGAATCCACTGGTTGCGCTCGGCGACTTGCGTGTCCCTCGCCCGTACTCCCCAATCCCAAAGATTGAACGTGAGCGTGAGCCCGGCGCCGTAGGAGAGCCGATCCGTGTCGGCGAGACGCGCTCCGGTTCCCAGATATCCGTTCAGCTCGTAGCCGAGGTTTCCGGTGAGCGAAAGCTGCGGCCACCACTTGCGGCTCGTGAGGGTCGTCGTCAGCTCGTTCGCCTTTCTCTGCAGGCCGTTCGCCTGATAGGCCAGCGTCGTCGTAGGCGACGGAGGCGCCTTCGGCTCCTCTTCCGGGCGGATCGGCCCCGCCTCGAGGGGCGTGAACTTCCAAGCCTCGGCTTCCTGGGACTCCGTCGGAACGCCGAGGATCCTCACCAACTCCCGCTTCGATCGCTCGACGTCGTTGGCCGTTTTCAAGAGGGCGAGCTCGGCCCGTTGCACCTGCGCCTGAACGCGGATGTAATCTTCCCGGCTTTTCATGCCGGCGCGAAACTGCTGCGACATCATGTCGTACTGTTTTTTCAGCAGCGCGAATTGATCCTGCTCCACGGTATTCAACGCCACCGCCAGCGAGTAGCGCTGATATTCCTGATGGAGATCGAGTACCACTTTCTCGCGGGCGTTTTTCAAATCGAGGCTCGCCCGATCCTCCAGAAGGCGCGCGATCCGGTACTTCGTGTACGTCTCGCCGTTGTCCCACAGGGTTTCGGTCAGTTTCAGCCCGGTAGTGCTCGACCAAGAAGTGGTGGCGGTAGCCGCCGACTTCGGGCTTTCGCCGAGATAGCCGTGGGTCGAAGTGAGATCTAGAGACGGCAGAAACCCGGCGAAGCTCGTGCTGGAGTTGAGCTCGGAGATGGCCGCCCTCGCTTTGGCCGTCTGCAAGGAAGGCGCGTGATCGAGGGCGTAGCGGACCGCATCTCTATAGGTGTACGTGCTGTCCGTGGCACCGGAGGCGGCGGCGGTAATAAGGAAAAGGAACCCGGCTAGATAACGCAGCATTTCTCTTGGTCACTCCCGATTACCGATCTAGACGAGTCAATTGGATCATATGTGAGCTGTCACACCGCGCCGTTCGGCGGCGGCCGACTCTAGTACAATGTAGACATCCCCCCGCATTCACCCGTCTCGCCAAATGGAGGCTCCATGAAACTCGCCGCTATGCTGTTTGCCTTGTTCGTTGGTCTGCTGACCTTGGGTCTCCAGGCCCGGGCCGATTACGTCGACGAAGCCGATGACTTGTCTCCGCCGCTCACGGAATCCGAAGCGGAGAACCACCCGCTCTGGGATTCGGTCGCGAACCCGGACGTCGATCCCGACGAGCTGGATCTCGATGAGATGAAGGAGCTGCAGATCCGCCGCGGAGATACGCTAAGCGAAGTTCAGGAAATCGACGATTAATCTCTCAAGTTCTCCTTCGCCGCTTCCCAGTTCTTTCCGTCGAAAGCTTCGATCTTCAGACTCTCCGGATCCACACCCTCGACACAACGGGCGTTCACGGAAAACGAGTTCGGGTGCGACCTCGGCACGTAGTAGCTCGTGATGCCGCAAATCCGGCAGAACAGATGCTTCGCCGTTTTCGTGCCGAACTGATAGCAGGTCAAAGCCTGCTCCCCCTGCTTCAAGCGAAAGTCTTCCTTCTCCGCGATGACGTGAAGGTAGGCCTTCTTCGCGCACATCGAACAGTTGCACAGAAGCGCCCGGCTCCAATCCGCCTTCGCCTCGAACCGCACGGCCCCGCAGTGACAGCCTCCGGTCTTCCATTCCTTCATGACACCCGCCTCCTTCCCCGGCCGTCCCGCACCGGATATTCTCTTGTTAACACGGATATTTACCCTAGCATGAACCTTTTGCCTCCGGGCAGCGTCTGTTGGGGTGAAGGAGATAAACTATGAAAACGAACCTCACCTGGATTTTGACCCTGGCCTTTCTGATGGGCCTTACCCACTCGAGCCTCTCTCTCGCGAAAGCGAAGGAAGGCGGCGGGGGCCGCGGTCCGCTCGCGGAAGCGCTGAAGGGTCTCAACCTGACCGAAGAGCAGAAGACCAAGATCAAGGAAATCCGAAAGAGCTCGAAGGAAGCGAGCAAAGAGGCCCGCGACTCTCTCAAAGACGGCCACAAGGCTCTGAAGGATCTCATGACCGGCGACGGGAAGAAGGAGGAGATCCTCTCCAAGTTCGACTCGCTCCAAACGTTGCGCAGCAAAATGGCGCGCTCCCGTTTCGAGATGATGCTTTCGGTACGTGATGTGCTTACGCCGGAACAGAGAAAGAGCTTCCGGGCGTTTCTCGAAAGCCACGCGGGCGGCCGAGGCAAAGGCCCTCGCGGCGGGCAGGAAAAAGGGGAAAGCGAAGAAGACTGACATATGGCCACTGCCATGACATCAGCCGCGGGCGCCGGTGTTCAAGTGGAGGAGTTCGACTCCCTCTACGCGAAATACCGGCGCCTCGTGCGTTCGGTCCTCTTCAAGCTGGTCTTGAGGGATGACGTCGACGATCTCGTGCAGGAAACCTTTCTCAAGGTGTGGGGAAACCGGAATCAGATTCGGGAACCGGCCAAAGAGAAGGCGTGGATAGTGCGGGTCGCGGTGAACGTCGCCCGCGACGCGGGAAGAAAAAAGCTTCGCAGCCCGAAGACGGCGGAGCTCGATGAGCGAAACGTTCCCGGCGGAGAACGCAGACCGGAGGAGGAGCAGCTGATTCTCGGCGGACTCGCGGAACTTTCCGGGCCTCACCGCGAAGTGCTCGTCCTGCACTGCCTCGAAGGAATGGCGCTCGAAGAGATCTCCGAGTCGCTGGGCGTGGCTCTCGGGACGGTGAAGTCCCGCCTGCACTACGCCAAAGCTCAGCTCCACGGCTATCTGACCGGAAAGGGGGCCCGTTTATGAACTGGGACGCGAAGAAGGACAAAGAGCTCGATCAGTTTTTGGCCAAGCACAACCCGGCGGCGCCCGCCGCCCCGACGAATGAGCTGGCCGCCCTGAAAAGCCGGCTTCGGGAATCTCCCCTCGGGCCCCGTTTCACCTGGCGCCTTTGGTTTCCTACGGCGGGAGCCGTCGCCGCTCTATTTTTCATCTGGGTGGTCATGCCGCGCACGATAGGCCCGCTGGAAGACGATCTGTCTCTCGACTCGTCGGAGACGGCCCAGCTAATCGACGAGGAACCGGGCTCCGAGTGGGCGCTGTTACTCAGCTCGGTCGAGTAGAACTCTTCGAGGAAAGTGTGTCGATGCCGATGGCGACCGTCATGTCGCCGAGCACGTTGACCGAGGAACGGCAGCGGGCGAGCACCCAATCCACCGTCAAGAGAAGCGGAATCCCTTCCACTGGAAGTTTCACCGCGCTCAGCACGAGCGCCAGAGAGATAATCCCCGCCTCCGGAATCCCCCCTACCCCGATGGTCGCGACCACGCAAATCATCGCCGTCACGATTTGATCGACGAGTCCCAAATGGTGCCCGTAGGCCTGGGACAGAAAGAGCACGGCCACCACTTCGTACAGAAGGATTCCGTCGTTATTGAAGTTCGTGCCGACGCACGCCGACAGCCGCGCGGCTCCCGGGGAAACACCGAGTTTGTCCAAAGCCTTCAATGTCGACGGAAGAGTCGCGAGGCTGCTGTTGATGCCGAAGGAATAAATGACCGGCTCCCGGGCCGCTTGCCAGAACCGGCGAAAGCCGATTCGGGCGACCGCGAGGATCCACGTGTGATACACGAGGGCGACGTGAATCAGCATTCCGGCGAGGCAGGAAAAGAAATAGGCGGATAGGCCTCCGACGAGAGCAAACCCGTGCTCTCCGATCATCTTCGCGACGGAAACGAAAACGGCGAGCGGAATCAGCAGCACGACCAGCTCGATCAGATAGGTGACGCCCTTCAACGCGCGCTCGCTGAGCTCGCGGATCGACTCCACCTTGTTCCCGCCGCCCTTCTTCTCGATGAAGGCGAGGAGCACCCCCAAAATCACGGCCGCGACGATGGCGCCGATCATCGGGCTGCTTCCAATGAGCTCGATCGCCTTGTCGGCGGTAACCGCCGGCTTCGCCGCATCCCCGACGGGGGCCGACAGCGGCAGATACGTGCCCGGATGAAACACGTTCGAAATCAATAACCCGATAGTGATCGCGCAGAGCCCGTTTATCGTCGCGATGGAAAAGAGCCACGCGATCCCCTTGCCGTGAAAATCCCGCCGCAGAAGAGCCTCGAAGATCGCGAAAAAGAGAAGTGGAATGGCGAGAAACTTGATTACCTGAATGATCCACTTCGCGAGCTCGGCGAACGGGGCGATCTGCTTGCCGAAAATAAACCCAGCGAAGATGCCGAGAATCATCCCGATGAGGGTCTGGAGATAAAGAGGCATCCGGAATAGACGAGGCATGAAGATTACTCCTGGAAGTCTCTTGAGATTATCACGATCAGTGGCCCTTCGGACCCTTCATTTCGAGGAAGGTCCGGATGACGACCTGAACCCGGAAAGGCAGCCGCGTTTTCGCCGGAGTCGCGATGTAGATCCAGTTCTTCGCGGGCCCCTTCTCGCCGACTTTGATTTCTTTCAGAGCGCCCCGCTGAATACCGGCCTCGGCGCAATGGCGCGGAACGACCGTAACGCCGAGGCCCGCTTCCGCCATCGTGAGCACGCCTTCCAAATGGTTCATTCCGCCCACGACATAACGGGAAGCCCACGGCGGCAGCCGCTTCTTCGGGAACTTCGCCTTGAACCAATGCTCGAACAGCACGTCGACTCCGGGATGCTCGAGCCATCGCGCCTTCTCCAAGTCGAAATTCTTCGGCACTTCGCGGCCGACCAGGACGTACTCCTCTTCACAAAACGGCTCGAAGTGAATGTCCGCTTCCCCGGAGTGGCGGGTTACGAAACCGAAATCGATCTCCGATCGCAAAAGCCGCTCCACCACTTCGGGCGAAGGACAAAGGTTCACCGAGATTTCGACGCCCGGAAAATGTTTCTCCCGCGCCGCCAGCAGCAGCGGAAAATGCGGGGACAGAAGGCAGCTAGCCGGCATGGCGTAACCCACCGGACCTTCGGGGCGGATGGCTTCCCCGCTGAGCTCTTCCTTCAAGCGCTCGACTTCATCAAGGTAGCGCTCCACGTAGTTCTTCAGGCGCTTACCCGCCTCGGTGAGAGACACCCGTTTGGTGTTGCGGAAAAAGAGGGAGACACCGAGTTGCTCCTCGAGCCTCGCCACGTGCTGGCTTACGCCGCTTTGGGTGAGACCGGCCCGTTTGGCGGCCATCGTAAAATTGAGGGCTTCGGCCGCGCAGTAGAATGCGCGGAACGAACCCGTGTCCAACACCTCGAATTGCCTCATTTTTTCACCTATTAACAATTTGTAATGATACCGAGCACTATAAATAATTTCAGTTATCAATTGCAAGTCCGTAAGTTGAGCCCATCGAGGAGGTGGCTCATGGAGAGTCGAAAGCTGACGGGGAAAGTGGTGGTGGTGACGGGGGCTTCGAGCGGAATCGGGGAAGCGACGGCACTTCGGCTCGCGCAAAGCGGAGCTAGGCTCGTGCTCGCGGCGAGGCGGGCGGACAAGCTATGCGAGCTGGGCGCGAGAATCCGGGACCTGGAAGCCGAGGCACTCGAAGTTCCCACCGACGTGACGAACCGCCGGGACATGGAAAGCCTTTTGAAAATCGCCGGGGAAAAGTTCGGGCGCGTGGACGTTCTCGTGAACAACGCCGGCATCATGCCCCTCTCCCAGATGAAAAACATCCGGGTCGAGGAGTGGGACAAGATGATAGACGTGAATCTGAGGGGGGTTCTTTACGGGATCGCGGCCGCCCTCCCCGTTTTCCGAAAGCAAAGGAGCGGGCACTTCATCAACGTCGCTTCAGTCGGCGGCAGGCGTCTCTACGCCGGAGCAGCGGTGTACTGCGCGACGAAGTTCGCGGTGCGGGCGGTTTCGGAAGGCCTGCGTCTGGAGCTGGACCCGGCCGACGGAGTGAAGGTCACCGTCATCGAGCCCGGAGCGGTTCGCACGGAGCTGCCTCAATCGGTTCAGGATCCCGAGCAGCGCGAGCGGCTCAGCTCCTTCTCGAAGGCGATCACTTTTCTAGAAGCGCAGGACGTCGCCGAGAGCATTCACTACGCTCTCAGCCAGGCGGATCGGGTGAACGTGGACGAAATTCTCTTGATGCCGAGGGAACAGGGTCACTGACGAAGAAACGCAAGCACGCGCTCGGTGAAGGGATTGCTCTTGGTTCCAAGGCCCGTGAAGATACCGGCGTGGGAGAATCCGTCCGCGACGATTACCTCGGCGGCGACACCTTGATTCTTCAGATAGTCGCCGAAGGCGCGGCTTTGGTTCGGATCGACTTCCTCGTCCCTCAGCGCGTGGATCAAAAGCCAAGGCGCGCGGAGAGCGATCGGATTCAGGCGCGGAGAGCCCGATACCCAGGACGATCCGCGGGGACCGAAAGCCTCGACGCAGAAATGCTCCCGCTCCGGCGGCACGGCCGACAGATCGTAGGTTCCCGCCATGCCGATGAATCCGGAGGGCACTCCTGGGGAAAGACCCTCTGGACTTCCCGCGATGGCGGCGGCCAGATGCGCCCCGGCCGAGAGCCCGAGCACCCTGATGCGCTCCTTTCGAAACCCCAGCCGCTCCGCCTGCCGTTCGGTCCACTGCAGAACGGCGCGGATGTCTTCCCGGTGCTCGGGATAGCGGACCGCGGGCGAGAGCCGGTAGTCGGGCGCCACGACGAGAACGCCTTGCCGGGCAAAGTGCCATGCTTCCGCTCCCAGCTGTCCCTTGAACCCGGACTTCCAAGCGCCACCATGTATGAGCACGAGTACCGGGGTCACGAATCCGACGTTCTGCGGAAGATAGAGATCCAGCCGCTGCAGAGGATCCTTTCCGTAGGCAATGTCCGATTCGATGGTCACCCGCCGCAAAGACTCGCGCAGCCCGCGCGCCCCCGGAACTAAGAGAGAGACGGCTAACGCAAGGCCCGTGATTTTCAGAGCGGTCCTCATAATTTTAGAAACGCGAAGATCGCGGCGGAAAGCGGATTGCGGACCCCGCCGAGATCCCGCAACACGCCGAAGTGATCGATACCTTTCTCCACTTTGAGCTCGACGGAAACTCCTTGCTCTTTCAAGTAGACGGAGAACTCCGAGCTTTGGGCGGTGTCGACGAGCTCGTCGGCTTCGCCGTGAAGAATGAGCCACTTCGCCTTGTTCGTAAATTTGAAAAAACGGGGAGACGCGCTTCTCCATCCGTCCCGCGCTCCGAAGGCTTTATCGAGAAACCATTTGTCGTAGCCCGGCCATTTCTTATCGAGAGCCGGGAGATCGTAAATGCCGGAGAGGGCGATGAAGGCGGAGGGCACGCCCTTCGGAAGGTCTTTGGGATCAGCGGCGAGACAGGCGGCCACGTGGGCACCCGCCGAATGTCCCAGCATCGCGATCTTCGCCGGGGAGAACCCATACTTCTCGGCCTGCGAGACGGTCCAGCGGAGAGCATCCCGCACGTCGTCGTTGTGAGCCGGATACTTCACCTCGGGGGACAACCGGTATTCCGGCACCACCGCGACGATGCCTTCGTTTGCGAAATTTCGGGCGAGCGGCTCGTACCCTTCCTTCGAGCCCGTTATCCAGGCGCCGCCGTGGACCATCACGAGCACGGGGGTTTTGGCGTCGACTGACGACGGCACGTAAAGATCCAGGCGATGCGCCTGGTGCTTAGACCCCGTTTTGTAGGAGATGTTTCGGAATACCTTCACGGACACGCCTTTCGAATCGGCAAGGGCTCCCTGAAGAAGCCCGACAAGCAGAAGAGTGGCAAGCCTCACCCTCCGACCGCCTTTTTCCATTCGCGAGGCACCGGTTGGATCTGGCAGACGCGGAAACCGCCGCTGGGCCCGTTGCGGAAAAGAACCCGGCTGTCTTGTTCGAACGACCGGCCGAGAAGCTCCTGCTGCACGGGAGTCGTCTCGAAAGCCGTTTGACTGAGCACCACGTCCCCGCCCCTCGATTCCTTCAAAATCTGAAAGAGACGATGAACCGTCTCGCCGAAATAGTCCATGTGCCCGCCCCGGGAGATCACGAGAGCGGGGCCGGAGTGAATCGAAAGATTCAGCTGGAAGAAGGGGCTGCCGTTCTCGTCGACCCGGTTCGCTTCCTCCGACTCGAGGATCCGGAAGGCGGCCGAAACCGCCTTGCCAGGATCGGAGAAGCTCGCGAGCACCGTGTCCCCCATGATGCGCACCAGGGCCCCCTCTTTCTCCGCGACCACTGAGGCCACCGCTGACAAATAGCCGTGGATCTCGGTGAGTGCCGCTTTGTCTCCCCGGCTGGCCAGAAAATCCGTCGAGTCCCTCACCGCCACGGCGAGAAACGTGACGTTCGCCGCGGGAAAACGAAGACCCGGCCCGGGCGCCTCCTTCGGAAAGAGATTGCGGAACTCGGGGTGAAGAATCGCGTCGCGTGCGCTTAGCGCGCCCGAATCTCCAGTGGCGTCTTCGAGCGAGACCACGATGGGAAAGGGGCTGCGGTTCGTGATCTGCACTTCCTGCTTACCGGGTCTGAAGAGAATTCCTTCCGTGCTCCAGCCGCTTCCGCTGAAGAGAAGCCTCACCTTGGTCGTTTTCACCGCGGGCCTTTGAGTTGGGTTGAGCCGGCACACGTGGTGGGTCCGAAGAGTGCGGCAGACGAATTTTTCCTCTCCCCATTCCGTCTGAATCTCGACGGTTTCCCCCGGAGGCAAAAACCGCTGCAACCAAACGTGGGGCATGACGGCCGGGCCGGGACGGTAAAGAGGAACGTCGTGAATGGGGCGAATCTCCGGATGCACGGAAAAGCGAAGATCCACCGCCTGATCGAAATCGACGGAAAATCCGGCCGTGCAACGGTCGCAGTGGGAGCGCTGCGGAATTTTGTCCAAAGTCTCGTAGGCGGCGGCCGGCCAGCGGCAACGCGGGCACAGGACCGTCCACTCCGGTTTCAAGAGACGCTCCGATGCGGCGTACAGAAAGAGGCGGATTACGGTGGTCTCCGAAGCGTCCCAGGAATCGGCGAGATCCTTCGGCCGCATGTGGGCCACCTCCTCGTCGGTGCCGTGAATGAGGTGCTGCTTCAGGCGGAAGAGAACCGCTCCTCCGTCCTGGGTCGACGAGGAAAAATTCTTCAAGCGCCGTTCCCAGCCAAGGAGATTCACGAACTCGTGGGCCTTGCGGGGAAACTGGTACCGGCCCTTTTCGCTGAAGATGAGAAAGAAGGCCGTGCAGTACTGGTGGATGCTCCTCAACCAACGCGTTCCGGTGAAACGAAGGAGCGGAGCGAGCCAATTCCAGCGGGGGGTGATCTCGGTGAACGCCCTTACGCGCGTACCCCGCTCGGTCGGCTCGATGAGAACGCCGCGCACATAGCGGACGATCGGCCCGCGATCGAATTCCCGGAGCACGCAAAAGCTGCGGTTTCTCACCCAGTCGTAGGGATGCTCGCGCCAATGGAGAAATCGCTTCGAAAGAAAGGGAACCCACGCGGAAAGAGAAAAGAGATCGCGTTCGATGGGGTGCGGGCCGTAGCGGACGGGAGAAAGGCGCGCCATCTGATGAAGCCGATCCGTGTGGGCGAGCAGATGCCACACGCGGGCAAGCGGCAGCGCATATTCCCGTACGCGCTCCAGCCGAATGACTTTGGAATTACCCAAGAACTCTCCCAATAACTCCCTGGCTTAGGACTCGGGTCCTAAGCCAGGGATAGCCTATGTCTTATCGGCATTTTCGGGAGATTCGACGTTACGCGTTGCGGTATGCGTCGGCGAAGGTGTCCGCGAAGCGTTCCGGAGAGGTCGGGGTCGTGCTCTTCGGGGAGCGCGTCTCCACCGGCCCGGTCTTACCCTCGTTGTAAGCCCTGTAGAGCTCCACGAGGTTCGCGGCCGCGCTCACACTCATTCCGGACTGCACCATCGCGTTCTGCGCGTCCTCGTAAGAGAACGTCACGTAAGGAAGTTCCGGTTTCCCGATGGCCCGGCCCAGAACCTGGGTCAGCTCCGGCATGGAGATGTCGCGCGTTCCGAGAAGTTCCTCCACCTGCTTGCCCCGGAAGGACAAAGCCTTCAGATGCTCGGTGGCCCGGGCCGCGATGTCTTCGGTCGCGATCATCGCGAGTTTCGTTTCCGGTTTCAGCGGAGAGCCGTTGATGCCGGCGCTCTTGATGAGACCGATGGAGTGAAACGAGTTCTCGAGAAAGAACGTGGGCCGCAGATGGAGCACGTTCACCGTCTCCAGGCGATTGAGCCGCTGCTCTTGATCGTACAGCCCGTTCACGACGCCGACTCCGTTCTTGTGCTGGGCTCCGACGGAGCTGAGGTTCACGACCTGCTTCACTCCGGCTTCCGAGATGGCTTTCGCGAGAGCGTCTCCGACGAGGTTTTGGAATCCGCGGTAATCGGCCGCTCCGAAGTGCGGCGGAATCATCGCGAACACGGCGTCGGTTCCGCGGAAGGCCGCGACGAGTGTATCCACGTCCTCGGGCTGTCCGACGAAGGCCTTCGCTCCGAGCTGAACGAGGCTTTCCAGCTTCGCCCGATCCCGGCCGAGCACGCGGACTTCGTTTCCTTCCGCGAGTAGCGCGCGGGCGATACGTCCGCCGATGTTTCCCGTGGCCCCGGTCACTGCGTAAATCTTTTTCATGTCTTTCCACTCCTGGTAATGGGCCGCCCAACCATCGGGCCGCCTCTTCAATGAAGCCAATGTGCGCCTTTCCTATGTATTTGTGAAATTCATGTTAATCATTTAGGTTATTCATATGGTGCATATAAGGAACCTCGACCTCAACTTGTTGGTAATACTGGACTCCCTCCTCGAGCACCGAAACGTCACGAAGGCTTCCAAAGCACTCGGACTGAGCCAGCCGGCGGTGAGCCACGCCCTCGCCCGCCTCCGCGCGACGCTGAAGGATCCCCTTCTTCTGAGAACTCCGGCCGGCATGGTACCCACCCCACGCGGGGAAAGCCTGCGCCCGAAAGTGCGCGCGGCCCTTCAGGAGGTGGAGCGGATTTGGACCGACGAAGCGAAATTCGATCCGGCGCGATCGGAAGCCATCATCACGATCGCATCCAATGATTACTCGGGCCTCACCGTACTGCCCGCCTTTTGCGGTCGCGTGGCGAAGCTCGCTCCGAAGATGCGTCTGCAAATCGTGACCCAGCGAGAGCGCATCCCGACCTCCGAGCTCGCTTCCGGTGAGATAGATCTCGCCTTCAATCCGGCGACGGAAGATCGGCCGGGGCTATTCGCCAAGCGCCTGTTTCAGGAAAACTTCGTTTGTCTCGTGAGAAAGAATCATCCGGAGATCGGAAAGAGGCTCACGCTGAAAAGTTATCTGGAGCACGACCACCTTCTCATCTCGCCCTTCGGAGGAATGACCGGCACCGTGGACGAAGCCTTGGAGAAAATCGGGCTGAAACGGCGCGTGCGGATCAGCGTTCCTCAGTTCACTCTCGCCCCTCGCATCCTCTCCCAGACCGATTTGATTCTGACTTTGCCGGAGAGAATAGCGGCGGCGGCGATTGGGGAGTTCCGCTCCTTCCCGCCGCCGGTGGATCTACCGGGCTTTCCCTTTTTCGCCCTTTGGAACGAGCGCACCAACGGGGATGCCGCGCACCGCTGGGTACGCGACCAGCTTTTCGCCGCGACCGGTTAAGGCGACGATCGCGGATCGGCTAAACTGAACCTCTATGCGAATTCACGTCGAGTACCGGTCCGAAAGGGCGGGGGAAATCCATCCCGAACGCTTCTTCGTAGGCAAACGCCAGCTGGGCGTGCTCGAGGTCATCGACCGCTGGATCGCGCCCCACCTCTCCTATTTCAAGGTAAAGGCCGAGGACAACGCGGAGTACATTTTGCGTTGGGATACCCAGGACAATTCCTGGGAGATCACTCTGTTTCGTTCACCGGTTGCCCAGTCACTGACCGATCAGAGAATGTCGTGAGCGCCTGGCGCCGGAGCTGGAACTTCTCTTCGTCGCTCTTTCCGAAGTTGAACTGGTAGAGCGCGCCTTCCCAGTCGCCGTACATCGGGTTCGGAATCACCAGATACTCGGAGCCGAAACGATCGCGCGTCTGCTCTACGGCCGCGACCCGATCGCTCGCCGACTTCCCGTCGAAAGCCTTGTCGAGATCGGCGAGGTTGTCCCCGATCAAAAGCACGATGCGATACTTCTCGCGGATCTTCTGCCGGCGGGCTTCCTTGCTCTGCTCCGCCGTGCGCACCACCATCGTTTCCTCGGTGACGTCGGGGAAACCGACCTCCTTCAGATTCCTCGCGGTCGCTTCCTTCTGACCGTCCTTGCGGTTGGTGAGATAGAAAACGCGGAGCCCCTTGGAGTGGGCGAAATTCAAAAACTCGAGCGCGCCGGGAATCGGCTTCGCTTTGGCCGACTGCACCCATTCGTCCCAGCCCTTGGGGTAAGGATCGCCGCTGACTACCACGCGCCCTTCGAAGGGGCTGTTGTCGAGCACCGTCTCATCCACGTCCACGACGACCGCGGGAGGAAGAGTGCCCTTCTTCTGTTTTTTCGTGAGGTCCAGCTGAACGATGGATTTCGCGAGCCGGTAGGTCTGGTGCATGAGGGCCCGGGCTTCGCCGGATGTCTGGAACCACAGGGTGGCTCCCGTCAGATACTCGTTGCTGTCGACTTTGGCCTGCGGAGGCGGGGTGGAACTGCATGCCACCAAAACGAAACTGAAAAGGACGCCCAACCCCAACTTGGAACGCTTACCCATGTCTGACTCCCGGAATGTAAAAAAGCCGCAAAGCGGCGAACCCCGGAGGACAACCTAGCGGAATCGGGCCAAGATTGCAAAATGGAGCTTTATACGAACAGGGGGATGCTGAAGGACAGCATGATGAAGACCATCCAGAGCACGAAGGCGGTCTGGCGGACGTCGTTTTCCAGAAGCTGAAGGTGGGAGCTGGCCAGCGGGCGGCCGTTATCTTGGATGCCGATAACCTCCGCCACGAAATGCATCATGCTTTCGGTATCGAGAACCCTGAGACCGAGGGTCCAGAAGTTCTGGTACTCATAAATCCAGACCACTTCCACCGGCAGCGCTTTTTGGGTCCGGGTCCAGTCGAGATTCACGCTCAGCTTGTGGCCCCGGCGGAGCTTCTTGATGTTCCCGTGGAAATGTTCCTTCGCAATCTTGATCCCGATTCCCGTCGCCGAACAGTTTTCCATCAACGCCTCGACTCGCTCGTCATGGCCGTCGAACAGAAGCTGCAGGCCGACGTTGACGTCGTACCGGCGGGCTTTACGCCAGGCCCTTCCGTTTTTCGACAGGAACGGGAAAAGGAAATCGCGGTTGGTCAGCAAAACCCCGAGGTACGCCATGCAGGCGACGAGGATGTATCTGACGACGAGAAGATCCCACGGCAGCGCTTGGCCGAACACGTAGCTGTGCAGGCCAAGCAGCGCGCACTGAAGCAAGTAGAACGGAAAAAACAAAAACCGGCGAAGGAGAATGGCGGCGACGAGAAGCCACGGCGCGACCCAATAGGCGGCGACCACCACGGAAACGCGGAACGCGCCCTCACGGGCATAGAGCTCCCACGGGGTCCCATGGACCGCGAGGGAAGTGAGCGGCATCAGGAAAAAGATGCCCACCATCACGCTGAGTGGACGGGGTAGCACGTCTACGCGCCTCCGAAGAGAAAACACAGAGTAAGTCCTCCGCAAGGATGTGCGTTCTTCACGGCGCTAAGCGATTTTTTGCAAGGAGATGGGTCCAAGGGACCCTTCAGGATTGCCGCTTACGTACCGCTTAAAACGAGAACTAGACTTAATTGTATCCTGCGTGGCGTCACCGCGCAAGCTGAGCACACCTAAGTATTTGAAATATTATATCTTTCAGCCGAAACCACCCGTCCAGCCAACCAAACCGAGGACCAGGTCACGACCACGGCCAGCCATCCCGCGAGCCCGTAGTGGGTCAGTTCCCCGCTGGGGGCTCTTTGCACGATGTGGCCGGAAACGTAGGTCGCGAGTCCGAGGGCGATCTGCTGAACGCTGGAATTGAAGCTGAGAAAGCTCCCCCTCACCCGCGGAACCGCCGCCGAGGTGATGAGTGTCATCGCGGGCACCCACCGCCCAGAAACGAGAACCCAGAACATTCCGGTCACAACGAGAACGAGAGCGAGCGGAAGCCGCGGCAGATGGGACATGAGAAAAATCGGAAGCGTGGAGGCGATCGCGATGACCGAGTACACGCGGCGGGCGCCGTAACGATCGGCAAGCGTTCCCACCCAGCGGGAGCTGAAGAACGTAAGGGCTCCGCCGAGACCGTAAACGTAAACCAGATCCGATTCCTTCAATCCCACGTTGCTGACCAGATACGGGCTCACGAAGGGAATCACGAGAAACCCGCCGCCGATGACGAAAGTCGTAAGCAGATACGCGCGTACGTGGGCGCCGTTGGTGACGACGTAGCGAAGTTCGCCGCCGAACCCGGCGGTCTGTTCCTCGAGATGGCCCCGGAGCGGAGGCAGCCGCAACGCGGCCATCACCCAGACCACGACGCCCAAACCCGCGATGGCGAGAAACGGCATCGGCCAGCTGTAGTGGGACGCGAGAAAAAGTCCGGCCGGAATGCCGAGCACCGAGGCGATCGAGAACGCGGAGAGAATCACACCCGTGGCCGCGCCCCGGCGGTTCGCCGGAATCACGTCGGCGAGAATCGAAAAGACTCCGGAGGCAAGCGTGCCGCCGAAAGCCCCCGCGACGATGCGAGCGGCGAGAAGCCACTCGTACTTGTCCACGATGCCGCAAAAGAAGGTCCCGACCAGAAACCCGGCGTACGCGAGAAGCAGCACGTGCTTGCGATCGAAACGATCCACGAACAGCGACGCGATGAAACCCGCAATGCCCGCGCTCCAGGTGTACGAGGAAAGCAGAAGACTGAATTGCTCGGGGGAAAGCGACAGCACGCGCATCAGCTGGGGGCCGAGGGGCATCATGAGGACGAAGTCGCTGGTATGACTGAACTGAATCGTGGCGAGCACGAAAAGGATGAGTCGTTCCCGGCGGCGGTCGAGCATGGTGAGCGGGTACGAAAACACGGCGCCGCGGCTTTGTCACGGAAGGGGCCTGGCAGAAGCCGCCTTGACAGCCCCGGGCCGCCTTTCTTTACTGCCCCCATGGAATATCACGTACCGCCCGAGGCCCGGAAAAACTTCGTCGAGGTGAAGTCGAAGCTGAACTGGGACGAGTACTTCATGCTGCAGGCGATGCTCGCGAGCTACCGCAGCAAGGATCCGAACACCAAAGTCGGTTGCGTTTTCGTCGATAAGAACAACCACCAGATCACCATGGGCTACAACGGCGCCATCTCCGGAATCGACGAGAGCCAGATGCCTTGGGGCAACGACCGCACGGTCTCCCTCGAGTTTCAGAAGTACGGCTTCGTCATCCACAGCGAGGCGAACGCCATCTCCCACCGCAACGCGAGCCTCGAAGGATCGCGCGGCTACGTGACGCTTTTCCCCTGCAACGAGTGCGCGAAGCTGATCGCGACGCAAAAAGTTTCCGAGATCGTTTATCTCTCTGACAAGTACGGCGACACTCCGGAGATCAGGATCGCCAAGCGCATCTTCGACTTGTCGGGAGTGAAATACCGCAAGCTCACCATCGACCGCGCCCACTTCACGGACCTGCACCAGTATTTCCTGAAAATGCTGGATTCGGTTTGAGACATCGCAAGTTACCGGCGAACGCTTGACCGGAGTTATACGGCGTGTCAAACTCAACTTACTGGCTCGCTCAATACGCTGTACGTTGCTTGAAGATGCCGCCTAGCTGGAGCGGGCACGACGAAAGTCGGAAACAGTTCCCATTAGCCAAATAGGAATCGCCCTCAGCGGATGGTCCGCCTGGGCGTTTTGAATAGCGGTACGTAGTGCTTCTCGTCGGAGAAGTAATCGCATATGGGCCCTTGAGCCCGCGATGAACAGCCGGCGAGAGGACAGCGGTACTCAAAACGACGCGATACTTAGGCAAACACAACGGGATCTCACGTCAAAAACAGCGGGCCCCTTGATTGGCCGGCTGAGAAACAACTTTGCTTTGCGTTCCAATCCGAGTGCCGAAGCCGGCGAGAGCCGGCGTCACAACACGAAAGGAGAACGCGCACTCGAAGACGAGTGTGGCAGGTCGGGCTTTGATTACGCCATGGCGGCATTAGCTCTGGCGCCTGCCACGCAAAATCTTCAGGTCGCCGTATTAACCATGAAAGCCATCAAAAAGGACTACCAAGGTAAACCGCCTTAAGTGAGGCAACATGGCAGGATATGCCGCCTCCCGAGTTAGGCGGTAGTCCTGGTTAGAAAATAGGTCGCTTCCGAGTCCGGCGGCGCGGGCGCTGTCATCCCCAGCGCCGGCACCGTCCTCTCCCCCCGAAAGCTAGTCACGTGGTTTTCGGTCCCGCCGGCCCCGCCAAGTGCCAGGGGCTTCGGCGCCGCCGGATTCGGAAAGCGAAGGCCAATCCGCTCTTTGTGTGCCTGATATAGAAACCCCCGTAGCGTAGGAACATCCGTCCCGCGCACGGGGGTTTTCATTTCCCCGCCTTTCCCTCATTCCAATACTCATTCTCGCTCTCATTCTTCGCTCCCAGCCGGCGAGAATGCGAATGCGAACGAGTGCCAGAGCCCTCAATCACAGCGATACAAACGTTTAATGTTTCGGCGGCAACGCCTTGCACTAGTCCTTAGGGCAAGGAGTAAACATGAAATCGAAAATTCTTGCCGTGACCGCCGTATGGTTCGCTTCCCTTTCCGCTCAGGCCTCGCCGCGCTTTCTGTGCCACGACACCGACACCTTCACGCCCATGAAAATCACGCTCGAGGACGACGATGCGACGGGACCGGTACTGAAAATCGAAGGGCACTACTCGGGGCAAGTCCTGCACAAGCTTGGCCTCATGCCGGCGGGAGCCGCGCCCTTCGAGTATAAGAATCTGACGATCACCCTGCCTGGCCAGCCGACCAAGAGACTACTCGGGTCCGATCCCAACGTGCGCGACTACACGAGATTCGGGCTAACGGGAACGTCGGTGGCGGAGTTCAGCAGCAAAAATCAGGTGATTCAAAAGGAAGTCACCTTCGAAGGACTCGACATCATGAAGCTCGTGACCGCTTCGGCGGGTACGTCGTACGTGCTCAGCTTGCGGCTCTCGCACTCCGGAAAGCACTGGGACTACAGCAAGAACTACTACAACTACTCTTGCCGGTAATGGGTCTCGAAGAGCGGATAGGAGTGGCGAAGCGGAGGAGTGTTGGCTCCGAATCTCTTTCGCGCGATCACGAGAAGTAAATCGGCATGGCACTTGTCGGCGGCGACACACTGACAAATCAGGCAAACGTCTTTCGTGCGCGATAATTCCACGAGCCGATCCAGGTCGGCGAAACCCTTTTCCGAAAGGCCGAAGCGGGCTTCGTAGTTCACCTCGGCAAACGCCCGATTGTGATCCTTCAGCTCGCGGTCCTTCGCCTTGAACTCGGTGAAGAGCGTCTTTTCGGGAGCGAGGCTTCTCACGTACTCGTCGACGAGCTCTTTCTTTAGAAAGCGAGGGTAGTGCTGCATGACCACGGCGATGTGGGTCCGAGAACGGGAGATTCGCTTGTCGCGGACGTCGAGGACGGAGGCTCGGTAAAGCATCAGGACCGTTTCAGGCAGACTTCACGTTTTCTGGACTCGCGTTCGAAGACGACGCAGACGTCGCCCTTCTTGAAGCCGTCGGCCATCACATCGAACATGTTCTGATCGGCGACCCCGTTC
The DNA here is from genome assembly GCA_964653655.1 of uncultured Pseudobdellovibrionaceae bacterium. Lineage (GTDB taxonomy): Bacteria > Bdellovibrionota > FAC87 > UBA2466 > UBA2466 > CAZZHG01. Next base: position 39,575 of record CAZZHG010000042.1, read on the forward strand.
ACACTGAGAAGCAGATCGCCGGGCCGGATGCCGAGCTCCAGGAGTAGCGCGGACTCCTTCACCGTGCGGGCGGGCCGGTTCTGGTACCTCTGAAAAGCGAGCAATGCGGCGACGCCGAGCCCGAAACAGAGAAAGTGTGTGAGGAAGCTTTTCATCGCTAGAAGTAAACGATGGTAACCCCAGGGTTGGCGCTGTCCAGCTTGAAATGGCTGGCGATGCCGTGGCGCTTCAAATAGTCGTGCACCGCCTGACGTATCTTGCCGGTGCCGTGGCCGTGCATGATGCGAAGCTGGTCTTTATCGTCGAGAAGCGCCCGATTGACCGCCTCCTCCACCTTCTTCATGGCTTCCTCCACGGTCATGCCGTGAAGGTCGATGGAATCCGGCGCGGAGGGAACCCGGCTAGGTTTTCCGCTGGCCCGCGGATTCGGGAAACCCCTGTCCTTCGTCCTCTTCGGTTCCTTGCCGGCGGAGAGATCGGCTTCCTCGCAATGAAAGACGAGAGGGCCCACTTCGATTTCATAATGACCGGGTTTCGTAACGGACTTCACGCGGCCCGCCCGTTTGAGCCGCTTGATGACGACGTTATCTCCGGGCTGAAAGGCCATCAGCGCTCCAGTACCGCGGTCACACCCATTCCGCCCGCGGTGCAGACGGAGATGAGGCCGCGGCCCCTGCCCTTCTCCTTGAGAAGGCGGGACAGAGTCGGAACGATGCGGGCGCCGGTCGCCGCGAAGGGGTGGCCGAGGGCGACGCTTCCGCCGACGACGTTGAGCTTCGAGCGATCGATGGAGCCCAAGGCCTTTTCGAGGCCGAGCTGCTCCTTGCAGAATTTCTCAGACTCCCACGCTTTCAGAGTGCAGAGCACCTGAGCGGCAAACGCTTCGTGGATCTCGTAGAAGTCGAAATCCTGCAGCGAAAGGCCAAGGCGTTTGAGCATGCGCGCAACCGCGAAGGCCGGCGCCATGAGAAGCCCTTCCCCCGCGGGGAAATTCACGGCGGCCACTTCCCCCGTCACGAGATAAGCCTCGACGGGAAGCCCGCGCTCCTTCGCCCACTCCTCGGAAGCGAGCAACGTGCAAGCCGCGCCGTCGGTAAGCGGAGTGCTGTTGCCCGCTGTTAGAGTGCCCTTGCCCGTGAAGTCGAACGCGGGCTTCAGCTTCGCGAGCTTCTCGAGGCTCGTGTCCGCACGCAGATTGTTGTCTTTCGAAACGCCGAAGGCGGGAACGACGAGATCCTTATAGAAACCACGCTCGTAAGCGGCCGCCCCGCGCTTATGGCTCTCAAAAGCGAGCTTGTCCTGATCTTCGCGCGTTATGCCCCAGGTTTGCGCCATGCGCTCGCAGTGCTGGCCCATGCTGAGCTTCGTGCGGGGCTCGATGATGCCCGGAAGAACCCAGGAAAAATCGGAAGGCCGGAGGCTCGCGAGAATCTTGAGCCGTTCGCCGAGAGACTTCGCTCTTTGCGCCTGAACGATCAAGCGGGCGAACCGTTGCTGGTAGACGATCGGCGGATCGCTGTTCGTGTCGGTGCCGCCGCCGATGCCGGAGTCGATTTGGCCGAGCGCAATCTTGTTGCCGATGAGAATCGCGGACTCGAGCCCCGTGCCGCAGGCCCTCTGGATGTTGAATCCCGGAGTCTCCCAGGCCAGCCCCGCTTCCATCACGGTCTCGCGGGCCAGATTGAAGTCGGAGGACTGGTTCAGCACCGCGCCGAGGGACACGTCGCCGAGGCGCTGTCCCTTCAATCCGAATTTGTCGACGAGACCCTTGAGGGCCGTCGTCATCAACTCGAAGTTGCCGACATCCTTGTATCCCGTGCCCGATCGGCAGAAAGGGATCCGGGCACCGCCGACGATTGCAACCTTACGTGTTTCCATGGCTCTCTCCGTACAAATGGCAGCTAACGAGATGCTCGTTGCCGGCGGTTCCCACGTTCACCGTTTGCGGAACCTCTTTGGAGCAGCGAGGCTCCGCGACGGGACAGCGGGTATGAAAAGGACATCCGGAAGGCAGGTTCATGGCCGACGGAACGTCGCCGCCGAGAATGATGCGTTCCTTCTTCTCCGCCGGGTCGCGCGCCGGAATCGCTCCGAGGAGCGCTTTCGTGTAGGGATGCTTCGGATCCTTGTAGATGGACTCCGAGCTCGCCTTTTCCACGAGCTTTCCGAGGTACATGACGCCGAGATCGTGGCTCACCAGGATGACGATGC
>CAZZHG010000043.1:0-41004 GCA_964653655.1 uncultured Pseudobdellovibrionaceae bacterium
CGAATTGATGGACATCCCCGTCTTCCACGACGATCAGCACGGCACGGCCATCATCTCCGGCGCGGCCTTTCTGAACGCGCTCATCCTCGTCGACAAAAGCATCGAGGACATGAAGGTCGTCTTCAGCGGCGGCGGCGCCGCCGCCATCGCCTGCGCCCGGCTCTACAAGAGCCTCGGCGTGCGGCCCGAGAATTTGCTCATGTGCGACAGTCAGGGCGTCATCCACGACAAACGCACCGACCTCAACGAGTTCAAGAAGGAGTTCGTCGTCAAGACGGATAAGCGCACGCTCGAAGACGCCATGAAGGGCGCCGACGCGTTCATCGGGCTTTCCGTCAAAGGCGCCGTCACCGCGAAGATGGTCGCCTCTATGGCGAAGGACCCGATCGTGTTCGCGATGGCGAACCCCGATCCGGAGATCGGCTACGACGAAGCCGTCGCCGTCCGCAAGGACATCATCATGGCGACCGGGCGTTCCGACTTCCCGAACCAGGTGAACAACGTGCTCGGGTTTCCGTTCATTTTCCGGGGAGCGCTCGACGTGCGTGCAAGCACGATCAACGAGCCGATGAAGATTGCGGCGGTCCACGCTCTTGCCAAGCTCGCCCAGCAGGAAGTTCCAGACATCGTGTCGAAGGCCTACGGCGGCCAGCGCTTCAAGTTCGGCCGGGAGTACATCATTCCGAAGCCCTTCGACGCCCGTGCTCTGCTGTGGGTCGCCCCCGCGGTGGCCAATGCCGCCATGGTATCCGGCGTAGCTCAGGTGAAGATCAATCCGGACGAATACGTCGTGCAGCTGGAAAAGCGGCTCGGTGTCCGGCAGAGTTTCGTGCGCTCCATCAAGGACAGCATCCGGCGCCCGTCTTCGAAGAACGGCGTCGAATCCCCGAAGATCGTTTTCCCGGAAGGCGGCCATCCGAAGATTCTGCGCGCCTGCGAAATCATCCTCGAGGAGGAAATCTGCACGCCCATTCTGCTCGGCAACCGCGAGCGGATTCTCGACGCCATCGACAAGCAGGGGCTGGAAAATCTGCGTTCCGCGCAGATCATCACCCCTTCCCGCGACGCGAAGCGCGAGGCTTACGCCGAAGAGTTCTGGCGCCTACGCCAGAGAAAAGGCATCAGCCGGGACCAGGCGTACTCCCTGATGAAGAACGAGAACTATTACGGCTCCATGATGGTGAAGCTGGGCCACGCCGACGGGTTGCTCTCCGGTATTTCCCAGAGCTACCGCGACACCATCCGCCCGTTCCTGCAGGTCGTGGGAACCCGCAAGGGAATGAAGATCTCCGGCGTCTACATGATGCTCTTCAAGGAGAAGGTCTACTTCTTCGCCGATACCACCGTGAACATCGAGCCGACCGCCTCCGATCTCGCCGACATCGCCATCTGCGCTTCGGAAGAGGCCCGGTTTTTCAACATCGAGCCGAAGGTCGCGATGCTGTCCTTCAGTAATTTCGGCGGGCACCAGCATCCCTTCGCGGAGAAGGTGCGCGAGGCGGTGCGCCTGGTGAAGCTGCGCCGGCCCGACATTCTCGTCGACGGGGAGATGCAGGCCGACACCGCGGTGGACCCTTCGATTGTCGAGGAGATTTTTCCGTTCTGCGAGATCAAGGGCGGGGCGAACGTGCTCGTGTTCCCCGATCTTCAGTCGGCGAACATCTGCTACAAGCTCATGCAACGCATAGGCGGCGCGGAAGCCATCGGGCCTCTGCTCATCGGCATCAACAAGCCCATCAACATCCTTCAGCGCACGGCGGATGTGGACGAGATCGTCAACATGGCGGCCATCACGGTGCTGGAGATCCAAAAGGGCGGAGAGATGCTGAGCCTTCCGCCTCGGCAGCCCTAGCCCTCAGTATTCGACCATTTCGTAGCGTTCCATCCACGGCACATTGAAGGCCCCCCGCCGCAGCCAGATTTTCATGCCGCTCGGATTCTTCTCTAGGTCGTGCTCGGTGACTTCCACCCTCGTTCGGGTCGGGTCTTCCCCCAGCTGAACGTAGACGAGTGGAACTTCGCGAAAGGCCTTCCTTTCGATTCTCGCTTCGAGCAGACGGCGCTCGATGACTTCGACGGGCGAACGATCGAGCCACTGGTTCAGGGAGTAGGTCGTCATCAGAATCACGATGAAATAGAAGCCCCAAAAGCCGCGGCGAATAGCCTCTCTGCGGCCCGGGCGGAAGCGGTGGAGGCTCTTTCGCAGCAGCCAGTCGCGCAGCCCGATGGCGGCCAGCGCGAACGGCAACGCTCTGAACAAAGCTCCGATTACGTCGAGGGTCTGCCCTTTTGTCTGGGCGTAGAGAACGAACACTCCCGTTCCGAGCAAGGCGAGCTCCACGATGGGTCCGATGGGCTGGCCCATTCCCGCCGCCATATTCCGATCCAGCGAGGGGAAAGACTTGGTCAGCTTTCCCAACGCATCGAGGGCCTGCGTGGCTTTTCCGGAAAGAGTGTCTTCGGAAAGCTGGCCGGGAATCGAGGCCCGCACGCCTTTATCGTCGGCTTCGAGCTCCGTGGCGCCGCTTTGAAAGAGCGCCGCGCCCGCTTCTTTCGAAAAGCCCTGAGGGAGATCCGCCGCCGAGCGCCAAGAACCTTCCGAGGGCGGGCGCACGAGCATCTGAAGGATAAGGCGGGCGTGGGCGTGCTCGGATCCTATGAAGAAGGAAAGCAGGAAACGCTTTCCGTCATGGCGTCCCTCCAAAACGAGATGGTCGGTGCCGTGGAAGCCCGCCGACTTTTCCGTCGCCCCGAGCTGCTGGCCTAGAGCCTTGAACCTTCTCCAACGCTCGCGCCGTTGAAGCGAAAGCAGAGCGGCCACGGTGACCACGAAGGCGGCTATGGCCGGTATCGCCCAGATCGGCATTGGGTTAGTATAGTTCCATGTCGGCGCGCGGCCTAAAGATTCTCGTCGAGGAATTCCTTCCCTCGGACATGAAGGACAAGTTGAACGGCAACTCCTGGTTTCAGGGGGCCGTTCTTTTGCTGCTGCTTCTCATCGGCCCCCTTCTGATTAAGGTCGGGGTCAAAGGCATCAAGGAGAAGCGGGTCGTCTCGAAGGGTCGGGAGTACACGGGAACGGCGGCGATCGTCGTGAGCTCTCTCTGGATCTTGAGCGGCTTGATTTTAATCGGCGGCGCTCTTCTCGCTGGTTTACAAGCTTTCGTGTTTTCCAAGGCTGACTAGAAGTTGAGCAAGCCCGAAGCACCCTCCAAGGCGGCCTTTCTGGCACCCGCCTTGCTCTATTTAGGGGTGTGAAACGCAACTTCTACTTGATAGGCATCCTGAGTTTGCTCATTCTTTCGGCCTGCGGCCGGAACTCTCTACAAAAAGACGAGAACGACGCCGAGCTCGATGGCAGGGTCGGCGTCGCCACCTGCACGATGATAGCGGCGGCCGGGCTTTACGTGAATGTCGCGGTCCCCGCGGGATGGGACGCGGAAGCTTTGCGCCGGGAGCTAGTGATTCAAGTTACCGACGGAGAAGGCCCAGTGGAAGTCTCTCCCAACTCCGGCAATCCGGCGGAACTGAGCTGGGCCGGAGCTTACGAGAAGGCGGGTCCTTTCACGATCACGGCGAGGCTCCGTAGTGTTTCCAAAACTCTCTCGAATGTGGTTTCCACGAAGACTCCGGACGCCTGCCACGTGGCCGGCGCGCGAGTCACCATCGGTTTCGCTCCCCCGAATCTCATTACGATTCAGCAGACCGAGTAGCTAACCAAGCCTTTAGCGCCTGTACAAAAAGTAGACACTTTCCAGATTGCCTTACCCGTATTCCGTGAGTGTACGGGTGGCATGGGGAGTGCACTTCTTTCCCGCATGTCTCGCGCCACGCACAAGTTAGTCCGCCTCGTGATCTGCGCGCTTCTTTGCGTGCGGCCCAATGCGGTTCGCGCGGACAATATGGACATCATGAACTTCGATCCCACGCGCTCCAACGTAGCGCTTTCGGGCGATCCCCAGTCGAGCATGTCCGCCCGCAATTTTGAATTCACGCCAGGATTTGAATACAACTTCCCCAATCTCGCAGGAGCCGAAGGAAAAGAGCGTCGCCAGCTTATCGACCAGGGCTTCAAAGACGTCGATAAGTACCTGGAGGTAACCCAGGCCAATATCGAAGAAGCGAAACGCTATCTCGAGCGGGCCGAGGCGGAGGCTACAAAGCTGAAGGGCGAGCGGGACACTCTCCAGGACAAGCGCGACGCTTACGAGCAACTGGACGATGTAGTAGGACCCGATGAGGCAACCAAGCAAACCGGTTACGATCCCGCCGTTCAGGGAAAGCGCCTCACCGAGCTTGAGACGGCCGTTGGCAGCGAACATGGAGCCGTAGGCGGCAAACAAAAAGAAATCGTGGACGACCTAAAGAATCGACTGGGCCACTTCCAGAGAGAACATTCCGCCGGTCAACAAGCTCACGCCGCGCTGGAAGGCGCTCAACAACCTCTGCTCTCGGGCGGAGGCTGTGGTGGTGGAGGCGGCTGTGGTGGAGGCGGTGGTGGCGGTAGCGGGGGCGGAGGAGGCGGTGGCATTCTTGCCGCTGCTCTAGCGGCAGGCATGGTCGGCGCCGCCGTAGCTGCGATGGCGGGAGCCGGTGGTGGCGGGGACGACGAGGCTCAAAAAGCTTACGAAGAGAGACTCAAGCAGATGCGCGAGGACGCGGCCGATCAGCGGGCAGACGCCGCCATCGACGCCTCAAAAGACGCGGACGCGAAAAAGGCGGAAACTGATCGCGGGGTCGCTTCCGGCGGACGAGGCATCACCGACATGCTCAACGAGCTCTATAAAGACAGCAAGAACCCCGGAACGATCACCGGAAAAAACCCGGGGACCGGCGTTCATGTCGCTGTGAACTATTCCGCCAAGAACCCTCCCCCGCCTGCGCGGGTTGCAGTCGTAGATCTCCAAATCGTCCGCTGCATCCGGCTACCGAACACGGTCGTCGCCTGCCAGCGAGGGGTTGCCCAGCGCTGCTTCAACGGCCGCGGCGACGAGCTTCCCTGCCCCTAATAGAAACAACTTCGAGTTTCGGTGTAGTTCGGCGCCGCGATACGGGGCCATGAGGTCGTCACGACGGCCTGGCATGTGACCCGTTCCGCCCCGTCGGATACCCCAAGGCATACTGGTCCTCGCCTCGGGGCGGGCTGCTTGAAAACCCTTTTTGGCGGTTGTGCACACCGCAAAGCAATTGCAGATTTTGAAGGTCGCTCGAACCGCCCAGACTCCAGGGGACGATGTGGTCGATCTGAATGAAGGCGCGGCTCCCGCACTTCCGGCATTGGCCGCGGTCCCGGCGCCAAACGGCCCGCCTCACCTGAGCAGGTATAGTCCGGGTCTCTTTGCTTGGGGTTCTCGGGAGACTTTTCCGCTTTGGTTCCCTCGCTGGGTCGGTCTTCTCGACGAGAAGTTTGAAAGCTTCCTTCACGATTTCTTCGAGCTTTCCATTGGGATATTTGTGCCGAAGGCGATCTTGAAGCGCTTTGTACATGGCGACAGTCTCCTCGTCGCCCGAGAAAACGAACATCGTGTGAGTCTTGCTGATGGGTTTTAGCTTCTCCTTACATTCGCCGGCGAATGTAGGCGCGAGAGCCTTCTGGAGCTCGTACTTGCTCTTGCCTTCCGCTTCCGCAATTAGCTCCTGGTGATTTTCTTGCGTGACCTGCGGAGCCAGAAGGCTCGCATTGGTCATGGTGAGTTTTCCGGCGGCAATCTTTTCCAGAATCTCGGGAAACTGCCGACTGAGACGCGCGACCTGAATGCGCTTGCAGGTACTCGCCTCGGACAAGCCGAGCTCCTTCACGCAGAATTGAAACAGAGAGGAATAGCGAGGCAGGTATAGCCTTCGAAGATCCACTTCGGCGAGATAGGAGAGAAACCTCGCTTGAGTCTTTCTTTCTTCGGCCATCGAATTTTTCAGGGCTTGAATGAGTTCGGTGTCTTTCATTCCCCTTTCTTATCATCCCAAAAAACAATCCCTCTACGAGGCTCTCAGGCGCATTTCCAGGATCAAAATACCCCTGAGGTGCCGGCACGGAGAAACCTTCCGAGGTGCAAGTATTGTGGCGCCAATAGACCCGCGAATATCGCCGATTTCCGACGATAGAAGGGTGTGTAGCAAAATTCCGTCAACCGAAAAAGAAAAGCCCCGGCGACCCGAAGGCCGCCGGGGCTCTCTAGCTAACAATCAGTTCACGCCGAACATGGCGTCGACCTGAGACTTCGTCAGGCTGAAGCTGACCGTGTCCCCTTCGAAGGGCTTACCCGAACCATCGAGCCCGTTCACGTCCGAGCAGGAGTAGTTCATCGCAAACGCCTCCACCGTGGTCCCGTTGCCGCTACCGTTCGCGAAGGTTTTCGTGTCGGTCGCTTCGCAGTCATCCCAGTCGGGACCCGCAGTGGTCTGCGTACCAAAACCCACCGCATGACCACCGTTTGACGCCGTTTTTCCGACGCGAATGCTGCCGCCGAGCGTACCGTCGCCGTACATGGTGTAGCAAGCGAACGACCCGGGAGTCGAGCGAGACTCCTCGATGCTCGTCAGCTGAACCGTCACGGCTTTCGTCGAGTCGTTCAACGTTCCTTTGTAGAAGGTCGCCCGATCGCTCGTGGCCGTCGTCAAGAACGACGAAGCGAACCGCGAGCCAAGCACTTCGATCGATTGGGCCGTGGCATCGGTGCGATCCCAGCGGATGTATAGCAACCCTTTGCCCGTGAACGCTCCGCCGCCTGGCTTCATCGCGGAAGGAATCATGGCCAAGAATCCTTTCGAATCCTTACCCTTGCCCGACCAGCGAACATCCATGAACTGCGTGCCATCCACGCTCAGAGTAGCGCGGTAGTCGTAGGTAGTAGCGAAGCTGTCCGGCGCAACCACGAGCTGGGCGGTTCCGGTGATGGTCTTCGACTTGAACGTCTTCGATTCCAAAGCCACGGTGGAGCCATCGGCCGGAAGCGATCCGGTCGATACGTCGAGGCCCATATCGACGACCATGTGATAGAAGATGTTCTCGGCCATACCGGCGAAGCGCCGGTTTCCGAGACACAACATCGAGTGGAAGAACTTCATGGCCCCATGATCGTACGATTGCGCGTCCGTTTCACAGGTGTCCGCTTCCGTTTCGGAGTCGGAAGGCGGCTTGTCGGCGGCATACGCCGTCATCATCACAGCTACGGTGAGAATCAGAAATAGATGTTTCATGTTGTTTCCTCAGTTCACGTTGATGGAGACCGTGCAAGGCAAGCTGGCGTCACAACCGGTGGAACTGCCACCGCTCGTACCGCAACCCACTAGAATAGCCGCGGTCAGCGCGGCCGCTGCTCCGAAGAGCACCAAAGCTTTCTTCACCATTTTGTTTTACTCCTGAAAGTAGGCACCCCGGAGGCCGCCAGGCCCCCGGGGTGCAGTTTGAATTAAAGAATCGAGCTTACTTTTCGACGGCGATGACGGAGAAGTTGTCGTTCGACACTGCCGTGCCGTCGCTGTTGCGGTTCCAGCCGGTGGCGAAGAACGCCACGTGGCCGGAGAGCGTCGCAACCGCCGCCCACATCGTGGGAGGATTGGAATCGGCGCTGGTACCCGAAGCATTCGCCGCGAGCTTCAAGAAGCCCGCCTGCTGGCCAGAGCCCGTCGCAAGCACTTCGAGAGGTCCGCTTTCCGCCGTCGCGCCCGTCTCGACGTCCGAGAGAAGGGTGTAGGTGCCGACCGCGTTGCCGTCGAAAGCGATGTTGAGAGGCTTCGTTTCGTCGCTGTGATCGATGAACACGAGGCCCACGAAGTTACGACCCGCGAGCGTCGCCGCGGTGACCGAAGTATCGCGCGGGAAGGCGACGATATCGCCGTCGTTCGACTGATTGTTGACGATACCAACGCCCGAGGACGTCATCGTCACCCGGCCCGAACCCGCGCCGCCACCATCATCGAAGGTGAGCACGCCGTCCGTGCATCCGGTGAAGGTCGGAGCGGAGCCACCCATGGCAGCCGGCGTTCCGTCGAGAGACCATTTGTAGCCATCCAACAAACCGGTAGCGCTGGGGATCGTCGCGTTGCCACCCAGTTCCTGGTTCTGCATGGAACCATGGTCTTTCACGCTGGCCTTCACCCAGTTGAAAGCGACCGGAAAGTCCGGGCAAACGCCGGAGAAGGTCGGCATCACTAGCGTCTCGCTACCCGAGCCCGAAGGCTTCACCACGAGAACAAGGCCGGGAACGCCGAAGCCGTAGGCGGTATCGCCTGCGGTGGGCAAGCTGCCATCCGTTCCGGTGGCGCTCGTAACCGTGAACTTATAGAAACCGGTGCTGAAGGTGGCATACGTGCCGACGATGTTCATTTCGTCGGTAACCGAGGCGGCCGTCGCCTTCTTCACGGCGGTAAACGAACCTCCCGCGGTCAGCGTCCAAGTCCATACGGAACCCGCGCCAGTGTAACTACCATCGTGCAGGGACGAGATCGCGACAGTGCCCGAGCTGCTACCGCACGCATAAATGAATACGCCGAGAATGGCGGCGAATCCGAGGCCTAGGAGCTTTTTCATCGAGTTTTCCTCCAAATAGAGTGAGTACGAAAGACCCTCACTTATCGGTGAAAGAGCCCGAGTGGATAACAACCCGTAGCGTCAAAGACGGCGCTGCAGGCCAACGACCTTCCCTTGGACCTCGAACTGCTCGTTGGTGATCCTTAAAGGAGAGAGCTTTCGGTTCTCCGGCACCAGGTAGATGCCGTCCGGCTTCCTCACGAAGCGCTTCACGGTGGTTTCGCCGTTCACCAGAGCCACGACGATGTCGCCGCTTCTAATGGAGGCGCGCCGCTCCACTATAAGGAAGTCGCCCTCGAGAATGCCCACGTCGATCATGGAGTCGCCCACGACCCTCAGCGCGAAGCTGGGATCTTTCGCGGCGGCGTCGGCAACGACGACGGTTCCCATTTTCAACTGAGCATTGTCGCGCAAAGGTCCGGCGGCGATTTCGCCGTAGACGGGAATTCTTCGCGTGCCTTCCGGTTTGTAACCGGCGGGCACTAGCCCCCTCGCCTGACGTCGCCCTTTTCCGACGACAGATTGCTCTTCGAGCGCGCCCTTTTTTCGTAGCGCCTTAATGTGATCCTGAACGGTGCCAATCGCTTTGTAACCGAAGTGTTCTTGAATCTCGCGGTAGGAGGGCGGCGTCCCCGTGCGTTCGTAGCACTGCTTGATGAACGAGAGGATCTGCTCCTGGTTTTCCGTGAGCTTCAGATTTCTTTCCATTTTGTTCGTTGACTCCTTAACCATACACTTGTATGGTATAGCTAATGACGGTCGATTTGTCGAGAAATTTTTGGGGTTTACAGAGCGTCGGCGAGTGTCCGAGGCAGTTCCGCGTCTCGGATAGTCGCGGGCGCTCTAATCGGTTTTTTTTCGAGTAGTGGCAGATGTGACCGGCAGACCGGCACTAACAAACAGTGAGAGGCGAGAGTCAGAAACGCCGCTCACCAAAATTTGTCTGAGGGGGAATGTCCAATGGCTGTGGGTGATGCCGCTGGCGCGAAGCGACGGGAGACCGCCAAGAAGGCCGTCGAACTCGCTCTGCAACGCTCTTGCCGCCCGCAGCTCTTGGACAAGTCCCCCTCAGGAGGTCTTACCCAAATCCCCAGGGGAGGATCGGCAACACGAGAAGCACTTACGTGTTTGGGCACCCCGCAAGATGTTGCCCTGGCCGATCCTCCCTCCCCTTCCATTTCGGCGCAGCCGAAACTTCTCGCTCCCGCTCTCGCTTCCTCCTACGCCCTTTGGGTTTCCGACGAAGGCTGGCTCTACACACCGAGCCTCCACCATCACTGGAACATTCCTTTGGATCGCCTGCTGATCGTCCGCGCGCCCGAGCCCATGGAAGTGTGGCGCCTCGCCCTCGACGCCATCCAGACGGGCTTGTTCCGCTGGGCGCTCCTCAGGCCTTCGAAACTTTGCTCCACCGGCCAGCTTAGAAAATTGCAGCTCACCGCGGAAGCGAGCCAATGCCAGGTGATTGTAGTGAGCGGAGAGCGCCTGCCCCACTGGGTGCTGCGCAAAAAACTTTATGCCCAGAGTCCTCTACCTTCGCCACTCGAGCCCTCTAGCGGCGTTCAGCGAAGCTTGCCTCGCCCTTTCCCCTAGAATCGCGGTTTATCCCCAGGCTCTCTTCGTGGATATCGGAATCACGGAAAGAGCCTGGAAAGGAGAAAGCCGCCAGGCGCTGGCTCTTCAAACTCTTTTTGAACGGTTCGAGATCCGCCCTCAGGTGGTCGTGTGCGACAAAGCCGCGTGGGCTCCCGCCTTCGCCATCGGCGGACAGAACCATCTGCCGCCGGGGGAAAGCCGAGCCCGTCTTTCCCTTCTCCCGGTCGAGCGCCTCGCGGTGCTCGGCGATCCGAAGAAAGCCGACGAGGAAGCGGGCGAGCGGCGGCATCTCACCTCTTTCATGAGACGGGTGGGAATGCAGACCATCGGGGATTTTCTGAAGCTGCGCCCGGAGGCGATCGTGCGCCGCTTCGGGAAAATGGGCTCCTCCCTTCTCGATTGGGCGACGGGAGAAAAAGACATCAGCATCCCCACGTTCTTCGCGGAGGAACCTCTCACGGACACCTTCGATACCGACGAGATCACCGGCCTCGATCAGCTGCTCTGCATAGCGGAGCTGAGATGGCGGCGGTTCGAGGCGCGTCTCGAGGGACGAAAACTCCTCGCCCAGGAGATCAAAACTTATTTCGAGTTCGACGGAGCGGCCCCGCTCAGCCGTTCCCTGAAACTCGCCGAGCCCATGCGCGACACCGTCGCCTTCGTCCGGCTGCTGAAAGATTTTTTCGACGGCATGACGTGGGAGTCGCCGCTCATTCGGTTCAGCCTTCAAGTGCCGCGCACCACGCCGGCCCGGGAAGGCCAGCTCTCTCTTTTCGACGACGCCCTCACCCAGTTCGCCGATCTCGGCGGCTACGTGAGCCGGCTCCGGGCCCGCTACGGGGAAGGCGCCGTGGGCTTCACCTATTTGAAAAACAGCCACCTCCCCGAGCTATCCTTCGAGGTGAGCTGGCCTCCGGCGATGCCCACCCTTCCGAAAGGGCATTTCCCCGACCGGCCTCTTTTCATTTTCGATCCGCCCCGGCCTTACTTCCCCTCCCGAAACGGCACCTTGAAGCCCACCGAGACGCTAGCCTGCGAATGGTGGAACCAGCATGGGGATCGGCGCTACTTCATCCACCAGACACCGGAAGGCGGCCGGCTCTGGGTTTACTGGGACGACTCCTTACAACAATGGTTTCTCCACGGGACATTCGAATAGCCCGGCCCTTCGCGGAACTGCTAACCAAGACGAACTACTCCTTTTTGGAAGGCGCTTCCCATCCGGAGGAAATTCTCCTGCAGGCGAAGGAGCTGGGCTACGGCGCCTTAGGCGTCTGCGATCGAAACGGAGTGTACGGCGCTCCCCGCTGCCACGTCGCCGCGAAAGAGGTGAAAGTAAAACTTCTCGTCGGCTCGGAAGTGTTCGTGTCGGGAAAGCCCGTCTATCTCATCGCGAAAAACCGAAGCGGCTACGGAGATCTCTGCCAGCTTCTCACCCGGATCCATACGCGCGGCGAAGATCCCGTGGACCTCACCCTCGACGACATTTTCGAAAGCAGCCGCGACCTGTACTGCGTGCTGCCCGCTCTCGGCGCGGACCCGGATTGGGTGGGCCGCGCGAAAGACGCCTTCGGAGATCGCTTGAGCCTCGCGGCCCACCGCCACTTCGACGGCACGGACTCCGCCTGCCTGAGGGACGCCGACCGGCTTTCCCGCCGGTTCGCCGTCGAGGTCATCGCCACGACGCTCCCCCTCTTTCATGTCCGAGAGCGCAAGAACACCCAGGACGTTCTCACCTGCATCCGCCACACCTGCTCTCTAGCGGACGGAGGTTTACGGCTGCTCCCCAACCGGGAGCGCCATTTGAAATCCCCGGAAAGCATAGCGCGGCTCTTTTCCGATTTCCCCCGCTGGCTCGACCGCACGATGGAAATCGCCGACGGCTGTAACTTCTCTCTGGATGAAATCCGCTACCGCTACCCAAGCGAATGGCTGCCCCAGGGGGAAACGGCGGAGACCTACCTGCGAAGCCGCGTGGAGCTGGGCCTCAAGCGCCGCTTCGCAAGCGAGGTCCCGCCGGCCATGCGCGCTCAGGTGGAACGGGAGCTCGTGCTCATCAACGAGCTGCAATACGCCGATTACTTTCTCACCATCTGGGATATCGTCGAGGAAGCGCGCCGGCGGAAGATTCTCTGCCAAGGGCGGGGCTCGGCGGCGAACTCCACCGTCTGTTACGTGCTCGGCATCACCGCCATCGATCCCATCCGTCTGGACCTTCTCTTCGAACGATTTATATCGAAGGAACGCCACGAGCCGCCCGACATCGACATCGACTTCGAGCACGAAAGGCGCGAAGAGATCATTCAGTACATCTACCAGCGCTACGGCCGCCACCGGGCCGCCATCACGGCGGAGGTCATCTGCTTCCGCCGGAAATCCGTGGTCCGGGAAGTGGCGAAGGTTTTCGGCATCCCCCTTCCCAGCGTCGAAAAAGCGCTCACGATCACCTTCCGCCGCAAGCTTTCGGAAGTGCCGCTGGAAGAGCTGCAAGCGGCCGACCCCAATGTCCCTCCCCGGACCTGGGAAATGTTTTTCGCCCAGTGCCGCCAAATCAACGGCTTTCCGAGACACCTCGGCACCCACGTCGGCGGCTTCGTACTGTGCCAGGAGACGCTCACGCGCAACGTTCCCGTCGAAAACGCGGCGATGGAGAACCGAACCATCGTCCAGTGGGACAAAAACGATCTGGACTCTCTCGGCTTCGTCCGCGTCGACATCCTGGGACTCGGCATGCTCACGGCCTTGCGCAAAACCTTCGACGCCCTCCGGGAAAAGTGCGGCGTATCTTTGGAGCTTACCGACATAACGCCCGACGATCCGAAGGTGTACGACCAGATGTGCGAGGCGGACACGGTCGGCGTCTTTCAGATTGAGTCCCGCGCGCAGATGAGCATGCTGCCCCGCCTGCGACCCCGGACCTTTTACGATCTGGTCATCGAGATCTCCCTCGTCCGGCCCGGCCCCATTCAGGGCGACATGGTTCATCCTTACCTACGGCGGCGCCAAGGCCTCGAGAAAATCGAGTACCCTCACCCCGATCTGAAGGCGATTCTCGGAAAGACGTGCGGCGTCCCCATTTTCCAGGAACAGATCATGAAAATTGCCATGGTCGTCGCCGGCTTCACCGGCGGCGAGGCGGACGAGTTGCGTCGGGCCATGGGAATCTGGCGGCGCGACGGGAAGAATCATCTTACCCGCATGGGAGATAAGTTCCGAAATGGACTCATCGCCAAAGGCATCGACAAGGCTTTCGCGGAAAGAATCTACTCCCAGATCGAAGGCTTCGCGGAGTACGGCTTTCCCGAGTCCCACGCGGCTTCCTTTTCCATCCTCGCTTACGCCAGCGCCCATCTGAAGCACTACCATCCGGCTGCTTTTCTCATGGGCCTTCTCAACTCCCAGCCCATGGGGTTTTACGGCTCCCACGCCCTCATCCACGACGCCCAAAGGCACGGCGTGAAAGTATTGCCCATCGACGTGAACCGATCGGACTGGGACAACACGCTCGAATCCCCGAACGAGGTGCGGCTCGGATTTCGCGAAGTGCACGGCCTTCCCCAAGCGGTGGGACGCGCCCTCGAAAAGCATAAGCCCTACGCCTCCCTCACCGATATCGTCGACAAAATTGGAATTTTACGAAGACCGCTCTTTCAGCTCGCCGGAGCGAACGCTTTCGACTCCCTTCGCCTGCCGAGAAGGCAGGCCTTCTGGGAGATCCAGGGGCTGCTTCTGAAAGAGCCCGAGTTCTTCTCCCCCTCCGAAGGAGAAACCCCGCTCCCCAAGGAACAAGGCTGGGAGAGGATCGTGCTCGATTACGAGCATCAAGGCCTCTCCCTCTTTTCCCATCCCATGGCGTACTTGCGATCGGAAGGGGACCTCGTGGGCGTCACAGCCTCGAACGTGCTCAAAACCATCCCCAACAAAAAGAAGGTGCGCGTCGCGGGCCTCGTCATCGCCCGGCAAATGCCGCCGACCGCCTCCGGAGTTCTTTTCATTTCCCTCGAAGACGAGTTCGGCTTCGTGAATCTCGTGATCTGGAACGACACCTATCAGAAGTTCAAGGAAACGCTCATCACCCAAAGCTTTCTGGTGTGCGAAGGAAGAGTCGAGATAACGGAAGGGGGCCGCGTGGTCCACGTGATCGTGGAAGCGGCGTCGCCGCTAATCGTCGGGCCGAAATTAGTATCCCACGACTGGGGCTGACACTTAGGGCGTCTTCTTTTTCGTGTGCCAGCCGACGACGCAGATGAGGCGCATGTGGCGGCCGGCCTTCGAGCGGAAGAAGCCGACGCCGTTTTCGGAGAAAGTATCCCAAAAGATATGGGCGTGCTCCACCGCGTAGTCGTCGTCATTGTTCGAGCCCACGGCATCCCACTTCGTGGGCTTCAGATCAAAGTGCAAAAGACTGGCGGAACCCGGCTTCTCCTCTTCCGCGAGCGTCACTTTGGCATCGTAGGTAAGATCCCACGAGCCATGACCATTGGAAGTGCTCGATCCGGTGGCGGTGAACGGCTTTCCATCCTCGAAGGTCACGTCCTCCACAATCACCATTTGCACCGGCGAATCCATGCGCGTATCGCACCAAATGGAGGCGCCGACGGTTCGCTCGGCGGCCGCGCCGAGGGTGGAAAGACCCAAGAGAAACAGGGAAAGAGCTCTTTTCATAGGCCGCCCAAGTACCACAACGGCCGCGCCGCCGCTAGACCGGAGCCTACAATCCAGCGAAATCAGTACTTTTTGAGAGCGGCGGCGAGAGTGCGGTCGTCGGCGCCGAAGAAATGGAGCCCTTCCTTTAGAACCCGGCGCGCCTCTTCCGGCTTACCCAGCCGTCCGTAGGAATCCGCGGCGATAAGAACGGCCTGTTTGACCTTTTGAAAGGGCGAGCCCCCTTCCGCCTCCCAAGCCCGGGCGACCCAGAGGTAGCCCTTGTCCTCGGAAAAGGAGAGAAACTTGGAAAGCACGTCCACCGCTTCTCCGTAAGCGCCCGCGCGGACCCGAAGTCCCGCCAGTTCCACCGCCGCCGAGAGAGCATCCGGATTTTCCGCAAGCGCCATGGCAAGCGCACGCTTCGCAAGATCCGGCTGACCAATCTTTCGATAGACCAAGCCAAGTAGCGAGTGGGCTCCGGGATATTCGGGCGCGAGAGAAAGCAGGCGAAGCAAGAGCCGCTCCGACTCGAAATAGCGGCCCATGGAAAAGAGCAGCCGCCCGGCCTCGAAAAATCCGTCCCGGCAAGGATTGGAGAGCGCCGCCGCTTCATACGATTGAAGAGCACGCCCCGCCTGCCCGGCGGCCTCCCGAATGCGTCCTTGGGAGAGCAGGATATCGCCCGTGAACTGAAGCTGGTGTGCCGGCGCCGCCGTCGCGAGCGCTCGATCGAACTCCAGCAGAGATTCCTTCACTCGGCCGCTTGCGCCGTACGCTTCGGCCATCGCCCAATGATAGGCGCGCGGGAAGTAGCGCTTTCGAACCAGCTCCGAGATCCGGCGCTCGGCCTTCGGGAAATCATCGCGGCCCAAAGTCCGCGCGGCCGCCGCCAAGGCCGGATAATTTTGCGGATCGATATGAAAGGCAGACTCGTAGAATCTCGACGCGGCCGTCGAGGACTTCTCGCGCTTACCGGGAACTTTCATCGCCTGATACCTCTCCCTCAACTGCCCCGCGAGAAAAAGAATATCGCTACGCCTGGGATCGATTTTAGCCGCGGAAAGAGCGAGCTCGAGCGCCGGCTCGTAGCGGCCGGCCCGAAACGAGTGTTTCGCCCATTGGGAGCTCAGCTCGACATCGATATCGGTCCTGGCCTCACGGTCGACGCGGGATTGAACCCACTGACTCCTGGCTTGCCGAAAAAGCTCCTCCGCCTTCCGCAACTCGTAACCTTCGGAGAGAAGGCGGGCGGTTTCGATTTGTTTCGTCACCTCGGTGACCGCGGCTACCCTAGCCTGGGCCGCCTCCGCCGCTCGTTTCGCGGGAGTCGCGGTCTGCATCTTCAAAAGCATAATCACTCCGGCCGCCGCGGCCGAGGCGGATACGAAGCGCGCGCCCTGTTTCCACATCTCGCGCCCGCGCAGCCCAAGCAGAAGCCTCAGCGCTGCGGCCGCCATCGAAATGAAAATGATTGCGGCCGCGGTAAAGAAGAGGATGAGGTAGACGCCGGTCCTGGGATCGGCGACGAGATCATTCAAAACGAGTAGAGCTATCTCCAGCCCGAAGAAAACGCCGAAAAGAACGGCGTACCAGAATGCCTTGGAAGCGAGGAGTTGGCGGATCCACCCACGTAGCTGATTCATGAAGTCCCCCCGGCGGAATTAGAGTGCAACGCACATTCCACATTTTTCGTGCGCGAGAGGGGCCGAATCTGCGTGTAGGTTCCAGTCGAAGGGTGTTTAAGAACGAGACACCCTAGTTCGTGGCCTTCTTCTCGAAGCCAGACGGTACCGGCTTACCGGACGCCGCCATAAGCGCTATACCGCCCTCTTGCTCGACGTCGGCTATGGCCAGGAGCTTCTCCTTCAACTTGGAGGCCACCCCTTGCCGATCCGCCCCCGGCCCTAGCGCTTGCCCCGCGAGCCCTTTCGCCTGGAGGAAGAGATCGGCCGATAGAGCGAAGGAGTCGGCAGCTGTCTTCAGAGCGGCCTTGGTGGCCGGATCGGTCTCTTCCCGGTGCTTCTTCTTCAGAAACTCGGCCGCATTCACCCGCGAGGAATAACCGAGATGGCCCCATTCGCCGTACCTCTCGGGCTCCCGAGGAAAGATGGACTCGATTTTTTCCGCGAACTTTCGAATCGCCGCTATTCCCCAATGCTGGTTCGGGCTTCCGAACGCCACGTTGCCGCCCACGCCGGGAATTCCGAGAGTGCGCTGGGCATTTCGCTCGTAAATTTCCTTCCACGGAATGTTGTCGGGGCCGCTCGTGGAATTCTTGTCCTTCTCGAACACGTAGAACGGACAACCCATCTCCTGCCAGGAGCGGATGCCCTGGGTCCATTCCTTCGTGCTCTCCGCCTGACAAACGCCCTTTCCCACTCCGAGCGCCACGTAACCAGCGTGCTCCTCGCGGCTAACGGTCGTATCGAGCGGATCGTGGAAGAGAATCTTGTCCCCCCGATGCCCGTAGGCGAGCACGAGGTGCGGAGTCCAATGGACGACGACGGGCTTTCCCGCGTCGAGCGCTTCAATCATTTGTTTGGTGGCGGTCTCGCGGCACTGTTCGGCAAGCTTCGCTTCCGCGCGCCGGTTCGATCGGTCGCGCGTGGGGTCCATGGGAAAGATGTGCTTCTCCATTTTGAAACCCATGAGCTTCGAGGCGTGCTCGGTTTGTTCCAACGGATATGTGGTCGGCCAGGCGACCGGACCGCCGGGATTCTCGTCGAACTCGAAGCCGTAGTTCCAGCCGAGATTGTAGAGAGTGGAGGCATCCACTTGAGTGCCTTCGAGAGCGAAGTTCATCCGCCAGGAGGTCGGCCCGCAAAAGCCGCCCTCCATGCAGCAAAGCCCGGCGATCGCCGGGTCTTCGGCGGCCTTTATCAGCTCGGCGGGCGTTCGGTGTTCGTCGGCGAGAGCGGAGCAACCTAGAGTGAGAATCAGAAGGATCCAGGAGATGGGCTTAGTCACGGCAAACTCCCCCGTAGGTGGGGAGCCTACGCCACTTCGAAGGATGGGCGACTCAGGACCATTGTCTCACCAAGATGAGACGCAATTATGGAAGGCGCGGGCATTCCCGGTGAATACACGCGGGAATCAGCGCTTCTTGAGGTTCGAAAGAGCGATAAGAATGAGCAGGAAGAAGATGAGAAGGATGATCAGGACTTTGACGAGAAACCACCAGTCGAACTGGCTCTGGCGGCGTGCATCGGACTCGAGCGCTCTCTGAACTCCGTCGTCGGCGCCTTTCTTGCCACCGAGGGTCGCGGACTTATCCTCGCCGCCCGCTTGCTGGCCGCCTTTGCTGCCCTCTTTCGATTTTCCTTCGCCGCGGCCGCCGCCGCCGGTGGAGCCGCCTTCTTCGGCGCCGCCACCGCCGCTGTTATTGAAGGTGTTCTTGCTCGTGTTGCCCTCGGAACCCGAGCCGCCGCTTCCGCCGCCACCTTTGTCGTTCTTCGAGAAGAAGCTGTCGCCGCTCAGCGAGTTGCCGCCGAAGCCGCCTCCTCCGCCGCCTCCCGTGTTGCCGTTGCCGCCGACATTGCCGCCGCCGCCGACATCTCCCCGGCCGCCGACGTCGCCCACGGGACGAAGCTGGCGCGGGTTACGAAGCTCACGGGTTTTGATCTGTCCGCCGCCGCCGACGTCTCCCGGCTCGCCCAAATCCGTCTGATTACCGACGTCGTCCACGTCCTTCAGATCGTTGGTCGCAATTTTCCCCTGACCGCCGGGGTCCGCCTGGCGTTCGGCGCTGAACCAGATGTTGGGAACTTTCCGTTTCGGGGTCTGTCCGATGAAATCCACGAGCCGCTGGCGCTGGCTGGTAAGCGAGCCGACGATGGCCTCGCCGAAAAATCGGTTCAAAATGGGAACGGCGACGGCCGCTACCACGACTGTGACCATAAGGTAGTCCACGACGGACTGACCCGACTCACGGCCTTTCCTTTTGAGAAGACGTTGGAGCATTTGAGCTACTTTGTTGACGCGAGAGACTAACGGACGGCTTTTTGGAGCTTTTCTTGTATTTTATCAAACTCTCCGTTGGACATCACGACCGCCGTGTCCCCAGGCTGGAAACCCTTGAGGAATTCCTCGATCATGGCGTCCGCCGAGGGGAAGGATTTGGCCGTTTTGCCCTTTGCGGCAAGAGTGGAGACGAGAACCTCGGAGCTGAACCTTTCGCCTTCTTTGAGGGCGGCCGACTTATAGGGCTCGGCGATGAGCACATGGTCGGCGCTGTCGAAGGCCTTCGCGTACTCGTCCTGAAGCACACTTCGGCGGGAAGTGGCCGAGCGGGGCTCGAAGAAGGCCCACAACTTTCCCTTGGGCCGGCGGCGGCGGACCGCCGACAGCGTCGCTTTCACTTCGGTCGGATGGTGGGCAAAATCGTCCACGAGATACAGCGGATCGGTCATGAGAATTTCCTGGCGGCGGCGTGCGCCCCGGAATTTTTCCGTGATGGGACGCATCTCATCGACGGGAATGCCGAGATTCACCCCCGCGACGATGCCGGAGATGAGATTCATGAGATTGTGCTCGCCGAAAAGCGGCGTACGGAACTTGCCGACGCTCTTTCCCTTGTACGCCACCTCGAACTCGAAGCCCTTCTCGTCCTCGGTGACCGTGCCGAGCCGCCACATCGCCCCGGGCCCCTGCCCGAAGGTCTGAATCGGGCAAAGCGCGCCCTGAACCACTTCCATCGCGTTCTGATCGTCATAGCGGACGATGCAGAGGCCGTCGCCCGGCAGAAGCGAGACGAGCTTCTCGAAGGAAGCCTTCACGTGATCGAGATCCTTGTAGATGTCGGCGTGATCGAACTCCACGTTGGCGAGAATCAGAAAGTGCGGGTTGTAGTGGAGAAACTTGGGGCCCTTGTCGAAAAAGGCGGAGTCGTACTCATCGCCCTCGCCCACGAAGATATTCCCCTTCGTGAGGGCGCAGCCGCGCGGAAGATCCCTCGGCACACCGCCGATGAGGTAAGACGGATCCTTGCCGAGCTCTTTCAAAAGAAACGCGGTCCAACTCGTGGTCGTCGTCTTGCCGTGGGTCCCCGCGCAGACGATGGAGAGCTTGTCCTGAATCAAAAGCCGGCGCACGGCTTCCGGAAACGAAACGAAGGGCGCGCCCTTTTGAATCCAGGCGCGGGCTTCCGGATTTTCCTTCGTGATGACGTTTCCGATGAGCACCAAATCCGTCTGAATCTTGTCGGCGGTCGCGGCGTGAAACCCTTCCGTGAACGGGACGTTCGCCGAGGCGAGCACCGATTTCATCGGCTCGTAGAGCGCCTTGTCGCTTCCGGTGATCTGATACCCGCTCTCCGAAAGAGCCACGGCGAAAGTTCCGGTACCGGTTCCGCCCACTCCCACGAAATGCACTTTCTTGATGGCGTCCATGCTAAGCCCCACAGTAACCGGCCCAGGCGTCGTGCACCCGTGGCCGGACAGTACGAATTCTTTCGTCGAAACGAGAAGGATGAACCCGGTTCGTCAGCAGCACGGCGAAATGCGCGCCCACCGGATCGATCCAAACCGAACATCCCGGATAGCCGAGGTGCCCGAAGCTCGAAGGACTGAACTTACTACCGGCGCTCGAGCCTTGCTCCGACCGGGTATCGAATCCGTAGGCCCACGTGCTGCCGGGAGCCTGATTCGACCGCGTCGTGAAGAGCTTCGCCGTCTTCTCTCCGAGCCATTTCGATTTACCTTGGTAGGCCTTCAACCATTCCCGCGCCCACGGCCCGAGTCCACGAGCCGTCGCGAACAGTCCCGCGTGAGCGCAGGTGCCGCCCAGCTCCCGGCAGTTGTCGTCGAAGACCTCTCCCTGAAGCACTCGGCCCAGATCCAAATGATACTCCGTCGCCACCGCCGCCGATGCCCCGCCGTATCGAACTTCTTCGAGAGAAAGAGGCCTCGCGACTTTTTCGAGGAACGCCGGCCCGACGCCGCCCATTTCCTTTTCGAGCACGAGACCAAGAAGCAGAAATCCCACGTCGCTGTAAACGGCTTTGGCCCCAGGCTTTCCGGAGAGCGCGCGTTCCTCGTTCGCTGAGAACCAGCCTGCGATTTGAGGAAGTTTCGTTTCCTTGCCGATGGGAAGCCAGGCCTCGAGGCCCGCGCTGTGACTTAGAACCGCGCCTAGCGTGAGCTTTCCGAGTCTGGAAGCGGCGAGTTCCGGCACGTGAGAGCCGACGGGGTCGGAAAGCTTGAACACCCCCGTTTGCGTTCCGAGCGCGAAGAGGCTCGCCGTCGCAATCGACTTGGTGACCGACCCGATATCGAACAGAGAGGACTCGCTGACGGGCTTTGCCCCGCTCCAATGAGAGAGCGTTCCGCCGGCCAGCGAAACCGTTCCCTTCGGCCCTTCCCCATAAAACTGATAGGCGGAAAAAACGTACTCGGCCCGAGCTTGCTCCAGCACTCCGGCAATGGACTCGTCCAGATTCGGCATGTGGTTATTGCCAGTTTTCGCGGGACAACGCCGACGGCATTCCGACCGTTCCCAGATCGGCGAGAGTAAAGAGCCGGTCGGCCACCGTATAGGCGTAAAGGTTTCCGTAATTGCTAATGCAATAAAACCATTCGTCACCGCCCGAAACGGCGGGTGTGAAGGTCCCGACTCCGAGACCGTTCACCCAGAGAACCTTTCCGTCCTTGGGATCCAAAACGTAAACCGGGTCCGCGGAAGTGGGCACGACGATCGTGTTGCCGACCTTGGTCGGAGTCAGCGCGACGCCGGCGTCGAAAGGAGCCTTCCAGATGCTCTGCCCGGAGTTCGCGTCGATGGCGTAGATGCTTCCGTTCAAGCCGGAAAAGTAGAGCCGATTTTCCTCGAGGATGAACCCGCCGTAGCTGCCGACCGGAAAGCTCCACTTCGTCGCGCCCGTCTTGCGGTCGAGGCGGTAGAGCATGCCGTCGAAAGTGGCGGCGTAAACCGAGGTGTCATCCACGAGAGGCGGCATGTCGACGTCGTAGAAACGGTCGCGCACACGAAGGCGTTTCGTCCACAGCTCCGCGCCCGATTCCGCATTCAGCGCGACCAGGGATCCGTCGGAGAAGCCCGCGAACACATCCGAGCCGGCGACCGTCGGGGTGGAGGTCCCGCGGATGGTCATCTTCTCATCGCCCCGGTGAGCGAACTTCCAGAGGATCTTACCGTCGTCGGCGTTGATGGCGACCAGCTCGTCGTTGGAACCCATGGCGAAGAGCCTGTCGCGCATGAGCACGGGCGGCGAAAGCCACTCGGCCCCCACGGTGAGAGTCCAGGCTTGCGAGCCGTCGCGCGCGTTCAACGCGTGAAGAACGCCTGCCTTGTCGCCGACGTAGAGCTTGCTCCGGCCGTAAGCGAGAGCCCCCTCGACTCCGGCGGGGACTTTTGTTTCCCACAGCACGTAGCCATCCTTGCGGTGGAAAGCGACGACACGTCCCTCGAGGTTCGCGGCATAAAGAATATCGCCGACGACGAGCGGTCTCGTGCGCTCATGGGGACGAAGCTCGAAGTTGTGGCTGACACGGGTGGGGAAAACCCATTCGCTGTGAACCGTGATGTCGGCGCGTCCAGCGGTGCAAGCGAGTGCAAGCAGCGCGGCGAGGCGGAACTTCAAGACTTATTCTCCTGCCAGAGAGGACTGGACATGCGGCGGAGAAGGCCCTTCGCGAGCTTGCCGTACTCCGAGTTCACGTACTCTTCGCTGACCTTCTTGTAGATCTCTTCCGCCTTGGCCCGATCGCCTTTCATTTCCTGAATGCGGCCGAGGCTAAGCTTGGCAAGACCGGCGGGCTCGCCCCCGAAGTCGGCGGACATCTGATAGTCCTTCGTGGCTTCGTCGAGCTGGCCGAGGATTTCCTGCGCGCCCCCGCGATCGAAATAAAGAAGCTGCTTCTCGCCGGAGAGAAGGCTCTTGAACTCAATCGCACGGCCGTACCAGCTGACCGCTTGAGTGGCGTTTTCCTGAGGCTTTCCGTCCTTCTTGAAGGACTCCTTCTTTGCCTCGTCGTAATAGTAGTCCGCGATGGCGACCGCGGCGAAGTAACCCGGACGATCCCCGGAGTGATCGGTCTGGAAGACCTTGAGTTGGTCGATACGTTCCGGTCCGGTGACCTTAGCGATGCGGTTGTACTCGACCCACGACTTCTCGAGCTTTTGCTCCGCCCACCAGTCGTAGGCGTAAACGGAGGCGACGAGTACGACGCCGCCTATCAGCACGGGCAAGAAACGGCCGCGCTTTTCCATGAGGAAGGCGAACACCGCCTGTCCCTTTTTCACGAACTGGTCGGGCCGCTTCAATTCTTTGCGATCCAACTTGGAAGACTTATCCATTTCCGCTCCCGGACACTTACGAACAAACAAGTTTAAACTATGCTAACATTTCACTTATTCCTCTCATTCGTCAAACACCATGACCAAAATACTGCGCCAAGCCATTGGAATTCTGCTCTTGGGAGCAATCCTCGCGACCCCCGATGCCTTCGGGCGCACCCTCACGGACCGGGTGGGAGCAGGCTTGATGATCCAAGATCTCAACGGCCTAGCGTCGATTTCGCTGCGCTATTTGCCCGACCCGCACTACACGATCGGGTTCTCCGCCGGTTTCGATACGGGCGCCACCGGCTACTCCACTCTCGGCGTCCGAGTGAACCGCTACGTCGATCTGCAGGAAAACATCAACGCGTACCTCGGAGTCGCGGCCTACTACCTGTCCCAGGCCGCCACGACGGGAAATACCCGCGGCTATCAGATTGACGCGCTGTTCGGGGTCGAGGTCTTCCTCGCCGGGCTAAGCGACCTTGGAATCAGCTTCGAGACCGGGATCGGCTACCGAAGCTTTGCCGGAACCAGCCTGAGAACCATCGGAAACGGTTTTTTGGGGACCGCTATCCACTACTATTTCTGAGTATTCCTGGAGAATACGCCCCACCCTGCTCGACGCAATGCCCCTGTCCCAGGTATAATGAGTAAGTAATCCCCGGTTAACTTCGTAACTCTCGAAATCCAGATGAAACAAATATTCGTGGTCACGTTCGTGGGGTTTCTTGCCGCGCTCTGGTCGGCTTCCGCTCGCGCGGAAAGCCAGGACTCGGATTACAAAGGGGTCACCGATCCTTTCAGCGACCCGACGAACTACGAGTTCGCGGAAGACGAGAAAGAGGACAAGGAGTTCTTCCATCTCGGCCGGTACCTGATGATTGGCTTCGACACCGGCGTGGGAATCTTCACCGGCGAGCTCGGGCGTACCGCCCAGCCCGGATTCTACGTGGGGCTGAAGCTTCTCTACTTCTTCGACAAGAGTTTCGCGCTCGAGGCCGCGGGCCACTACTCGCAGCATAGCCAGATCGTCATTCCGGACGCGGCGAAAGTGCTGGAGCTGAACGTCACCCTCATTCCGATCACGGCGGGATTCCGTTATTACTTCGACACAAAAGCGGCGCCGAAGGCGATCGCCATCGCGAATCCCTACCTCGCGTTCGGCGCGGGAGCCTACATCCGCCAGCAGCAGGTGCTTCAGGATACCGCTTCGGTCCTCGCGGGCGGGGAAGCCACCTCCAGCGCATTCGGCGGCTATGCCGGAGGCGGCGTGGAGTTTTCCATCTACCGGCGCCACTTGTACCTGGGGATCGATCTCCGCTACCACCTCGTCTTCTTCAACGACGAGACTCAGAAGTTCTTCGTGGACGGGGATCGTTCCGGCGACTACTTCACCGGCGTCGTCGGCATCACCTACAACTTCTAAAAAGATAAATCGAAGAGCGACAGCGAGAGCGAGCGCAAGGAAGACTCCACGACCTTGTGCGATCGTAATGGCGGGCTAACGTCATCGGCTAGGACTTGAGGCCGAGATCGAAAAGACTTCCTTGCGCTCGCTCTCGCTGTCGCTCTGTCTTATTTTCCGACGAAGAGGCTCCAGCCGACGATTCCGCCGGCCAGCAGAATGCGGTACCACGCGAAGACCGCGAAATCCGCGACCCGCAGAAAGCGGATCAGGATGTGAATGCTGAGCAGTCCGAAGATTAGCGAGGCGGCGAGCCCCATCATCAGAATGGGCATCCCGAGGTCGCCCTGCCCATGCTGAAGCACTTCCCGTCCCTTGAAAATTCCCGCCGCGAGCGTAATCGGAAACGAGAGCAGAAACGAATAGCGGGCCGCCGCTTCCCGGCTCATGCCGACGAAACGGGCCATGGTCATCGTCGATCCCGAGCGCGAAACGCCCGGCACGATGGCGCACGCCTGAGCGATGCCGATCCAAAACGCGTCCTTCGCCCGTAAATCCTCGAGCTTTCTCGTCGACGGATAACGGCCGTCCACCCAGTAGAGGAGAAAACCGACTCCCGCGAGCGTCATCGCGATGAGCAGCGGGGACCGAAACGACTCCTCGATCTCGTGGGCGAAGAAAAGGCCCGCGAGTCCCGCCGGGATGGAACCGAGCACGAGCAGCCAAAAGAGAAGCCGATCGGTCTCGAAGCCGATTTTCCGCTCGATGATGCTGAGAAGCCCCGCTTTGATCAGCCGGAACCAGTCGCCGGCGAAATAGAAGAAGACCGCGACGATGGTGCCCAGATGAAGAAAGGCGTCGAACGCGAGGCCCGGAT
This sequence comes from uncultured Pseudobdellovibrionaceae bacterium, assembly GCA_964653655.1. GTDB lineage: Bacteria > Bdellovibrionota > FAC87 > UBA2466 > UBA2466 > CAZZHG01. Next base: position 25,351 of record CAZZHG010000043.1, read on the forward strand.
CCTTCCACCCCAGCACCCAGGGAAAGAGAATCAGGTGCGCGGAGCTCGAGATCGGAAGGAACTCCGTCACGCCCTGAACGGCGCCGAGAATGAAGGACTGAAACATCGTCATGGGGAAATTATAACCCTAGATTAGCCAATCAGAGCGTGCAGATAATCGGCGGCGAGCTGGCAGGTCTTTTCGTTCGCGAAGTCGTGGGAGCCCGACAGCGGCGGGGCCACTTCGGTGATGTCGCCGCCGAAAACGTCGAAATTGCGCCGAACCTCGCCGATGAGCGCCGTGACGAACTCGGGCTGCAGGCCGTTGCCCTCGGGGGTTCCGGTCGCCGGAGCGAACGCGGAGTCCGTGCCGTCGATATCGTTGGAGATGTAAATCTTCGTGATCCCTTCCGAGCGGAAGTGCTCGAGGATCTGATCGATGCACGCCCCCTCTTTGCCCCGGATTTCCGCCGCCCAGAACTGGCGCACAGGCAGCTGTGCCTCCCACTGCTCGCGGTTACGCGTCGAGGCGCGAAGGCCGACCTGAACCAGGTGCCGCGGCTTCATCGCCTTCTGCGCGTGAAAGGCCCAGGTAGAGAAACAGAAGCTGATTCCGAGCCGTTTCTCCATAAGGTCGGAATGGGCATCGAAATGCAAAACGCCGTACTCGTTGCCCAACCGATCCTGGCAATAGCGCATGGCGGGCCAGGAGATGCTGTGATCCCCGCCGAGCACCACCAGACGCGCCTTCGGATTGAGCTCCAGCAAAGTCTGAAACGAAGCCTCCGCGAGAGAAAGCGGGCTCACGGGAAGATTCTCTTTTTCCGCTCCGGGATAGAGGGCCTGGCGGCAGGCCGTCTTCTGCTCCTCGCTCAGCATCGAATCGTGGAGGAGCTGGGGGATGCACAGCACGTCGCCGATATCGACGAGCCCCTTCGGATAATTCCCGTAGCGCGCAAGGTAAGCGAGGCGGATGCCGACGGGGCCGAAAGCGGCGCCGCGCTGAAAGCCGGCTCCGGTGTCGCTCGGCACTCCGACGAGAATGCTCTCGACGCGACGAATCCGCTGCAGCGTTTCCTCCCAGGCCTCGCTGACGGCCTGAGCCTGATCGGTTCCGTAAAGCTTTTGAAGCAGCGGGTTGGCGAGCCCGCCCCCGGTCGAGAAGGTGGCGATGCCCCGCCCCGGGGGACGAAGAAAAAGGCGAAGCCGATCCAACGCGGAGAGTGCCATCGGGGAAAGATACCGCACTCCGCCGGGCTTTTCACGACAAGCCAATGCCCGGCCGGGAGGTTATACTGATACCCATGACCCCCTTTTCCCGCTCCCTGACCCTTCTGCTATTGGCCGGCTTTTGTCTGGTTTCCCGCGGCGACGAAACGGCCGAGCTGTCCACATCGCTCGAAGAGATGGCCACTCTGCTCAGCGCCGAAAACCCCTGCCCGGTCGGCGAGGCCGAGCCGACCATCGAATGGAAGTTGTGCGTGGAGCGTTGGGAGCGATTGAAGACGGAAGAGCTCTATCTGCCCATCCAGAACGCGAAGGCGCCTACCCGCGATATCTCGAGCGAGGAGCCGCCCGCCCCCGCCGAGCCCGACGTCCACCAGAACTAGCCGTCGATTCCGAAAACCCTGCCTTTGTGATGTTTCGCGAGATAAATCGTTTCGACGATCTTGTCGCCGCTTAGAACCACGACGAACTTCTGCCCGCAGACCGTGTAGGAGCGGGTCTCGATCGTTTCCGTCGACTCGTTTTCGGCCGTGGTCTGAATCTCTCCGGACTTTCCTTTGATCAGAACCGAGTTGCGAAGGGCCGCTAGCCGATCCAGCTCGCCGGTGGATTTGCCGACGAGGTCGGTGCCCTTGAACTTCGCGCAATCGAGACCGAGAGAAGCGGAAATGTGCCGGTCGTTTTCGTAGTCGGATTGGGTATAGGCTCGGCCGCTCACTTTCAAAGAAAAATAAACGAAGGTGGCCACTATCCCGATGAGAGAGACCAGTATGGGGCGGTAAGTCTTCACCATGGAATGCCTGGATTCTAGCACGAAGGAAAACCAAAAGGTGCGGCCTCACTTCTGGCAGCCAGAAGTGAGGCCGCACCTTTTGGCGTAGCTTCTTGCGAAATACTTTGCCTTCGGGGCTGGTAAAAAATATCTTCGGGCTCACGCGGGCGTGGTGAAATGGTAGACACGTATGGCTTAGAACCATATGGGTTTTACCCGTGGGGGTTCAAGTCCCTCCGCCCGCACCACTTTTCCAATGGCGAAGAAACCCTCGAAACCGAAAGTCAGCGTCTCCCAGAGCGACATCCAGAAGGTCTTCGAAATACTCTCCGGGGAGTACGGCAGCGCCAAGACGGAGCTCACCTACGATTCGCCCTTTCAGCTCATTATCGCGGTCATTCTCTCCGCCCAGTGCACGGATGCGCGGGTAAACATGACCACGCCCGCGCTCTTCGCGAAGTACCCGACCGCAAAGGACCTTGCCAAGGCGAACCAAAAAGATGTCGAAAAGATTATCCACTCCTGCGGCTTTTACCGGGCGAAGGCGAAGAACATCATCTCCTGCGCGAAATCCATCGTCGAAAAGTTCGGAGGAGAGGTCCCCCGCACGTTGGAGGAGCTCATCACGCTGGGCGGAGTGGGCCGAAAGACCGCAAGCGTCGTTCTCAACCAGGCCTTCGGCCTTCCGGCCATTGCCGTAGACACCCACGTGAAGCGCGTCTCGAACCTGCTCGGCTGGGCTAGCTCCGAAGACCCGGTGAAAATCGAGTTCGAGCTGCGCGATCTGCTCCCGCAGGGCCTGTGGTCCGACGTAAACGGACTTCTCATCCTGCACGGCAGGAAGATCTGCAAGGCCCGCAAACCGGCCTGCCCCGATTGCCCCATCTCGGCCTACTGCTCCTATTTCAACTCGCCCTCCCAAAAGGCACGTTGATTCCTGCGGCCCGCCTCGTTAGACTTTTCCGACAGCCCATGCGCGACCCCCAGCTGGAGAAGATAGCGGCAAACCACTACGATCCGGCGCTCCCCTATCATAATTTCGGCCACATCCGCGTCGCGCTCGCCGCGGGCGACGACATCGTGACCCGCTGCCGGGCCAGGCGACAGCCCCTCGACGAAGCGGCCACCTACTACGCGATCCTTTTTCACGACGCCGGATACCAGGAAGATCAGAAGGCGAAGGGCTTCGCCCACAAGGAAGATTACTCGGCGAAACTCGCCCAAGATGCGTTGACGGAAAAATTGGTTCCGCCCGCCACCATTCAGCTCGCCTGCGAGGCCATCCGCGCCACCCGCAAGGGTTACGACGGCCGGCTAACGCCCGAGTCCATGGTGGTGCGTGCCGCCGATCTTTGTCAGCTGGCCGCGCCCTATCCGATATTCAAAGCGAACACGGTGAACCTTTGGCGGGAGCACGAGCGGATGTCGAAGGAAAAGATGCCGTGGGATCAGTGGAAGAAGAAGGCCATCCCCGAGGTGGAGTTCTTTCTCGATAAGCACTTCTATATGGAGCCCGGCCAGAAGGAAACCGAAGCCGCGCCTTTTTTGAAGCAGACCCGCGCGAATCTCGCGGCCCTCGCTCAGGATCCCGACGGACCGGGCAGCTGACGCTCCTCACATCGGGCAGCAGTTGACCACGGCCCAGTGAACTTTTCCCGCCCCGGTCATTTCGCGGTGATGATCCGAGTGCAGGGATTGAAGCTCGTCGAGCTTCAGTAGTTCAAGCCAAGACAGCTCGAACTTTCCGCCCGTGTGATTCGGAGATTTGAACAGATGGGTCTTCACTTTGGAGACCGAAGGGTTCCAGTCTCCGTCGACGGACCACCAGCTGCCGGAAACCGGATAGCATTTGGCCGCCGCTGGATTGCGCCGGCTCCTCAACCACGACGCCGACCAGAGCTGAACCTCGTCGGCTCCGTCCTCGGGAACGAGAACCAGCAGAGGGAAAATCAGATTTCCGGTGTTGCCGCCGTGGCGCGAGATGAATTTCCCGGCCGCCTCCGCGTTCGCCCGAATGTCCAGCACGACGAGATTGCGTCGCCAGTTGAAGTCCTCCTCTTGCAGAGAGCCCTCCGCCGCGTCCAGCAGCGCCTGGAGATCTTCGTGGGAGACATGCTTCGAGTCCGTCAGCAGCACGAGTTGCGGCTCGAAGACATCCCCGCTTCGGCGACTCAGCGCATGAGCCAAACGCGACGCGAGCGGAAAGGAAAGCAGGGCCATCTTACAGAGCCGCTTGATTGCCGTTCTTCTGTTCATCGGTCCCCCCACCCCCTAAGTGTCTCAATGCCTGAGACCAATCCCGGGAATTAGGTCGATACGTCTGAACAGCTGTTAACGTGACGCTGGAGGGCTATAGAACGAGGCGGATGAGACACTGGAAGGCGTTTTCGGACGCTCCCGTGCTGTCGTCGGAGTGCTCGTAGAAGACGAAGAGCCGAAGATTTTTCATCGGCTCGATGACCGGGCCGAGCTGCAGGCGATTCATGCGAGGATCGATGACCGGCGAGTAGCGGATTCCTTCGCCGCGAAAATAGGCTTTGAGCCACGGGCTGATACCCACCAGAGCGGAACCCACCAGACCGAACACGGCCTCCGAGCGCGACGCATCCTGAAGCCGGCCGCTCACTATGTCGAGGCCCAGCTCGGTGCTCTCTCCCAGGTGCAAAGCAACAAACGCGCTGCCGATAGTGTTCGAAATGAAGTTCACGCTTCCGGAATCGGACTGCCGCGAGGCGTATCCCGAGACACCGAAACGCAGCTCGGAATCGTCGCCGAGGCCGATGTGCACGATGGCGGCGCCGCTGAAAGCTTTCGCGTTGTTCGTGTTGAGGGCGACGATGCCGCTCCCGTTGAACACTCCCGCCGTGAACTCAAGCTCCGGCGTGGGCCGCAACGTGAGCTCGGTTCCGAGCTCGCGGAACAGCAGCGTCGCCCGGTGGGTCGCGGCGTAATCCGGAATGGGAAGATCGGCGAGATCGGGGCTGAACGAAGGGCTCAGAGTCGGCGCGAACATTCCCACCCGCCAAAGCAGCGTGGCATCCGCGCGGGTGGAATTGCGGAAAAGAATCCACGCGTCCACCGGAAGCACCTGGGGAATGAGTACCGACGAGAACTCCCGGCTCGGAGCGAGAGATAGTTTGTAATCGAATTGCCGGGCGACTTCTCCGGTGAAGTTCACACGAAGGCTCGGCAGGGAGAAGCCCTGATCCGTGGCGCGGCCGGCTGAAAATGCGACGTCCGTCCGCAAACCCACCTGAAGGATCGGAGCGGCGGCCGCGGCGTCGGCGAGAGTATCCTTCTCCTTCGCGCCGGAAAGCGGAGGCGCATCGTGAAGCTCTTCGACCTTCACGGCGCTTTCCTCGGCGTGAGCGGCGCCGGCCAAAGAAAGAAGAAGCAGCAACGACCACGGTTTCATGAAAATATTCCTCAAGCGCTTTGCAGATAGATCTCGAAACGGGTTCCGGCCTGGGGCTTCGACTTCACGCGAATTTCCCCGTGAAGGGCCTCGATGATCTTGTAGGCCGTGGCGAGACCGAGCCCCGTCCCCCGCTGTTTCGTCGTAAAAAACGGCTCGTAAAGATGCGCGAGCACCTCTTCGGTCATTCCCTGCCCCTGATCCTCGACCCAAAGTTTGACCCGGTGTCCGCCGGCGGGGGCGCAACCGACCTCGATTCGTCCGGGCTTGTCCATCGCCTGTAGAGCGTTGACCAGAAGGTTCCAGAGCACCTGTTTCAATTTTTCCGAGTTCGCCGACGCGGTCACCGTCTGGTCGTAGGCCTCGATTAGCTCGACTCCCGGGCGAAACTCCTTCGAGTTGCGCAGCTGAAGCACCAGATCCGCGCAGAGCTTCGGCAACGAAACGCCTTCCATGCGGGGCCGCTCGGGCTTAACGAAATCGAGAAACTCGCTGATGAGATTGTTGAGCCGGTCGATCTCGCGGACGGCGATGTCCATGAGCTTGCGGTTTTCCGCGTCGACGGGACCGAGCTTAGTTTGCAGAAGCTGAATGCTGCCGCTCATGCTGGCGAGCGGATTTCGGATCTCGTGGGCGATGCCGGCGGCGAGCTGGCCGACGGCGGCGAGCTTCTCGTTCTGCTTCAACCGGTCCTCGAGATGGAGAAGCTTCGTCACGTCCTGGAACAGCAGCACTTTCGCGCCTTGCTGCTGCTCGGTGGTGCCCATCAGGCGGCCGAGCGGGGCATCCACGTCGAGCTCGGCGACGTCGCCGCGGATGAGACGCACCTTCGTGCCCTTACCCACTTCCACCGTCTGCTGAAGACGGGTCTTCTCGTTCTTTCTTGGGTGCACGAAATGGCTCGTGTGAAATTCGGAGCGAAGGCGGGATACGGTATCCTCTCCGGAAACCGGATCGGCCACGTCTTCGGCGAGATCTTCCATGTCGATCTTGTCGAAGAAGGGAATGAGATCGGGCTCCACTTCGGAGAGCGGCTTTCCGATGATGTCAACGAGCCGGTGCCCGAGAATGTGCTCTCCGGCGGGATTCAGGAAGTTGATCCGCATGAGGCCGTCCACCGTGAGCAGACCGGTAGGCAGATTTGAGATCACCTTCTCGTAGAACTCCTGGAGCTTTTCGATTTTGCGGCTCTCCTCACGGAGCGACTCGGTCGTCCGAAGCAGCTCTTCGCTCAGATAGCCGCCCACGACCCCCAAGGTGACGAACAGGGCGGAGTAGATGCCCCAGATGAGAAGCCCTTCCTGAGGAGGCCGCAGCCAGCATACGAAACCGAAGCCGGCGCAAGCGATCGCGGCTCCCACGGCGGCGCCTCTCTTATAGAAGGTGAGCGCCGTGACGAGAATCTGGACGAGGTAGAGCAGCGCGAACAGCGTCCCTTGGCCGCCGGAGAGAAAGATCCAGTCCGAGATGACGACTGAATCGAAAGCGATGTTCACGACGGCAATCGCCCCGTGGGACGGAAGCCGGTGAAGCCACATGGCCTGAACTAGATTGAAGGCGAAGCTGAGCGCGAGCAGTCCGTACCCGAAAAATAGCGGCCGCTCGGGAACGCTTTCCCCCCGAAACACCTGGTGAAGCACCACGCCCCCGAGCACCACGTAGAGCACCCCGAGGCGCGCCATCATGAGGTACTGGAGCGCTTCCCGCGTACCGCTGCTCGGAGGCAAGTCGAGGCCAAGCTCGAGCTTCCAGCGGCGCAAGGATCCTGTGAGGTGTTTTCGCATCGAAGACCCGGACGCCTTACATCGCTCCCGTCACCTTGTCGGCGAGCTGGAAGATCGGCATGTACATGGCGGCCATCATGAAGGCGATCATGAAGCCGACGACGATAATGAGCGCCGGCTGAATCAAGCCGGTGAGATTGCTGATCGCGTCGTCCACTTCGTCGTCGTAGATGTCGGAAACCTTACTGAGAAGCTCGTCGAGCTTACCCGTCATTTCGCCGATGCCCACCATATGGGTGACCATGGGCGGGAAGATGCCGTCGGCTTTGAGGCCGGCCGCGATGGTTTTGCCTTCCTGCACGAACTGAGCAGCTTTGCGAACGGAGGCCTTAACCTTCAGATTCGCCATCAGCTTTTCGCAGATCTCGAAAGCGTTCAGCAGCGGGACGCCAGTACCGACGAGAGTCGCCATGGTGCGAGTGAAGCGGGCGACTTCCGCCTTCTTGATGAGCGGCCCGAAAAGCGGCACGCGGATGATGAACGGATCCCAAACCGCGCGGAAGCCCGGCATCTTGTAGAGGAAGGCAAAGCCCACGACGCTCGCAATACCGCCGAAAACCACGTAGCCGTAGTTGCTCTGGAACCAGTTCGACAAATTGAGCACGAACACCGTGAGCTCGGGAAGCTGAGCCGAGGACTCACTGTAAAGCTTGGTGATCTCGGGAATGACTTTGACGAGGAGGAAGATGAGTACGCCGGTCGCGACGACGATCGTGATGACCGGATAGATCATCGCGCCGATCACCTTCGAGCGTAGTTTGCCGAGTTTTTCGAGCTGGATGCCGATGCGGCGAAGCGCGAGATCGAGGGTACCGGACACTTCTCCGGACTCCACGATTCGGACGAAAAACTCGTTGAAGGCCTTCGGGTGGCGCTTGAGAGCCTCGGCGAGGCCCTGCCCCGACTCGATGTCGCCCTTCACCCGGCCGAGCACCCGCTTGAAGGCGGGGCGCCGTTCCTGGTCCCACAAAATGTCCAGAGCCTGAACGACGGGAATACCGGAGTCGATGAGCGAAGAGAACTGGCGCGTGAAAACGAGCATGCCCTTCAGATCGACGGGCGGACCGATGGAGATGTCGCCCAGGTTGCTGAAGGAAAAACTGAAGAGGTTCTCGGTCTTGTTCTCGGTGATGTTGATCGGGCGGATCTGCATCGCGCGCAGTTTCATCTGCGCTTCGATCTCGTCCTGGGCGTCGACCACGCCGTTGACCTGTTCCCGCTGGCGGGTCACGCCCGTGTAGTAGTACTTCATCTATTCCTCTGGTTACCCGGCCCGCCGGCGGAGATCCGAAAGCGTCTTCACCAGGTCGTCCTGCTCCGGAGAGGCGAGCAGCGCCGAATCGTAGGTGATGACGCCTTTCTTCACGAGATTCACGAGGCACTGGTTCAGCGTGATCATGCCGGACTTGTCCTGGCCGACGAGCATCGCCGACGGGACCTGGAACAATTTGTTTTCGCGGATGAGGTTGCGGATCGACGGGTTGGGCAGCATCAGCTCGTAAGCGAGCACCCGGCCCGCCCGATCGGCGCGCTCGATGAGCGACTGAGTGATGATGCCTTCGAGCACCATCGAAAGCTGCAAGCGCACCTGATCCTGATACTCCGCCGGAAACACCTGAATCATACGAGTGACGGACTGATAGGCGCTATTGGTGTGAAGCGTGCTGAGCACCAAGTGGCCGGTTTCGGCGAGCGTGAGCGCGGTCTCGATCGTATCGCGGTCACGCATTTCGCCGACGAGCACCACGTCCGGATCTTCACGAAGGGCGGCTTTCAGGGCCGCCCCGAAGCTCAGAGTGTCCTGACCGATCTCGCGCTGGTTGATGAGGCAGGATCGATGCGAGTGGATGTACTCGATCGGATCCTCGATGGTCACGATGTGCAGATGGTCCGAATCGTTGAGTGCGTCGATCATCGACGCGAGCGTCGTCGATTTGCCGGAGCCCGTGGAGCCCGTGACCAGCACGAGGCCGCGGGGCCGCCGCATTAGCTGCTCGACGATGGGCGGAAGACCAAGCTGCTGCAGCTTCGGAATCTCGAAGGGAATGTGACGGAAGGCGCCGGCGACCGCTCCGCGCTGGTAGAACACGTTCGCGCGGAAACGGGCGAGATCGCGGATACCGAAGGAGAAGTCGAGCTGTTTCTGCTCTTCGAACTGCGCCTTCTGCTGATCGGTGAGAACCGAGTAGCAAAGTTCCTTCGTGTCCTGGGGCGTGAGCCCCCCGGTCTTCGCTTTCAAAATTTGACCGTGCACGCGGAAAGTGGGAGGGCTGCCGCTCGTGACGTGCATGTCGGATGCTTTGTTGTCGAGCATCGCCTTGAGTAACTGGGGTAAGGTCATCATTTGGCTATCTCTCCATCCGGGCGGGAATTATTCAGGACTTCCTCGAGGGTGGTTTCCCCCCGGTAAAGCTTCAAAAGCGCGGATTGGCGAAGGGTCGTCATGCCTTCGGCGACCGCCATCTTCTTGAGATCGTCGGCGTTCGCGCCCTTCACGATGAGATCGCGCAGGCCTTCCGTGAGCATCATGACTTCGAAGACGCCCTTACGGCCCTTGTAGCCGGTGTTTCCGCAACGATCGCAGCCGCGGCCCTTCATCGGCTTGACGGAGTCGAGCCAGTGCTCGGGCATTTCCGCGGACCTCAGCATTTCCTTCGTCACTTTCTTGTCCAGGATCGCGCACTGATCGCAGTTCATGCGCACGAGACGCTGGGCCTGCACCAGAGTAAGCGCGGCGGTTATCAAAAACGGCTCAAGGCCCATGTGCAGAAGACGGGTGATGGTGCTCGGAGCGTCGTTGGTGTGGAGCGTGGAGAAAACCATGTGGCCCGTGAGCGCGGCTTTCACGGCGATTTCCGCCGTCTCGTGATCGCGGATCTCACCGACCATGATGACGTCGGGATCCTGGCGCAAAAGAGAGCGAAGCGCGGAGGCGAAATTCAGCCCGATGCCGTCTTTCATCTGCACCTGGTTGATGCCGGCCATGTTGTATTCGACCGGGTCCTCGACGGTGGAAATGTTCACGTCGGGGCCGTTCAGCTCTTGTAGCGCGCCGTAAAGCGTCGTCGATTTACCGGAACCCGTGGGGCCGGTGACGAGGATCATGCCGTAAGGTTGGACCGCGGCTTTGCGGAAAAGCGCATACTGAGCTTCCTCGAACCCGATCTGAATCAGGTCCGGAGTCTTGCCGCCGCTGTCCAGCACACGCATTACGACCTTCTCGCCGAAGATGGTCGGGAGCGTCGAAACACGGATATCGACTTTCTTTTCCTTCGTGCGCACCTGCAAGCGGCCGTCCTGCGGCAGGCGCTTTTCGGAGATGTCCATCTGGGCCATCACCTTGATGCGGGCGGGAACGGCGGAGCGGAGCTGGGGCGGAAGGCGCATCACTTCGTGAAGCGTGCCGTCCATGCGGAAACGCACGCGGGAAAATTGCTCGTATGGCTCGATGTGAATATCACTCACCTTGCGGCGGATCGCTTCGACGAAAACCTTGTTCAAAAGCTTGTGGACCGGCTTGTCGGCCCCGCCGCCGTCGTCGAGCTCGTGGGAGGTGCCCTCGGCATCGCCTTTCGACACTTCGATCTGGCTCGTGCCCATGTCGGCGTCGGCGCCGCCGTAGCCGTCGTTCATCTCGATCTGGGCGCTGCGGTTCGCGTAGGCCCGGTCGATGAGCGTCTTGATGCCCGATTCGGTCGATAGATAAACCTGAACATCCATGTTGCATAGAAAGCGCACGTCGTCGACGGCGGCGACGTTGGTCGGATCGGCGACCGCCACGGTAATCTTGTTGTTCTCCATGTTGAGCGGAACGAGCATGTGCTTCTCGCACAGGCTCCAGGGAACGAGGCGCGTGAGCTCGGGCGGAATGGCGACGTCGTCGAGGGAGATGGCCGGAATGCCGTACTGTTTGCTCAGGAAGGTCGCGAGAACCTTTTCGTTGATATGGCCGAGCTGAACCAAGGACGCACTAAGGCGCATGTTCTGGCGACTACGGTGCTCGGATGCTTCTTTGAGCTGCTGGCCCGTAATGAGGCCTTGGCTGACAAGCAGCTCGCCGAGTTTGCCTGCGGACATGCGTCGACCCTTCTAGGCTCGAGTTTTTCCCAAAAATAAGGGGATCAAAGGAAGTAGGCGGATGCCTCTAATTATAGCGGATCTGGCGGCCAGGACGAAGCCTAGGATATGGACAAGGACAAATATCCTATCCCATCGGAATGAGGGGATTATTTCCCGAGCTGAACGAGGCTCTTGCCCGTCATTTCCATGGGCTGATTGATTCCCCATAGGGCGAGCATCGTGGGAGCGAGGTCGCAAAGCCGTCCGCCCGGTAGCACTTCTATCTTTTTGCGCTGCGGCTCAATCACGATAATCGGCACCGGAAGCGTCGTATGGGCCGTGAAGGGAGCGCCGTCCTCGCCGAGCATCTTCTCGCAGTTGCCGTGATCGGCGGTGAGGATCGCAAACCCGCCGTTCTCCTCCACCCACTCCACGATTTTGCCGACGCACTTATCCACCGTCTCGACCGCGCGGATGGCGGCCGGCAGATTTCCCGTGTGCCCGACCATGTCGGGGTTGGCGAAGTTCACGACGACGAACCGATAGTCCGTGGAGGCGAGCTCCTTCAAAAGACTGTCGGTCACCTGCTGCGCGCTCATCTCGGGCTTTTGATCGTAGGTGCGCACCTCGCGGGGCGAAGGGATCAGCACCCTCTTCTCTCCGTCGAAAACGCGTTCCTCGCCGCCGTTGAAGAAATAAGTGACGTGGGCGTACTTCTCCGTTTCGGCGATGCGAAGCTGCTTTCCGCCAAGACGGGAGATCACCTCACCGAGCGTGTTGGGTACCTTCGCCTTCTGATAGGCGCAGGGCACGTCGACGAGAGACTCGTCATAAGGAGTCATCGCGACGAAGCCGGCGAGCGCGGGCTTGGTTTCGCGCCGAAACGAATCGAACTCCGTTTGCGTTAGCGCGCGGGTGAGCTGGCGCGCGCGATCCGCTCGAAAGTTGAAAAACAGAATGCCGTCGCCGTCCTTCACGCCGGGGTAGCCCTTCGCGATGGCCGGAGGCAAAAATTCGTCGGTGGTGTTGGCTTCGTACTGGGAACGGATGTAAGCGACCGGATCCGAGAATTCTTTCGCGGCCTTCGCCGAAACGATGGCGTCGTACGCCGCCTGAGTGCGCTCCCAGCGTTTGTCCCGATCCATCGCGTAGAACCGGCCGATGACCGTACCGATTTTCCCGAGGCCCAGGGTGCGGCACTGCTCGAGGCATTGCTCGGTGAACTCCACTCCGCTCGTCGGAGAGGTGTCGCGGCCGTCGGCGAAAAAATGAATCCACACGCGCTCTATGCCCTGGCGCTTGGCAAGCTCCAGCAGCGCAAAGAGATGAGAGATGTGACTGTGGACGCCCCCGTCCGACACGAGCCCCATGAGGTGCAAGGACGGCCGGCCCTTCTGCTCTTTCAGTTTCGAGCAGAGATTCAGGAAGGCCGGGTTCTCGAAGAACAACTCCTCTTCGATCGCGTGGCTGATGAGGGAGAAGTCCTGGTAAACCACCCGGCCCGCCCCGATGTTCAAATGCCCAACCTCGGAATTTCCCATGAACCCCTCGGGGAGCCCAACGTGGCTTTCGGAGGCCTGGATTTCTCCGTGGGGGTAGCGCTCGAGAAGTCCCTTTAGGACCGGGGCCTTCGCTAGAGCAACCGCGTTATGCCGGGTATCGGGATTGATCCCAAACCCGTCCAAAATGATGAGAATTCCGGTTCGTTCCTTGGGCATATCGAGACTTATTACTCTAACCGAGCCCGACCCGGAAACCACAAAAATGGTTGAAAACCCCGACGTTTGCCCCTACTTTCTTTGCGGGCCTTTCGCGCCTAAAACTGCCATCCCTGCGGGAGATCTCTCATGATTGGCTTCGACCTCAGCGACGAACAACTAGCCCTCCAAGATATGGTGCGTAAATTCGTCGAGAAGGAGGTGACTCCCGTCGCCGCGAAGTACGACGAAACCGGGGAATTTCCCTTTGATGTCATTAAGAAGGCCTGGGAGCTGGGCATCATGAACATCGCCGTCCCCTCCAAATTCGGAGGGCTCGGCCTGGGCGTTTTGGAAGACGTCATCATCAACGAGGAAATGGGCGCCGGCTGTCTGGGCATTACGACCAGCATCGCGGTGAACACCCTCGGCATGTACCCCATCCTGATTGGCGGCACCGACGAGCAGATCAAGGAATTCGTCACCCCCTTCCTCGAGGAGCCGAAGCTCATCGCCTTCGGCCTGACCGAGCCCGGCTCGGGCTCGGACGCGGGCGGCATGAGCACGATCGCGAAGGACATGGGCGACCACTGGCTCGTGAACGGATCCAAGATGTGGATCACCAACGCCGGCCACGCGTCCCTTCACTCGATTTTCTGCACGACGAACAAGGAATTGAAGAGCAAGGGCACCCTTTGCCTCGTCATCCCCGGCGACGCGCCCGGCGTTTCCTACGGAAAGCACGAGAACAAGCTGGGCCAGCGCTGCTCGGACACGCGCTCGATCACCTTCGAGAACGTGAAGGTGCCGAAGAAAAATCAAATCGGCGCCGTCGGCGACGGTTTCAAGATCGCGCTTCGCACCCTCGACAAAACCCGCCCGGCCATATCGGCTGGAGCGGTGGGCGCGGCGCGCGCGGCCATGCAGCACTCGATCAAGTACTCGAAGGAAAGAAAGCAGTTCAATCAGCCGATTTCGAATTTTCAGGCCATCCAGATCATGCTGGCCGATATGGCCACCGACATCGAAGCGGGCCGGCTGCTCTGCTACCAGGCCGCCTGGCTCCTCGATAACAAACAGTTCGATCGCGCCAACTTCTGCTCGGCGCTGGCCAAGCGCCACTCCGCCGACATGGCGATGAAGGTCGCGACTGACGCCGTCCAGATTTTCGGCGGTTACGGCTACACGAAGGAATATCCCGTGGAAAAGATCTTCCGCGACGTGAAGCTGGTCCAGATTTACGAGGGGACGTCTCAAATTCAGCGTCTCGTTATCGCCCGCCATCTGCTAAAGGAGTAGTCCATGAATATCTTCGTTCTGGTCAAACAGGTCCCCGACACGGAGACCAAGATCCGCCCCAACGGCGCCGGCAACGGTATCGAGACCGACGGCATCAAATGGGTCATCAGCCCCTACGACGAGTTCGCCATCGAGGAAGCGCTGAAAACGAAAGAGCGCCTCAAGGCCGGCATCGTGAAGGCCGTCACCGTCGGCCCCGACCGAGCGGTCGAAGCGCTTCGCACGGCGCTCGCGATGGGCGCGGACGACGCCATCCACATCAAGGCAGACGACAACCTCGATACCTACGTGGTGGCCAAAGCCCTCTCGGAAGTTTTGAAGAAGGAGGGCGCGCAGCTCGTGTTCTCCGGCAAGCAAGCCATCGACGACGATCAGGGCGCGACGTTCGCTTACGTCGCGGAGTTCCTCGACGTCCCGTCGGCCTCCGTCGTCGTCAAATGTGAAATCTCCGCCGATCAAAAGTCGGCGAAGGTCGAGCGCGAAGGCGAAGGCGGCCAGAAGCAAATCATCGAGATGCCGCTTCCGGCCCTCGTCGCGGTGAACAAGGGCATCAACACCCCCCGCTACGCGAGCCTTCCGGGCATCATGAAGGCGAAGAAAAAGGAAATTAAGGGTTACACCCTCGGGGATCTCAGCCTGTCCGCCGCCGATGTCTGCGTGAAGGACTCCGGCTACCAGCTCCCCGCGGATCGCCCGCCCGGCAAAAAGATCACGGGAGACGCGGCCGCTCAGGCGAAAGAGCTCGTCCGTCTGCTTCGCGAAGAGGCAAAGGTTATCTAAGGAGATTTTATGGCTAGCGTTTATCTGATTGCGGAACACCACGAAGGACAAGTCAAACGGGTCACGTACGAAGTCTTCGGCGAGCTGCAAAAGCAAGGCGCCGACACCGTCGTCGTGCTAGCGGGCGCGCCGGGGCTCGATGCCCTCACCTCTCAACTGGGAGCCCACGGCATCGGCAAGGTCGTCTGCCTCGAGCACGCGGACCTGAAGGCCTACACGACGGAAGGCCACGCAAACGCCCTCTACGATTTTCTGTCGAAGCAGTCTCCGGCGGCGGTAATCGTCGGCGCGACCGACCAGGGAAAAGATCTGGCTCCGCGGCTCGCCGCGAAGTTCAAGGTCGGCTACGCCTCCGACTGCCTCGGCTTCACCGGCGGCGCCAAGTGGACCGCCCGTCGCCCGATTTACGCCGGCAAATGCTCGAAGACGGTCGAGTTCCTCAAATCCCCGGCCGTCTTTTCGGTTCGGCCCAACGTCCTGCCGCCGGCCGCGCCGGCGAACAAGACGCCCGAAGTGCAAAAGGTAGCGGCGGCTCCCGGCAACATCCGGGCGAAGCTCGTCAGCGTCGTCGCCAGCGGCGAAAAGAAAGTGGACCTCACCGAAGCGGACATCATCATTTCCGGCGGACGGTCGCTGAAGAAG
>CAZZHG010000044.1:0-26929 GCA_964653655.1 uncultured Pseudobdellovibrionaceae bacterium
CCGGATGGCCTCGATGCCATGGGCCGGGAACGTGGCGAGCCAGACCAGCAGAATTCGCATCATCCCGTCAGTATATAATGTCCCCATGAAAGCGGCGATTGCCCTCTGTTCGGTACTTCTGTGCTGCGTAGCGGCCGCGGATGAAAAGGTGCGTTTGGAAAAGCGCCAGTTTTACGTCCACAAGCCGCCGGGGTGGCGCAAGGAAAAATCGTCCCCGCTCCTCATGGTCTTTCACGGGCACGGGGGTAAGGCCAGCAACTCCGAAGAGCAGATGCACATCGCCCACGCCACCGATCCCGCCGGGTTTCTCGTCGCCTACATGGACGGAGTCGATAAAGGCTGGGACGACGGCCGGTACCCCGATAGGGAAGGCGTAGACGACTTGGGTTACTTCGACGCCGCGCTGGCTCGCCTGGTCTCGGAGTTCGGCGCGGATCCCGCCCGAGTTTTTGCGACCGGCATGTCGAACGGCGGCGGAATGAGTTTCCGCCTGGCGTGCGATAGGGCTGGCAAGATTGCGGGAATCGCTCCGGTGGGGATGAACTTCGGCGAGATTTTGTCGTCGAGATGTAAACCCTCGCGTCCGGTCCCCACGCTTCACATCATGGGGGACGACGACAGGCTCGTGCCCTTTCAAGGCGGGGAGATTACGGGGCCGCTGGGTTTCAAGAAGCGCGGCAAGGTATTGTCCGCTCAGGCGACGGCCGCCTTCTGGGAAAAGGTGAACGGCTGCGCCGGTAAGGCAATCGAGACCTCCTGGGACAAAGATCCGAAGGACGCAACCAAAGTGACCCACCGGATTTCCGGCGATTGCCGTGGCGCCCGCGTGGAGCAGTACCTAATTTACGGCGGCGGCCACACTTGGCCGAAGGGCAAACAATACTTATCGAAGCGGCTGATAGGTCCGGTGAGCGAAGAGCTGGACGGCAGCGAAGCGGTGGTCGCGTTTTTCGCTTCCCTCGGAAAAAAGTAACTCGCCAAGGCCCTAGCTCCCTGGCAACCTCCCGGGGCCATGCAGAAGTTTTTCCTCTTGCTCGCCCTCCTCGCCTCGCTCGCTCGCGCGGAAGAGTCCAGAACGCCCGTCTATCTCACCGTCGGTCCCGGCGTCTCCCGTTTCGCTGAACTTTGGGGAGCGACTCTCTATTTCGGCGCGCTGAGGCCCGTCTACGGCGGGCTGCTCGTCGGTATCGACGGCGCCGCTACCGTGTGGAACGTGCAGGGTGGGGACCCCTCGCAGTTCGCGCGCTTCACCTTCATGAGCCTCCACCTGCTGCCGGCGGCCGTTTACCGCTTCCGCCTAGGCGAGTCCGTCGCCGCTCACGTCGGAGTCTCGGCGGGGCCCCACGTTTTTCTTGGGAGCTTCAACTTCAAGACGAAGGAGCAGCAGGAAGTCTTTCAGACCGGAACGGGTGTGACGATGGAGTGGCTGCTGAGAGCCGGGATGCACTTCTCCCTGACACCGAAGGTAGCTCTGACAGTCGAGCCGGAGGTGGGAAGGTTGCTGGACAACACGGTCTTCTTTCCAAAGGCCGCCTTCACGGTGGCATTGTAGTTACTTGAACGCCTCGTAGCAGTCGTAGTTGCGCTGTCGGTAGATCTTGCCGTCCTTGAACTCGATGACCATTCCGAGAAAGGCCCTGAGCTCCTGGCCTTTCCTGAGGGGGCCCGCGTCCGTCGCCATCTTTCCCTTCCAGACGACTTCCACGCAAACCTGATTACCCGACTCGAAACAGTTGGCGATCTCGTAGTTCTGCTCGGACAGAAGCTTTTTCCCGGCTTCCATTGCGCGCAGACAGCCTTCGAGCCCTCTTTCCTGCCCCGACGGATTCAGCTTGTTCGGGAACTCGGTTTGAACCATGTCCGTGTGGAGCAGGCTCCGGTAGCTCGCCGGATCGGTGACGAACGATTGCAGTTGCTGGAGGTATTTCTGAATCAGCTTTCGTTTTTCCGTCATGGCGCCAGTTTACACCGGCGGAGCCCGCGTTTCTAACTCGAAGCGGTGAACTGACGGAACAGAGCGCGTACCCGCTCGGTGGCGGAAACGGCGAACCAGATGCCCGCGGTTCCGGGGGAGGTGAGTAGAGCCATCAGAAGTCGAAAGCTCGCGTAGTGCTCGGCGTTTTGAAAATCACCGCTGCGGTAGAGAAAAATCAGCACGCTGACCAGGGGAACGGCGACGGTCATCGTGCAGAAGCCCTTCATCCGGCGCACGAGAGGCCGAAGCTCGAGAAAGGCAGTCCGGCGGATGCCGGTTTCTCCGGACCAGAGCCTCGGGTACACCGCGGTCGTCACGAAATAGCCGTGGATGACGAACGAGTAGGAGACGGCGATGAAGTACGAAAGCAGAAACGACGTCACGAAGTGAGACGCGGTGGCGACGGTGAGGCCGGTACTCCCGAAATGAATGACCAGCGGAAAGAGCACGGCGCCCGGAAGCCAGCTGATGGAAGCGACGATCGATCCCCAGTGGGGTACCCGAAGCAGGAAGCGGCGGATCTCCGCGTGCCGCCCGGCCGGGCTTTTCAGATCCAGGTAGAGCTTCTTCATTACGAAGAACCAAATGGTTCCAGCTATCGTCGAGACAATGGGGTTGTAGTACAGGTTCATCTTTTGAAAGACGTCCTGCTGGGCAACGCCGAGGCGGTTGATGATCTGGCTGTAGTTGTAAAGGTAGCCGATGAGGGTCGCGAAGAGCTGAGGCAGCGCCCCCATGAGCGTGATGCCGAGAACCGGATGCCGGGCGACCCAGCGTACGAGTTTGTCCTGACGGGGAAGGCGGGAGCGGATCTCCGCCGACTCGAGAAACCCTTCGAGCGCCCCGACCAGCTCGCGGGCGTCCCTGTACCGGTTCTCGATCTTCTTTTCGGTGGCCTTGGCGAGGATCGACTGAAGATCCAGAAACTCCTCGGTGCCGGACGGGCTCAGATCGTGGAATTTCTTGAGGACCATGCCGAGGGAGAATACGTCGCTGTGCTCTCCCACTTTCTTGATCGCCGAGGCGCGGTCTGCGGAGAAGAAGACGAGCGTCTGTTCGGGGGCCATGAAATCGAAAGTGCCGCCGAAGTTCTCGGGGACGCCCGCCTTGAGGCTTTCGTTCTGCACCGAAACGTTGAAATCCATGAGGTACGGCTTGCCCGAGCGATGGATGAGGATGTTGCTCGGCTTGATGTCCAGATGAAGGATGCCGCGCTCGTGGGCGTGGGCGAGGGACTCCGCCATCTGCAAACCGATCCAGGCGATCTTTTGCGAAAAGCTGCTCCGCGTGAGCCGTTCGCGCACCCGGAACTCGGAGACGGTGAGCTGCATTTCCTCCTGGAAGCGGGAATCCAGCCACTCTATCCAGCGGCTCGAGGAGAGAGTCCGGTCTTCGCGTTCGCTCAGGGCTTGGATGACCGCTTCGAGGGTCACCGACGGAACGAACTGCATGTTGATGACGGCGAAACCCTGAATCTTCGACTGGGAGTGAACCCGGACGATGCCCTCGTGGTTCAGGCGCGCGATGGTGCGGCCCTCGAGAGCGTCCGTCGGGCAGACTTTGAGGGCGACCTTGCGGCCGAGGGAAAGCTCTTCGGCCAGATAGACCGTCGCGAACGAGCCCGTACCCAGAATGGAAAGTATCTTGTAGCCGTCGACCGTGGAGCCTATGGGAAACGGATCGGGAGGCTTCGGCGCGGAACTCTGCGCCGGCTTCTCGTCCATGCGGACGGTGGACTTTGCGGCGCTAGGCGGCATCGTCTTCCTGCTTGGGGGCGGTCGCGTAGTCGACGAGCCGGCGCGACTTTTGTTTTTGATCCTCGTCCAGGTGCTCGACGAAGTTCAGCAGGTTGTCCTGCTGCAAGGCGCGGAAGTTGTCGGGCCATTGATTGAGAAGAATCGATCCGAGCGGCGGCGGCTCGGGAAGGTTTCTCAGAGCCTCGTTGTCGATCGCCGACGACATGACCTCGGGAAGCGGTCCCTTCGAGGCGGGACGCTTCGGCTTTTCCGGGGCCTTGGCGGCGGGCTTCGCCGGGGCGGCGGCCACCGGTTGCGGGCGCGGGCGCGCGGCCGGTTTGGCGACGTCGTTCAGATCGACGGGGGTCCGTTTCACCTGGGTCGTTTTCGAGAACGGATCCGACTCCTCCTGACAGCCGAAGTAGATGAAGATCGTCCGCCCTAGGCGGAAGGTGTCTTCCGGGCTGAGAATCGCCTCCGGAACCCGTTGCTTGTTCACGATGGTGCCGTTCGTGCTTTTCAAGTCGCGGATTCCGACTTTGAGATCGTCCGTCACGAACAGCATCGCGTGCTTGCGCGAGCAGCGTTCATCGCCCAGTACCAGGTCGCCTTCCTCGCGGCCTATGACGTACTGATCTTTCCCGCTCAGCATGATGACTTCGTTCGTGTCCCCGTCAGTCTTAAGCATTTGAATGATCATAAAGTTCCTCAGTGTCTTATCGGCTCGAAACGGGCGGTGCCCAAGGGGGTGATGATGCCATGAGTCATGGATTCGTGGGCCCGTTCCTCCATACTTACGGCCTGTCCATGAGGGTGAAATTCATCGTAAATCCGGCGGCGGGGCGGGGGCGCGTGGGGCGCAACCTCGCTTCGCTGGAGGCGGACTGGAAGAACCGTCTCGGTTCCTTCGATGCGGCAGTCACATCCGGCGCCGCCGACATTCTCTCGAAAACCCGCGAGGCCCTTCGGGCCGGCTACGATCGCATCGTCGCCGTCGGCGGCGATGGCACCGTGAACGGAGTCGCCAACGGATTTTTCGAGGAGGGTAAGGCGCTGAATCCGGAAGCGGCGCTGGCCGTTTCGCGCTGGGGAACCGGCAGCGACTACTTTCGCACCGTGAGCGGGACCGGCGGATCGGACTGGCGGGATTGGGTTACCGGCGACAACGTCCGCCCGGTGGATGTCGGGCGGATGGAATGGAAAGCCGGCGGGCGTCTGTTTTTGAACGTGTCGACGATAGGGATGGGGGCCGAAGTGGTCCGCCGCCGCGAGGGCCTTCCCAAGGCGGTGCCCGCGGCGCTTGCTTATCTGCTGCCGACGGTAACGACGCTCTTCGGGTTTCATCCGAAGCCCGCCCGCGTGATCCACGACGGGGGAGAGTTTTCGGAAGGCTTTCTCACTTTGTTTCTCGCCAAGGGGATTTACGCCGGCGGAGGCATGAAGCTCGGAGGCCGGGTGTCACTTTCCGACGGAAAACTCGACGTGACCATCGTGCGGGACATGCCGTTGTGGCGTACGCTCCCCAGGCTTCCAAAGCTCTACACCGGAAAATTCGAGGGGGACTCCCTTTTCGTTCAGGTGAAGACTTCGCGTCTGGAAGTCCGCTCGGAGTCCGCTGTCCCGTTCGAAGCGGACGGTGAGTTTCTGGGTGCCGGCGACATAAGGGTGACCGTGCTGCCGGCCGCGCTCAACGTCTGTTTCCCCTTACAGAGGTAATCCATGCGCCTTCTGCCGCTTCTTCTCTGGTTCGCCGCCGAAATAGGATACGCGGCTCCGCCGCTCGTCTTCATCCACGGCATCAAGGGCGGCAAACTGATCGACAAGTCTGGTTCCGTCGTTTGGATCTCGGCCTGGCAGGCGCTCGGTCTTTCCACGCCGAACTTGGCGCTGCCGCTTTCCTTCGAGCAGGGAGGTCAGGTGAGAGACGGCCAGTCCGCCGGCGAAGTGTTGGACTGGGTCACCGTCGTTCCGCTGCTTTACCGTTCGGCCGTTTACGGTCCTTGGCTCGAAGCCGCCGCGAAGCTGGGCTCCTTTCATCCGTTCGCCTACGACTGGCGGCGGGACAATCGCGAGACAGTCGAAGCCTTCACCGAATTTCTGCGCAAGCTTCCCGAGCCGGCGAGAGTGGTGGCCCACAGCATGGGAGGGCTCATCACGCTCGCGGTCTTGAACCGCAACCCCGAGCTCTTTCATTCCGTCGTCTTCGCCGGGGTTCCGTTCGCGGGCGGCATCGGCTTTCTGCTCGATTTGCACGCCGGCACTTCGGTCGGTCTCAACGGGAAAATTCTTTCTCCGCTAGTGCTCGCCAGCTTTCCCTCGGTCTACACGCTGTTTCCCGAAAAGAGCGAGGCCCTCGTCGAAGCCGGCGGCAAGGTTCTGACGATGGATTTCTACGACGCCGGACAATGGCGGGACAAAAAGCTCGGGCAGTTCGCCGAAGGCCGCGCAACTCCCGATACCTTCGCCGCCTTTCTCGCCGAGGCGCTGGCCCGGGGGAAGGAGTTCCGGAGCTGGCTTACCCCGAGGGCGGGGAAGTATCCGCCAGTTCTCGTCGTCAACGGAAAGAGCTTTCCGACTTTGGCCAAGGCCGTGGCCGGTGGATCGAAAGCGGTCGCCGGCTGGGACTTCGAGTCCGCTCCGAAAGAGCCCGGCGATGGACGGGTGCTGGAGGCGCATTCTCTGCCTCCGGCCGGCATCCCCTTTGAGGTGTTTTCCTCTTCGATGGAGCACTCGGATCTCCTGAACGATCCGGCCGTAGTCGAGCGCATCCGCGCACTGCCCTGAAGTGCTATCATTAGCCCATGTCGAAACCTCAGAAGACGCTGGCGCTGTATGGAGCAATCCTTTTCGCGGTCGGTCTGGCCTTTGGAGTTTGGGCGGGGATGGGGTTGTCGGGGATGGTATCGCTTCGGCTTCCCCGGCTGAGTCTCGCCACTCACCTGAACGGCCTGCTCGGTGGGTTGTGGCTCATCGCCGTCGCCTCCACCTTTCCCCATCTCAAGTACGGAAAGATTCAGCTGACTCGGCTGTCGTTTCTCGTCGGCATTCCCGCTTTCGCGAACGTCTTCATCACTTTCGCCGCTTCTCTACTCGGCAGGAACGGGCTGATCTACACGGGGGAGGGGCGTAACGACGCCGTCGCCTTCGCGTTACAATTTTTCGTGGTGCTGCCTTCGCTGGTCGGTACCCTGTATTGGATTCGCGGATTTCTCTACAAAGGAGCTTCCCGGTGAGTGTTTTGTCGACGGCCTACCACTCAATTCCGGCCCCCGTGGACTCGTGGGCCGAGGAAACGGAGCGTTATCTTTCCGTTTCGAACAAGCTCGTTTACGACGACATCGACTGGGACCTTGCCCGTCGTGTCGGGGTCACGGACAAGGAAGTTTTCATCCTCACGTACTTCTCCGACATCGAAGGCCAGACGATCAACTACATGAAGGATCTCCTCACCACGGAAGCGGCCAAGGAGTCCGACGTCATCGCTTTTCTCACCATGTGGAACTACGAGGAGTTTTTTCACGGCAAAGCGCTCGCGCGCTTTCTGAAGGAGTGCGGCCACGGACTGGAAGACTCCCGCATCGCCCTCGTCCGCAAGACGGCGAGTTTTTCGGAAAAGCTGGAATCGATCGCGGCGAGCGTGCTTTCGAAAGTCTTCTGGCGGGAATTTCCGGCCGTCCACGCGGCTTGGGGGGCGGTCCAGGAGATCACCACGCTTCATGGCTACGAGCAGATCCAGGCAACGACCGAAAATCCAGTGCTAAGGATTCTTTGCGATCGCATCGCCAAACAGGAGCGCCGGCATTTCGCCTGGTACTACAACAAAGCCAAAGAGCGGCTTCAGAAATCGACGAGAGCGCAGAAGCTCACGTATTTTCTGCTCAGCAAGTTCTGGTCTCCGGTCGGCGCCGGAGTCAAGACGGATCGGGAGGTCGCCGATCTCATCGGCACTCTTTTTCCCGGAGAAACCGCGTTGAAGATGGCGCAGAACGTGGATTCGAAGATTGGAAACCTGCCCGGCCTCGAAGGCATTCAGCTCATGGTCCCGTACACGAAGCGGGCATGCGGCTGAGTCCTGTGTCGGCCAGACCGAGGATGCCTTCCTTAACGTCGTCGCTGGGAGGCTCTCCCAGGAAATTGGAGAGAATCAGATCGGCGAAGTCCCGCCCCGGGAAAG
Organism: uncultured Pseudobdellovibrionaceae bacterium; assembly: GCA_964653655.1. Lineage (GTDB taxonomy): Bacteria > Bdellovibrionota > FAC87 > UBA2466 > UBA2466 > CAZZHG01. Next base: position 7,886 of record CAZZHG010000044.1, read on the forward strand.
TCTGCGGGGGCAGGTCGCCCAGCAGCATCGTCATCGAGTCTTTGTCGAACCGGAAGCGCACGACGCTTCCCTTCTTCAGATCCCGGCTCAGGGATTTCAGCCGTTTCAGCCTCTCCCCGTAAACCTCACATCCCTGCTTGCAGTTCTTCTCGAGCCCTTCGTCCCACGAGTTGGCGATGTCTTTCGCTGACACGTTGCGAACGAAGTGGATGTGCAGCTCTTTCGTTTCGTCCGACTTCAGGATCGCCCTGTCGTTTCGACATGGCGTATTAAGATAGAGGGCCGCAATGTAGACTTTGACCTGAAAGACGGTCTTCTTGCGAAGCCCGAGACCGTTCAAAACGAGGGTTTTTCCGTCGACAGCGAGTGAATCGGGGAACTGGATTTTCGCCATTTCAGCCGCGGGCGCAAACCGGGAAAAGTGAGACAGAACGGCGGCGAAAAGAGCGAGGGATCGGGTCGAAAAGCCGAAACGCATGTTTTCTTATCGACCCAAATAATTGAAGGGTTTAGGCGGCTTTACGCTTGTCGGGTGCGGGGCGTCCAAATAAAATAGGAACCTTCAAGGGAATTTAGGCAAACCAATTTTCGGGAAAGAGGGGTAGGGATTTGGGCCGCGATCGCATTTTTCTGACTGGCGCCACGGGAATTCTCGGCGCCAATCTGTTGAAACTGCTGCTTGCGGAAACCGATTCCGAAATCCTTTGCCTCGTTCGCGCCGAAACGCGAGAAAGCGCGATCAAGCGACTGCTCAACGCTCTCTCGAACTACGGTGTTTGCAAGAAGACGAACGAAGAGTTCGCTTCGCGGGTGATACCCGTCATGGGGGACGCGGCGAAGCCGCACTTCGGACTGGACTCCACGGAGTTCGCCCGGTTGGCCGGAGAGACCGGTACCGTCGTGCACGTCGCGGCCCTGACGGATTTGTTTCTTCCCTACCGCCGCATCGAGCCCGTCAACGTCGGCGGAACCCGCAACGTAATCGATTTCGCGCTCCTCACCGATTCCAGATATCTGTGCCACATCAGCACGCACACCGTGATGGGAGATCGCACGTTCGACGGCACTCTCATTTTCCGTGAGACGGATTTGGACGTCGGCCAGGGCTTCGGATTTTTGAGCTATCAGAAAACGAAGTTCGAGGCGGAGCAGCTCGTTCGCGCTTCCAAAGAGCGCGGATTGCGGTGGAACATCCTGCGCCCCGGACAGATCTTCGGCGACTCGAAGGACGGCTCGTACCCGATGGGCGGAGACAGCAACGTCACGGGCCTCTTCTACGATATTTTCAAGACCATCTGCGAGACGCGGCTCGCGTTCCGGGCGAACACCCACTTCGACGTGGTCCCGGTGGATTGCGTGAGCCGCGGCATTCTGGAGCTGGGCCTTCGGGCGGAAACTTTTTTCGAGACCTACCACCTCGTGAATCCGGACATCAAACGGTACACGAACATAGTGGAGCTGCTCATCGAAGCGGGTTACCCGATTCGTCTCGTGTCCCAGTCGGAGTACCGGGACCGGCTCATGTCCAAAACGGTGAACTGGGATTTCACCGACTACAAGAGCGCCACGACCTCCGCTTTCCGCTGGTGGTTCAAGCGGGGGATCGACTTCGAGCAGGGCGGCCTCACGGACTCCTCCTACACCTGGGGCAGGCTGGCCGAGCGGGGAGTATTCTGTCCCCCGATCGACGGGAATCTGATAAGGACCTACCTGAAGGCGGGGCTTGCGACCGGGTTCTTCAAGCCGCCGCCGGAAGCGCCGAGAAAGGCGACGAGCTCCGATTTTGAGGTAACCGTATGATGAAGTGGTGGGGCTGGGGCGATCCCAAGCTCAGTTTCCCGATGGCCGACAAGCCGCTGCTCTGGCCCTGGATCCGGGAGACGCTCGGAATCAAAGAAGAGCGCCTGACCCCCTCGATCCGCCGCGAAGGCATCCGCCTTCCCGCTCCCCGGGTGAACGCCGGGTTCACCGCCGGACTGAAATCCGTTTTGCGCCCCGATCAAATCGCTTCCGACGAGGAGGAGCGCCTTCTCCACAGTTACGGCAAAAGCTATCCGGATCTCGTGCGCGTGCGCCGCGGGGAAGTGGAGCGTGCCCCCGATCTGGTTTGTTCTCCGGACTCTCACGAGCAAGTGGAAGCGCTTGTCCAGCTCGCTCACACTCACGACGTCGCCGTCATTCCGTTCGGCGGCGGCACCAATATCGTCGGCGCGGTGAATCCGCTGGCCGACCGGGGCCGCATGGTCGTCAGCCTCGATCTGCGCAACATGACCCGGCTGATTTCCGTCGATCCCCACTCGCGCACGGCCACTCTTCAGGCGGGCGCTCCCGGCCCGAAGCTCGAAGCTGATTTGCAGCGCCAAGGCTTTTCGCTCGGCCACTACCCCGATTCCTTCGAGTACTCCACGCTAGGCGGCTGGCTCGCCACCCGCTCGGCGGGAATGCAGTCGGATGCTTACGGCAAGATCGAGGACATGTGCGTGGCCCTCAAGCTCGTCACTCCTTCGGGAACGATCGCGACGAGACCGGTACCCGCTTCTTCCGCGGGCCCTGACCTGAACCGCGTCGTCATGGGATCCGAGGGGGTCCTCGGCGTCATCACGGAAGCGACCATGCGCGTGCACCGCACTCCGCCCGTGAAGGACTACCGTGGCTTTCTCTTTCCGACTTTCGAAATGGGCGTGTCCGCGATTCACGAGTGCCTCGAGCGCGGCTTTTCTCCCAGCATGATCCGTCTCCAGGACAGCGGGGAAACCCAGCTCGCGTTTCACATGAAGGCTCCGAAGAAGGGCCTGAAAGCGTGGATCGAAAAGCCGATCAAGGCTTATCTGAAGGCGAACGGCTACGACCGTCCCTGCATCATGGTGATCGGCTTCGAAGGGGAGAACGCTCAAGTCGCGCACAACCGCGCGGGCGCGCTGAAGATCCTGCGCCGGTTCCGCGGCTTTCCGCTCGGCGCGAGCGTCGGCAAAAGCTGGTCGAAGGACAAGTTCAACATTCCCTATCTTCGCGACTTCATCATGGACTACGGCTGCATGGCCGACGTTTCGGAAACGTCGGCGATCTGGTCGCAGATTCTGCCGCTCTATAACGGCGTCGTAGCGGCTGTGAAAGAGAAATTCGTCGCGGAAACAGGATCGGGTTACGTGGGCTGCCACATCTCGCACACGTACAAGACGGGCGCTTGTCTCTACTTCACTTACGCCGCCCAGCAGATCCAGGGCCAGGAGCTGGAGCAGTATTACGGTTACAAAAAGTTCGTGACCGACACGATCATGAAGCACGGCGGGACGGTGTCTCACCACCACGCTATCGGTTACGAGCATCTGCCTTGGATGGCCCAGGAAGTTTCGCCGACCGGGCTTCAGGTGTTGCGGGCGGTGAAGCAATCGCTCGATCCCAAGGCGATCTTCAATCCGGGAAAACTCATCCCGAAGCACGAGAACGGCGCTTCGCCTCCGCTGCACGCGGAGCGGCCCTTACAGCCTACTTTGTGAGTGGTTCACGCCGCGGAGCTGGTTGATCAGCCGCAGAAGTCCGGAGATGGCCCTCGAGGGCAGGTGGCGCACGACGAAGACGAACACCTGGTTCACTAGTCCCGGCACCGCGACTCTCTTTCCCTTCAGACAGGCCCGGCACCCATACGCGGCCACCGCTTCGGCGGTCATGCCCGAGTTCGCCCGTTTCGCCCGGATGCCGGCGCGTTCGCGGAACTCCGACTGAGTGATCCCGGGGCATAGCGCGGTGACGGTAATCCCATGGGGGGCCAGCTCGCTCGCGAGCGATTCGGAGAAGGAAAGCTGAAACGCTTTCGTCGCGCTGTAGACGGACTGAAAGGGGACCGGGGAAAAGGAATAGACGGAGGCGACGTTCAGAATCCGACCCGACTTGCTCGCCACCATCGCCGGAAGAAACAGCTTCGTCAGGCGCAGGAGGGAGGGAATCTGAAGCTCCACCAGCCCGAGCTCTTTATGCAGATCCGTCGATAGAAAATCTCCGTGCACGCCGAATCCCGCGTTGTTGACCAAGATCGCAAGCCGTTCGCCTTTCAGGGCATCGGCGATGCGCGAAGGCGCTTGCCGGTCGGTCAAGTCTTCCGCGATTACCCGGGACTCCCTGCCGTGCCGCTTACGGATTTCCGCTCGAAGGGTTTCCAGGCGTTCTTTGTCTCGCGCGACGAGAATGGGGTCGAATCCGAGAGAGGCGAGTTCCAGCGCGAGGGCGCGGCCGATGCCGGAGGAGGCTCCGGTCACTAAAGCCAGGCCACTCATGGGTGCCTGCTGAAATAGGCGGCTTCCATCCCTTCAATCGCGTCGGCGATTTGGGTGACCAGCTCGAAGTAGGCCTGCCGGCCGGTCGCCGAGGTCGTAGGCTGGATTACTTTGGTGCTGACCTGGAAAACGGAATGTTTCGCGGGGTAGTCGGTGTAGGTGATCTGCTTGTCGCCGCGCAAATAAACGCAAAGCACGCGGCAGCCGGGAATCGTCGACAAAACCTTGCCCACGCCGAAGGTGATCTTTTCCCGATCAAAACGTCCGCTACGGCTGCGGCGTCCTTCGGGGAAAACGCTGACGATCTCCCCGCGGGAAACCAGGTAGCGGCACATTCCCAGGATGGAGTCCTTGTGCTGTTTCGAGCCGTCGCGGTGAATGAATATGCACTTGTTCAGAAACGCCACGACCCGGTACGAGAACTTTTTCTTGAAGAAGTCCCCGGCGGGAAGATTCCAGGAAAAGGCCCGGAAGTGGAGGAAGTACCAGGGATTCGATCCGAAGGCCCACAACATCAGCGCGGAGTCGATGAACGTCAGATGATTGGCGCAAATCAGAAGCGGAGAAGGCTCCGCGGCGATGGCCTTGAACTCTTCGCGCAGCCGTTTCAGATCCGCGATGCGGTAACCGCGCACGAAGCGCATGAGAAAAACCAAAAAGCCGGCGAAGGGCAAAAGAAAAAGCCAGCCCACGAACCTTTGCACGCGAAGGGCCGCGATCGTGAAGGCATCGGGCTCGGGCAGCGCCGATTCCGCCGGCTTCCATAAGGTAGCCGGGGATAAAGCTGAATCGAATGTGTCTTCCACTATTCGGGGAGTCTAACACTGCCTTTGGACGGAAAGAAACGGGCCAGAGCGGTTAAATCTTCGTCGATCCATTTGCGGTTTTTCGCCCGTTCCTCGGGGGACGGGTCGCGTTCCATGCCGTTCTCGAAGCTGTAATCCCGGCGGTTTACGGCATCGGCGATGTAGAGAGACTGGCTTTGCGGATTTCCCGAAAGCACTCCGAAGACCGATCCGTAGCTCGCGCCGAGAAGGTAGTGATCTTTCAGATAGGGCTTTTGCTCGTCGAGTGAGTAGGTGAAGAGCGGCCTTCCTGTAAGCGGAGTATTGAGAATGGGCCGGTGCCCGAGCAGATAGAAGAGGCTGGGAGCGATATCCGTCAGAAAGGTGAACTCCTGTTCGTCCCACTTCACTTTCGAACGCAGCGCGGCGGGCAAGTGAACGATCAGCGGGATGTTGAGTACTTCCGGAAACAAGTTGTAGGAGTGGCCGTATCGGCCTTCCTCGCCCAGGGAGTCGCCGTGATCGGACGTCACGATGATCAAACTGTCGTCGAGCCGCTTCTTTTGCTGGAGGTACATCATCAACTTGCCGAGACAATGGTCGACGTACTCCACCGCGCCGGCGTAGGGCCCGTCGAAGCCGGCGTACTTCGGTTCCGGCTGAACGGCGGCCTTGGGGAGAGAGATATGGAGATTCTGGGGCTGGGTGTAGAAAAAATTGGGCGGGGTGGGCTCATTCTCCAAATGGCCCGCGATGCTCGCCACCGTTCGGCAGATGTCGAGCTTCTGGGTTGGGACGCCGGAATCCATCGGGATGAGCCGCTGCCAGGGTCCCATCAGTTGCGAAAGGATGGAGTCCAGGCTTAGAAAGCCGGCATAACCGTCGTTCTTCAGCAGTTTCTCGAGGTTGTTCAGCGGCATGAACGGAGAAGGATAGAAGCGGTACGGAAGAAGCCCTCCCACCCACACGGAAGCTTCCGAGAGCGCGGTTCCGCCGTAGCGGGCGAAGGCGTTGCGAAAGACGGCCGACTCGGCGGCCAGCTTATCGAGGTTCGGAGTGAAGGCCGCCTTAGGGTTGTAGGCGCCCACGTAGTCACGGCGGAGCGAATCGACGACAAAGAGGAAGATGTCGGGCTTCCTGTCGGCGGTCACGTCCAATTTGTCGACGAGCTTTACCTCCGTCGACTCTACGGGAAATTCCGGACGCACGTTGGTGCGCAGACGAAGCGCGCTGTAGAAAGGAAGATCGGGCGGCGTCGGGCGCGTTACGGCGGAGGCGACCTGCAGGGATGCGTCCCAGCCCAGGTAGCGCGAGGCTCCCGGAGGCGGCGTGTTCCACGCGAGCGCCACGAGCGAGAGCAGCGGCGGCACGGCGGCGAGCTTCGGTGGAATGCGGAGGTAGCCGCGGAAACGGTAAGTGAAAGCGAACAGAACTCCCCAGGACACGACGGCGAAAAGCCGTTGCATGAGAAAATTCCAATCGACCAGATGGATCGCGGCCGGCATGACCTGCGAAGTCAGCAGCACGAGGGCGGCCCCTCCGCCGAGCAAGGCCTGCGTACTTGGAAACGGAGCGGTTATCCAGCCACTAAACACCGAAAGACCGTTTTCCTGGGACGAAGGGGCGAGCTCCGCGATTCGGGTGCCGAGGCCGGTGAGATAAACGACGATGGCGGTGGAGCCGAGAAAGGAAATCAGAAATCCCCACGGGCTGAAAAACGAAAACGCGACCAGCACTTCCTGACGAATGCCGATGGAAAGCGCGACGATGGTGACGGCGGCGACCGCGTAAACTTCCCCTTCGATTCCCCGTTTCAGTTTCTCGCCCGCCTTTAGGGCAAAGGCGAGCCACGCGGCTCCGAGAGAGAACACGAAAAGATGCTGAAAGGTACTCCAGGCGAAGAGGGTGAAGGTGGGAGCCCCGCCCCTCAATGAGCCTTCGGCGAACGCAGTCCAGGCCGCGATCAGTCCCGCGACGGCGGCGGTTTGAAAGACTTTCGACTCTGACCCGCCTGCGGCGAATCTCCGCCAGGTTCCCTGACGGTGAACGAGGACCAAGTCGAAAACTCCGACGGACAGCGGAACGAGAAACCAGAACAGACACCAAAGAAGGCTTTCGAAGCGGCTCTGCAAACCCGGCAGAAGCGGAAACACGATCAGCCCGATGCCGTAGAGGCCGACGAGCGCAATCGGTCCCGCCGACAACTTCGAATCTTCCTTCCAGAACGAATAGGCGACGGGAGCAAAGGCCAGCAGAAAGAGAAACGGATGGAGCCCCACCGCGAACGGGACCCACGGGAACAATTCGTTCCTTATCATCTGCTCGTAGAGCACCGGCACGTAGGCGATGAAGCAGTAGATTCCGGTGGCGATGCAAAGCAGGAGAAAGGGAAGCCTATAGGCGAGAAGCACGAAGCTCTCCCGCGAGGAAGCGAATGGATCTTTTTTCATGGAGTGCCCGCTGGATGCGTTGGGTCAAGGCGCATTTCCCTATTATCGCCTAGGGATAGATCGATACAGAAGACAAAAACGGGCGGCCCCGGCGGGCCGCCCGTTCGATCTAACGAGGATTAATGAGCGCAGCGAATATCTACTTCGCTGCAGGCCGCGGCTCCGCAGCCGGCGCGTGCCGCCTTGCGGACGTCGGCCGCGCTACATCCGGTGTAGAAGTAGTCGCGATAGTAACCGCGGGAGAAGTAGTAACCCACGCAACCGTTGCGGGGGGAGACCACCGTGCGTTGGCACTGGTTCGCGGCGTGCTTTCGGCACGAGCGGTACGCTCCGTACTTCGCGTCGTCGGCCGTCCGGCCTTCGATGCTGCCGAATCCGCCGCCCGAACCGGAGATCGCTCCATAGGGGAAGTAGAAATTCTGGGCGCCGCAGGCGATGATGCCGCCCTGATTCTTGTTGAAGATGCTGACATTGATCAGCTCCGCCTGTCCGGCGGCGCATTGACCGGCGACTTGCGCCTTCAGATCGGCTACGCAGTCTTTTTCGTTCCAGTAAGCCTGATTAGCCGACACTTTGCCCTTGGGGTAAGTGTCGCCGGCGCAGCGGAACTCTCCCTTGCAGGAAATCGGGGCCGGGTAGGGATCGATGTCGTACTCCGCCGCGTGGGCTGAAGCCGCCAAAGTGAGCGCCAAAGCGAGAATGAATTGTGCCTTCATGAGATTCCTCCAGAAATAGGTCAGTACCTGGTGTGAGTACTGGAGGACTACCTCGCCCGGCAACGTCCGCGCGCAGATTCTGAACTTACTGGTACACGACTGAACGCCCTTGGTTGGTATTTTTGTAAAGTCAGCGGGGTTCCCGGCGCCGGCGCAACGCCGCGAGAACGAATAGCAGCGCTCCTCCGACGAAAAGGAGTCCGATGGCCGGAGGAACCCGGCGAAGCTTCGCGCCGACGGTAAGCGGCTTCGAGGCCGGCGACCGGTCGAGCTTGCCAGCGGCCCGGGTGGCCGCCGCCGGTTTTTCCCAAACGGCAACTTCGCCTTTGGCGGCGCCCGTAAGTTTGCGGATTAGCTTTTCCACGAGGTGCGCAGAAATGGCGCTGTTGTTCGAGAGCACCACCGATTTCGCAATCCAGATATCGTCGTCGGAAGCGCCGCCGCCCGAGCCACCGCCGGCCGGGTTTTCTCCGCCGCTGCCGAAGCTCGCGCTCACGGTACGGGCGCGGCCGGTTTCCTCGGAGTCCGAATCCTCGGAAAGACCGCCGTAAGGATCGATAGCCGAAGCAAGTTCCGATCGGCCGCCCTTGGCTCGAGTTCCGCCGCCCGCGGCTGCCTTCTTACGTTTCGCTTTGCCGGCCGGCGTATCGTCCGAGAAAAGGTCGGACAACGAGTCGGCCACCGACATATCCGGATCGAGACCCAGCAAATCCTTCAGCGCGGCGATCATATCCGCTTCGCTCGGGTTCGGCCTTCCGAGCAGTTCCTGCGCGCGGCGGTTCCATTCCAATTCGGCGCGTTCCTTCGCGTACAGCGCTTCCCGCTCCGCTTCGGTCGCCCCGTCGGTGGAGGCCGGCGTGCGCCTCCCGGCTTTTGATTCGAAGTGGGGCGGACCCTTTCGGTTGATTAAGTCACCGCCGCTTCCGAAACCATCGCCGGCGTTCCTCGCGTCCAGCTCGCGCCGGATCTCTTTTCTCACGTCCGAGGGCGAATCCCCATCGGCGGCGGAGCTCGGGTTCCCCGGAGCGTGTGCCGCCACGTCGTCACCGGCCGCGGGCTGTTCTCCTCCTTTGGGAGATTCCGCGGGCGGATTTCTTTTGTCCGCGTAGGACGAATTGGTGGGCTTCGGATCGTTTCTCGGCGTGTCTTGCGTCATCCGTTCCGGTTGCGGAGTGGGAGTTGCCGCGGCCGTGGCGGCGTTGTTCTTCGCCAGGCCGTCCGTCTTGTTCGGTCTTTCGTCGCGCTCGGCATTGGGCTCGGTCCCGGGGGGCGGCTGCGGCGCCGGTCTTCCGACGAACCAACTCAACATGAACTCGCTGAAGCTGCTCGCTCCGGAATTTATGTACTGGGCGACGGTGTATCCCGCCAGTTCGAGCGACGCCCTTTCCTCGTCCGTCATCAGCACCGTTTGGGCGGAGGCGTCGAAAGCGTCGATGTGAAAAGTGCCGGAGGTTAGCGTGACTTTCCCGTCCCGGATCTGGTCCGCGGCAACCTTGCAAAGACCCTGGGGCGATCCGCTATGTTGGTAATAAAGATGATCCTTGTGGCGAGGCGACGCCATGAAAGTCGTTTCGGTGTCGGCGACGGAGTCGCAGTCGCGGGTCGCCGCGGGAGCGAACGCGCACGATAGCGCCAAAACGAGAAGAGTTAGCTTCTGCTGGAAATGCGGCACGAGTCCCCCTAAGGGGATCTAGTGCAAGCCCACGGCCAGGCTTGGCCTGAGGGGCTGGAGGGGGCCGGGCGCAAGACTTCCCGGGCTTGGGGTGGGGACGGGCCGTAACGGCCGATTATCCCACCCTTTCGGTGTGTACAACTTGTGGACAGTGGGGAATGGGTAGCGTCCTACCATTCGACAGGGCGGTTCGTGCCCCAGGAACGGGAAAGGGCGGACCAGCGGCGCTGGCGCAGCCAGAGAAAGCCTCGGATGCCGACGGCAAGCACCGGGGTCAAGGGCCCGGCGTCGAGCTCGATTTCGTCCTGGTAGAGGCAACCTGTCGTCGATAACGGACGAATGGTCACCTGAACGGCCCACAGTCCCAAGAGCGTGGGTGTGGTCCCCGCGAACGCTCTTTCCACCTCGCGCTTGGCGCGGGAGGCGGGGCAATCGAGAACACTCACGGCGACGATCTTCATGATCCTCCTATCGTCTTCCACGCGGAAAACCTGAGAGGATTGGCTCAAGGAGCGCTGCGTTCTATCTCGGGGGCGCGGGCGCCGGTACGGGTACGCTCTTTCCGGTCGGCATGAGCGGAACCACCTCGAGCGGCTTCGTGTCTTCGGGCAGCGTGATGTCGATGACCTCGGGCTCCTCGGGCAGCGGAGTCACGTCGATGACCTCACCGTTCTTCACGATGAAATCGTGGCCCTGGTGACGGTACTTCATGAAGTGAACTCCGTCGGCGTCGGTTCTGCCGATCGAAGCCTTCTGAAGCTCGAGCGCCATCGGCTCGAAATAGGGCGAGTAGACGGCGACGTGCAGTTCCTTTCCCGCCGCCTTGGCTTGGCAGTAGAGGTCGCGAACTTTTTTCGCCTGGACCTTCATGCCCGCCTGGAGAATCACGTCGCCGAAAAAGGTGGCCTCCCGATCGGAGTTCTCCGGGTCCGCCATCAGTTCCTTCCAAGGAGCGAGATCCGGAAGCGATCGCGTCGCCCGATCGTTCATGGCCATGGCCCCGTAGCTTTGCGCTAGGGCGCGGCTGACTTCCAACCAGCCCGTCTCCGAATTCCACTCGGGAGTTTTTAGGAGCTCTTGAAAGGCGACCGCCCACTCCAGCGAATCGTCGCGTTTCGCCGCTACTCTATCGACGGCGGAGGCGAGGGCGGCCGCTTCCTTCGTGAAGGAAGTGCGATCCATTCCCCGCCAGGCATTGAAATAGTTGAGGTTGCCCCGGATGGCGTCCACCGCGACGAGCTTCACGTTCTCTAGAGCTCCGGAAATTTGAACGAGCGTTTGTTTCTGCGCCCGGCGCTCGGCGCGGGTTAAAGCGGTGATCGCGCGGTGCTGATTTAGAGCTTTCAGCGCCCGCCGGGTGTTGGCGTATTGAGCGGTGCTCTCGAGTAGACCCTGCACGAAACCGTCGTCGAGATTGAACAGGCCCGCTTTCGTGGCGTCGGCGCCGGGAAATTCCTTTTTCAGAAAATCGGCGATGGAGCCGCCGCGCGGATTCGAAAAGGCGAAGTGCACCTCTCCGTTCGCCGCTTTCTGGAGCATCCCTTGAAAGACTGCCTCGTCCTTCGGAGTGTCGAGCTGTATCAGACGAAGAGTGGGGTTCGCTCCCTTGGTCAAATCGCACGGAAAGGCATCCGCCTCGGCCGGGGCCGCGGGGCCGCCGGAGGCGTCTTTGACCGGAGCGGCTGGATCGTGATTGCCGGCTGGCTCGGCCGCGTGGACGTTGAGAGCCAGCAAAAGAGCGAACCAAAGCGAATGTTTCATCCCCAGAATCCCCCGCGGCGGAAGTTTGCAAGGGCGGTGCCGGGAATGGTTAAGAAATAGCGAGGGGATTTTCCCTGAGTCGGCGCTGATTTGAACCCGTATTCCCCGAGGGCCCTATAGCATACGGCCACACTGCTTGTGTTCGGTGTCTAGGCCGCATCAGTCGCGAAAAGGGTTAGGCCAGGCGTTGTCCTCGTCGCCCAGAACCGCGGGTCCCCCGGTGGTGAGCCAGTAAAGAAGTCCGCGGAAGTCGCGTTTGACGACGAGACCTTGAACGAGGGCCGAAACGTCGGTGCCCGAGCTGAACTCCCCGATGTTCACGACCGACATAACGTCGAGGTACTTCGTCGCGGCGGCTCCCGGGTTCGCCTGGCGGATGGAGTTCCAAAGTGTCTCGTCTAGGTGGGCGAAGGGTTTGCACGCATTGATCCAGACGAGGTAGTAGCGCCCCGGCAGAAACGAAACGAGGGATGTGAATTTTCGGATGTTGGCTCCGAGATCCGAGTGTCCGTTGTACGCGACCAGATCGGACCTTTCCGAAAAGCGCGCGAGCTTCGTCTTGAAACCGGAGTCCATGCTTTGAATGTTTCCGCTTTGGATATCGAGGGCCTGGATCCGAAGCTTGCCCGAGGGAGTGTCGAACTCGCCGGTGACTTCCGCATAGGCGCCGTGATCGCTCGTCTGAAGACCTTGAGCCTTTCCGTACATCTGCTCGAGCCGCAGCACCAGCTCGTCGGGCTGTCCGCGGGAGCCGGTGTTGCCCACGACCCAAGTGACGACGAATTTTCCGTCCTCCCACACCTTGTCGTACTCCGGGAATTTTCCCTGGCTGTTCGCCGGCGACGGCGCGAGATCGAATTTCAGCCGGACGGCATAGGCGGGAGCCGACGGTTTCGAGAGCGGGCAGCCGCTCGCCGTCGCATTGGGCATGCTGTACCAAAGCGGGCTTCCCGATTCCCCGCACTTACCCGAGTAGGCCCCGTCGAATTTTCTAATCGACGAGCTGTCCCCGCCCGCCGGAAGCGAAAGGGAAACGGAGGTGGGAGGCGGGGCCGAGAGGGTCGTCTTTTCCCAGGCCATCAGAAATTTCGCCGAGTACCGGACTTCCTTTCTCAGGCCGTTTCGGGAGAGGGCCGATCGCAGCTGGATCTCGAGGGAGTGGCCGAGAGCGGGAGAGCCCAGGCTGAACCAGTGCGCGATGAGGTATTTCAGCTGCGCCCGAATCTCGTTTTTCACGGTGGCCGGATCGGACGAAGCCGATGCGATTCGGCCGTCGATTAAGCTTACGTCGAGCGCCGTGTTCTCGGGGCTGTCGAAACGCCCGCCTTCCGCGCGCGCCGTGCCTAACGCGATCAGTAATGAGAGGACGACGGCCTTCATGGGATCTCCGGAGAAAAGGGGGGGTGAGTTTCAGTTTATGCCCTAGCTTTAGCCGCCGTAACGCCTGGCGTGTCGGCCCAAACGTTCAATAATCTCTGGCCGAAAGAAGCTGTCTGGGCGACTATTGTTGCACGGGGTTTTTCCAGTAACTTGATGCGGTGTTCGGAGGCAGGGTGAAGAAGCTCATCATTGCGCTCCTCCTGGTCGTTTTGGGGGGAGCCGGTATTTGGTATTTCGCCGTCGCCACCAATCCGGTCGTGGCCCACGTCGGTGACGTTCCCGTCTACAAGAAGGAAATCGACTACCGTCAGGCCGTTTCGAAATTGCAGGACGCGAAGACCGGTCCTAACGCCGGCCGCGAGCACCTTGTTCGGGATCTCATCACCGTCGAAATCGCGAAGCGCACCGGATACCCGGTGACCGACGTCCTTCTCGCCAATGAAGAGGCGCGGCTCGCGCGTGTCGTGAAGCCGGGCTCTTTTCTCGCCTCCATCCAGGCCGTTTTCGGTTCCGACAAAGCGTCCTTCCGCAAAGTTTATTTGGCGCCTCAGATCGCCGAGCGCCGTCTGCGCCAGGAATACTTTCCGGTGAAATCGCCGGAGCAGTCGGAGGCGAAGCGAAAGGCGGAAGCCTTCCTCGATGCCCTGACCAAGAACCCGAAGGGTTCGAAGGATCTTGCGAAGGCTCTCGGGGTGGCCTGGGAACCCATGACGGTTTCCCAGGAGTCCGGAGTCATCTGGGGCCCGGCGCCCGAAGCCAAAGAGCCTCCCAACCGCAGTGTCGCCACCGAGCGCCGCCGGCGCAACGGCCTTGCGGAGTTCTGGCTCAGGCGGGTCGCCGACGACAAGCCCGGTTCCATCCACCCGTCCCTCGAGGAATGGGGCGGATTCTGGCTGGCGGTCAGGGTTCTCTCCGTCGACAAGAAACGCGGAGTGACCCGGCTCGAAGCGGTCAAGTTTCCTCAGGCCAACTACCTGGATTGGATCAAAAGCGAGTCGGCGAAAGTCACCGTACTCGATAAATAGCTGCGAGTGGCAACCTTGAAGAAGAATGACAGGCTCAAAATCAAATTTTCGAAGGGGCGCATCGCCGCCGCCGTGGGTTTGGCGCTGCTCGTGTTTTTCGTGGTTCGGGGCAGGGGACCGAGCGGCCCCGTCGTGGTTCAGGTCGGGGAATTCAAGCTGACCCAGAAGGAAGCGGAGCTGTATGAAACCGCGCTTCGGGCGAGGCAAGCCAACATGAGCCGCGCCACGGCTCTCAACGCGCTCATCACCGCTTTTAGCCGAATTCAGATTCTTAAGAACGTCGGCGTGACGATCAATGAAGAGGCTCTCGACAAGGAACAGAAACGCCTGACTCCGCTAATGGAAAAGGGCGGGCCCCTGGAAAAGGTGCGCGCGGTGTTCAAGGACGACGTTAAAGCGTTTCGTAAGCTCTATCTCATGACGGGTCTCGCGGAGAAGGTCATCTATCAGGACTACTTTCTCAAGCACTCGCCCGAGCAGATGGAAGCCAGAAAGCGCGCGGACCAGTTTCTGGAAGCTTTCAAGAAAGAGCCCGAGGCCGTCCGCCGTCTTGCGGAGGCCGAAAAGCTTCCCGCGTTTCTACTCACGGTTTCGCTTACCAAAGGATTGAAGTGGGAAGATCTGGGAGCCGAGACGCCCCAGCAGCGCAAGGTCGCTTCCGTGAAAGCTCCTCCGGGCCGGGCGCCCCGTTCGGCGGAAGGGGAGTTCTGGAATCGCCGGATTCTCAGCGGGATGGAAAGAGGCGAGGTTCGGGAAACGCTTCAGGAGTTTGGAGACAGCTGGCTCGCCATGCGGCTCATCGGCCCGGATCCCGCCGACCGCACGGCCCATCGCCTCGAGGTCGTGAAAATCCCTCAGGCACCCTACGACGTGTGGTACCGCAAGCAGCTCGCCAAAGTGGAAGTCCGCAAATACTGATTAGTCGGAACCGAATCCGCGGAAGGTCACCGAAGGTTGCTTCGGGGCCGGATTGTTGCGGAAGGGACGGCGGGCGTTTATGCCGGCCGAGCTTTTCGACACGACCGCGGCTTTGCCTACCGGCGGCAGGGGAATCCCCGCCGGATTTTCCTGTTTGATGATCACTTCGGGCAGTCCCTCCGGTTGCGCCGGAGCCGTCGTGTTGCTCACGGTCGGAGCGTTTCCCTTGGGTGTCTCGAGGCAGCCCACGAGCGCGAAGAGGGAAAGTGCGGTTAGGACCAGATTCAGTAAGGTAATTTTCATAGCGCCGTCCGGTAACGTTCTTCTTTCGGCGAAGGCAGTTCGGTCTACTCTACCTTTAAGTATAAAAGGGACCCGTGGAAGCGGCCAGTCAAGTTACCGACACAATTGATATAGTCATTAAATATCAGTGGTTTAGCCGCACTTGTGCTTCGCTAGCGATACCTTGCGGGCGGGGGCTTTCACGCCGTCCTTGAACCGCTCCAGCATGAAGACGATTTCGAAGGAGCCGAGCTGCTCGTCGCCGACGCGATTTTGATTCCAGGAGCGGCACAGATATTTGCCGTAGTAGAGCCAGTTTTCCCGGTGCTCGTTCTTCCAGAGGTTCATCAGATACTTTCGCCACCGTTCGTTTTCGTACAACACGGAACCGAGCTCGGGTTTTTCCCAAGTCACCGGCCCTTCCCTGCGGCCGAAGGCGTCGACCTCCCGCCCGTTCTTCAGCTTTCCCGGAACCACATACCAGCCGTCGTCGAGAAGCGGAGTGGGGGCGAACATCTTCCAGTTCTGATCGAGGCGGGGAATCCGCGCCACCCAATCCGTGCTCGAGGTGAAAGTGATGTCCGGATCTTTCAGTGTTGAAAGATTCCAGAGCACCACGACCGCAAACGCCGCTCCGGCGAGCGTTTGTCCCCAAACTCCGACGGGAGTCTCGGACCGCCGAGGAGCTCGCAAAGCCTTCGTAAGATGGCCGAGTAAGCGCCGATTGGCGGAAGCCCAGCGGTAGCCCCGCTCAAGCGCCGCTTGCATTACGCGGGTGTCGGTTAGAGGCGAGAGCCAGAAAAATAGGGGCGAACGTTTGAGAAGTTTACGAAAGGCATCCGAGCCGTACGTGGGAGCGCCTTGTCCGCCGAGCAGCACCCAGGAATTTTTCTTGCGCATGAGCGCTTCTATCGCAGGCTCGGCCTGAGCCTCCCTCAGCTCCACCCGATCGCCGAGGAGAAGTACCTCCCGCAGAATCGCCACCGCCGTTCGGCAGAATCCGCACTCTCCGTCGAAATAAAGAGTAGCGGTCTCACCGGGACGTTTCGAAGCGCGACGGGAAATCCAATTCCAAAATCCCGAAGGGAGAAAAAGGCAAAGGCCCGCCGCCGCGAAAAACGGAAAGAGCCCGATTCCGAGGCACAGGAACAGACCAAAGTGAAAGGCGGCGAAGGCGGCGACCACCGGATGGCGAAGCCAGGGCAGGCCGATCGGGCAGAACATGAGCAGTGGGCCCACGAACTCGAGGTACCAAGTCGCCTCGGTGAAAAACGGAAGAATCGACTCGAACTGGCGGAACCATTGTCCGAAGGAAGTGGCCATCTGGTCGAGGTTGAGGGTTATGTAGACCGCCGAGCCGAGTTCGTGCCACTCGGGACCGGTCTTGATCAGCGAAGAAATGAAATACATCAAGCCCATCTGAACCAGGATGGCTCCGGACGCCACGGAAAGGTGGCGGGCTCCGGTTGGCCGGGAGTTGTGCCCGAGCGCTTTATCGACGGAAAAAACCGCGCCGAGGGGAAGAAACATCCCGAAGAAAAGCAGGCAGCGAATAAGTGTGTCGCCGCTGTTGAGCAACAAGGGATTGCGGTTATGAAGGGAAACGAGGAGCACCCAGCTCAGTACCGTCGTGAGGCGCGTGCGGTAGCCGACGAGCATTCCGAAGAGCACTACCGCGTGTGCGAGAAACAGCAACGTCTGGCCCCAGGCCTCGCCCGAGAACAAGTGCAGGGAGAAGAACCATACGTTTCCTTTTTGCAGCAGCCAGAAACGGGGAAGTACGCCCCAGTCGGTGTAATGGGCGCGCAAGTCTCCGACGCGGACGGCAAGATCCATCAAGAGAAGGCAGGCGGTTGCGACTCGAAACACCGCGAGCGAGCGATAATCGATGCCGAAGAGCTCGTCCAGGGACGCGAGCCATCCCGCGCGAGGGTGGGCGGCGAGGGGCGAGCGGTCCGCGGAGGAAACGGCCTTAAGTCGTCGAGCGGACTTCACGGGAATCATCCCTCCTATCTGATACATACTTCGGCGCGGCGAGCCCCGGAATTGAGTTAATTCGGGCGGCTTGCGTTGCGCGCGTTTCATTGTGAGGCGCTCCCGACAAAGCGGGTTCAATTGTGCCGAAAATCGAAAAAAGGACGGTAACGGGCGTTAGCACCATTTGATGGGCTGGGGCTCATCCTGGATTGGATTGGTTAACCTGAAAGATAGGGGGCAACCATGAAATTGATGCTACTCGGGCTCGTCTCGCTGTCCGCGTGGGGCGCGGACACCATTCCGAACTATCCCTGCTACCGCACGGTCGAGTCCACCTTCGCGACCGCCCAGGCTATCGTCGATAAACACCCGGATCTCGCGACCTGGGTCGATATCGGCGACTCCTGGGAAAAAACCGCGGGCGAGGGCGGCTGGGATCTCATGGTGCTGAAACTCACCAACCGGTTTATCCCCGGGCCGAAGCCGAAGCTATTCGCTCAAAGCTCGATTCACGCCCGCGAGTACGCCACCGCGGAGCTGATGATCCGTTTCGCCGAAAAGCTGGTGAACGGATACGGCACCGATCCCGACATTACCTGGATGCTCGACTATCAGGAGGCGCATTTTCTGCTCTACATGAATCCAGATGGGCGCAAGAAAGCCGAGCCGCAGGTCATGTGGCGAAAGAACGCGAACCGCGCCTTCTGCGGAACCAACAGCAGTGACCGGGGCGTGGATCTAAACCGGAACTACTCTTACAAATGGGGCAACTCCGGAGACGGCAGCGAGTGCAGTGAAACCTACCGGGGCCCGAAGGCCGCGTCCGAGCCGGAGACCCAAGCCGTGGAAGCCTACCTGCGGAAACTTTTTCCGGATAAAAAAACCAGCGCCGCCGCGGCTGTTCCCCTCGATTACGAGGGCATTTACCTGGATATTCACAGCTACGGTGAAATCATCTATCAGGCGGTCGGGTCGCCGAACCAGGCCCAGCTCACTACTCTCAATCGCAAGCTCGGTTTCTACAACGGACACCGGCCCATTCTTTCCAGGGAGGGACAGGAAGCGGAGCGGACGAAATCGCTACGAACGGACCGGGAGGACCACGGACGCAACACGAGCTTCGAGCACGGTTACGGCGACTTAGGCGTTCCGTCCTATCTGATCGAGCTGGGTACCGCTTTTTTTCAAAATTGTTCGTATTTCGAGACGAAGATTTTGCCCGGGAATCTGGATGCCTTGCTATTCGCGATGCGCGTTCTGAGGGCGCCCTACCAACTTCCCGCGGGCCCGGAGGTTACGGAACTCAAGATCGCTCGCAACGCTTCCGCGTCCATGAGTATCACGGCGAAAGCCGACGATACCCGGTTCACCACAAAGGCGGGTACGGAGTCGACGCAGAATATCACCGCGGCGGAGCTATACCTGCACACACCGCCCTGGATGGCGGGCGCAAACGCTGTCGCCATGGTTGCCTTGGATGGGTCATTGGATTCTAAGCAGGAATCGATTAGCGCGGTGCTGGATACGACGGGCCTACAGGCCGGCCGCCACGTCTTCTTCGTGCGCGCCAAGGACAGTTCTGGGACCTGGGGGCCTCTGCGCGCCGGCTATCTCGATCTTTGATTGGCTCTGACTGGCTTCAGCCGCCGTCACTCGTAGAGCTATTCGCTCGTAGCGTCACTCGTAGAGCTGGAGTCGCTCGTAGAGCTGGAGTCGCTGGTTGAGCTGGAGTCACTCGTAGAGCTGGAGTCACTGGTAGAGCTGGAGTCGCTGGTAGAGCTGGAGTCGCTGGTAGAGCTGGAGTCGC
>CAZZHG010000044.1:27029-27257 GCA_964653655.1 uncultured Pseudobdellovibrionaceae bacterium
CGCTGGTAGAGCTGGAGTCGCTGGTAGAGCTGGAGTCGCTGGTAGAGCTGGAGTCGCTGGTAGAGCTGGAGTCACTCGTAGAGCTGGTGCTGCTCGTTGAGCTGGTGCTCGAAGAGCTGGTGCTCGAAGAGCTGGTGCTCGAAGAGCTGGAGCTGCTCGAAGAGCTGGTGCTCGAAGAGCTGGAGCTGCTCGAAGAGCTGGAGTCGCTCGTAGAGCTGGAGTCACTCG
>CAZZHG010000044.1:27357-40509 GCA_964653655.1 uncultured Pseudobdellovibrionaceae bacterium
TAGAGCTGGAGCTGCTCGTAGAGCTGGAGTCGCTCGTAGAGCTGGAGCTGCTCGTAGAGCTGGAGTCGCTCGTAGAGCTGGAGCTGCTCGTGGAGCTGGAGTCACTCGTGGAGCTGGAATCACTCGTGGAGCTGGAATCACTCGTGGAGCTGGAGTCACTCGTGGAGCTGGAATCACTCGTGGAGCTGGAATCACTCGTGGAGCTGGAATCACTCGTGGAGCTGGAAGACGAGTCCGTCGAGCCATCGCTGGATCCGCCGCTGCAGTCAGCCGGGCAACCGGTGTAGTTTTCGCCTTCACCGCAGGAGCCGTCACCGCAGCTCGGGCAGTCGGCGGAGCAGTCCTCGCCTTGGCCGCAGGTGCCGTCGCCGCAGGAGCTTCCGCAATCGGAGGGGCAGCTGTCGCCGGTCTCGTCCGGGCTGCAGCTGCTGTCGCCGCAGGACGATCCGCAATCCTGGTAGCAGGAACCCGAGTCCTCGCCGTTGTTGCAGGCGCCGTCGCCGCAATAACCGCTGCAGTCGGACGAACAAGAGCTAGCGTCTTCGCCCTGCTCGCAACTGTAGTTTCCGCAGGTGGGCGCGCAGTCGGAGACGCAGTTGCCTGCTTCTCCACTGGAGCAAACTCCGTCGCCGCAGCTCGCCGAGCAGTCGTTCGAGCAGTTGGATACGTTTTCGCCCGAGTCACAGTTCGCGTCGCCGCAGGTAGCGCAGTCCGAGGCGCAGCTGTTGAAATCTTCGCCGGGCTCACAGGAGCTGTTGCCGCAAACCGCGCCGCACTCGACCGGGCAGGAAATCGCCGTCTCGCCGTTGTCGCAGTAGCCGTTTCCGCAGTCGTAGCTGCAATCCTGGTTACAGCTCCAGTAGTTTTCGCCGTACTCGCACGAGCCGTTACCGCAGCTCGCGGCGCAGTCGTAGTTGCAGTTGAAAGTGTTCTCGCCCGATTCGCAGGTTCCGTTACCGCAGGCCGCCGAGCAGTCCTGCGGGCAGTTGTTCGCGTCCTCACCCGATTGGCAACCGTAGTTGCCGCATTCCTGAGGCGGATCCCAGCAGCTCGCGCCGGTACCGGCCAGCGTCGTGTGCGCCGTAGCCGGCGTTCCGCCGTCCGAGCTCAGATAGTTGATCGCCATGTCCGATTCGAGATAGGTGCCGCCCGCCGTCGGCGTAAAGATGACGTGGATGTTGCAGTTGCCGCCCTGGGGAACGCTCGCGCAATCCACGTAACCTTGGAAATGACTGTCTTCGATTACGATGCTCGTAATGATGCCATTCCATCCCGGGTTGCTGTTGGAGTTCGAGAGGGGGAAGGAAGCTTCGGTGTAGCTGTACGCGCAGATCTGACCGAGGTTGTGGTAGCTGCCGCTTACGCTAAGACTCGCCGCCGAGCGGGTTCCTTCGGTGCCGCTGCAGGTATAGCTGTTCGAAACGCCGAACGTGACGCCCGAGTTATTGAACTGATAGTTCGTGCGCGAAGTTCCGGAGCCCAAGACTCCCGTCATCGTGATCGAGCAGGTCGCTCCCGGGTAAACGGACTGGCAATCGTTGCTCGAGACGGTTCCCGTTTCGGCGGCGCCGAACATGTCCGTAACGATGCTTCCCGTATCGTTGCGTAGGTTCCAGGTCAGCGTGTTCGAGGAGCAGTTCAGATAGGTGACCGTCACCTGACCGTCCGGCTGCGAGGCCCACTGGAAGGGCACGACCGGCCCGTCGATGTTGATGGCTCCCGTGGGCATATACGTCCAAGCGGTCGTGACGATGTCGCTACCGACGAAGCCGGTGCCGCAGTCGTATTCCACCTTGGCGCCCGGGGCCACCGGGAGGTTTCCGATCGGCACGCAGGCGCCGCTGAGAACCGTCGATACGGAGAGCTGTCGGACGGTGGCAATCGTATTGTTGGCGATACGTACGATGAGTCGGCCGCCCTGAATGTTCTGATTTACCGACGGCGTCTCGACGTCGAGGCTTCCCGGTACGATGATGGGCGGGGCCGGCGTCGTGGCCGTCTTGGTCTGGGAATGACCGGAGTTTCCGCCGGCGTTGACGCTGATCAAGTAATACCAGTACTGGGTGGTGGGGGACCGGCCGTTATCGATGTAGCTCGTCGCGGTACCCGGAAGGGAAATCTTCCTTTCGAAGCCCGTGGAGGACGAGACTTCGCTTCTCCACACTTCGATCGAAGAGGGCGATCCGCCGACCGCGTTCCAGCTCAAATTGATCTGGAAGGCGTTCGCGGCCGTTGCATTGACGTTGCTCGGCGCGCTCGGCGGCGCGGGAGCGTTCGTTGTGGCGCTCACGACGTTCGAGAGCGGCGAATTCTGTCCCCCGCTCTTCACGTACACCGCATAGGTGTATCCGGTGTTCGGGGAAATGCCTGTGTGGTTGTAGCTCGAAGTTCCCGCGTTGAGCTCCGCGAGCTGGCTGTAGGTGCCGGACGAGTTGCGGCTCCGGTACAGAATGTAAACTTTGCTTTCGTTGGTGGACTTCAGGGTCCACGAAAGGTTGATCTGGCTCGTCGATACAGGAGTGGCGCTAAGCTTTTCCGGCGCGAGCGGGGGGCTTCCCACGGTGGCGTCCGCGGCGCGGGTGATGGGCGAGCTGGTATCGGAGTAGACGCTGAGACCCAGGGTTGAATTGTAACTCTTCACCCGGTACCGCACCTGAGTGCCCGCGGCGGCCGGGGAGAGTTCCTTGAAGTTACCGGCGCCCGCGAAGACGAGCCACCTCTTCAAAGAGGCCCAGAGAAGGTTATCCGTGAAATGCTGGTGATCGGCGGTGAGCGTGGTCACGGTGCTCCAAGCGCCGTTGTCGACCTTTCGCTCGATGTCGAGGTTGAAGTTGCCCGAGGCCTTCGGATTGGTGTTCCAATCCACTTCGGCGCGGAAAATGTTGTCGAACTTAGCGGCCACGCTCTTCACGGGGGCGAAGGTGTTCGCGGTGAAGTTGTGGGAGATCGAGCCGCCGGTCCAGGTCAGATAGATGGTGTCGGAAAGCTCGCCTTCCACCTGAGTGTTGAAATGGACTTGCACGCACCAGGAACCGTTGTTGGTGACCGATACGTTGTTACCGCAGCCGAAGGTAAGGGCGTAATAAGTGCCCTTCGCCAGCGAAGCCGACACTCCGGAAATGGTCGAGCCGCTGGTGTTGGTCAGGTTGTAGGTGACCGTATGTTCATTTCCGATGATGGCGTTCGGGAAGGTGTAAGTCTGGCCGGGCGTGGGCGAAACGAGAGTGAGTACGGGCCCGCCGCCGGTCGTCGCCGAGGCGACTCCGGTGTAGGTGGAGTAGGCGCCGTTGTTCTCCGCCCTGACGCGGTAGTAATAGATCGTGCTCGCAGTGAGACCGGTGTTGTCGTAGGAGACCGTGTTCGCGGCGAGAGAAGCAATCTGAGTCCAGGTAGTGAGGTTCGTGCTGCGCTCCAGGCGGAAGGACGTTTCGTTGTTCGAGGAGTCGGTCCAGCTAACCGTAATCTGGCTCGAGGAAACCGGAGTCGCGGAAATGACCGCCGGCGTGGAGGGCGGGGCACCCGCGCCCGAGACCAGGTTTTCCCACCGGTGGCGGGGCGTTTGGTTCGCCGGTTTTTCCCAAATATTGGCGAAATCCCAGCCCACGAAAGTCGCCTGCGTCTTCAGGGCGGCCTCCGTAACGACGCTGCCGCACGTGACCTCCACCGGGTTCGCCCGGGACATGTAGTCTCCGGCGCAATTGAAGTTGTTCGCGGATCCGGGCATCAACATTCCGATCAGTCCGCCCGCGGTGCCGTTGAAATCGACCTTGGTGGTGTTGCCTTTGGCGTAGCTGTTGGTGATCGGGTTCGGGCCCGCGGCCATGATTCCCACGAGCCCGCCGGCCGCCACATAAGCGGCGATGTTTCCGGTGGCGTAGCTGTTGAGGATTGAGGACGGGCCCGAGTAGTGGCCGTTGTTTCCCACTAGTCCGCCGGCGCACCAGGCGAGACCCTCGATATTAACGCCGGAGGAGCAAGTGTCGATCAGAGCGGAGGTCGTGCCGAGAAACCCTACGAGGCCCCCCGCCGAATGCGCGGAAGAATTGAGTTGAGTGTCCGAGCCGTCCATGTAGGAGCTGATCAGGCCGCCGCTGGTGCGCACCCGCTGCAGAACCGCCGAGTTGGTGAGCTTTCCGACCACTCCGCCCACGTTGTGGCGCGAGGTGACGATGTTGATGTTGTCGAAAGTGATGTTCTTGATGACCGCGGCGTTACCCACTTCGCAGAAGAAGCCGAGCCAGGTCGCGCCCGACGTGTCCGTGGCGTCGCCGAGATAGGTCCAGTTCTTGATGTGGAAGTTGTTTCCGTCGAGAACTCCGGAGAAAAGCCCGGGGATGCTGTGGAAGCTGACGCCGCTGAGGTCGATATTGGCCATCAGCTTGAACTGCGAGCTGAGGTAGCTACGAACCTGGTTCAGCTGAGTGGCGGTGCAAATCTGGTAGGGATCGGAAGCGGTTCCGCTGCCCGCCGCGAACGGCGAGTTGGAAAGCGCCGAGCCGGTGCAGGTGGACGCGGTTACCGCTGCCGCCGTCGCCGCGCTCGCGTTGCTCGTGTAGGCGGACGCGCATCCCGGGCCGCAGAGAGCGCGGACCCGGTAGTAATAGGTCGTCGCGGCCGCGAGACCGCTGTCCGAATAGCTGACCGCATTGGCTTCGACCGGAATCGTCGTCCAGTTCGACGAGCCGTTGAGGCTGCGTTCCAGGCCGTAACCGGTTTCCTTGTTCGCGTTGTCCTTCCACGTGATGTTGAGAGTGCCCTGGGCGCCCGCGGACACCGCGAGGTTGGAGGGGGCCGGGGACAACGTCTGAGTGGCCGACGTGTTCGAATAAGCCGAGTACACGCCGTTCTTCGAAGCCCGGACGCGGTAGGTGTAAACGGTTTCGGCCAGCGGAGCGGTCGAGTCGGTGTAGGAAGTCGTGTTGGCGCTCAGCGTGGCGATCTCAACCCAGCCTTCCGCGCTGGAGTCGTTGCGGCGCTCTAAATGATACTGATCTTCGTCCGTGGCCACGTCGATCCAGGTAGTCCAAATGGAGTTCGCGCCGGTTGCCGTCAGGTTCAAGCAATCGGGCGGCAGCGGCGCGGCCTGTCCCGGGTAGGCGGTCAGGGTCATCGTGTCCGTAAGCCCGTTCGTGGTGTTGGAGCTGTAAGTCGCCGTCAGCGTCGAGCTGTACGAGCTCGACGTGCCGGTATTCGGGCTCACGAAATAGACCATTCGTACGCACATCTCGCCGGGCAGGATCGTGGCTCCGCAGGCGGGAATCGAGTACATCGTGGTCTCGTTCGGATTCAGGTAGAACGGCGCCGTGAGCCCCGAGAAAACGACGTTCGTCGCGGCCCGGCCGCCGACGTTTTTGATCATCGCGCCCCAGTGAGGCACCGTGCCGGTCACGTAGGGCTTATTCCACATGTTGAAAGTGTTGTAATAGAATTTGAGATCGGCCGCGCCCACCGCCGGCGTCTTTCCCGACTTCACTTCGGAATAGCCCGAGTAGACGCCCGATTTTTCCGCGCGGACGCGGTAGTAGTAGGTCGTATCCGCCTGGAGTCCGGTGTTGCTGAAGGTGTTCGCCGTTGCGCCGCCGGTGAAGACGGCGGCCCATCCGCTGTTCGCATTCAAGCTGCGCTCGAGAGCGACCGAGGTGGACTCGCCGTTGAGAGTCCACGAAATGTCGAGAGCCGTGTCTCCGTTGGCCACGACCGCGAGTCCCGTGGGAGTGCCGGGAGGAACCGCTTGGCCGGGGTCCGCGCTGAGGGCCCAGCTGACCGTGATCCCGTTCGTCTGGCCGTTGTAAGTCGTCGTGTAGGTGGCGGCGTAGTTGCCCCGATCGGATACGTCGGGCTGGCTGAATTGAAGCTGAATGTAGCAGGTGGCCGCCGCCGCGAGAGTGGTGCCGCAGGTGCCGCCGGCGCCGGGATAGGCTCCCCCGCCTTTGTATCCGAAACGCGATCCGGTCGGGAACGTGGAGCCGGACAGGCTCGTGGCGAGCGTGCCTCCGATATTTTTCAGCTGAACCGCGATGTAAGTCGTCGTGCCGGTGCCGGTGTAAGGGCCGGGAATGTTGGACACGCTGTTGGCCGCGACATACTGCAGATTGGCCGGAGCCGAAGCGCTTTGAGTTGTCGCATTGGCGGTGCTCGACCAGTCGGAGTCGCCGGAGGAATTGAACGCGCGCACCCGATAGAAGTAGGCGGTGGCGGCGGTCAAGCTGGAGTCGGAGTAAGATTTGGTATTGGCCGCAAGGTTCGTCGCGACTGCCGTCCAGCTCGAGGTCCCGTTGGGGCTGCGCTCGACGCGGAAACCGCCTTCATTGCTCGCGTTGTCCGCCCAGGTCAGGTTGATCTGGGTGGAGCCGGCCGCGGTGGCCGCCAGACTCGTCGGCGTCGCCGGAATGCCGACTCCGGAGACTTCAGGCGTATATCGGCCGCCTGAGCTCTCGTAGTAGTTCATCGTGAAGCCGCCCCACACGATCATTTCCTTGCCGGTCCAAACCACGCTGTGATCCGTGCGTCCGTTCGGCGCGCCCGAGGTCGACGTGGCGGTCCACGTGTTGGTCGCCGGGTTGTACATACCGCCCGTATTGGGCTTGTCGTCGCCGTCCCAGCCGCTCCAAACCACGAAGTGGGTGCCGGTCCAAACCGCCCAAGGGCCGGGAGCTCCCGTGGCCCAGTTGCGTCCGGTCGGCGCGTTTGTCGTCGAGGTCGCGGTCCAGGTGTTGGACGTCGGGTTATAGCGTCCTCCGGTGTTCACTTTCTGGCCCGAGACAGTCGTTCCGGACCAAACGATCAACTCGGTTCCGCTCCAAGCGCAGGCCGGTCCGAACGTCGAAGGGGGGGCTCCGGTCGACTGCATGGGCGACCAGGAATTGGTGGCGAGGTCGTAAACGCCGCCGGCGTTGGAGTAGTAACCGCCGTACAAGAGGAATTTCGTTCCCGTGAAAGCCGAGCAAGCGGCCCAGGCCGCATCCGGCGCCGTGCTTCCCGGATGGGCCATCGCGCGCCAGGTATTGGTCGTGGGGTTGAAAATCGCGCCGTCGCGCGGGTAAGGAAACTGGGTGACGTGGTAGCCGCCCCAAACAATCACTTCGGAACCGGTCGATACCATGTGCTGCATCAGCCGGGAGCCCGGGGCGCCCGTCTGGTTGACCAGCGACCAGGTATCGCTCGTGGGGTCGTAGAGCGCGCCGTTGTTTTGCGGCCCGCCGTGGTCTTCGTCCTGTCCGCCCCAAACCATCATGCGCGATCCGGTCCATACGGCGTTATGCCAGTAGCGGCCCGACGGAGCGTTCAACGTGCTGGTCGGGGTCCAGGAGTCCGTAAGAGGATCGTACTGTCCGCCGGTTTTGATCAAGCCGGCCATTCCGTAACCGCCCCAAATGACCATCTTCGACCCGGTCCATACCGCGGTCTGGTAGGCGCGGACCGAGGGGGCGCCGACGAGGGTGGTGGGCACCCAGGCGCTATTGAGGGAAATCGTCGTGTCGGAAGCAAGGTTGGAGTAGCTCGAGTAGGCGGCCCCCGCGAACGACCGAACCTTGAAATAGTAGGTGGTTCCGGCCTCCAGGTTGCCCACCGCGGTGGTCATGGAGGTCGAGCCGACCGTGGCGAGCACGATCCAAGTGCTCTGGTCCGTGCTCATCTGAATCTCGATTCCCTGGGCGTTGATCGGAAGGTTGTTGAACCAGCTGAGCAGGATCGTATTCGTGGACACCGCTTTCGCGTTGAGGTTGAACGGTCCGCTGAGGGACGTCGTGCCGAAAGTGGCGGATTTGATGTCCGTGTAAGCGGACCGGCGTGCGCTGCGGATGGTGGAGACGCGGTAATAATAGGTCGTGCCTTCGGTCAGTCCGGTGTCGGTGTAGGAGGTGGCCGAGCCGGAGAGGTCGATGTCGTTCCAGCTGTCGTAACCGCTGTCGCTGCGCTGGAGCTTCACCGAGTCGTTCGTACCCTCGGGTATCTCCCACGCCAGATTGATACCGAGCGCGTTGGCGGTGGCCGTCAGGTTGTAGGGCGGCGGCACGGGCAGATCCTGCGTCTGAGCGGAAACCGACTCGGAATAGATTTCGCTTTCGATCGGTCCGTCGTGAGCGACCACTCGAAAGTGGTAAATGGTACCGGGGGCGAGACCCGTAACCGAGCGCGTGAAGGGATTGGAGACCGACCCCGCCGTGAAGCTTTCCGCCCAGGTGTAAGCGCCGCTCGCTTCACTGATTTCGATCCGCAAGTAAGTGCCGCCCGTGAACGAAACGTCGAGTTCGATCTCCGAGTCCGATATCACGGTCGCGCTGTTGATGACCGGGCGGGGGGGCAGCGCGCCGCCGTCGCCGACGGGAGTCGCCCGAATGGGAAGCGTGCCCGTGGAAACCCAGGCGGAATCCTTTCCGTCCGTGCCGTGGGCGCGTACGTAGAAGGTGTAATAGTCACCCGCCCGGAGACCGGTCACCGTGTGGGTGGTTTTTTCCGCGATGGTCGTCGGGAACAGGCCGTTGGTTCCTCGTACGTCGAACCGGTCCCCTTTTTCGTCGACAAAGTAAATATCGAAACCCGTTTCGATGTTCGACGAGTCGTTCCAGGCGAGGTTCACTTCGCCTTCGTTGTTACCTTGAGATCCCGTCACGTTCGTCGGCGCCGCGGGGGCGGCATCCGGGCTGTTCAGGATGTAGGTGCACGGTTTATCCGCGAACCCCGGTGTGTTCGCCGAGCAGGTGATCACCGAGCCGGACAGAAGGCTGTCCATTCCGATGCAAATGGCTTTCGCGCGGCAATCGGTGGCCGGCGCGTTGGGGGTGCAACCCGCTCCCGTGCGGATGAGGGTTCCCATGAAGGTACCCTTCACGGGCCGGTTCGCGTTCTCCGGATTGATCACGATGGTGTCTTCGAAATAGTTCGGATCGTTCGAAGGCAGAAGCGTATCGGTCACGGCGTCCTGATAAGGTTTGAGCGTGACGCGGAACCGGCCGTTCACGATCGCGGCGGTGCCCTTCATTTGACGGGTCGCCGACGAGGACGTGCTGTCGTAGAGAAGGCCGATATAGCTCTTGTTGCTGAAGTTGTTCGTCAGGAAGGTGACGTTGGTGTCCGTCTCCGGCATGAACATGAATACGGTCTTGGCTTCCGTCCGGAAAATTCCCGCGCCCTGAGGCGAAGAGAAGATCGTTCCTTGCTTGCCGGGCGTGGAGCCCGTCGCCGTGTATTTTCCTCTGCTGTAGAAGCCCGGAATGCGGCTCCTGCCGATGAAGTAGGGGGTGCCGGTAACGTCGTACTGGCCGGTCACGTACTCGCCGCCGCCGTCCTTGTCCCTTTCCCGGTCGTAGTACGCCGTTCCGACGAAGTAGGTGTTGGTGAGCTTCTTGCTGCCGTTCGGCCAGGCGATTTGAATCCAGACTTGTCTTTGGTAATCCGCTTCCGGGTTTTCGTTCAGCACCGTGTAGTAAGGCGTGGCGGAAGCTACTTCCTGGAGCGGATCGATGAAGTTGGGAACCGTGGTCATGAGGCCCTTGATGTTCATGCCCACCACTTTTCCGCCGTTCTGCATGTTCGACGGCAGAAGATTCAGGGCCTGGCTGCTCATGGCGGACGTGTTGAGCTGGAAAGAAACGAACTGGTTCGGTGCGCGAAGCACGACCGCGGGGAAAGTGGCATTGGCGAGCTGACTGGCGAGCGAAATGCTGCCCGCGATGTTGCTGCCCAGGTCGGGCAAGTTACCGGTGATCTGAATCGCGTTCTTCGACGTATGGTCGACGTCGGCACGGCACACGCCGGCAAAGGCGGCGCCGACCATGAGTGCCCGGAAAAAAGTTTTGAGGGAAACAACCATTCGCGCCTACCAATTACGTTCCGCTTGGGGCGATGAAAGGAACCGAGTTGATACGGGGGTTTGATCGGGGAGCGACGGGAAAGGGGACACAACGTACAGGAACCCGTACCTAGGGTTCAGGATACAGCCCTACGAACGCGCTGTATCACGCGCGGGCCTCACAATTGGGCAACCCATCGGATCGGTTGGGAAATAGTGGGGTAAAGAAAAAAAACTTAACCCAATCTTCTCCCACGCGGTTGGGTGGACGGACAACCAATCTTCACAATTGGTGGGTCAGCCCGCTCGATCGAACCGTTCCCGCGCGGGATCTTTTTCGATGTTTGCGGCGGCCGTTTGGCGGCGGCGACGGAAAGCGCGCCAGCGCAACCACGTGTATCCGGCGAACGCGAAGGTCGCGCACCAGGCGGCGGCCAGCGCCGCGTGATACAGCAGAAGGGCTTTTTCCGACGGTAAACCTACGGATGCACCCCAGCGAACGATTGCCTCGTGCCGGGCGCCGCGGCTGATTTTCCAGAAATCAAAGACGTCGAAGGCGTCGTCCTCGGCGAGGGCCGCCGCTTTTACGTCGGCCGCGGAAGCAGGCGTTCTCGAAATCGCCGGGCCGTCTGCGCGCCGAGCGGTTTCCACATCGAGCGCCGCGAGTAGCCACCGTCTCACGAGCGCCCGGGCGGCTTCCATGCTCAAGCCAGGTTCCTCCGCCGAGCTGTTTTGCGACGAAGAACTTCCGGCGGAGTTCTCCGTCTCCGTCGTGTCCGGCGGCAACGAAGCGGCGTTTTCGGCGGCCTCACCGTTTTCCAAATCGAGCTCGGGTTTGTTGATCGTGAAGGCGGTGCCGGCGGGCGCGGCGGCGGCTCCCGCTGGAATCTGGCCGATTTCCAGATAGGCGACGGCCGGGGCAGGGTCCGCCGATTCCGGTTTCTTTTCCGCGCTCAATCCGGATTTGTCCGCTCCGGACGCCGTGTCTTTCGAGTCCGAAAAGTTTCCCGACTTGAAAATATTCGCAGGCGGCCCGCTCGAACCGGAAGCGGCCTCGAACTGGCGGGGCGATCTCGTGTCCGATTCCGCTCCGCTGGAGGCCGAGCTCGATCCGTCCACGTAACCCTGTGGGGCAGGCTTGCGTTCCCCCGCCGGAGCGCCCGGCGCGCCCGCGCCGGAAACCGATCCAGAGTTGGGAAAAGTTCCGCCGCTGAAGGATCCGCCGCCCGCGGAGAAACCCCGGCCCGCGGATCCGCCGCCGCCGGCGACGACGGGCGAGTTGATTCCGGCGGTCCAATTCCCCGACGATTGCGCGGGAAGATTTCCGACGGGGGCCTGCTGCATCTGAGGCGGCGAGAACTGCGAGAACATCTCCACCTTGTTCGCGGCCTGATTCGAAGCGGCGCTTGCCGCTTGGCTCAAATTTTTTCCCGCCTCTCCGGCCTTTTCCACTTTGGAGAGGTTGTCCTGCGATTTACCGGCCTCGTAGCGCTGGGAGATTCGGTTGGCGATCACGTTTTGCATCACCTCCGCCGGAATTTCCTTCGTGTACGGCTTTAGCATGCCGCTGAGCTGTTCCCACGAGCCGGGTTTTCCGCGCGAAATGTCGGAGGCGAGTCCCTCGACCGCGTTTGACACCTTCTCCTGGTTGTAGGGCGGAAGCTGCGCGCCCGGCGGAATCTTGAAAAAATCGCCGCCCACTTTCGCAAGGTCCTCCCAGCTGGACGGGCGTGCCCGCCGGAAGGCCTGGGCCATCTCCTCGGTGGCTTTCTGCACGCGATCGGGATCGTATTCGGGAAGCTTTTGCAAAACTTCTTCCGAGGCGACCGAAGTCGGAACCAGTTCTTTCCCGTCGGTACCCGCTTCCTTTCGTTCTTCCATGAGGCGTTGGGCTTCGATCTCCATGAGCTCTTCCCATCCCGATTTCGTCTCGGGCGCGGTCGCTCCCAGCTCGGTCTTTAGGCGCCGGGCTTCCGACTTGATGAGCTCGTCCCAGACTGGCGCATTCTGAAGAGGTTCCTTTGATTTCAGGAGATCCGTTTTGACGGAATGGAAGTCGGATCCCGCGCGCAGCCCGGCGCTCGAGAAAAGAGACACGCAAATAAGGAAGTAGGCGGCCCTGATTCTTTCCACTGTCCCCCCGGTCAAAGTGGATGTCTCCCGGAAGAATGCACGCCGCCGGCCAGATTTCGCGCCTCGAAATCCTTCGGAAATCCTTGAATACAGGAGGTATTCACCTGTCGAACCCTTGTACCCGTCCTGCATGCCCTGCCTATTGACGAGTCGCGTTGGGCCGCCTACAAACCTCCTTCCTTATATAGAGAGAGGTTTCGGATGCGGATTTCGGCGTTGGTTTTGGCGGTACTGATCGCGGCTCAGGCGAAGGGCGCGGACTACAACATTTGCAATCGGACGTCGGAAGTTCTCGACGTCGCCTACGCCATCACGGCGATGACCATCGACCCCGTGTTCGGTTCCGGATCGAGCGGCGGAGTCGAGTCCCAGGGCTGGTACGGAATTCAGCCCGGCGATTGCAAGAATTTCACGTTCAATCAGAGCCGGCACTCGGCGTACTTCTTCGCGAAAGGTTCCTTCGGTAACACCTATGTCGGCAACTCCGGAAGCTTCTGCATCCGTCCCGGAGGACAAGCGTTCCGTTACACGAACTCGAGGGTCGACAACGCCAACAAGTGCTCTCAGGCGGGCGGCCAGATGCTCGGCTTCTACCACGCGAATCCCGGCACCTTTAATTTCAACGACGATCGCACCTACGTTCGCTACTGCAACAAGACTCCCGGAGTCGTTTTCCACTCGACCGTGATGTACGAGGACAACACTTGGACGAGCAAGGGCTGGGGAAGACTCAACGCCGGCGAGTGCAAGGTTCAGAGCAAGGGCAGGTACGACGGAGATCTCTACATCGGAGGTTTCTGGGTGGACAACGGCCAGAAGCGTTTCTGGCAGGGCCCGGCCGAGTTCTGCGTGCATTCTTCGAACGCGTTCGAGTACCCGTTCGCGAACTCGATGACGTGCGAGGGCGACAAGCAGCGCCTCGGCTTCTATCAGATGCACGTGGGCCGCGGGGTCCACAACTTCAACTTCCAGGACTAAAGAATAGAGCGGATGCTCATGAAGTGACTCGCGCTTCCGGCGAGCACGAAGAGATGCCAGATTTCGTGGAACCCGAAGTGGGGAGGGAACGGATCCGGCCTCTGTACGGCGTAGATGACGGCGCCCACCGTATAAAAGGCGCCGCCGGCGGCGAGCCACGTGAAGCCTTCTCGGGAAAGCGTTTGGCTTAGATGGTATATCGCTACCACCGCGATCCAGCCGAGGAAGAGGTAGAGACCTGTGCGTAG
>CAZZHG010000045.1:0-40129 GCA_964653655.1 uncultured Pseudobdellovibrionaceae bacterium
TCCGCGGAACATGTGGAGCCACACGGCCATGACCATCGCGTGAGCGCCCCAGCGGTGCACTTCGCGCATGATGCCGATCGGAACGTGCTCGCGCAGCGCGATGATGTCGGCGTAAGCGAATTCCGCCGTCGGGCGGTAATAGAACATCAGCAGCACGCCGGTGAACGTTTCGACGAGAAACAGAAAGAACGTGATGCCACCCATGCACCAGGTGAAGCTCATCCGGACACCGGACTTCTTCATGCGGATGGGGTGAAGGTGCAGGAACGTGTTCATCAAAATGATGAGCGTCTTGTTCCGCGGGCTCGTCGGCGGGCCGTGGCGGAAAATCGCTTTCCAGGCCTGGGACTGCCGGATCGATTCGATGAGGTTCGGTTTGTCTGCCATGACGTACTACCTGCTAGCCGAGCGTGAGGAAGGCCTTCGGGTCAGACCATTGCCCCTTCTCCTGCTGAAATTTCATGTTCTTGTTGATGAAAATCTGGCCGTCCTCCGCAAGCGAGATAGCGAACCGCTCTAGCGGACGGGGAGCCGGGCCTTCGAAGTTGATGCCCGTCATGTAATAGCCGCTGCCGTGGCAGGGGCATTTGAATTTCCGGTCGGCGTCCAGCCAGTTCGGAGTGCAACCCAGATGGGTGCAAACCGTGGAAAGGGCGAAGATGCCCTTGTCGTCTCTGACCATCCAGACGCCGAATTTCTTTTTGAAACGCTCGTCCACCTTATTGGCGGTGTACTCGCCAGGGAAGCCCGCCTTGAACTCCTGAGGCGGCTCGAAGGTGACGTTGGGGAAGAAAAGCCGGCCGATGGCGGTGAGTCCGCCTCCGAGGGCGCCCGCAAAACCGGCCCAACCGATGGCAAGCCAGGAGACAAAAGCTCGGCGGCTCATTCCCTCGGGGGTTTCACGAAAGGGTGGCTTAGGCATGGGTTTCGGGTTCCTTTATGCGGCAATTTTTATGCGTAAAATTCGTCGAAATTTATCGTTCCGGAGGCCAAAAGTGTCAAGAAATAAGGCCATCTTAACCACGTTCGGAGCCCCTTGGCTAACTCAAGGCATTATTGCCGTCCCTACTCCCCTCGGGGAAACTGGGTGGATATGGCCAAACGGATCGGGAAAAAATTCTCGGAGGGAGCCCGTTCGGGACACGCGCTGCTGCGGGAAACCGGGGCGGCACTGCTCGCTTCCCACCTCTATCCGCTCGGCATTCCCGGCTATACGATCCCGGTGTTTCCCTCTCCGCTGCTGGCCCGTGGCCGGCGCCGGGAAGGCTCGCGCCGGATTCCTTTACTGTTCATTCACGGAATTTTTCACAACGGATCCGCTTTCGTTTGGATGAGACAGAACCTCGCGCTTCGGGGACTCACCGACCTTCACGAGCTCAATCTCAGAACGACCTTCCACACCATCCCTCAGATGGCCGAACAGGTCGGGGCCGCCGTTGGCCGCCTTCAGGAAAAATACGGCGTGGATCAGGTCGACATCGTCGCCCACTCCCTGGGGGGAATCGTTTCACGGTACTACGTTCAGATCCTCAAGGGAGACGGGGAAGTCCGCACGCTCGTGACCCTGGGCTCCCCCCACCGGGGCACTCAATGGTCGAGGTTCGCGCCGCTGAAGCGCCACCGCGAGCTGAGCCCGGGCAGCGAGACCTTCCGGCGGCTGGCCGGCTGCCGCCCTCCCCGGCGGACTCAAGCAATCGCCATCTCGGGAAGCTACGACATTCTGATGCGGCCTACGGGCACCGAGTGGTGGCCCGGAGTGAGAAACATCCGGTTGAACCGCGTCGGTCACACGGGACTTCTCTTCTCGAATCGCGTCGCCGAGATCATCATCGCCCACGTACGCAAACCTGAGACCCGCAAGGCGGCCCTCCTCCTGCCCGCTTAAAATCAGAGCGGGAGCGGGAGCGAGCGCAAGGAAGACTTCTTGATCGCATGCCCCGCACTTGCAGACTTTCGCCCTCGCCTTGGATTTGAGAATTCGAGATCGGATAGACTTCCTTGCGCTCGCTCTCGCTCTCGATCTTCCAAAGCTCCCCTTCCTTTCAGTTCGGGTGTAGTTTAGCGGCCATGTCTTTGGGCCCTTACCTGTCGGATACGCTTCGAAAGCGGCTGATTTTCTTCACCGGAAAAGGCGGTGTCGGAAAAAGCTCGCTCGCCTGGGCGACCGCCGTCGCCGCCAGAAAACGCGGCCTGAGGGTGGCCGTCTGCGGTTGGAATCCTTTCGGGGACACGGCTCCGCCGGTTCCGATCTCCGATCCTCACATCAAATGGATCCCGCTGACGACGATGGGATGTTTCAAGGAGTACGCGCTCCACATCGTGAAGTTCGAGGCGCTCTACGAAGCGGTGTTCGACAACCCGGTTCTGAAAACCTTTCTTCTCGCGGCGCCGGGACTTTCCGACACGGTGATCGCCGGAAAAATCTGGGATCTGTGGGATCACGGCGACGTGGACCTCGTTCTCGTCGATTTACCGGCGAGCGGGCACGCGGCCAGCTTCTTCCGCTCGCCCATCGGCGTGCAAAAAGTTTTTACCTTCGGCATCGTTCATAAGAACACGAAAAAGATTCAGGAGATGTTCCGGGCCCCCTCGGTGCGTCTCGATCTGGTGACGCTCCCGGAAGAGCTGCCGGTCACCGAAGCGCCCGAGCCGAAACCGCAGCTCGCAGCCCTGCATCCCTTCCGGTGGGGCCGGCTCCATCTGAACCGCTGCACGCCCCCGCTTGCGAGCCCAGACGAAAAATCCGTTCTTCCCGCGGAGGCGAAAGCGGCCCTCGAGTTTCACGAAGCCCGGCTCGCCGAGGAGAAGGAGGCGCTCTCGAAAACGCCCCGGCTCGAAATGCCGACCACCCATCTCAAGCGGCTGGCCAGCGAGGAACGCGCGGAAACCGTCTACCGCCTCGCCGAAGCCCTGGAGGAAGCGTGAGCGCCTGGAAAGACAAGCGCGTCTTCCTTATAGGAGGCCCCGGCGGAGTCGGAAAAACGACGATCGCGGCGGCGCTGGGCGTTCACTACGCGAAGGCCGGAAAGAAAACGGTCGTACTCACGGTGGATCCGGCGCGGCGGCTTGCGCAAGCATTGGGTTTCGCCGGTTTCGATTCGGAATTGCAAAAGGTGGAGATCCCCGACGCGCCGAACGCCCAACTCTACGCGACGATGCTCGATACGCAGCGCTACCTGGACAAGGTGATGTCCCGTTTCGCCAAGAGTGAAGCGCAGAGAGACAAGATTTTGAACAATCCTCTCTACCGCGCGACGACGGAGACCATGGGAGGCACCGAGGAGTACGCCGCCATGGAGCGGCTCCTCGAGTTCGCGCAAGATCCCCAATGGGACAAGATTATCGTCGATACTCCGCCCACCTCGAACGCGGTGGATTTGCTCAGCGCGCCTCAGAGGCTGGCAAGCTTCATGGACTCGTCCGTTCTGCGCTGGTTTCAGGGCGAGAAGCCCGGGTACCTCGGCTTTTTCCGAAAGGGCACGAAGCTCGCGATGAAATTTCTGGAAAAGGTGCTGGGCTCGGAATTCATCACGACCTTCTCGGAGTTCATGGACGATCTGGACGGCATGCAGGCGGGCTTTCGCGATCGCAATCTCGAAGTCGTCTCCCTCCTGCAAAACCCGCAAACCGCGTTTCTATTGGTGAGCTACCCGAGCGAGACGCGGTATCAGGAATGCGAAGCTTTCCTGGAGACCTTGCGGGAGCGGCGGATCCCTCTATCGGCTCTCATTCTCAACCGCGTGGAACCGGAATTTCCGCCGAGCTGGGAAATCACGGACGACGACGAGGCCCACTTCCGGATCAACCAAATCCTTCAATTCTATGGCGCCTTGCGACGCGCTCAAAACGTGTGGGCCGAGCGTTTCGAGAAGGCTATGGGAGAAATCCCGTCCCGCCGCCTGCCCCGGCGTACCGGCGCACTGCATGACCTACCCGCACTAGCGGAACTTGCCGCGTTGCTTGTAAAATAACGGATATGCGCTTTCGCTATCCGACGGAGCGGAAGTACCAAGGCCTCCCCGTCCAACTGAAGTACGCGATGGGACTCACGCTGGTCGCGGGTTTCACGACCCTCGTGATGATCTTCGTGATGGCCTGGTTCATCCAGCGGAACTACAACCTCTTCATGGGCGACGAGCTCGGCGTTTCCGCGCAAGTCATCGAAGTCGTGCGCCGCGAGCAGAAACTGCTCGAAATCTCGCTCTTCATTCTGTTTCTGTTTTCCATCACCGTAATGTTCACGGCGACCTTCTTCGCGACCCGCAAGCTCACCGGCCCGGTTATCGCCCTTCAGCGGCAGCTGTGGCTCTACAGCCGCGGAGACTGGACGCGCGACTTCCGCCTGCGCCACAACGACGAGTTCAAAGAGCTCGAAGGCATCGTGAACCAGGTGCGGCAGAACCACCTCGAGGCCGTGAAGCCCCCCGCTTCCGCCGAATCCTCGCTGGCCTAACCGTCTTAAGACTATTTCACGATTTCGCAGCGGCCCGGTATCAGCCGGTAGTCGTCGTACAACACTCGGATGACGAGCTGACCGGTGGACTTGTCGTGGAAGCCACGGCTGTAGGGATCAAAGCCCGCGGTCTCGGCGGCAAATCCCCGGGCGACGCCGCAGAAGCCGATCACTTTCTTTCCGTCGTAGAAGAAAACGTCCCGGTGGCCGACCACCAAAGTCGAGAAGTGGGTGAAGGAGACGGGATGGCTCTGAATCTCCCCTCTGCCCTGATCGTAGATGAAAAGCGTGGAGCCGTCGTAAAACGCCGTCAGACGCTCGCCGGCTTCCATGCGGCTGTCGACGTTCCGTTTGGCGGCGGATTGTCTTAGAAAAGCACCCTTCGCTTCGTCGTAGACGAGAAAATTTTCGCCGTCGTAGAAGGCCACGCGGCCCGGGCCGGCGGAAGCTTGAGCGAAGTAGAAACCCGAAGCGCCCTTCTCTTCCGCGAAGCTACCTTTCTTTCCGTCGAACACCACCACCGATTCCCCGTCGAAAACCCCCGCGAGCCGGTCCGACACCGCGGCCACCGCCCGGCGGAACCCGTTCGCGATGTTTCTCGTCTCAAAGCGCTGAGTCTTCGCGACGTAAACGATGATCTCGTCTCCGTCGTAAAGTACCGCCATGCTCGTGCCGCAAGCGTGAACCGCGTCGGAGTAGTTCGCCGCCGCCGGCTGTTTCACGAGACCCCGCCGGGTTTGCACCCAGAAGTTCTTCCCGTCGTATCCACAAGTCGCCGCGACCGCATTCACCGAAAGCAACAGAGCCAAAAGCAACGAACGCATTTCAATCCTCCTCATCCAGGAAACGGTACGGGTTCTCCGAAAAGGCATCTTCTCCGCCGTAATCGACGACATCCTTGTTGTGCTCGACGACCACGAAATCGCCGACCAGCATCCGATCCACTTCCTCGAGCCGCTGGCGGACGAAAGCGGGACTCGATCCGGCGAAAGCATAGCCGAGGCTGCCGCGCTTGGGCTCGTCGGCGTGACCCGACTCGGTGACGCTGAAGCCCTCGTTGCGCATCTTTTGCTTCAGGCTCTGCAGGACTCTTCGTTTGTCCTTCAAAGACTGAGCTTGCCGGATATGAAGCGTCACCCTCCCGACTCCGACCACGAACTCCGTCATATGCTTTCTCCGGGCGATCATGTTATTCCGAGGCCTAGGAAAGTCACGCTTGCCCGACGACACACCGCACATCCTATTCGAACTTCTCTCGCAAGCGACGATGTTCCGTGCGCTTCACCCCGGTTACCCGGCCACCGTTCTTTCTCTCGACGAACTCGTGCCGGCTCCGGAACGCGAGGCGGCGGAGCGGCTCTCGTTTCTCACGGACCAGCTTCCGCCCGAAGCGGCCGATCAGGCCGCCGAGTTCCTCGGCGCCCTGGAAGAGCTGCGCGCGGCCCCGCTCGCCGGCTCCGATGATTTGGATTTCGCCTTTTCCCTTCTTCCGCCAAGCCCGAAAAACCGCGCACTGAAGAGCCTTCTCGGTTTCTACCTTTCCTCGCCCTTGGCCGAGGATCGTACCGCGCGCCTCGCGGCGCTCTCGGACGAATGGCGCGCGGGCCTGGACGCCCCGGCGCCCGGGCAGTGGCGCGTGGTTCCCGATCCGGCGCGCCCCGAGGGGCTTGCGGACCTCACGGCCAGCCTCTCCGCGGCCGGAGGAGTATCAGGCGCTTTTGTCGTCGAGCCTTGGGCGATTCTTTCCCCCGTGGACGGCGCCCGCCGGGCCGCGCACTTTCCGCTCTGCGGACCTAGAAGCTTAGAGATGGCCGCCCGTCTTTGCGAGCGCGCGCCGAAGACCGCCCTATTTTTTCAAGGCCCCGAAAGCGAAAGGGCGTGGCTCGCTTTCGCGCTGAGAGCCCGGGGCCTGGCCTTCCACGACTTTCACGCGGCTTCGAAGAACACCAATCCTCTTCCTGCGCAGACGGGAAGCCGGAAACTCGCAGCGCTGCGGGCCTGCGGATCTCTCGCCGAGCCCGAGCGGTTGAGGCTCGCGCACTTTCTTTCGGAGCACGGCGCTCCCCTTTGGAACGAGACTGCTTGGGAAAAGGGAATCGAGCGACTTCCTCTTTCCGACGTGGACAAAGCAACGCTAAGAGCTCTTCCGGTTGAGTCCGAAGCCGGGCAACCCGCGCCACCGGAAAGTCCTCGCGTGTTTCTTCTGCCGTTTCCGGGAATCGACGTGCCCGGGGACTTTCAGATCGTGGTACACGCGAATCTCGAAGCGACGCCCCGGCCGGAAACGAGCCCGCTCATCCGTGAGTCCGAGCGCGAAGTGCTCGCCGCCAACGGTTTTCACCTGCCGCGGGCCTCGCGCCTTCAGGCCCAGGGAAAAAGCGCGTGGGCGCACTTTGCCGCCCGCTCGAATTCCCGGCGCTGGGTCTTCGGTTCCACGGGCCCCGGAAGAACGCTCTCGCTGCCGGCCCGCGAAAAGCCGCTCCGGCAGAGCGATGCGCTTTCTCCCCTGAAGGAGATCGGCCCCTTCTCCGCGACTCAGTTCGAGACTTACGCCAAATGCCCCTCGCGCTACTGGTTCGGCCATCAGTTGCGCGTCCGCCAGACCGATCGGGACGGCTCCGGCTATCCGCTCGTTCTGGGCCAGCTCGTGCACAAAGCTTTGGAGAATGCTTTTCGGGAAGAGCAGCCGGTGACCGATGAGGCGGCCTGGTCGAAGGGACTCCCCGCCGCCTTCACGCGGGCGCTGTCCGAGGAGGCCCCGGAGATTGCGCCGGACTCCCGTCTCGCGGCGGAGCTGCGCGGCCCCTTTCACGAGCTCCTCTCCAAAGTTCCGCTGATGGAACTGACGTTGCGGCAAAACCTCGGCAACCGGTTCAAGCCCATCGCGCTCGAAAAAGACTTCCGCTTCGAATGGAATGGGCTCGTGCTGCGGGGGAAAATCGATCGGCTCGACGAAAGTCCGGAGGGCGACCTCCTCATTCTCGACTACAAAACGGGCAGCGTCGATTTCTCGCCCGGACACATCTCCCAGGGAAAGAGCTTTCAACCGCTCATCTACCTGCTCGCCGTGGAACAGATGTACGGAAGGCGGCCGGCCGGCATGCTCTTCTACGACCTGAAAGAAGGCGAGGTGCGCCGGGGCCTGCTTCACGAAAGCGCCTTTCCGAAGGAAGTGAAGAAGGCAATGACCCGTGGCCACGTCCTCGACGACGCCGCCTTGGATCATCTCGTGAGTGAGGGTCGCGCGAAGCTCACCGAGATCGTAAACCACATCGCCGCCGCCGATTTCGATCCCACCCCCGCCCTCGATCTTTGCGGGCGCTGCGACTACGTGGCCATGTGCCGGGAAGGAGCGGGCTATGTCTGAGTGGACGATCGAACAGCGCCGCGCCTTCGAGCAGCTCGACCGTCCCTACGCGCTGATCGCCGGAGCGGGCAGCGGTAAAACCTCCGTACTCGTAGAGCGCTACCGCCGCCTGCTTTCCCGGGGCCTTCGGCCCCACCAGATTTTGACGGTCACTTTCACGAAGGACGCCTCGGCCCAGCTCAAAGAGCGCATCACGGCGCGGCTCGAGTCCGAGGAACAAGATCATTCGCAGCTCATCCGCGAGGTGGAAAGCAGCTCCTCCATCGGAACGATTCACGCCTTTTGCTACGGCGTTCTCGAACAATTCGGAAGCCTCATCGGCCTTCCCGCCGTGGAGAACGTCGTTGATCCCTTCGTCGAAGCGCTCGCCTTCGATCGGGAGTACGACCACTGGGTGGAAGGGCTCGATCCGGCCGTCTGGCAGAAGTTGCTCTCCCGCTTCTCGCGCGCGGACGTCAGGCGGGTGGCGAAAGATCTTTGGGGCTCCCACCGGGAGAAGCCCGAGGGACTCGGCGAATGGGCCTCCGAAGTACGCACGGCCTGCCTTCCGCTTTGGAAGAGTCTCGACGACGCGCTCCTCACCCGGGGGCTTTACACCTTCGCGGATCTCGAAAGCCTCACCGCGCGCCTTCTCAGGGAGTCCCCCGAGGCAGTGGAGAAGCTGAAGGAGCGATTCAAGGCGGTGCTCATCGACGAGTTTCAGGACACGAGCCCGATGCAGTGGGAGATTCTGCGCACGGCGGTCGGCGGAGACCTGAACCGCATTTTCGTCGTCGGAGATCCTAAACAGTCGATCTACAGCTTTCGTCACGCCGACGTGCGGGTGTTTTTGCAGACCGCGGCCGAGATGGAATCGGCCGGCGGCGAAGTTGGCCACCTTAAAGAGAACTTCAGAAGCCGCCCGGATCTGCTGAGCATCATCAACGCGCTTTCCGAGCCTCTCTTCGAAGGAACCGCCGTCCCCTTTCATGCGATGGCCGCCGGGCGCTCCGACGAAGCCCGGGCCGCGGCCGGAAAGCGGATTCGGTTTTCCGAAACGGCGAGCGAGCCCGACGAAGTCGCGGCCGCGGTGCGGGAGCTCATCGCTTCCGGCGAGAAGCCCGAGGACGTCGCGCTCCTCTTCCGCGTTTCCGATCGCATTGCGCGCTACCGGGCGGCGCTTACCGCTCAAGGCATCGCCTCCCAGCTCCGTCAAAGCGAGACCATGTTCGAGTCCTACGATGTGCTCGATCTCGCGAACGCTCTCGAGTGCCTGGCCGATCCGCTGAACGACTTCGCCCTCATCGGCTTTTTGAGATCCGACTACGTGAACCTGACGCGAGCCGACCTCCTTCGGATTCAGAAACGATCGGAGCGGACCTTCTTCGAGAAACTTTCCGCCGACGGCGCGGCGGCCCCCTGGGTTGCCCTTCTCAAATCCGCGCCCGCGACCGTCGGCGAGGCCTTAAGCGGAGTCTTTCGAGCGTCGGGCAAGATGCCCGTGCACTCGGAAGCCGCGCTGGGGCTCGTGGCCGCACTGCTGCCGGAGTCCACTCCGATTTTCGAGGCGGTGGAGCGCTTGCGCCGCTGGCGCCGAGGCGATCTCAGAGTCAGTTCGGGCTCGGACGCTGGCGGTGTGCGCCTGATGACGGTGCACGGGGCGAAGGGTTTGGAATTCAAGCACGTGTTTCTCGTCGACGCCCTTCGATCGAGCCCGCGCGCGGCCCCCGCCGTTCGGCTGGGACAGGGCGGAGTTTTTGGTTTGCGCTGGAAAGAAAACGGCGAAGCCGTGACGGACGAAATTTACTCCGAGCTCTCGGAGGCCGCGAAGGAGCGGGAGCAGGAAGAGTCGAAGAGAATTCTCTACGTCGCCCTGACCCGCGCGCGCGAGACCCTGACCTTGTCCCTCCCTGGACCGGACCAGAAGATTCCCAAGGATAGCTGGGGCGACTGGCTCCTCCGAAATGCGCCTGCCTGATATTTAGGCATGGAGACATTCAGAATTCATCCCTCCCCCATGGCGAACCGCCGGTATGCGGGAGCGGGCCCGTCCGTTGCAAGAAAGGTAAACGTGGTCGGGGGGAGAAATTCAGGGGTTCTGCTGCTTTTGCTGGCGTTGTTCGCCGGCTTCGGTGCCGTCGCGGAGACCGGCGACAACACCTACGTGCGCACCCGCTCCGATCTTCAACGCCATTATCGTCTTCACATTTTCCGGACGCGGCGTCTCGGACTCGCCCTCTACGACATGGACCCGAGCGAATTTCCCGGAGTCACGAGGGATCAGGTCGACGAGTTTCTGACTTTGCACGACCGAGCGAAGCTCGATAGCAGCGCCAAGTTCCAGCAACGCTTCTGGGCGGACCCTCCCGGCGGGCAGGCGATCCTCGATCGGCTCTTCGCGATTTACGGCGTGGGCTATTCGCCCGCGGACCCGGCCGTGCAGGCGAATGTCCTAAGCACCGTGCGAAGCCTCAACGCCGCCGACCGCAACGTGGGACGAGCCTATTTCAATTCCCAGGGAATGATTTTCGAGGACGGCCAGCTGACCAACGCGGCCCGATCGCTTTTGCGTCTGGAGCACATCGCGGACATCGTGGATCGCGCTTCGGATCCGGTGACGATGGAAGAGTTTCGTCTCGAGGAAGGAAACAGACCACCCCTCTCGAAGTTCTTGAGCCCCGAGGACGAGCCGTTGGCCCGGAGGCTACAGCAAAGATACGGAGAAATCGTTTCCGGGCTGGAGTATGCCTCTCGCACGCTGCTCAGGTGCCGCTACTTCGAACTGGCGCCGCAACCGCTGACGCTGGTCCAGGTTCAGTAAAGAGAAAGAAGGGGAGCCGACGAACGCCGGCCCCCCTCCACCACCACTCGTAATGTTCAAGCCAACCTCAAGTTTCGACGGACGTCGATGCTACGACGGCCGGCGAAGGAAGAGGCCTGGCCTTACAGCGCGATTCGGACCGCACCCATCAATCGGAAGAACGCCGAGTTGATGGCCGAGGTTTCCTCGTATCCGGGGAAAGCTACCACCCCGTTATGATACGTCGCCGGCTGGTTAAATAGAGGCCGAACGTAGGCCCCACGCACACCGATGGAGATCTCGCGGGAGAGCGCGATATCGCCACCTGCCATGAGCTGACCGCTGCCCAGCCAGTGGTCGTAGACTGCGTAAGGATTGTTGGGGCCCGCGGACATTCCGCTGTAGTAGAGGCCCATGATGCCACCGCCGATGTACGGATTGAACGTGCCTCTCGTGAGGTAGAACTTTCCGTTACCGCCGATGCCGTAAAGGTCGAAGTTATGGGCGAAGTAGGAGTAGGTGATTCCGTACCGCGCGTACGAAGTTTCCGCTTCGAGCGAGAAGTTCCGGCTGATCGGAGCTTCGAGCACGAGGCCGAAGGTCGCATCGTTCGTGATGTGATTGTTCCAGCGGCCCACCCAGTTCGTCACGCCGATCATCGGCATGAGGGACATGCGCGTCTGCGGATCGGCGGCGGGGGCCGGGGCGGCTTCCGCCGTCACGATCTGAACCGCTTGGGTGTCACCCATTGCCACGACGGGGCCGGGCAAAGGCCGGCTCATCGGGAATGGATCGGGATTCACGCTTTCGGGGATTATGCCCGCTTGGGCAAAGGTGATGTTCTCTTCCGGCACCATCTCAC
This sequence comes from uncultured Pseudobdellovibrionaceae bacterium, assembly GCA_964653655.1. Lineage (GTDB taxonomy): Bacteria > Bdellovibrionota > FAC87 > UBA2466 > UBA2466 > CAZZHG01. Next base: position 11,462 of record CAZZHG010000045.1, read on the forward strand.
TGGCAACCGGCTCGCCCGCGGGCGATTCGCTTCCACTCAACTCCGCTTCCACCGCCGCTTGGGACGAGGTACCGAAAAAAACAAGACCGAACAGAAACAGGAAAGCAAAAATGGGTCTCAGCATGGCGCTGACTCCTAATTTTCTTCCTCTCTAGGGCTCTCTCTTATCTCTAATCTCGGGGTTCGCCTTTGCACTCCGTATGCCACTTGTGGACGTTTTCACAAGGTGCTGGAAATCCAGCACTATCCGATTTCGCTCCGGAGACTCGCCTGCGTCACCCCTGTAAACTTCTTCGACACACGCGGGGGACGAATCTCGCGGCGCCCGAAAAGCGCGCCCAGTTTCAGCGATTTAGCGAGGTGTAAAACTTTTGGTCGGGGTGTCTAAAGCTTGGTCACCCCGAACGCGCGCATCCAGCGCTCGTTCGGAGGCACGAGCTCCCGCTTCTTCATGTCGAAGAGGCCGAAGGTGAAGTCGGCGACGGTAGCGAGCTCCCCGGCCTCGTTACGCAGCTCTTGGTGGATGTAGCCGATGCGCCGGCGGTAGTCGGTGATTTGGGTCGAGATGCGGATGTTCTCCCGTAGGCGGAGCTCCCGCCGGAACTTCACGGTCACGCCCAGAATGACCGGCCCTACCCCTGTCTCTAGGATCTCCTTGAGGCCATAGCCGTTGGAGGTAATCAGCTCCCACCGCGCCTCCTCGAACAGGGTCAGGTAAACGGCGTTGTTCACGTGCCCGAAGGAGTCCAGGTGCTGTTCCCGGATGACCAGGCTGTAGATATGGGGCTCGGCCATGATGGACATGGGGGCAACCTAGAGAAGTTGGGCCCCCTAAGCAAGCCCCGGGGATGGAACCGGGGGCGGCGGATATGGTATTGAAAGGGCCCGATGGAAACCGACCGCCATAAAAAGCCCTTCAAGCTGTGGAAGCGACCCGAGCTCCAGCTGCAGACGACCACCCTCTGGGAGTACCCTTCCCAGCATTACGGCGTCGGCGAACAGGGCTCCAAGCACTACGAAGGCGCGACGCCGTCGTGGGTGATTTGGAACTGCCTGAAGCGCTACACCCGGGAAAACGATTTGGTCCTCGATCCCATGTGCGGAAGCGGGACGACCCTCGACGTTTGCGCCGACCTCGGCCGGCGGGGACGCGGTTTCGATCTCAATCCCACGCGGCCCGACATCGACGCCGCCGACGCGAGAGAGCTGCCGCTCGCGGCGAACTCCGTGGATTTCGTCTTCCTCGATCCGCCTTACTCCACCCACATCGACTACTCGGACAATCCGGACTGCATCGGAAAACTGGATGCCCACGAGCCGGCCTATTTCGAAGCGATGGAGCAAGTCATCGCGGAGGCCCACCGCGTACTGAAGGACCGCCGCTATTTCGCCCTCTACGTCAGCGACTCCTTTCAGAAGAAGCGGCCGTTCTCGCCCATCGGATTCGAGCTATTTTCTCTGATGCGAAAACGCTTCAAGCCCGTCGACATCATCTGCGTCGTGCGCGGCAACAAAAAGCTTAAACGGGGCAACTGGCACAAGGCCGCCGAAGAAGGCAACTACTTCCTGCGCGGATTCAACTACCTCTTCCTCATGAAGAAGGAAGAGGGCTCCATGCGCCAGTAAACTTCCGCCCATTTCATTTACATCGCTCCATCATTCCACCACGACTCCCGGCGAATACAGGCACGGCTCAAGCCTACGCGCTTGGCTGCCCGCTTGCAGATTAGGAAGGCCGGGTTAACGGATTTTTCTGGGTAGGTAGGGTGCGCAATCTCGTATTCATATTGTCTTTGCTCTCGCTTGCGCCGACGCACGCGCTCGCGGGCAAGCGTTGCGAGGCCTACTCGTTTCTCGGGTGGATGAACCGCACGTTCCTCTATCCAGTCATCCGAGACACTCACGCAAAACCTCTGGCGCCCGGTGAAGCGAGACCCATCTCCACTTCGGAAGCGACGATCTACGAAGACGGCGTGAAGCGGATGATTCCCTTCTACCAGTCGGCCGTGCAGGGAACTCTGACGGGCAAGGACGGCGTCCCTCTCAAGTACCGCTATTGGGAAGTTCCGAACGCAAAGGGAACCATCGTGCTAGTGCACGGCGTGACGGAGTCCATGAGCGCCCACATCGAGCAAATCTACAATCTCGCCGAAATGGGATTCAACGTTTACACGCTGGACCAGCGGGGGCACGGAACCTCGGGCCGGATCACGGACAATCCGAACATGGTTTACGTGGATCGCTTCAGCGACTACGTGGACGACATGGGCACCTTCGTCGACGCCGTCGTGAAACCGAATCACCCCACTTACTCGATGATGGGCATCTCGATGGGCGGACAGATCGCGGCCCAGCACGCCCTTCGCCGGGGAAACAAAGAAGTCGATAAGCTGATCCTCGCGACTCCGATGCTTCAGATTCAGTTTCCTTACAACATGCCGACCCTCGCCGGAGCGGCGCTCGCGGGCACGCTCAAGCTGATGGGCAAAGCGAAGGAGTACGCGCCGGGTGAAGGCCCGCCTCCGCCGGACGAGTACACCATCGGCGACGGCCGCATGCCCGAGCAGTACAAGCTGCGTAAGGAATTGAACGACCCGAACGATCCGATCGCAAGCGGCGCGAGCGTGCAATGGGTTTCGGAAGCCGCCTGGGCCACCTGGAACACCTGGCTCCACATGAAGGAATTGAACATGCCGGTGCTGCTCATCGAGGCCGAAAAGGACCGACGCGTGCGCAACACCGCGATCTACACGGCGTCGCACCGGATTCCGGACGCGAAGCTCGTCACCTATCCGGAATCCAAGCACGGCATCCTGCGAGAAAAAGACGCCATCCGCGATCTCGTGTTCCGCGACATCCGCGACTTCCTCGCCCCTCCCTCAGGAACAGCCGGAGGTGCCGCCGCAGGCGACGCACCTAAGGCAGGTTCCGCTACGAACTAATTTGAACTCTCCGCAGGAGGTGCAAGGATCTCCCTGGTACCCCTGCTCCTTCGCGAGCCGTGAGGCCAGCGCATTGTCGGAGCTCCATTCCTCCCGCGTCAGCGCCATGTCGGTGAACACGTGCGCCTGAAGCGCGGGGTTCGCCTCGGTCGCCATCTCCATGCCTCCGCCACCGCCTCCGCTAGCCGAGGCCGCGACGCCCATGCCTAACGACGCATAGGTGGTCACCGGCTTCAGCTCCTCGGTCGGCGGCACGTGCACCAGATCGTGGCGCCCCAGATAATTCATCGCGAGGTCCCGGAAGATGAGATCCACGATGGAGGAGCAGAACTTGATGTGGTCGTGATCCTGAACGTGCCCGTTCGGCTCGAAGCGGAACATGTGGAACTTGGAAACGAACTCCTCGAGTGGAACTCCGTACTGAAGGCCTAGGCTTACCGCGATGGAAAACGCGTTCATCAGGCTTCGGTAAGCGGCACCCTCCTTGTACATGTCCACGAAGATCTCGCCGAGCGTTCCGTCGTCGTACTCGCCCGTGCGCAGGTACATACGCTGCCCTCCGACGCTCGCCTTCACCGTGTAGCCGTACCGGCGTTTCGGCAGCTCTCTCCGCTTGCGGTTCTTCTGCTCGTAGCGCTCGAGGGTTTCCTCCACGGTTTTCGGCGCCGCCGCGAGCGGAACCGCTTCCTCTTCCTCGAGACCCTGGAAGGACTCGGCGAAGGCGGTCGCCGAGAGAGGCTGGCTCAACTTCGAGCCGTCCCGATAGATGGACACGGCCTTCAGCATCTTTCTCCACGCATCGTGATACGCATCCTGAATTTCGCCGATGGTCGCCTCGAAAGGCATATTGATGGTTTTTGAGATAGCGCCGCTGATGAAAGGTTGAGCTGAGGCCATCATATCGATGTGGGTCGCGTAGTGCAGAAACCGCGTCCCCAACTTTCCGCACCGATTCGCGCAATCGAAGATCGGATAATGCGTGTCCTTGAGGTACGGCGCCCCTTCCAAGGTCATCGTTCCGGAGACGAACCGATTCGCCTCTTCCACCTGCGCGTCGGTGAAGCCGAGTAACCTCAGCAGACTCTGCGCTGGATCCTTGAGCTGTCCCTCACTGAGACCGAGCTCCTTTTTGCAGTACTCGAACCCGAGGGTCCAGGGGTTGAAGACGAACCGCACATCGAAGGAGCCGGGAAGATCGCGCTCGATTTTCGCAAGCGCCTCGTCCGTGAAGCCCTTCGCCTTCAGCGCGGCCGGGTTCAGGTGGGGGGCCCCTTCGAGGGTGCCTCGCCCGACGCAGTAGGAAACAATCGCATCCACCTGATTGTCGGCGTACCCGAGGTTGCGCAGAGCCCGCGGCACCGACTGATTGATGATGCGAAAGTATCCGCCGCCGGAAAGTTTCTTGAACTTCACGAGGGCGAAGTCGGGCTCGATGCCCGTCGTATCGCAGTCCATGATGAGACCGATGGTGCCGGTCGGCGCGATGACCGTCGCCTGGGCGTTTCGGTAGCCGTTGCGCTCCCCGAGGAGCACCGCCCGATCCCAGGCCTCGCGGCAGGCGCGAAGCAGATCCGGCGGACAAAGGGTCTCGTCGATTCCCGCCGGAGTATTGGTCAATCCCTCGTACTCGGGGGCGGGGCGCCGGTAGGCCGCCCTTCGGTGGTTTTTCATCACCCGAAGCATCGACTCCCGGTTGTCCCCAAACCTCTCGAAGGGCCCCTGCTCTCCCGCCATCACGGCGGAGGTCCAGTAAGCCTCGCCCGTCATGAGCGCCGTGATGGCCCCGCAGATGGCCTGGCCCTTCGGACTGCCGTAGGGGATTCCCATCGACATGAGCAGCGCGCCCAGGTTCGCATAGCCGAGTCCTAGCGTACGGTACTCGTAACTGCGCTGGGCGATCGCCTTGCTCGGAAACTGCGCCATCAAGACGCTGATTTCGAGCACGACCGTCCACAGCCGGCAGGCGTGACTGAATCGCGCGATATCGAACTTCCCGCTCTCGTCGTCATAGAATTTCAAGAGATTGATCGAAGCGAGGTTGCAGGCCGTATCGTCGAGAAACATGTACTCGCTGCACGGGTTGGACGCATTGATGCGCCCGCCCGCCGGGCACGTGTGCCACTCGTTGATGGTCGTGTCGTATTGCAAACCGGGGTCCGCGGAAGCCCAGGCGGAGTAAGCGATGGAATCCCAGAGAGTCGCGGCCGGGATTTCCTTGCACACTTCCCCCGTGAGCCGCCACTTCAGCCGCCAGTCGCCTTTCGCTTCGAGCGCGAGAAAGAACTCGTTGGGCACCCGGACCGAGTTGTTGGCGTTTTGTCCGCTCACGGTCTGGTAAGCGTCGCCTTCCCAGTCGACGTCGAAGGTCGGGAACTCGATTTCCTTGCGACCCATCTTCACGAGCTGAAGCACTTTGGTGAGATAGTGATCCGGCACGTCGGACTTGCGCGCCGCCTGAAGCGCCTTTTTCAGAGCAGGATTCTTCCGCGGATCTATCTCGATCGCACCGTCTTCGAGGAAACAGCCGTCGGCGACCAGCTTCACCGCACGCAGATGATTTTTCGAGCCGGCGACGAGCGCCGAAACCTTTTGCTCCTCGATGACCTTCCAGCTGATGAAGTCTTCGATCTCGGGGTGATCCAAATCCAGGCAGACCATCTTCGCCGCCCGCCGGGTGGTGCCTCCGCTCTTGATGACGCCCGCGGCCCGATCGCCGACTTTCAAAAAGGACATCAGACCGCTCGAGCGGCCGCCGCCGGAGAGCGACTCCCCTTCCGCCCGCAGGTTGCTGTAATTGGTGCCCGAACCGGAGCCGTACTTGAAAAGCCTCGCCTCCCTCACCCAAAGATCCATCACGCCGTTGTCGTTCACCAGATCGTCGGTGACGCTTTGGATGAAGCACGCATGCGGCTGCGGGTGCTCGTAGGCGGATTGGGAGGCCACCAGTTTGCCGGTTTTCGGATCGACGTAGAAATGCCCCTGGGCGGGCCCGTCGATTCCGTAGGCCCAGTTCAGTCCCGTGTTGAACCACTGCGGAGAGTTCGGCGCCGCGATCTGATGGGAAAGCATGTAACAGATCTCGTCGTAGAAAGTCTTCGAGTCGGCCTCGCTCGAAAAGTAGCCGTACTCCTTCCCCCAGTGCGTCCAGCAACCGGCCATGCGGTGAAACACTTGCCGCGCGTCGTTTTCTCCCGTCGTTTTTCCCGCCTGATCCGTCGGCACCCCGCGGCGGCGGAAGTATTTCTGCGCGAGAATGTCGGTCGCCACTTGGGACCAGTCCGCGGGGACGCAGACATTCTCCTGCAGAAAGACCACCCGCCCGTCGGGTTCGCGGATCTCGCTCTTTCGCTTCTCATAGGTCTGATCGGCGTAAGGGGTGTCCAAATGACGCGTGAAGATACGTGGAATTTCCATGCGAATCCTCCAAATGGAAGGGGGTTGCCCTGCCAGCTAGTTGAGGTTGGTTGTTCTTGCTTGAACTTGCGCCGGGATCGCAGGCGCGAGATGTATGGTAACCACAATAATAGCAGCTGCCATACATTACCTGTCCACACTCGATGCGTCAGGTGGGCGTTTGTCGTCGAGAACGACGAGATCCCTGCAGTTTTCCCTCACAATTGCCGATGAGACGACTGATGGCTCTCTCCGCTCAAGCCCAAAAAGCCCGGGCTCCTATCGAGGAAGTCCGTACGAATCTTCGAGCCGCAGGCCAACCGGAACGTTATGAAGCCATCGACGGGCTCCGTGGAATATCGGTGTTGCTGGTTTGCTACTGCCACTACTTCCAGTGGATGTTTCCCGGGCAGCCGACCAGCTGGGCGATGACGAAGATCATCGTGCCCAGCGCTTCTAAGGGTTGGATGGGCCTGCACGTCTTCTTCGTGTTGTCGGGGTTCCTCATCACGAAGGCGCTCCTTCACAGCAAGGACCGCCCAAGCTACATCCGCAATTTCTACGTGAACCGAGCGTACCGGATATTTCCGGCGTATTACGCGACCCTTCTCGCACTATGGGCACTGATTGGCTCGAAGCCATACCTGGCCTTCTCGGCGTTCTTTTTGTCGGACGCCGCTGAGCTCTTCACCAAGGATATCGCCTACCCGTTCCTATGGACCTTGAGCGTGGAGCAGCACTATTACTTCATCTGGCCATGGCTGGTCCGAGCGTTTCAGCCCAAGAGACTCGCGCGAATTTGCGTCGGAGTACTGGTGGCGATGCCGGTTCTTCGAGGGCTAGGAAGAATCTACGGCTGGGAGGGAACTTTCATTTGGGCGAATGTCGACGGACTGGCCCTCGGATCCTGGCTGGCAATTCAATACTTCAGCCTCGAGGGCGCCGCCGGGCTCAGACGGATCGCATCGCTCTGCCTAGGGGCGGGAATTTTGGGCCTCGCCGCCGGCACACCCTTCGGAGTGCTGTCCCGGGAAACCTTGGTTGGGCAGTCTCTGCAACTTACCTTCCTCGTACTGACCTTCACCGGCGCGACCGCGGCGTCGCTTCTGCCGGGCTCCTCCCTCTACAAGAGACTCCTTTGCACCCGGCCGCTGAAATTTTTCGGGGACATCAGCTACTCACTCTACCTCTTGCACGCAATTCCTTTGCTCTTTCTCCCGGCCGACTGGTTCGGACTCTCGGCCGTTCTGCCCCGAGGCCTGCACCCGGATCTGGCGGGTATAGCCGTGCAATTGGTACGTTTCACGTTAGGGGTGGGCCTCTCCTATGCCAGCTACCGCTGGATAGAGCTCACCTTCCTGCGTCTCAATCCTCTCAAGAAAGTAGCGGCCTGACGGACGTCAGCCGCAGACACTCCAGTTCGCGCCCCAGCCCATATCCACCTTCAAAGGAACCGAAAGCGGCATGGCCGAACCCATCTCCTCGCTGACGATTTTTTCCAGATGACTTTTCTCCTCCGGCGGGGCTTCGAAAACCAATTCGTCGTGTACTTGGAGCACCATCCTAGCGCGCAGCTTTTCCCGGGGTAACCGCTCGTGGAGACGAACCATCGCGACCTTGATCATGTCGGCCGCCGAACCTTGAATCGGCATATTGATCGCCACTCTCTCGGCCATCTCCCGCTGCATTCGGTTCTGAGAATTGATTTCCGGCACCCGCCGGCGCCTGCCCATCTTGGTTACGGCGAAGCCGGTTTTTCGGGCGGAGCCCACCAGGCCGTTCAGGAACTCTTTCACCTTGCCGTAGCGGGCGAAGTACTTGTCGATAAAATCCTTCGCTTCGGAGGGACTGATCTTCAAAGTCTGCGACAAACCATAAGGAGTTTGACCGTAGACGACGCCGAAATTGATGGTCTTGGCGACTTTTCGGAACTCGCCGTCCTTCGCCTTGTCGCCGAAGATGAGACGAGCCGTGAAATCGTGGATATCTTCGTCGTTCGCGAAAGCCCTTAGAAGCTCCGGGTCGCCGCTCATATCGGCGAGAAGCCGCAGTTCCACCTGGGAGTAATCGGCGGAAAGAAACTGCCAGCCCTTTTCGGGAATGAAAACGGAGCGGATGTCGTAGGCCGAGTCCCCGCCCACGGGGATGTTCTGCAGGTTCGGGTTCGAGCTCGAAAGGCGACCGGTGGCCGCAACCGTCTGATTGTAGTTCGTGTGAATCTTTCCCGTGTGCCCGTTGATCTGAGCGAGAAGGCCGTCGGCGTAGGTGGATTTCAGCTTACCCAGCCCCCGGAACGTCAGAATGCGCTGGCAGATCGCGTGGTCCTGGGAAAGCTTCAGGAGCACGCTCTCATCGGTGGAAATGCCCGTCTTCGTTTTCTTCACGGGCGGAAGCTTCAGTTTTTCGAAAAGAATCTTTCCGAGCTGCTTCGGAGAATTAATGTTGAACGTCTCCCCCGCCGACTCATAAATGCTCTGCTCGGCCTGCACGATCGCCGTTTCCAGATCGGCGGACATTCTTTCCAGCCGCTTGCGATCGACGGCGACTCCGCCGTACTCCATGTCGGCCAGCACGAGCGCGAGGGGCAGTTCCACCTCCTCGTAAAGCTTCTTTAGCCCGAGGCTCTCGAGCTGGGGAGTAAGCACCCGGTCAAGCTTCAAAGTAACTTCGGCGTCCTCCCCCGAATAGTCCGCGGCCTTTCCGATCTCCACCTCGGCGAACGAAACCTGGCTCTTGCCCTTTCCCGTGACGTCCTCGTACTTGATGGTCTGATGCCCAAGGTACTTCGAGGCGAGACTGTCCATGCCGTGAGACTCGTCCGGATCAATGAGATAACTCGCGAGCATGGTGTCCGAAATGACCCCGGCGAGTTCCACGCCCCAGCGCCGCAGCACTTGGCGATCGTACTTGAGATTCTGCCCGGTTTTGGCGACCGCAGCGTTCTCCAAAAAGGGTTTCAGCAGGGCCTTCGCCTTGCCGGCGTCCATCTGACCTTCGGCCGGCTGTTTCTTTTCGCCGTCGGCGACGTAGTGGCCGAGAGGGAGGTAGTAGGAGCCTTCCGTTTCTCCGCACAGGGAAACTCCGACGAGGTCCGCGTCATGGGGCTGGAGCGAAGTCGTCTCCGTATCGACGGCAACGAGCTTCGATTGACTCAATCTCTGTAACGCCGCCTTCAAATCCCCTTCGCTTCGGAGAATCGTGACCTTCGCCCGATCCATCTTCGGGGCCTCGGCCTGGAGGTTGAACCGCTTCAGAAGGGCGAGGAACTCGAACTCCTTCAGAAAGCCTTCGAGTTTGCCAAGGTCCGGGCCCTTGTAGGTGAGATCCGACCAGTCCACCTTCAAGTCCATGTTGCAGTCGAGCTTGGTCAGTTCGCGGCTCAGGTAGGCAATGTCTTTTTCCTGCTTGAGCGTCTCCCGCCGTTTCTCGCTTTTGATTTGATCGAGCCCTTCGTAAATTCCGTCAAGAGAACCGAACTGGGTGAGCAGCTCCGCGGCTGTCTTCTTTCCGATGCCGGCGACACCGGGAATATTGTCTGAGCTGTCCCCCATGAGAGCGAGGTAATCGACTATCTGATTCGGCCTGACCTGGAACTTCTCGAACACGGCCGCTTCGTCGTAATGTTTGCCCGACATCGGCTCGTATAGTTTCACCCGGTCGGTGACGAGCTGCATGAGGTCCTTGTCGCCGCTGATGATCTCGACCGCCATCCCTTCTTTGTCCGCCCTGTGGGCGAGAGTTCCGATGATGTCGTCCGCCTCCCAACCCTCCGCCTTGAGAGCCGGCACGCCGAAGGCCTCGGCGGAACGGTGAATCGGCTGGAATTGGGGAATGAGATCCTCGGGCGGGGCCTCGCGGTTGCTCTTATACTCGGCGTACATCTTCTTGCGAAAGCTGGGCTTCGGCGTATCCCAGGCCACCACGAGATATTTCGGCTTCTTCTCTTCCAGTACCTTCATCAGCATGTTGACGAAGCCGTAGATGGCGTTGGTCGGAAAGCCTTTGGAGGTGGAAAGCCGCGTAATCGCGTAATAGGCGCGAAAAATATAGGAACTGCCGTCGATGAGGTAGAGCGTCTCCCGTGCCATGGCCTCTCCTATACAACAGGACGGGCGGACGGGCTACGGGTTAGGCGGTACGCCGGCTTCTGAGATACTCGATGACCGCCGGCAGGATGGACACGAAGATGATGCCCAAAATCACCAGGGTGAAGTTCTGCTTGACGGCCGGAATGTTGCCGAAGAAGTGCCCGGCCAGAACGAAAAGCCCCACCCAAAGGATGGCTCCGACCACGTTATAGAGGAAGAATCGGCTGTAGGTCATGCCCCCTACCCCCGCCAGAAACGGGGCGAAGGTGCGCACGATGGGTACGAAGCGGGCGAAGATGATCGTCTTGCCGCCGTACTTCTCGTAAAAGCGGTTTGTTTTGTCGAGGTACTCTTTCTTGAGGAACCGGTTATCCCCCTTGAGGACTTTCGGCCCGAGAAAGTGGCCCACGGAATAGTTGACCGCGTCCCCCAGGATGGCGGCGACGATGAGCAGCGGAATGAGCCACTCGACTCGAATGGGAGTATTCACCGTCAAAGCCCCGGCGGCGAACAGCAGGGAATCCCCCGGCAGAATCGGCGTGACCACCAGACCCGTCTCGCAAAAAATCACCAGGAACAGGATGAGGTAGGTGAGCGCGCCGTAGTCGGTAATCACCACGGCCAGATGGCGGTCCAGGTGGAGGAAAAGGTCGATGATGCGCCGGATGGTTTCCATTACGGGTAATTACAACCCGTGGTGGGTTATCTAGCAAGGGCTCGACGTCATCGAGCGCAGCGGCCGCCGAAATGGACGGCGTGCTCGTTATATGAGGTACTTGCCGCCAGGGAGTCGACGGATCGGGCGAACCGGCCCATGCCCTGGGCGTGATCTTTATCTGGTCCGATACCCGACAGCCAGCGCTCCTTATAGGCACCGCCCATTCCGACGCTGGAGGTGGAGCCCTCGGCAATGGCCGGGTACCACAGACCGAGGTCTCCGCCGAGAATCGCACCGTCCGCCGACGTGGCAGTGGGGGAGAAGTTCGGGATGCCTCGGACGAGGTCGATAAATATATTCGAAAGGATCGCTGAACCGCCGGTGCTAAGTTCCCGCATGTTCAGCCACAAGGCGTCCACGCCGTTGTCCTGGAAGTAGACCGTGGTCGGCCCACCGGTGCGGAAACTCCGTTCGGCAGTGAGCTCGAGGGCGTTACCCACCATGTCCATAACGCCGTAACGGCTTACGCACTTGCTGCGGGAGCCGGTGGTGTTCGAGCGCATTACCGGATTCGGAAGGCCACCGAAGGCCTCCGTGTAGCAAGCCGTTCCGGCGAGCCCGTCCGGGGAGAATTCGAGACTACGGATGGCATCCGAAGCGCTCAAATGCGGGTTACGATCGGGGAAGCCGTCAAAATCAGCATCGCCCCAGTCAGCCGCCTTTAGGTACTCGACGCCGGTTTGAGAGTGCAGATTGTACCTGTAGATGGACGCTCCATCCTCGACCTCGATGTAACTGTTGTGGCAGCCCTGCCAGAGAGAGGCGTAGCTTACCGCGGACGCCGGTGAGTCTTCGAAGCCGATTGGATCCATGCCCGATTTCGATCCGAATTTCGCGGTAGTCGACATTGGGCCGCACACGCCCTCGACACTCAGAGGTTCGCGGTCCTTCGATTCGTGACAAACGGCTAGGTCCGAAATCCAGGCGCCCGGAATGGTGGCAGACGTGACCGGGGGATTGTTGCTGATGTTCTCAGCGTTACCGAAGACGCCGGAGTGGCGGTACGCTTCGTATTTCTGAATGTAATAGTCGTGGTCGTGGCCAGACTGGTCCATCGGGATATGGGCCATCGTCTGCGGAATTGTCTTGCCTAACTGGAATCCCTCGGCGACCGCGCCGATGGACGCCCGACGCCAGCGGATTTCGTGCCGGAAGGCGGCCTTGCCACCCGCGCTGAAATCTCCCGCGAAATACGGCGAACGGAATCTCTGCACCATCGGGTGCATCTGGTTACCGGAGCTGTCCTTCGCGACAACGACGTACATGTACATGCGCTTCGCCTCTACACCCGTATAGTCGAACTGATAACAGGGAGCGCCCGGAGCGGGCCGGGTCTGCGCGCCGGTCGTATACGGCACCGTGAGCGGGCCGGAAGTCGAAGTGCAGTTCGAGCTGCCCGAGGTAAGATCGGCGGCCACTTTCTCCGCGGACCAAATCGGAGTTCCGGAGGACGTGATGGCGAGAGGATCCAAAAGCTTTGCCGACGGATAGGGGCTCAAGCTCAGATCCTGAGGCAAGGCCCAGCTCGTGGCGAAGCGGTAATCCGTGTGCGTCGGCTCGATGACCCGGTAGATATCGTAAGTGATCGAGTCGCTCCCCACGGCCTTGGTCCAGGGTTTCCAGCTAATCTGAACTTTCCCAGCCGGAGCGGCATCATCCGTCACGAGAATCTGCACCGTTTCCGGGCGAACATCCTTCACGAAACGGCCTTCAGGAACGGTCCAGGTATCCGGCGTTCCCAGAAGATCGCTCGCGACGTAGGCCGGCTCCTGCGGCAGGGCGAGCTGGCTCGCCGACGGCAACATAGACTTGAGCATGCCCATGCAGCGGAAACCGGTGATTGGAGTCGCGGTGTTGACGGCGTTGTTCGAAGTCGAAAGAGCGGCCCAATACTGGGTTTCGGCATCCACCTGTGTCTGATAGTCGGCAACCGTCGAGGTGTCGCTGCCCATGAGAAGGCCCGATCCGCCCGCCGGGGGCGTAATCAGATGGTAGCGCGCCGTCAGGCGATCGATGCCGTTGTCGATCATGCGGCCGATCGACGGACCCCAGCCGAACCGAAGTTCCGTGACATTGTACGGCACGATGCGGGCGTCCACCCACTCTCTCACTCGGCCGGCCATATCATAAACACCGTAAACCGATTTGCAGCTGCTGTCGTTGCCGGTCAATGAAATGCCGCCTCTATGCGTGTTGCAGGCGACGTCGTAGGTACTGAATTGGGTCGAGTACACGTCTCCGGCCCAGCGGGCCGCCCGGCGCCACTCGACTTCCGTCGGCAAGCGCTCGAGGATTCCGACCTGACTGCTCTGCCGGCACGCCCACCACGCCGTCTTCCAATCGGCGGTCATCGGATTTTTGTTCTTCGCCGACATTACTTTAAGGCTGGAACCAGTACCGCAGTTGCCCGTGGAACCGGAGGAGTGGAAGGACGTGTTGCAGGAAGCCAGCGAACCCTCCGCCGGAACGGACTCGCCGCCGGCCACACCCGAGAGGTACGAAGCTTCGTAGGTGCCCATGACGAAAGGATAGGCCAAACCGCTGTTCGCCTTCGGGATCCAGACGAAATTCGAGTTCGAGCCGGCGTTCAAATTGCCGGAGATACGGTTGGTAGCCGTGTCGTTGATGGCGCTACCGGCGTTTACCCAGCGCACGAAATAGCGCGTGTTCCCGCCGATGGTTTTGCCCCGACAGCCCACCATCAGATAACCCGAAGCGCTGAAGTCGCCGTGATCCGGATCGCTGTCGTCGCCGAAAGTGAGTTCGTCCCAAGGCTCGGCGTTCAGGTTACCGAAACTGTTGATGTCCACGTAATCCGCGCCGCTGACGGCGAAGATCTGCCACTTCTCGACGGTAGAATCGGAAGCCACCGGAGCCTGGAGCTGAAGCTTGATTGCGTTGGTACCCGAGCCGGCGGCGTTCGCGCATGCGCCCTGAGTGCTGGCCACGACGGCGACGTCCGCGACGTTCGGGTTCTTGAAGATGATCTGTTTGCACATCACCTCCACCGTGGACGTATCTTCCGTGGCCCCGATGAGCGGCAAGCTCGAGAGGTACTGATCGTTCACGAAGGTAGACGTTGCCGTGAAAACCGAGAGAGCGCTGAAACAATAAATCCTGCCCGCGAGCGCCTGCGTGAAGTTATATTGTTTCGCTTCGCCGGCGGCGCCGAGAGACGCGCCAGCAATGGCGACGGTGGGTACCGCCGGATCGGGCGTGATGACAGCGTCCGGGCCCGCCCGGCCGCCTACGTTCACCTTTTTCATCTTTAGAATTAGGGCCGCTTTCAAGGCGTTCTGGGTCGCCGTATCGGTGGCCGAGTTTCCCGTGTAGTTGCCTTCGTTACGGAAAATGATGACGCGGTTGAAGTCGCCCACCGTGGAGTTGTTGTAAGTCAGAGTAAGCGTGTCGGCCGCGTTCGCAACGGGCGTGTGCGAGAGCGACACCAGGTCGGCGAGGTTAGGCCGATCCGGCAAGGTCACGGCTAGCGGAGAACGGACGTCCTGGCCAGACGCGAAAATCGTGCTGATGACCTGGTTCACCGCGCGTATCCGAACGTAATACTCGCCGCCGGGAACGAGGGGATCGACGTTGTCCGACTTATCGAACTCGAGAACCGTATCGAGACAGTCCCGCTGCTCCACCTTGCCCGTGAGCCAATCGGCCGCCGTGTAGGAGGCATCGTACGCCTTCGGGTACACGAGGGCTTCCAAACGGGTGCACTCGCCGACCGCCTGGGTGACGTTCACCCGGAGCTTCGTGAAGTCGTTGGCGTCATGATACTTAGAGAAAGTTCCAAATCCGCTGAACTGAGGCGCGCCACCCTGAGGGTTGGCCGATGCGGAGGCCTCCGTACTTTGAACGTACTCGTTGGTAACCCCGTTCCAATATACGGCTCGCGCGCGCATGCGATAGTTGTTCGTGCCACCCAGCGGAATCAGGCCCCGGATGTAAACCGCACTTTTCGTGGGACCGTCGTCGACGGCTCCGACGCCGCTCACCTTACGGGGAGCGCGCAGGATCAATCCCTTCTCGATGTTGCTGCGACAGTCCGCCGGAGCGACGCAGCCAACCGGCGGCTCTTGGTCGCCCTGGCTGATTTCGAACTCGCCTTTGGCGTTGGCGACGTAGGCTATCTCGCTCTCCGCCGGAACGTACGCCTTCAGGTCGGGATTATACGTGCCCTTACTGAGAAGGCTGTTGGCCGTCGCATCGTCGGTGGCGAGGTAAATGAAGATGTTGTTCCAGAGTCCCTTCAGGATATCCGGATTACCGGCGTCGGCGGCCTCCGGATTCTCCGGAGCGACGATATTGAGAAGCAGTGACGTGGAGCCGCCCGACTTGGCCGAAAACCCCGGAGTCGTCGGCAAGGCCGGCGTCGTACGAGCGCCACCGGGAGCACTACCGACGCCATTGCGGGTGGCGGCTTTCCCTTCGAACTCGAACTCCACCGCGACCTTCGCGAAAATAGTCTTGTTCTTAGCAACCGTGGAAATGTCTGGGCCGATCGGACAATGGATGGAAGCGCCCTTCACGCAACACGCGGTGCTGGCGAAAGTACACAAAGAGCCCGAGGCATCAAACGACTCGAGAGTGACCGACGGGGACCCGCTGCCATCATAGGCGAAGACAATCGGAGGCTGCGTCGTACCGTCAGGAGACTGCTCCCACGCGATGCGATAGCGGGAAAACTGATTCGAGCTGGGGAGCTTCGGAAACTTAGCCCAGAGCTGGGTGAAGCCGGCGGGGTCGTTACGGTTATAGAGACCGGTGATGCCGGAGAAACTAGCGGCCGTCAAAGTCGGAGTAGTGCAGTTTTTCGAGGTATCAAAACTGTTACTGAGAGAGTCCAGGGTGTCGCCACCGAGGTCGAATCGCGAGCGGAACATCGCGCAGTAGCGGATATTCGATTCGAGACCTGTGATCTGAACTTTGGTTGTCGTGCGCGTCGGAGACGCCTGGGTTACTACGTACTGGGGCGGGAGGGTCTTATACATCTGAATGGCTTCTTCCGGGGCAAAGTAACCACCGGTTCCATTCGGAACGGCATAAGGCGACACGCCCGGTCCCGGGCCTTTTTCGCTCACCAGCCAGAAAACGTTTTCGCTCCAGGTCGCTCCCGCATTCGTCGCAAGCTGTCCTTCGATTTCGAGCGTTCGCGGATTCACGACGTGAAGCTGCTTCACGCCGTCGTTCGCCGGCGCCGCGGGAGTCGTATTGATCGCGAGGAACTTCGGCACGCGCGGCGGAGTGGTATCGTCGACGTCCGTCAGAATGACGGGACCGGCTCCCATGTCCGGGCCTTCGAACACCGCGAGCACGCGGGCGTAAAGTTGAGTTTTCTTCGGCAGGCCGGTGACCGTGTGCTTCACCGTCTCCCGCTGAATTTCGTCCTCATCCTTTACGATGTCCGTAAAGGTATTGTTCTTCGAAACCTGGTACCGGTATTTGCTGAAGCTGCCCGTCGCGGCGCCGTGGTAGATGTCGACGGAGTCGAACATCTCGCCGAACGCGCTCGGCGTCCGCACCACTTGAATGACACCGTTGAAACTCGGCGGATCGGGCCGCGCGAGTACTCGCAGCAGTTTCGTGTTGGTGTCCGTGTAAGTGACGCCTGGAATGAGTGTGTAGACGGCGTTGACTTGAACACAGTAGAACTTCAACGGATTGATATCGGTCGTGATCGGTACACTGTAATCCTGATCGTCGTTGCTCATCTTGACCAGCGCGCCCGTCATATTTTGGCCCGCGCAGGTCGGTCCCGGATCCGTCGCGAATTCCTTGTACTGGATCTTGAAGAGGTTCCACACGCCGTCCGAATCGGGCGGGGCGTAACTGACCTCCACGGAGGTGAAGCCGGCGGCGCCGTCCGACGGACGAACCTGGCTGATGCCGAGGAAAGTCGGCGCCTTCACCGTGTTCGTCTTGTTGCACATGCGCAAATTGTTTTCTTCCTCGACCACGAGGGGATTTCCGGGCACGCCGCCGCGGAACGCGCGCAAGACCACGCAGTAGCTAGTGTCGGGAGTAAGCGCGGAGACACGAATGGTCTCCACCGGAAGCCCGCCGCTCAAGCGAGGAACGTAGTAACCGGCGGTATCGGAAAAGATCGATCCCTCCGGAACCTGCTGGGAGTACAGGCTGAACGGAACGTCGTAATCGAGGGTTCCGGTATTCATGAACACCCGGTAACCGGTCACCGTCGGATCCACGGACGGACTCAGGCGGATGTCGAGACTGTCCAGACCGCGCATGCCGCCGACTTTGTTCAAAGCGAAAGCGCCGTTGAACATCGGGCGGTCCGTATTGAGCGTCGTGACCGTGACATCCTGCTTCTGAGGAGAGCGCACGCCGGCCGTGTTGACCGCTTTCACGATAAATCGATAGGACGACGCCGGCTGAAGGCTATCCACGAAGTAATAGTTCTTTACCGTGTTCCCGATGGAGATCGGGTCCGTAATGTCGAAGCCACCGGCGTTGAAAAGATTTTCGTAGGGGAAGATGTCGTAACGGGCGACGTTGAGGGACGGAGATTTTTCCCAAACGAGAAGGATTCGGTTGTGCGCCACGGGGAAGGCCCAAGTGCGCAACATTTCAGGAGCGCCGACGTCCTCATTCACCGCGACGGTTACGACCTTGCCCTGCTGGTAGCAGTCCGTCTCGCCATCCTGGTCGAGCGCTTCCACGTAGAGCTGGTACGTACGCACTTCGTCCGAGCGGACCTTGAAGTCCCACTGGTTGTCGGTGGTCTGCTTCAGGACCTCGTTCGTGGCGCCGTCGTAAATTTTGAAAATGTAGTTGCCGTGGGCTTTCTTCGGAAGCTTCCACGTCATGGAGACTGTGGAGGTCTGACGGTTGAAGGAGACGTCGCCCGCCTCCCCGCCGCCGTCCGTATCGGACAGACAGCCGAAGATCATGGACGTTTTACCCAAACCAGCGCCCTTTTCGTAACCGAGCTTGTTACAGCCGACTACAGCCAAGGCGAGCGCAAGACACAAAATTTGATAGGAAGCAGTTCGCATACGTTCTTCAGTAAACCTGCTCTGTTTATCGGTCGTTCGGACTTGGAACTTAATGCATTGCGATAGGCCCGATGGCGGTCAGCTTCAGAAGGGCTTCGGTATGAGGCTCAGAGGGGAATGAGGATAAGTGGACAGCAAGGAACTCCACAAACATACCGCCATGCGTTAAGTATAGCCCGTTCGATTCCCGATGGCAAAATTTGCCATTTAACTACATGATTTTAAAGGAACATTCGGAGGGAGACCTCGAAGGTCATTAAAGCGGCCTTAACCTGGGAACCGCTGGCGGGCAGCGTGATGAGACTATAAAGGAAGGACATGTCCAGGCCCATGTTGTCGTTCAAGTCCATGCGGTACTGGGCTCCGACGTCGATGCCCAGGATGCTTGCGTCGATTTGGGTGGCCGTCGCGGTTCCCGAGGTGGGACTGTACCCGTAGAACCCCGGCCGAAAGAGCAGCGCCACTCCGTAAGGATCCCGCTCCATCACCACCATTTCGTCGGTTTCCACCATAGTGCGACGGGCGCCGCCCATCAGATAGAAAGCGGCCGTGAGATCGAGACCTTTGCGCGTTAGTTGAAAGAGGTTGATGTCGAGGACGAAGTGCAGGCCGGCGCTCACGGAAAGCCAACGATTGAAGTCGAAGTTCGCGGCAATCCCAACGGCGACGCCGCCGTATTGAACCGGCGTCGTAATGGTGGCGCCGGGAATGTCCGGATCGTCGGTGGTGTTATTGAGATTGCCCAGCACGAAGGCTGTCTTCACACCGAAATCAAATCGCTTGGTATCCGTCGTGTCGATGGCAAACGCCGCCGGCGCCGACAGCGCGATTACCAGGAAAACCCGGAGGCGCCAGCTCACTGAGCCGTCCTTATGAGAGAGCCGATTTCACTGTCCTCGGGATCGAGGGCCTGGGCCTGATTGAAGGCGGCGAGCGCCTTCTGGCGATCGTTTTCCTTGAGGTAGGTGAGCCCCACGATGATGTGGGGAGCGGCGAGCGTCGAATCGATGAGTCCCGCCCTCGTCGCGAGATCGCGGGCAAGACTGTAGTCCTTGGAGTAGAGCGCCTGATAGGCCTTCAAGAGGAGGCGGGCCGGGCGGTTGCGGTTGCCCTCCTGCCCTTCGCAGGAACCCAGCCGCTTCACCTTCACCTGAAGCCGCGGCCCGTTAGAGGGCGCGGAAAACCAATACTGCGAAGCTTTGCCCTGGGCGGAAACGCGGACCGCCTTGTTGCGCATGGCCGCCATTTCCACGGTGGCCGGGTTGCGAAGCTTCGTGCCTTCGCTGTCCGGCGACTCGAGCGGGACGAGCGCCACCTGGCTTCCGGGCTCCTGGACGAGGAACGTCACGGTGCGACGCCCTGCGCAAGCGCCGAATAGCAAAAGAACGATCGACCAGAGGGCGATTTTCGAGGGGGGTGCCATTTCGAAAGCAATGAAGTTTAGACCACTTAAGCTATTCAGATTTTAACCCGAAAAGACTATCGAGGACACCCCCGCCCCCTATTGGGGCGAGTGGGACGTGGTCCAATGAAAAATGTTGGTTAGATTTCCACAACCTGTTTCCCGACGAGAACCGCGCCTGTCGTGGCTCTCGGCGCTTCTTGTGATCGCGGCGCTGGCGTCGGTGCCGGCCTTCGCCGAGCGGACCCGCTCGACGAAAACGACCGGCGGAGATCCGCTGAGCGAAACCGCGCGCGCCGAGAAACTCAGAGCGACCGCGGAAGCCGAGAAACGCCCCGTGGCGACCGTGGACACGAAAGCGGTCCTGACTCAGGCGTTCGAACAGCGCGCACGGGAGCTTCTGGAACGTTATATCCCCGTCCGCGAGTTCCAGGTCTCGGTGCAGGTGACGGCGACCAACAAAGCGATGCCGCTCACGCCGTACGATCCGTCCGGAATCATCTTGTCGCGCTCGACCGAAGAGCTCTCCGCGTACGTGCAGCGGGTGGACATCGAAATCCTTCTCACGAGCCGACTCGCCAGCACGAAGAACCGGCTGCAGCAGCTTCTCTTCAAGGAATTGGAACTGAACCAGCGCCGCGGAGACCGCGTGAAGTTCGGCGATCTCGGCATCGAGATCGATAACGACTCCTGGCGCCAGGAAAAGAACGATCTGAAAAACAACATGGATCGGCTGAAGGCCGAAAACGATCGGCTCGCCCGCGAGCTCGCCCGTTCGAACCAGCAGGAAGGATTCCTCGGCAAGTGGACGCTCTGGGCGGTTATCGGCGTCATCATCGCCGTCTTCGGAACGATTCTCATCGCCCTCTTCCTCGCGGGACGAAGTCTTTCCAACGCCGGTAAGACCATGGCCGGCGCGGTGGCGGGTATCGCCTCCGCGGTGGAAAGCGCCGCCGGCGCCGTCGGCGCCGGCCCGAGCAACGCCCCGGCCGCCCCCGGCTCCAGCATTCTGGAAGGAAAGCTCATCACCGACGGCGGAGGAAAGAGCGGCGGTTCGGGACTGGCGAGCCTGCCCATGGAATCCTTGCAGGCCCACTTCGGAAAGCTACGCGTGGAGCTCCTGGAAAGCGTGAACGAGAATACGGAATCCGTGATTCTACGCCAGCTCACCAACCTGCTCTCGAACCCGGCCACCGTCGGACGCGCCGTCGTGACCCTCGAGTTGCTCGGCCGAGACATGGCCACCGAGATGTTCAAGCGCCTGGGCATCAACTCCCAGGAAGCGATTCTCAAGTTCATGCGCGAAGGGTCTTACGACAAGCCGAAGGTCGAGATGATGCTCGAAGCCGGTGAAGAGCTGAAGACGAAGCTACTCGTCGATTCGCTCGACATGGCCCGGGGCCGCCCCAGCGAAAAGGTCGCCGAAAAAGTTCTGCAGCTCACCGACGAGGATCTGGTCAACGTATCGAACGAGCTGACCGCGGATCTGATGCCGCGGTTCTTCCTCTATCTCGACGCCACGAAGATCGCGATGCTGCTGTCGAGCTTGAAGGCGAACACGCCCAAGAATTACCAGAAAGTACTGACACTGCTGTCGAAGATGCCGGATGCGGAAAAAACGAACAACCAGGACGCCGAGCTCGGCCGCGGCATCGACAACATTTTGAACCGCACCAAGTCCGACGCCCAGCGCCCGTTCCTGAAGGTCTACAAGGAAATCATCGAGGCCGCGGAAGACGATCTTTCGGAAGACATCGTTCGCGAGCTGTCGGTGGACCCGCGCCTCGACAGTTATTTCCGCGAGAACGTGATCACCATCCGCACCTTCTTCAAGCTGAACGAGGAATCCAGAAACGAGATCGTCGAAACGCTCTCCAATAAAGACGTCGCGGCCCTCGCCCTCGGCGTGCGCGACGACGAGCGCAAAATCATCATGCAGGGCCTGCCCGCCCGCCGAAAAGGCATGATCGCGGAAGAATTCGAAAGCTTGTCGAGCCGCGGAGGCCGCCAAGCCCAGTACGCCTTCAAACGGGTGCGCGACACCATCGTGAAGAAGCTTTCGGAGATGAAAGAGCAAGGCATGCTCGCCTCCGTGCTGAAGAAGGACGAGTCCAAGGGCTCCTCTAAACCCGCGGTCGGTTCCGGCGGCGGTGGAGGAGGCGGCGGAGCCTTCGGCAAGAAATCAGCGGAGAATACCGGCGCGACGAACACCGGCACCCAGACGGGTATCAACCGGGCCGGCGCAACGGCCGCCCCCGCGGCCCCGGGCCTGAAACCTTTGAATGCAGATGCAAAAGCTCAATCGCCGGCGGGCACTCCGCCGAAACCTCCGGTCAAGAAGACGGGATGAGTAAGGATTAGGGAACAGATATGAACTTATCCACAATGGTCGGATTCCTGCTGTCGATTACGGTCTTCGCGACCGCAATCCTCAGGTCCGCGAAAGACTTCCGCATATTCCTGGACGAGCACGCGATTCTAATCGTAATCGGCGGCACGGTCGCCGCGAGCTGCGTTTGTTTCTCTCTTCCGAAGGTACTCGGCCTAATCAAAATCTTCTTCCGCCGCATCCTCGGACGCAACCGCCGCAACTATCCCGCTCTGATCCAGGAGATCGTGTCTCTTTCCCAGGCCTCCCGCCGCGGACGCCAAGCCTTCGAGCAGGCGGTCGCCAAGGTAGACGACTACTTTTTGAAGGACGCCGGCATGGTTCTCTTCTGGCTCGACTCCGAGGTGTCCCACGAAGATCTGAGAAACCTTCTCGAGACCCGTGCCGAAACGCACTACGAGCGCTACCTCGGAGAGAGCGAGATCTTCCGGGTGATGTCGAAGTTCCCACCGGCCTTCGGACTTCTCGGAACCACGCTAGGTATGATCGCGCTCCTCCAATCTCTCGGTTCCGAGGGCGGCCGCTCGCAAATCGGTCCGTCGATGT
The DNA here is from genome assembly GCA_964653655.1 of uncultured Pseudobdellovibrionaceae bacterium. Taxonomy (GTDB): domain Bacteria; phylum Bdellovibrionota; class FAC87; order UBA2466; family UBA2466; genus CAZZHG01. The sequence continues at coordinate 33,962 of CAZZHG010000045.1, forward strand.
CCATCGCTCTCGTCGCCACCCTGTACGGTATCGTGCTCTCGAACTTCGTGTTCATCCCCATCGCCGAGAACCTCACTCAGCAGAGCAAAGAGGATCTCATCGCCCGGCGCATGGTCGTCGAAGGCATCATGCTCATCGCCGGCGACAAGCCGACTCAATTCGTCGAGGAAAAGGTGAAATCCTTCCTTCTGCCGAGCGAGCGGGGCAAACAGTCCGGCAAACCGTCCCGTCCCGCGGCCGCCCCGAAACAAGCCGCCTGATCTTTGGAGGAGTAACCCTTGCTGGGTAAAGGCATAAGAAGCAGAGCCCAAGACGGAAGCGGGCACTCGGAAGAGACGTGGATCGTATCCTACGCGGATATGATGACGCTGCTCTTCGGCTTCTTCGTCATCCTTTACAGCTTCTCCACGATGGACGATCAGAAGTTCAACAGCGTTTCGAAGCAGCTGGCCGAGGCGTTCAAGGGCGACATCAAAAACGCCGCCGCGAAGACCGAAGTCGGCATGATGATGCAGGCCCGGCAGATCCGTGCTCTGCAGCTTCTCGTCGCCATGCTGAATCTCGGCGAAAACGTGGACTCCGCCGTCGATAAGATCGAGCGACAGGTCGCCGAGACCCAGAACCTCGCCATGGCCCGCGAAGCCCTCATGGAAGGCCTCGAATCGAAGGAAGACTCCGTACTGAGCCAGCTTCGGGCTCAGCTGCAAGACCACGAGGACCGGGTCGAACTCGCCCTTCCCGGCGGCATGCTCTTCGAACCCAACACGGCGAATCTGACCACGGCGGCGAAGGAAGGCATTCGCCGCATCGCCCGCTACCTGAGCCGCATCAAGGGACTTCTCACCATCGAAGTGGTGGGGCACACGGACTCACGCCTGCCGCCGAAGACCTCGCTCTTCAAGAACAACTGGTCGCTGTCTTCCGCGCGCGCGGGAGCAGTCGCCGAAGAGCTCATCAACCAAGGCGTACCCGAAAAGATGATTTTGACCCGCGGCATGGCTTCGGTTGAGCCCCTGTTCCCCGAGCGGCGCGCGAACGGCGCACCCATCGCGGAAAACATGGAACGCAACCGGCGCGTCCACATCGTTGTGAAGAAGGAAAAGCGTTAGATGGCGGATAAGGGCAAAAAGAAAAAGACTCCGCCCAAGCTGAAATCCGCCGAACAGGCGGCCGAGGCTCAGGTAGAGACCAAGGCGGAGGAAAGCGGCAAACGCCGCTTCCGCCGTCCGAGAGTCACCATCACGAGCTTGCTGCTCGGAACGGTGCTCGCCGCGATTTTGCTCGCCGGCGGCATGGCGGGCGTGTACGCCCTCACGGTCGTCTACAAGAACAAGCTGACCGACACCTGGGCCATTCTCTTTCTGGAACTGGAAAGCCAGGGCAACCATCTCATTCACACCTTCGAGCAGTTCCGCGGCAAACCGGGCAGCGACGACTATCCGCCCGACGTGATTCTGCGCGTGAACGAATCCGGCACTCTCACCAAGGTACGCGGGGATTTCCCCGAGTCCCTGGGCCCGAACGATTTGCACCTGGGCTCGGCGAAGCTCGGCTCCAAATGGACGATTCTCCAGTACGCGGGCGAGCATTACCTCGCCATGGGCTCCGGCGCCGCCGGAGTGGCGCGCTGGGTGAGCGAGCAGGTGAACAGCCCCTCGTACTTCGTCCTTTGGAAAGTAGACTTCGTTAAGTGGCTCGGCGAGACCGTGAAGAGCCCGGACAAGAACACTCTCTACCTTCTCACCAAGGAAGGCCGCCTCATTTACAGTAACGATCCCGAGATCACGCAGAACAACTACATTCAGAGAAAGCTCATCCAGCAATTCGTCGCCGCCCCCCTCAACCAGGGACAGCTGGAATTCGAGAGCGAACAAGGCTCCGCCTACGGCTTTTTCTACGAAGTACCCAACACGAACGTCGTGATGTTCGTCGAGACCTTGAAGAGCGTCGCCATGGCGCCCGTGACCAAGATCGCCATCAACTTCTCGGTCGTGCTGCTGTTTCTGATCGGCGGCGTCGGCCTGCTTCTGCAATTTCCGCTGTCGTCGCTCATCGCGCCCATCAAGGAGCTGGTCCGTCTCGCCGCCGAAATCGGCGACGGCAACTTCGACATCCAGCCCCGCATGGAAGGTTTCGGCGAGCTGAAAGTTCTGACCCAATCGTTCTCGGAGATGTGCAAAAACCTCCAGTCCCGTGACGTACGCATCAATAGCCTGCTCATCGAACAGCAGGAGAAGTTCCGTCTCGCCAACGAACTGTCCATCGCCCACAGCATTCAGGACAACTTCCTGCTGAAATCCATTCTCCCGGACGACTGCGGTCTTCAGATCGCCGCCGAGTACGTACCCGCGACGGAAGTCGCCGGCGACTGGTACGGATATTTCTATAATGATGCGACCGGGGAAGCGGTCATCGCCATCGCCGACGTCTCCGGCCACGGCGCGGGCTCGGCGATGTTCACCGCGATTATCGCCGCCACCTTCGAAGAGACCCGCGCCCGCTCGGCCGGTCTCGATGCTTTTCCGATGGAAGATTTCATGCGCCGGCTGAACCGGCTTTTCATGAAGCTCGGCAAGGGAACCATTCACGCGACGATGCTGATGGCCCGGTACAGGCGGGAAAAGAACGAAGTGGAGTTCCTGAACGCCGGCCACCCGTTCCCGATTCTCTATCCGCCGCCGGATCTCGGCCAGGCGGCGGAGCCCGTGTTCCTGCGCTCGGACCTTCTCGGGCTTTCCCTCGATTTCTTCCCGGTGGCGAAAACCGTGAACCTGCCTCCCGGCGCTTCCGTTCTGATGTACACGGACGGGCTCATCGAAGGCAGCCCGGATCGGCGTCTTTTCAGCGAGAAGCGCCTCATCCGCATCGGCAAGGACAATCCCCCGACCTCACCGCAGGCTCTCGTGCAACGGGTGCGCGAGGACTGGACCGAACACCTCAAAGGGCAAACCGCTCTCGACGATCTTTGTCTGTTGGCCCTGAAGGCGGCCGCGTGAAACGAGGCCTACTTCCATTCGCACTCGCTCTCGCTCTTCTTTGCGTTTCCGCGTCCGCCAAGCAGCCGGAAACCCGCAAGCGCTACATCGTGAAGGAAGTGAAAGGCCGCGTTCTCGCGTGGCCGCCCCTCGCCCCTTCCTGGCGCGAGATCGTCCAGGGGCAGGTGATCTGGGAAGACACTCTGATTCAGGTCTCCCGCGAGGCGTCCATCACTTTCGAGCTGACCGTCACCGAAGGCTTCACCGGCATCAAGGCGGAGTCGATGATCATCACGCTGAACTCGCCGGTGCTGATGCGCCTTAGAGAAAACATTCCCCGGCGGCTCGTTCTGAACGACTACTTCATCCCTAAACTCCCGGACATGCCCAAGGACGACAAAGGCGTGGCCGATCTCATGTACGAGAGCCTCGGCGAGGCGTGGGAACGTTTCGCCGTCAACGTGCTCCACCAGGACATCGAAAGAAAGTACCTGAAGGATCTGAAAGAGATGCCCGAGATGGAGTCTTCAGTCTCCATGCGCGCGAAGAAGATCAAGATCTACACTCCCGCCGCCGGAGCGCTAAATATCGTCACCAACCTCCCCCAGGAAATGCGCATCACCTGGAAAAAGGTGGAGGAAAAGAACGTAAGCTACGGCGTCCGCGTGTGGCAGGTGGACAAGGCGCGGCCCGAGCCGCTCGCCTACACGACTTCGGATTTCTACTCGATCAAGATCGCCAAAGAAGGAAAGTACCTGGTTCAGATTCAGAGCCAGGACGGACGCTGGCAATCGGAAGTGCGTCAGTTCAGTATGGTGCTGCCGATGAGCGGTCGGGGCGAGCCCCCGTCGCTCACGCGCGTGAACCTACCCCTTCCCTTGACTCTGCCGCCGAGAAACTTCGTGTTCCATTCGGAGCGCATGCCGGTATCGGTCACCTTCGAGTGGGATCGGCCGAACGCCGCCGTCGGCCACCAGATCTACACGTTCGTGCTTTCCGACGAGAAGGGCAAAGAGCTCTACCGCCGCGACACCTCCGACATGACTTACAACTTGAAGTTCACCAACCCCGGAAATTATCGCTGGTTCATCGCCGCGACTCCACAGGCTCCGGACGTCGATAGCCCTCCGCGGATTTTCAGCGAAGTGCGCACCATTTCGATCCTGAAGCCCCTGCAGACCATCGCCGGAGCGGATCCCATCGAAGGGCTTCTCTCGATCTCCGCGAGCCGCGTCTACTATCTCGAGAAACTCTGGTAGTCCGGCCCCGCGTCAACCGCGCTTCTCCCTCGCGTAGTACACTTATTCCATCTTTCGTCTGGAGGCTCGATGCGCTCATTTCACGCGATGGTGCTGGCTTTGGCGGTGGGCGGCTCCTGTTGGTCGGCTCCGCCGAATAAGCCCAAGGGACCCTCGAGCCCGTTTCAGCAATCTTTCAGCGGCAATTCCGCAAACGCCGCGACCGTGCCCACGGACGCCGTGAAGCCCCCCCAGGAAGTGAGCCACGACGGATCGGCCGGCGTGGGCGGCGCAGGTAGCGGTCCCTTCCGATGGGTTTGCGTCGGAAAGCTGAACGACCGGCCCACGGTCACCGCCGAAACGACTGGCCCGATCAACTCCTCATGCGACACCGTCACGAAGCAGACTTTGAAGGATTTAGCGGTGGCCAAGGCCGGAAACACGTCCGTCAACGCGGGCGCCCTCCCGCCCGTGCGTGCGGATCAAGCGACGGTCTACTGCCGAAAAGAAGAGTTCCTTCTCTCCTGCCAGTGATTACTGATTTCCGATGACGTTGTACTTTTTGAGCAGCTTTTCGAACACTCCGATGGCGTGATCGAGATCCTGTTTCGAGTGCTTGCTCTGTAGAGCGAGCCGGAAGACCGAGCGGTTGCGCGGAACCGTGGGGTACACCGCCGGGAACGTGAAGATTCCGTTCTGAATCAGATCGCGCGTGAACCGGAACATGATGCCGTCGTTGGCGATCAGCACCGGCACGGACGCTGTCTGCGTGCCGAGAACTTTCGCCCCGATCTGCCTCATCCCGTTGGCCAGATAATTCACGTTGTCCCAGAGATTTTCCCGGAGCGACGGGTCGGTCTCCATGATCTCGAGCGCCTTCTTCACGCCGGCACAGAGAATCGGCGGCAAAGCCGCGCTGAAGACGATCTTTCTGGAGATGTAGTTCAGGTACGTGATGACGTCCTTGTCGGCCGCGATGAATCCGCCGGTCGCGCCGAGGGATTTCGAGAAAGTCCCGCCGATGAGATCCACCTGTTTGGCGACCCCATGATGCTCGCAGGCGCCATGGCCGAATTTCCCGTGCACGCCGATGGAGTGCGCCTCGTCGACGAGCAGTTTCGCCCCGTACTTGCGGCAAACTTCGATCATGTTGGGCAGATCGGCGATGTCGCCGTCCATGCTGTACGCCCCTTCGACCATCACCAGGAACCCGCCGTCGGTGACCTTTTCCTTCGCCCGTTTCAGGGCGTCTTCGAGGCGCTCGGCCGAGTTGTGGGCGAAAACCCGAACGGTCGCCCCGCTCGCGTAGGCCCCTTCCAAAATGCAGGCATGGGAAGAGCCGTCGATGAAGACCCGATCCTTGGGTCCGAGAAAGCTGATGGCCGGCGCCGCGATGGCGTCGAAGCCCGTGGGAAAGAGAATGGCCGCTTCCTTACCGAAGCTCACGGCCAGCTGCTCCTCCAACTCCCTGTGAAGATAGGAGTATCCCGTACCCACGCGGCTCGAGCCCGCGCCGACTCCGTAGCCTTTGAGAGTCGCGATAATGCTTTCGTGGACCCGGGGGTCCGTGGAGAGGTTCAGGTAGTCGTTCGAGGCGAACATGATGAGCGTGCGCTTCTCGCCGAAAAACTCCATCGTCACCGTGGGGCCCGGCTTGGACTCGATGGGAACCCCGTATTGCAACACGCCGTGGCGTCTAAGGTCCTGAATTTCCTTGGAGTAGATGCGGGCCTTGGAGAACAGGTCGGTCGGGTCGTAACCCTGCTCGACACAAAACTGGTTCAGCAGTTCCCGGTCGGTAATGCGCACCGCGCGGGCGCACAGCTCATCCAGGGTCTTAGTGTCCAGGTTCTCCATGATTCTCCAGAAGTTGCGTAATGATGAACTGCAGAAATAATCAAAGCCTCCCTTCTTGCCAACCACTAATTTTGTCTGCATATTGCCCACTGCAAAAT
>CAZZHG010000046.1:0-39961 GCA_964653655.1 uncultured Pseudobdellovibrionaceae bacterium
AGTTCCTGGGCGCCTTCAACGACAACCTGTTCAAGAACGCGTTCGTGATGCTCGTGACCTTCCGGGCGCAGACCGTGTTCGGCATCGCGCCGGCGGAGATCGTGGCCGTCGCGGCCGGGGTGTTCATACTGCCTTTTTTTCTCTTCTCCGCGCAGGCGGGACAGCTGGCCGATCAGCGGGAAAAGTCCCGCCTCATCCGCTGGACGAAAGTCGCGGAGATTCTAATCATGGGCGCCGCCGCCGCGGGCCTTCATTTCCACCATTTCGAATGGCTGCTGGTGGCTCTCTTCGCCATGGGCGCTCAGGCAACGCTCTTCGGCCCCACGAAGTACAGCATCCTGCCCCAGCACCTGGATAAGGACGAGCTGGTCGGCGGCAATGCCATGGTGGAAGCGGGAACTTTTCTCGCGATTCTGCTCGGCACCATCGCGGGCGGAGTGCTCGTGCTGCTTGAACCCCACGGTCCCGACCTCGTGGCGATATCCATCCTCGCCGTGGCGGTGGCGGGCTGGCTCACCAGCCTGAAGATCCCCGAGGCGCCCGCCGTGGACCCGAACCTCGTCGTCAAATGGAATCCGATTACCCCCACGATCGAGATCCTGAGCTTCACGGCGAAGACCCGTTCCATTTTTCTCTCGATTCTCGCCATCAGCTGGTTCTGGCTCTTCGGCGCGTTTCTGCTTTCGGTTTTTCCGATCTACTGCAAGGAATTCCTTCACGCCGACAGCGGAGTGGCCACCCTCTTCCTGGGCCTATTCTCCGTCGGCATCGCCGTGGGCTCGCTGTGCTGCGAACGGCTTTCCCGCCACCACTTGGAACTCGGTCTCGTCCCCTTCGGATCCATAGGCATGTCGCTATTCGCCCTCGACATCTTTTTCGTCGGCAAACCTTCCTTCGTCACCGAAGCGGGCCCCCTGTTGCCGCTGGCTTCCTTCCTCTCCCACGGAGAGGGAATCCGGATCGTCGCGGATCTGCTGGGCATCGCCGTATTCGGCGGCTTCTTCATCGTCCCGCTCTTCACGTTCATTCAGGTTCGTTCCGAAGAGAGCCACCGCTCCCGCATTATCGCGGGAAACAACATCGTGAACTCGCTCTTCATGGTGGGAGCTTCCGGGCTTCTAGTGCTGCTGATGAAATGGGGAGTGACCGTCCCCCAGATGTTTCTGACCATCGCCGTCCTGAACGCGTTGGTGGCGGGCTACGTGTACTCCGTGCTGCCGGAGTTTCTGCTGCGGTTTCTCGTCTGGGGCCTCGCCAACGTCATGTACCGTCTCAAAATCCGGGGCGCTTCCAACATTCCGAAGGAAGGCCCGGCGATTCTCATCTGCAATCACGTAAGCTTCGTCGACTGGATGGTCATCGCGGCCGCCGTGAAACGGCCGGCCCGCTTCATCATGGACGCCGCTTTCGCGAAAGGCTTCATTGGAAAAGCCCTCTTAAAGCAGGCGAAGGTGATCCCGATCGTTTCGGCGAGAGAGAACCCGGCGCTGATGGAACAGGCCTTCGAAAAGGCGGCGGCGGAACTTCGGAGCGGAGAGCTGATTTGCATTTTCCCGGAGGGAAAGCTCACCTCGACCGGCAACCTCAATCCCTTCCGGCCCGGCATCCTACGGCTCATCAAGGAGACGCCGGTGCCCGTGGTTCCCATGGGACTTCGGGGCCTTTGGGGGAGTTTCTTCAGCCGCAAGGACGGCAAAGCGCTTTCGAAGCCCTTCCGGCGAATCTGGTCCCGGGTTTCCCTAGACATCGGCGCTCCGATTGCGCCCGAAAAGGTAAGCGTGCGGCTCTTGGAAGAGAAGGTTTACGAGCTTCTGGGAGAGACGCCGCCGCCCCCGGGACCCGCCTTCAAACCGGGAGAAACCGGCTAAGCGATCTTCTGATTTTCCAGCCTCACCAAACGGGCATCCAGGACTTCTTCGGCGAACTTCTCCACTCTCGTGGCTCCCAGCACGTTCTCGAGGACCACCGGATTAGCCTGTCCTGGAATCGTAAGGACGATTCGGCCCGCGCCGAGTACGAGATACTCGAACACGTCGGTGATTTCCTTAGTCAACTTCAAGCCGGATGTGGAAAACCGCTCCGTTTCCCCTAGAAAGCCGCGCTTTCTGACCAGCTCGCTCGACGACAAAGTCCAATAGTCCATCCGGGTTTTAAGAAAGATTCCCGCGAAGATTCCGGCGAACCCAAGTGCGAGCATGAAGTAGAACTCGTCGGAGGCGTGAATGTTGCGGCCCTCCAGCCAGGCGTGGAGCGGCTTGAAGAAGGGATAGCGCTGATTCATCAGCACCGCCGTCGAGCCGAGGCCCAGGCCGCCGAGAACCACCGTCAGACTCTTTCCCCGGGAGAACTCGAACGCAAGAACCGCCATGTTCATCAGGGCGACCGCTCCGAACACGAGCCCGATGAAGGCCTTTCGCTCGGGCTCCATCCCCATGGCAATTCCGGCCAGCAGCGAGGCAAGCGCCGTTGGCCAGGCGAAAACGATCTTTGGATAAGCTCGAAAGGCGATCTTGCGATTAGCGGGCATGGAAACATTATAGCAGGCCCCCCAAGACAGACTGTACACGGCCTTTCCAATCGTTTGCCGGTCCACGTCCTTTAACCGGTGCCCCGAGCCCGTAAAACACCGGTCTTGGACTTGCACATTCCCCTACCCCGAGGGTCGTCTGCCGTGGTGACGAAATGCGCCGTACTGTCTTTTTCCTGATCGTAGTGCTTGCCTGCCTGAATGTTTCCGATTCAGGCAAAGGCCTACGTACGACCGCCGCCGCGCGGGGAGCCCGCATCGAGCGGATTGAAAAGAAGGATCTGCCGCAGCACATGCTTACGGCGATGGAAAGCGAACGCCCGGTGGACAATTCCCAGAAAAAGCGCCCGGCCGTTACCCGCGTCGATCCCGACAACAATCCAGTTCGCTCGCTGCACCCGAACGAGCCCGGTCCGTCGTTTCTTCAAGCCACCTTTTCCGAAGATGAGCACTACTTCGCCAACGCCATCAAGTACGGCGCCATCAGTGTCCTCGCCGACATCAAGGGCGTGGCCTTCGGAGGCACTCTCCAGGTAACGGAGCGGCAAACCCGCAACATGGCGATCCTCGTCGGCAGCAACGATCTCAAGGACGCCCGGATTTATTCAGAGAACGGTCAGCACGTGGTGGACGACGGTTTTTTCATCTGCCGGCTCACCGCCCAATCCGAAGTCTTGTACGGCGCCTCCGCCGGACTGACCTTCCTTGGGGTCGGCGCAAGCGGAGAACACACCGAAGGCCTCAGCTTCAAAACGAACCATCAGCAGTGTATCGGCATCATCGAGCTGCAACAGGACGAGTACGGGCACAAGATCGGCGTCCCGGTGAAGGAGCTGGAGGATTTCTGTAACCGCTGTACCGGCGGAATCCAGGGCGAAGTCATGAACGAGCTGATGCAGCAGTCCCATCAGCGGGCGCTCAATCAGACCAAGTTTCATATCAGCGACAAGACGTGCGAAAACGACGACGCTTGCTATACCAACGACCTTCGCTACACGGGCCGCTGCATCCTGAAGAGCGAGAGCCGCAAGATCGAAGGAAAAGACAAAGTCTATTACTACCGCCGATGCGAAGGCCGGGTGAAGAAGAACGGGTATTGCACTCCCTATCCTCCGAGTGGATTTATCGATTGGATCGGGCCCCGCAGCTGTGATGCCGGACTAAAATGCGTCCTGACTAAGCGCGAGTACGACTGGTGGCATTTCCGCTACGACGAAGATTTCCACTGCTTCCCGGACAAATGAGCCTCGGCTAGACTCGGCCGCATGTGGACCTCCGAACGGCTAATCGTACGCCCATGGCGCCCGCAGGACGCCGCGGCCTGGCTGGAGCTGTCCCGGAACGAGGGGTTCAATCGATTCATAGTTCGCCCTTACCGGATGGAAAACCTGTCCGAGGCCCTCGCTTTCGTCGACAAATGGAGGCGATTTCACGACCGCACGGGCCTTGGGCTCTTTCCGGTGTTTCTGAAATCCACTTCCGAAATGATCGGCGTCACCGCCGTAAAAACCCTGAAAGTGGATGACGAGCCCAAGGAGGCCCCTGAGCTGATGTACCGGTTCTCCGATCGCCACTGGGGCAAAGGGTACGCGGCGGAGGCTTCCGGTCTCCTTTTGGATCTCGCCTTCGGCTCCAAGCGCGTCGAGCGGGTGATTGCCGTAGCCGACGAAGCCAACCTTCCCTCTCTCCGTGTCCTCGGCAAACTCGGGTTCCGCTATCTCCGCCCCACATCCTTTCTCGGGCATCCGTTGCTTCTTCACGAGCGGCTGAGCTCGTGCGCACCCGCGTGGACTTTCATCGATAACCCGGATACCGTCGCCCCATGAAAGTTTTAGTGACCGGGGCTACGGGGTTTATCGGCAAAAAGATCGTCCACGCGCTGGCGCGCGAAGGCCACCAGATAGTGGTCTTGTCGCGAAACGCCGAAAACGCGAAAGGCAAGTTCGCCGCCCCGGTGACAGCGTTCTCCTGGAATCCCACCGAAGAGAAGGCTCCCGCCGCGGCCTTCGACGGAGTCGAAGCGGTCATCAGCTTGGCCGGCGAGGGGATCGCCGAGAAAAGATGGACCGAGAAACAGAAGAAGGCCATCCACGACTCCCGGGTCCTTGGCACCAGACACTTGGCTGAGACGCTCCGTGGCCTCGGAAAAACCCTCAAAGTTTTCGTCAGCAGCTCGGCCATCGGTCTTTACGGAGACCGGGGGGACGAGCAGCTTCCCGAGAGCGCCGCGCCGGGAACGGATTTTCTCGCCGACGTCTGCGCCGACTGGGAGAAGGCTGCTTCGGAAGTTCCGGCCGAGCGCACCGTGCTGGTTCGCACCGGCATCGTGCTGGGCCGCGAGGGCGGGATGCTCAAGAAGGTGCTGCCCATTTTCAAGACCGGGCTCGCCGGTCCTCTCGGCAACGGCCGCCAGTACATGAGCTGGATCCACGTCGACGATATCGTCGGTATTTTTCTCCACGCCTTCAAAAATGCCGCCGTGAAGGGAGCCATCAACGGAGCCGCTCCGGCTCCCGTAACGAACGCCGAGTTCACGAAAGCCCTTGGACACGCGCTTTCCCGCCCCGCTTTTTTGCCCGCGCCGGCCTTCGCCTTGAAGCTCGCCCTCGGGGAGCTCTCCGTTCTTTTGCTCGGAAGCCAGAAGGTCGTCCCCGACAAGACGCTGAAGACCGGGTACTCCTTCCTTTACCCCGGCCTCGATGAAGCCCTCTCGAATCTGATTAAAAAAAAAGCGGACGAATCGTCGAGAGCCTCCAAGTTGAGCAATGGCTCCCCCGTCCGCTGAACGAAGTCTTTTCCTTTTTCGCCGACGAAACGAACCTCCAGGAGCTCACTCCTCCGTGGCTGCACTTTCAGGTTCTTGGGAAATCCACCCCTGTGCTCCAGGCGGGTAGCGAAATCGATTACAAGCTCAAGGTCCGGGGTATCCCGATGAAATGGAGATCGGCCATCGACGTTTGGGAACCGGGCCGCCGTTTCGTCGATAGACAAGTGACCGGTCCCTACCTTTGGTGGCACCACACGCACACCTTCGAGGAGCTCGCCGGCGGAACTCTCATCCGAGATGAGGTCGAGTACCAGCTTCGGGGCGGCTGGGCTGCGGAACAGCTGGCTGGCCCGCTCGTGGCACTCGATCTGAAAAAGATCTTTTCCTATAGGGTCGAGGCCGTCAGGCGGCGGTTCGAGGTAAGATAGTCCAATGGGGCTTCGCCTCTTTCTGCTAGCCATCCTGTGCGCCGTGTCAGCACGAGCCGCCTCTCCGTGCGATCCGCTCTGCGCCTTGCTCGCGACCCCGGACTCGGAGGCGCGCTGCTATTCCTGCCGCTGCCGCGAAGCCCTCGGCAACTGGCTACCGAATCGGGCGGAACTTCAGTGCTCGAAGGGAGAGGAAATCGTCGTCTACCGCTCCCGGCCCGGAAAACCGGCGGAGCTGGAGCCCGTGCCCGGACCGGTGGAGAGCTGCCACAACCCGGCACTCTTCGGTGGGTCCTGCCTTTCCGGAAGCCGGCTGGGCCAACTCACCCACAATGATGTGGAAGTGAAATGGATTTGCCGCCGAAACACCGCGAACCTTCCCTCGGGCGCCCCCTACGACAAAGTGTCGGTGATCGCGAGCAATACACGGACCGGCGCCACCTGCTTTTGGGAAAACTACAGCGCGCAGATTGGCGACGACAACCTGCCGTCCCTCGATCTGGCGCAAGCCCCCGCGGCGGACGTCACGGAGTTTTCCCGGCATTTCAGCGTGACCGAGGGAGGGGGATGCATCTATTGCCACGACAACGACGCCTTCCTTTACACTCCCTTTCTCCGATCCGTTCGCTGGAAAACAGGGTCTTACACGAAAGGGCCCTTCGCCCGCGTGATGCTGAAAAGCGCGCCCGTCTCCGTCGGGCACAAGCAACTCGTCTCGGCCGGCGCCGCTTCCTGCACCGCTTGTCACCGCATCACCACCGGCCGGACATGCAACGGCTGGGCGGCGGACTCCGTCGGCGACGCGAAGGACTTCGGCCACGAAAGCGCGGTGCTGGACGCCACCGATCGAATCACGTGGAAGAACGGAGTGAAAGTTCGAGAGCCCGGCACCGAATGGCAACTCGCGTACTGGATGCCTCCCGGGCACGTGACCGCCTCCGGCTGGACCCAATGGAACCATCGTTTCGGCGCCGCGAAGGAACTGGTTTTGAAATGCTGCGGAGAGATACACACGGGCGTTACTTCTCCCGACTGCCAGTGGACTCCGGTTCCCGGCTACCAGCCTTAGCCGTTGCGTTGTTACCGGCGGCAACGTTCCAAAAAGCTCCGCTTGCCGGATCTTCCCGCCTTAGGCATCTCATGACGAAGGTAGTCCCAGGGTTGGGGCTCCGATATCGGAGGAATCATGAAATCCATCATCGCCTTGTCCTTTTTCGTCGCTATCTCGTCGGTCCACGCCATGCCGATCGCTTCCCAGGAAGCCATCCGAGGCCTCATTTCCACTCCCGCTTTCGATACCGTCGAGCAACAGGTGCTCGCGAATCTGAAATCTTACGACGGCCTCTCCATCCAGAGCGTCGACACCTCCGACAAGACGATGATGGCCCGCTGCCATCCGACGGGTTCCGTCAGCAAGTCGGGCACTAACCTGAAAGTGGTGTTCTCGAGCTCCTGGAACCAGACGAGCGAAACCCACTACTTCGAAACTTCGTATCGCGCGGAAGATCTCCGCCACTGCACTCCTTAAAGTGTAGACCGCCGGAGTGCGGCTCGCGGCACTCCCCTTGCACTTATACCCGCCTCAAGCTTGGGGCCGGTCGATCTAATGACTAGCCCCTGGTCGGGGGTTCAGGGGGAGTGTCTTTCGGGAAACAAATCAAGGGCTACGCCCGTCACTCGGGCAGGCTTGCCGTCAGGGCGGCGACGGGAAGTTTTGCTTTCTGTATCCCGCTTGTCTTCGCGTTTTTTTCCTCGGCTGCGTTCGCGATTTGCCCCTATTCCAGCGTCAGCGGAAAAGCCTATGACCTTTCGAATCCGGACGATCTACTCGCGGTCTTTGGCCAATGGGATCGTCAGCTCGTGGCCTCCTATCTACAAAAGCCGACAAGCGCGGACGTGCCGAAAGCACTCCCGCGTTTCACGTACTGGGATCAGCTGAGAACCCGCATCAATTTGTTCCGCACCGGGCCCGAAGTTCGCGAGCAAGCTCCGAAAACGGCCCAAGCGATGGCGACCCACGGCATCTCCGCGTCCGAGGGCGTGCAGATGGTGGCAAACGCGCTCGCCAGCTTTCACTTCGGCAACCGGATCTCCCATGACGTCGGGAAGCAGCGCTTCGACGACATTCAGAACTCCTGGCTGAATCTGCTCGCCGGCATCGGCCACGGAAACGTGCCCTTCTCCCAAGTAAGCGCCTTCACGAAGGGATGGAACGACAAAGTGAACCAAGTTCGCGCGGAAGGGGGCGCCGCTTTTCTAAAGGACGAAGCGTCCGTCGAAAAAGCCGGCTTCGACGCTTTCGCCATGTGGATGCTCGCCCGAATCGCGGGCAAGTCCCCTCCCTCCATGGAATCCGTTTACGCGCTTTCGCTCCTTCACCCGATTACCGACAACGCGATCGACTCGGGAGCGAACGTCGGCAAGTCGATGCAAAAACTCACGAAACTTTTGGAAGGCGAGGCCGTGGTTCCCGAGACTGAGTACGAGCGAGTGGTTTTCCGGCTCGTGAACCAGATCCTCACCGATTTTCCGCCCTCGACCCATCCCGAGGTCCGGGCGACGCTGCTCGCCCTCCAGCAGGAACAGCTCAAAAGCGCGCTGCTTCAGAAAACGAATGCCACCGACGAAGAGCGCATCGAGAACACCTTGCGCAAGGGAGCTCTGACCGCCCTGCTCTTCGGTCAGCTGAGCTTCGGAAAGCTCGACGCCGGGCAAACGGAATACTTTTACCGCGCGGGCTCGATGCTCCAGCTCGTCGACGATCTGCTGGACGTCTCTTCCGATTTGAAGGAAGGCAACCATACCGTTTGGACGATGGCTCACCAGCGCAACCGGGGCGATCTCAACGATCCCATGCGCCGGCTGATGAAGAGCCAGAAGGAACTCGAGGAGGCGGCCCCGTTGCTGCTGAAGGATTTGCCTAACCAACAGGCGTTTCAGAACTCGTTCAACCTCGCTTTCCAGATGTTCGTGTACAGCTCGACCTTCGATCCGGCTGTGGCCAAGGGCACGCGGTCGTCCTTGGGTAGCCGCCTGCCGCTGCCGCCGAAGGATCTCAAACAGGCCGTGTTCGACATTCTGGGCGATCCGGCGAAGTTGCCCGAATCGACGAAACCACCGATGAAGATTCTCGACACCGGTTTTCTCGGGGGAAAATACTTCGCGAGCGGAACCGAGGGACAAAGCAAGGGCAAAGGGATCGACATCGCCGGAAGCCACGCGAACCCGATCTGGTGGTGGGTACGTCTCACCGATTTCGTCCACCGGGACATCAACTCCGCTTATCGCGCGGGAAGGCCGCTCCCGCCGTGGGTACCGCTAGTGGCGGTGGGTTACGCGACCGACATCATCTACCAATCCAATCGGGTGGGAGGCATTACACCCATCCTTGCAATTGTCGCCGGATTCCAAGTGAAAAAGCTCATGGAGCAAAATCCACGCGCCGGGCTTTGGGCATCGCTCGGACTGCTGATAAGCGCGCACGCGGCGCACTCGCTCTCCGATTGGTACTGGAGTCTCGGCGACGACGATCGAAAGAAAGCGAAGGAGGAGCTCGAGGAGCGAGGCATCCCCGAACCGCCTAAACCCTGAAGTCGAGGAAAAAAAGGCCTTGCCCGTCGAAGGCCAGCTCAACGAGCGACGTGGGCGCCGCCCACTTTCACTTCGCGGCAGAAGGGAAGCGCTCTCGTCTTCGCTTGGATCTTTCCTTTTTTCGCGGGCCGAAGGACGGCCCAGTAGCGCGCGCCGCCGAGTTTCTCAAACCCGATTCGCTTGTCGAGAGAGACCCACTTGTTGAGGGCCGCGACCCCGCAGCGCAGATTGGTTTTAACGACGTGAAGATCGGCGGACGAGGCGACCGGGCATCCGTAATGCTTGGAGGATTCCACGGACATCTGCAGAAGGCCCCGGCTCACCACCGGCTTTCCCTTCGCGTCCTTGAACTTCTCTTTGTAAGTGGTCTTGGGGTTGAGATCCGATTCGAGTTTAGCGATCGCCGAAATGAGTTTCACGTAAAAGGCTTTGCGTTGATCGCGGGTGAGCTTCGAAAAACGCGGACAATATTCGGCGGCGTCCCTCGGCGATTCCATGGAAAGCAAGTCTCCGCCAAGGTCGTCCATCGCCTTCAGCGTGATGGCGGTCCAATCCCGCCCGCTGGGAATCGAGTCCCACTCCGCATGCACGGCGGCGTGAGACAGCGCGGGCAGCCCGAGGAGAAGCCAAATCCATTTGTTCATTCCCACCTCTATAACACCGTAGGGCCGCCCCCAAAAGACGAGGCGGGGCGGGAATTCGTGATTGCCCTAGCGCATGAGCTGATAGTGAGCCTTCAGCTTCGCCTCGCTCAAGGGGTATCCGTAGAGGGCGAACTTGCCGATGGCTCCCCGGAAGAAAGACCTGAGATCCCGCGTGCCGATGCGCAAGGGCGCGTCCCCCGGACGGGGAGTCACCTGAAATTGACTGAGAGGGGTAGTGTCTCTCAATACCCCGTTTCGGTAGATGCTCACGGTCTGCTTCATCGTATCGCCCTGGCGGATGTGGGCGTTGATGACCACCGCGACGTGAAGCCAGCGCCCCGCCTGCAGCACGTCCTGAAAGTAGGAACCCGAGCCGAGGCCGCCCGCGAGATTGAATGCGTACCCGGAAATCCGGTTGGGGCGGTTGGCGGAGTTATTCAGGGAGTACATCCGCAGCGCGTACTCGTGCTCTCCCGTCTCGCCCTTTCCGGCCCAGTGAACGTAGCCGTCGCCCTCGTCGTTCACGAACTGCAAGGTGTCGGGGCGAATCCACGCTTCCAGCGTGATGGCCCTTCCTTTCCTCACGGAGAGATCCAGCCGATTGTCCACTTCGACGTACTGAGTGGCGCCGTTGAAAACCGTCGCCCGGTCGCCGTTCGGCATCGTCGTCTTGCCCGGACTTCCGTGGTACCGGCTGATGTGAACGCCCTCCCCTTTGTCGGGCTCGTAGGTCGACCCTTGCGCGGCCGCCAGGGGAAGGTAGAGCAAAGGCCGATCGGCCAGCACCTGAATGTCGTATTGGGACGCGGCCCTCGCAACGCACGCGAAAACCAACAAACCGAGAGCAAGGGCCGGGGGCGGATGGAAAAACATGGGAACCTCCTGGAGGGGCCGTGGCACGGCGCTCCTCGTTAATCCACGCGGGGTTTCGGTCCGAATCGGCTCATTTGCAATCGCGAATAGCTCGCGGAGTCATAGGATCAGGGAATGTTTTTCAATCCACCTCATTCTCGATACTATTCCTGGAACCAAGCTCTAATTAAGGATGAAAAAACGGCACATGCGGACTCTCGTGAAGGCGCTGGTGGTAAGCCTCGCTTGCGCGGCCTGCACGATGGGGCCGAAGAGCTCCTCCGTCCGCATCACCCTCAAGCTTCCGAAGAAGCAGGCCGCGGCGCTCGCCAAAGGGCGCCCCGGCCCCTCGAACATTCAGGCGATGGATTGCCTCGTGCTGAACGTATCGGCCGCCGACATCGCGCCGCCGCCGCCCCCTGCCGGGATGGGAAAGAGCGAGCTTCAGTGCATGGGCTTGGGCGTGGTTTCGGAGCTCATAGTCCTCAACGCTTCCGGGGAAGCCGAGGTCGCGCTGTCGGTCCCCGCCGGCGCGAAACGCAAAATTCAAGTGCTCGGCGTGTGGACTCCCGCCGGAAATGCCTGCAGCGGAAAGCTCAAGTGGACGGAGCTCTTCGACGGCACCAAGCCCGCGATGTACTCCCTCGGCTCCACGGTGACGGACCTCTTCGACAATCAAGCGGTGAATCTGCAGTCCGACTACGACTCGGCGACCGCGACGGACATGGTGAGTTCCTGCGGGGGCGGGCCCTCGGGTCCCCCTCCCGCCGTCGTGAACCTGACTTCCTCGTTCAGCAACGCCAGCTACGGAACCGGGCAAACCATTCCGATCACCGTTACTTTCGATTCCCCCGTGTTCGTCACGGGGACTCCCAAACTGACTCTGGAAACGGGAGCGGCCGACGCCGAAGCGAGTTATGTCTCCGGAAACGGGACGACGGACTTGGTTTTTAACTACGTCGTGTCCCCCGGCGAATCGAGCGGAGACCTCGACGCCTCGACGGGCTCCGCCCTCGTGCTCAACGGAGGAGCCATCCAGGACAGCCACGGGGCAAACGCGGTACTGACGGTTCCCATCCTAGGCGCCGCTGGATCGCTCTTCAGCAACAAGAATATCGTCATCGACGCCATCGCGCCGATCGTGACCGCGGTGACGACCACCCATGGCGACGGCACTTACGGAACCGGCACGGCGGTTCCGATAAAAGTCGAGTTCTCGAAAAACATCGTTTACTCGGGAAATCCGCAGCTGACCTTGGAAACTGGCACCTCCGATGCAGTCCTGACGGTCGTCTCCGCCGTCACCAACACCCTTCTATTCACGTACACGGTGGCCCCGGGCCATTCGTCCAGCGATTTGGATTACAAGGCCGTCAACTCCCTTGCCCTGAATGGCGGAACCATCAACGACACCCTCGGCAACAACGCAGTCCTCACGCTGCCCGCCCCCGGCGGAACCAACTCCCTTGCCGACGGAAGAGCCATCCTCATCAACGCCATCTCTCCGACGGTGGTGTCGGTGACATCCTCGGCGGGTGCGGGGCCCTTCGCCATCGGCGCGGCAATTCCTATTTTCGTCAATTTCGACAAGGTCGTCACCGTCACGGGCGGCCCGCCTACCCTGACCCTTGAAACCGGAACGGTGGATGCCGTGGTAGCGGCGTCCGCGGGCGCCCCTTCGACGATCGTGACCTTCAACTACACGGTCGCCGCCGGACACACCTCGCCCGCCCTGCAATACGTGGCCACGAATTCTCTCGCCTTGGCGGGAGCGACGATCAGAGACGCTCTAAACAACGATGCCAACCTCACTCTGCCGATTCTTGCCAGCCCCCAATCACTCGCGGGCGGAACGACCATCGCGGTCGACGGAGTCCGGCCGAAAGTCAGTAACGTCACTTCGTCGACGGCGGATTCGACCTACGGAGTCGGCCAGAACATGACCCTATCGCTCACGTTCACCAAGGCGGTTTCCCTCACCGGTACCCTGAAACTGACCTTGGAGACAGGCACCACGGACCAGATCGTCACCTGCCCCACGATCACGGGCGGCAATACACTGGAGTGCAGCTATACGGTCATCTCCGGCGACACCACGTCGGACTTGAGTTACGTGGATGAAAACTCTTTGGATCTTAACGGGGCCACTCTGAACGACGCCGTGGGAAACCCCGCCGATCTCGCCCTTCCCACGCCCGGAGACGCCGGTTCTCTCAAGGCGAACAAGGCCATCGTGATCGATGCCGTTCCTCCGACGGTCCTTAGCGTCTCCTCGACGAAGGGCAATGGCACCTACGGCACCGGCACGACGATGACGATCGACGTGACGTTCAGCAAGATAGTGATTGTCGCGGGCGGCACTCCCTCCCTCACGCTCGAGACGGGAATCGCGGATGCCATCCTGGGCCTGAACAGCGGATCCGGCACTACGACATTGCATTTCAATTACACGGTCGCCGCGGGTCACAGTTCCGGAGATCTCGCCGAGAACGCCGTTTCTCCACTCGCTTTGAATGGCGCGACCATTAAGGACGATTACGGAAACGCTGCAGTCCTGACCATTCCCGGCGGAAACTCTCTCGGCGACAATAAAAACATCGTCATCGACGCCGTCGCGCCCACCATTACGAACGTGACGTCGACGGCCGGCAACGGAAGCTACGGCGTAGGCAGCACCATCGACATCACGGTAACGTTCGACGACTCCGTGACCGCAAGCAATACGACCCCCACCTTGGAGCTGGAAACGGGAAGTCCCGACACCCCCGCCGTTTACTTTTCCGGCAACGGCTCCAACATCTGGACTTTCCGGTACACGGTCGCGACGAACGACCAAACTGCCGACCTCAATTACATAAACACGTCGTCTCTGAACCCCAACACGGCGACCATTAAGGATGCACTCGAAAATCCGGCGATTCTCACCCTGCCGCCCGTGGCGGGCGCGAACTCGCTGGGAACGAACAAAGACATCGTCATCGACGCCGTCCGGCCGGTGATCACCAACGTTTCCGCTGGAGTCTCCGACGGCACCTACGTCACCGGCCAGACCATTCCCATCCAGCTCACGTTCGACAAAGGCGTGAACATCTCCGGCGGCACACCTAGAGTTCAGCTGGAGACCGGAACAACGGATAGATACGCCACTTACACGGGTGGCTCGGGGACGACCCACAACTTTGAGTACACAGTACAAGAAGGGGACTCGACTCCGGATCTCAACTACCTGAGCACGAGCGCGTTTACGTTGGGGGGCGGCACGGTACTGGACGCTCTCAACAATCCGGCGAACCTCACGTTGCCGGCTCTCGCCGGACCGAATTCCCTCGGCACCCAACACGACATCGTCATCGACGAGGGGCCAACCTACATTACAAGTGTCACGACGACCGAGCCGATGGGAATTCTCTCCACCGGCGCCAGCATGACCATCCGGGTAAACTTCAACCGCCCAGTCTCGTCCACGGGAACCATCAAGCTCGTGCTGGAGACCGGCGTGGTCGACACCGCCGCCACCGCTAGCCCTCAAGGCCCGAACCCGTACCTCAATTTCAGTTACTCCGTCGTCGCCGGCGACAACACCGGGCACCTCGATTTCGTGGCGGGGTCGCTCGATTTGAACGGCGGCACCATCCAGGATGCGGATCTCCTGACTCCGGAGCTCGCCCTGCCCGCGCCGGGAAGCCCCAACTCTCTCGCGGGCAGCAGCCAGATCGCGGTGCAAACCTTGACGGCCGCCTATACGGAAACCGGTGGACAAGCCGGAGAAAAGTACGGCGGAGCCGTGGCCTTCGTGGGCGATCTCGACAAAGACGGCAAGGACGACTTCCTCGTGGCTGCGCCGGAATACGACGTACCTCCCAACGACGCCGGTAGAGTGAAAGTGCTTAGCGGCGCCCCCGGACACACCGCCCTCTTTCCGCCGATAGATGGGGGCGCCACGGGCCACCTCGGCCATTCGGTCGCGAAGCTCGGCGACGTCAACGGCGACGGAAACGCGGATTTTGCGATTGGGGAACCCTTCAGCAACACGGGGGGCCCGAACCGCGGCTGCGTGCGGATTTACAGCTATGATGGAAGTCTATTGCACACGATTTTCGGTGTTACTGACGGCGAGAGACTCGGCCACTCCGTCGCCGGGATCGGCGACGTGGACGGAGACGGAATAAAGGATTTCATCGTCGGCGCTCCTTTCGCGCCCGCCGGAGGCACCGACCGCGGCCGCACCCAGGTTTATCTCGGAGGAAGCTGGGCGCCGAGCTGGACCACCACGGGCGGAGCGGACAACGAGTACGACGGATGGTCCGTCGCGGGAGTCGGGGATCTCGACCAAGACGGTCTAGCGGAGTTCATGGTCGGATCCTACGGCAGTTCCGCCGGCCAGCCCGGCGCCGGCCGCGCGGTCGTTTACAAGGGCAGTGACGGAACCCAGCTTATCGTCGTCAACGGAACGGAAACGGGCGCGGGTCTCGGCTACTCCGTCGCGGGCGCCGGGGACACGAACGGGGACGGAGTTCCGGATCTCCTGCTCGGGGAATGGAAGGGCGATGCGGGAGGCACGGATCGCGGCGCCGCCTACCTATTCAGTGGCGCCACGGGAAGCCCGCTACTGTGGACTTTCAAGGGTGTCGACGACAACGGAAAATTCGGCCACTCGGTCTCGGGCGCGGGCGACGTCGACGGAGACGGCAAGGCCGACGTCATCGTGGGAGCGCCCGACACGTCCAACGGCGGGTCTCCGACACGCGGCGTGGCTTACGTCTTCAGCGGCGTGAACGGACGATCGATCTATGCTTTGAAGGGGGCCGGTTCCGGCAACGGCTTCGGTTTCTCAGTCTCGGGCGGCAGCGACGTGAACGGCGACGGACGCTCGGATCTCCTGATTGGCGAACCGGGCAACGACGGCGGCGGGACCGACGCGGGCGGCTTCACCCTCTTCTTCAGCAGCTTCGCGGTTCTCCCGACCGGAGCCCCGTCTCCTTTGTACACCCTGACCGGGACCTCGGATGGAGATCAGCTCGGCTCCTCGGTGGCCGCCGCCGGTGACGTCAACGGCGATGGAAAGGCCGACTTCATAATCGGAGAGCCCGGCTACGGCGTCGGCGGCGCCAACTCGGGAAGAGTCACCGTGGTGAGCGGCGGGACCGGCGCCACGATCCACACCAAGACCGGAAACGCGGGCAGCTTCTTCGGCGCCGCGGTCGCCGGCGGAGGCGACTTCGATCGAGACGGGCGCGCCGACTTTATCGTCGGAGCTCCCCAAGACACCGGGATCTCCGCGAATACCGGAGTGGTCTACGTTTACAGCGGCCGAACGGGGGGTTTAATCACCACCCACAACGGCACGCAGGGCGGAGGCCGTTTCGGCGCCGCCGTGGCGAACGCCGGCCGATTCGGTGTGGATGCTTACGACGACATCGTGGTGGGCGCGCCTTTCGAAGCCGGGGGAGGAAGCATGAGGGGAACCGTCTACGTCTTCAGCGGAAACGGCGGAGGCCAGCTCGCCGCAATCGTCGGCGACGTCGACAATGCCCAGTTCGGTTACAGCGTCGCGGGAATCGGGGACGGCGACGGCGACGGGAGGGACGACATCATTGCGGGTGCGCCCTTTGGAAGGGCTACCGCCACAGGCTACGCCGCCGTCTACCAGGGACCGAGCGGGGCGCTGGGCCCCTCCGTCGCCGGCTCGGCCCCCGGAGCCCGCATGGGCTTTCAGGTTTCCGGGATCGGGGACGCCGACGACGACGGGCATCCCGACTTCATGGCCTCCGAGCCATACGCGACCACTACGCAGACCGAGGGCGGAAGAGTGAGGGTTTACCGTTGGCCCGATACGGCCACAATTGCCACCGTGGTAGGAACCGCGCCCAACCAGCACCTCGGAACGGCGCTCGGCGCCGGCGGCGACGTCAACGGCGATGGAAAGCCCGACCTCATCGTAGGAGAACCGGAACACGACTCCGCCAGAGGACGTTTCCGGGTATTCAGTGGATTCGACGGGAGTTCGCTACACACCCTTACCGGTCAGGAGGCCAGCGCGGCCCTGGGCAGCTCGGTCGCCATCGTGGGCGACGTGAACCGAGACGGCAAAGCGGACTTCGCCGCGGGAGAACCGAATGCGAGCGGCAGCGGAGCCATCCCGATCCGATCCGCGAAAGGAAGGGCATACATCTTTGTCGCGCCCACTAACTAACTTTGTCCTCATCCTTTTCCTCGCCGCTTGCAACAAGACAACACCGCCCGCTCCCACCCATGTGCGCGCGGAAAGGAAGGAGCCCGCGCGCCGCCCGCTTAGTCCGGCGGAGCAAATCATTCCGGCTGAGCCTCCGGCCGACCCCGCCGAACACGAGCGAAAGATCGCCGCCTACCAGCAACGTCTCGACGAGATCCAGCGTAAGAAAGCGGAGCAGCTCGGAATGGAATTGCCCTACGTGCACGTGGGCAATGGAGCCCCCGGCGCGCCGGTAGTCGAGAAGGGCGACTGACGGTCCGTTCGCAGCCAGCAACCGGCGGCGCGCAATGGTTCCGCGACGTCCGCGTCATTTTTGACTGGACTCCTCCCTCCCAAGATCTGTAGTTATCGCCCTATGAAATATCTCGCGCTGTCCTATCTGGTGTCCCTCGTCGTTCTCTCGTCCTGCTTGGACGTTCAGGCGAAGCCGCAGCAACCGCGACTCAAAGCCGCGACGAACATCAATGAGTTCGATCTGACGGGCCCGAAGGGCATCAAGATTCACGTCTACCAAAACAAGCCGAAGAATCCGAAGCGCGAGATCATCTGGATCCACGGCATGCCGGGAATTCCGCAGGGAAGCACGTTCGTTCCGGCGTTCTTCTTCGAGGAACATGCTCTCGAGGATACTCTCATCACCTGTTATGACCGCCCCGGCTTCGGCGGCTCGGGTTCCCTGCCCGGCCACTGGGACATGAAATTCCAAGTGGAAATCGTCGGCATGTTGCTCGACCAAAATCCGAAGCTGAAACACTACGTCGCCGGCTGGTCCGCGGGCGGCCCGCCGACTCTCGCCGCCGCGGCCACTTATCCGGACAAAATTTCGGGAATCTTCATCGCCTGCGGCGCCGTCATGCCCCTCGGCTCGATCGACGGCATGCTCGCCGACATCAAGTGCCCCATCACCCTCGCCCACGGCGAGGAAGACGACATCGTGCCTTTTGAGAGCATGCAGTACCTCGTGGATAGACTGAAAGCGGCGGGCAAGGAAAGCCTCGTCCTCGAAGCCCGGGCCCTGCCTGGCGTGGACCACGGTGTGGTTCGCACGAAAACGAAGGACGTTCACGACCTTCTCCAGATGGTCGTCGATAAGGCAGAAAAGCCTTAATTTTCATATATTTATATTCTGCAAACAGCAACCGGTAGATCGCTCCCGCGTTGACTCGGCGCAGCAAATTAGCTAAAAAACTGCAGCTGAATTCAATTGGATGCCCGTGCCCTAGGGGACGATTTTGGGGGGTGGTCGGGCATTTCTTCTATCTCTCATCGGGATAGATCCGTTCAAAAAAGGGCACGTTCAGCTGCGGAGTAGTTGGTGTTGGAACAGCTGAAAACTCATCAGGACGAGTGTCCCATTGCCCAGGCAATCACGCTCCTTCCCTTGGAAGGCGCCGCGCTCGCGCGCGCGATCCGGATTTGGAAAATCGATTTGGATCTCCCCGCTCCCGCCCTCGCCGCCGGATGGAACTGGCTCGGCCGTAGGGAAAAGCAAAGAGCCGATCGCTTTCGGACCGATACCCTTCGCCACCGTTTCATCGCGGCACACGCGGCCTGCCGATCGATTCTCGCGGCGGAAGTCGGCTCTCGCCCTCAGGCTCTCGATTTCACGGAAACCGACGAAGGTAAGCCGGAACTCGCGGCCCCGGAAAATCTCCAATTCAACCTTTCGCATTCCGATTCGACCATGCTTCTCGCCATTTCCCGGCGCGAGCCCGTGGGAGTCGATGTCGAGGCGATCGGCGAAGGTCCCATCGACGATGGCCTTCTCGACACCTGCCTCACGATCAAAGAGCAAGATTTCCTGCGTTCCCGCGGCGCAGAAGCCGAGCGCGACCTCTTCATTCGCCATTGGGCGGCGAAGGAAGCGGTCCTTAAAGCGGAGGGCTCCGGCCTTTCGATCGAGCCGACGGAAGTCGAGCTCGAATTCGTCGCCGACTTGAGCGGCGGCAGCGCGCGTATCGCATGCGTCGGACGCAGCTACGCCTTTTCCGCCGTCGACGCCGGCGCGAAGTACCGGGCGGCGGTCGCCTGGCCGAACGATTTGGTTTCCGAATCTCTCTCTCCACGGAGTCTCTCATGGTAAATCCCTCTACCCTCTTGGCGAAACGGCTTGCCGGTTTGACGGAGGAACAACGCAAGAAGCTCAACCTCAACAACCTTCGCAAAGGCGTCGCGCCGCGCGACCGTAGTAAAGCGGTGCCCCTTTCCGAAGGGCAAAAGCGCATCTGGACGTTGGAGGAGATCACTCCCGGAACGGCCACCTACAACATGCCGGTCGGCTACCGCCTGGAAGGCCCGCTCCACATCACGGCGCTGAAGGCCGCGTTCGAGGAACTAAGCAAACGCCACGAGGCGCTGCGCACGACGTTCAAAGCGGTCAACGAGGGAGACGAGCCCCAGCAGATCGTTCACGACTCTCCGCTTTTCGATTTCAAGCTCGTCGACATGACGAGAGCGCCAAGAGAGACCGTCGAAGCAGATCTCGCCCGCCTCGGCGCCGAGGAAGTGAAGCAGCCCTTCGATCTCGCCAATGGCCCTCTCCTTCGCGTCACCGTATTCCAGCTCGCTCCGACGACGAACGTTCTCGTCATCAACGTGCACCACATCATCAGCGACGGCTGGTCGCACGGAATCATGATCCGCGAGCTGAGCTCACTCTATCGTTCGGCCCTCGCCGGAACGCCGAGCGATCTGCCGCCTCAAAGCATTCACTATCCCGACTACACGATTTGGAAAGACGCCTCGTCCAGGGAGCTCGTCAAAAAACAGCTCGCCTTCTGGAAAGAGCAGCTGAAGGGCGGCCTCACGCTGCTCGAGCTTCCTGCGGACCGGCCGCGCCCGGCCGTCCAGACTCAGAACGGGGGAGCCCATCATTTCCGTTTCTCGCCCGAAATCGCGGCGGGGATGAAGCAGATTGCCGCGGCCTCCAAGGCGAGCCTTTACATGACGCTGCTCTCGGCCTTCGACGTGCTCGTCCACCGTTTCTCGGGCCAGACCGACCTTCTCGTTGGAACCCCGGTCGCCGGACGCACGGAATCCGACGTCGAGAACATGATCGGCTATTTCGCCAACACTATCGTCATGCGGACGAACCTCGAAGGCGACCCGACGTTCCGCGAGCTCGTCGCGAAAAACCGCGACATCGCGCTCGCCGCGTTCAGCCACCAGGATCTTTCTTTTGAGAGACTCGTGGAAGAGCTGCAGCCCGAACGGGCGATGAGCTACAACCCGATTTTCCAGGTGATGTTCACCTTCCAGAACCAGCCCCTTTCCATGCCGGACTTTCCGGCGGTGGCGGCCTCCTGGAACCAGTTCCACACGGCCACGTGCAAGTTCGACCTCTGGCTCGGAATGGAAGAGCAGGACGGCGGCCTGATGGGCCACTTCGAGTACAACACGGACATCTTCGATCGCACGACGATCGAGCGTCTCCACCAGAGCTTCGAAGTTCTCATGAAGAGCCTCATCGAAAGCCCCGATTCGGCTATCTCGACGCTGCCGATCCTTACGGACGAAGCGCGCCGAGGGATCATGGACGGTTTCAACGACACCGAAAAAGACTACGGCGGATTCTCGACACTTCAGGCAGCGTTCGAAGCTCAAGTCGCGCGCACGCCCGACGCCGTGGCGCTCCGGTTCGAAGGCCAGTCGATGACCTACGCCGAGCTCAATGAGAAGGCGAATCAGCTTGCCCATTATCTCGTCGGTAAAGGCGTGAAGGCGAACGACCTCGTTTGCATCGCCATCGAGCGGTCTTTCGAGATGTTCGTAGGTATTTACGCGACGATTAAGGCGGGTGGCGCGTACGTTCCCCTCGACCCGGCGTTCCCGAAGAATCGTCTCGCCTTCATGATGGGCGACACGAAGGCTTCGATCCTGCTCACCCAGAGCAAGCACAAGGAGAACCTCCCGTCCTTCGAAGGCAGCCTCATCGCCGTCGACGGAGACTGGGAGACCATCTCGAAGGAAAGCAAAGAGAACCTGGGCGCCCGCTCGGGACTTCAGGATCTCGCCTACATGATCTTCACCTCCGGCTCCACGGGCAACCCCAAGGGTGCCATGGTCCACCACGAGGCGATTTCGAACC
This sequence comes from uncultured Pseudobdellovibrionaceae bacterium, assembly GCA_964653655.1. Lineage (GTDB taxonomy): Bacteria > Bdellovibrionota > FAC87 > UBA2466 > UBA2466 > CAZZHG01. Next base: position 21,129 of record CAZZHG010000046.1, read on the forward strand.
GCCTCCTGTGGATGCAGGAATACTTCCAGCTCGACGCTTCCGACGTCATCCTTCAAAAGACGCCGACCAGCTTCGACGTTTCGGTGTGGGAGCTCTTCTGGGCCCTCCAGATCGGCGCCAAGATCGCCATCGCGAAGCCCGAAGGCCACAAGGATCCGGCGTACCTCGTCGAGACCATCCAGAAGGAAGGTGTCACGACGATTCACTTCGTGCCGACCATGCTGCGGCTTCTCCTCGAAGAGGGAGCCCAGGAAGCCACGAACCTGAAGCGCGTCATCTGCTCCGGGGAAGAGCTGCCGGTCCGCACCGTGGAAATCATCCACGAGCAGCTTCCGAACGCGGAAATCACGAACCTTTACGGCCCGACGGAATGCGCCGTGGACGTCAGCGTCTACACCGCCCGTCCCGGCCAGTTCCCGAAGACCTCGATTCCCATCGGCATCTCCATCGCCAACACCCAGCTCTACGTCCTGGACAAGCGCTTCAACCCGACGCCCATCGGCGTGTCGGGCGAGCTCTTCATCGGCGGCATCCAGGTGGGACGCGGCTACCGCAACCGCCCCGAGCTGACGGCGGAAAAGTTCATCGACGATCCGTTCAGCAAGCGCCCCGGCGCGAAGCTGTACCGCACGGGCGACCGCGCGCGGTTTCTCCCCGACGGCAACATCGAGTTCCTCGGCCGCTTGGATCACCAGGTGAAGGTCAACGGGCTCCGAATCGAGACGGGCGAGATCGAGAACGTGCTGCGCGAGCACCAGGACGTGTCGCAGGCTTTGGTCGTCGTCGCGGGCGAAGAGAGTAAACGCCTCGTCGCCTACGTCGTGCCGAAGATGAGCACCTTCACGGAAATGGCGACCGACTCCGAGAAAGCCCTCTCGGGCGAACAGGTGACCCAGTGGCAGGACGTGTTCGATCAGAACTACGCCGGCCACGTTCCGGACACCGACGAGTTCAACATTGTCGGATGGAACAGCAGCTACGACAGCCAACCCATGCCCGCCGAAGACATGAAGCAGTGGGTGGACTACACGGTCGAGCGCATCCTGAGCTACCAGCCCAAGGCCATTTTTGAGATCGGCTGCGGCACCGGCCTTCTCCTTTACAAGCTCGCGCCCCATTGCGAGCGGTTCCTCGGTACCGACCTTTCGCCGGTGGCCATCCAAGGCCTGCGCGCGAACCTGTCGAAGCCCCAGTACGCCGGAAAGAACATAGACGTACAGAACCGCACGGCCGAGAACTTCGAGGGCATCGAGCCCGCCTCGTTCGACGTCATCGTGGTCAACTCGGTGGTCCAGTACTTCCCGACGATTGATTACCTGGAAAAAGTGATCCGTAACGCGGTGAAAGTCCTGAAGCCGGGCGGCAAGATCTTCCTCGGCGACATCCGCAACTACGGCCTAATCGAAGCGTTCAACGCGGGCGTGGCGGTCGCGCAAGCCGACGACACGCAGATGATGGCGCAGCTGTCGAAAGTGATCCAGCGCCGCATCTCGGAAGAGAACGAGCTCACCCTCGATCCTTCCTTCTTCGCGAGCCTCCCTTCCCGCGTGCCCGAAATCGGCCGCGTCGAGATCAAGCTCAAGAAGGGCACGTACCTGAACGAGCTGAGCAAGTTCCGTTACGACGTTACCTTGCATGCCGGACCGACCACCTCCGTCGAACCCGTTTCGATCGGGTGGAGCGGCGCCGAGGCCATTCGCAAGCACATCCACGAGAAGGCCCCCCAGGCTCTCGTGGTCCGCAACGTGCCCAACGGGCGCCTCGACGAAGAGAAGGTGCTCCTGGAAGCCCTGGAAAGCATCTCCTCGTCCAGCTCGGTCGGCGACCTGAAGGCGCGGCTCATCCGCGCTTCGGACAATGCCGGCGTGAACCCGAACCTCTGGATCGAGATGGGCCAGGAGCTTGGTTACCTCGTCGACATCTCCTGGTCGACGGACGGCAAGACGGCCTACGACGTACTTTTCGAGAAGAGCACCGACGGCCAGCGCCGTTCCGTGATGCCCTCGGAAGCCATGCCCGACAACGCGCCTGCCTGGCACGAGATGGCGAACAACCCGCTCTTGAATACCCTCAAGGCGGAGCTCATCCCGGCCCTGAAGACGCACTTGAAGGCGAAGCTGCCCGAGTACATGGTTCCGTCTTCATACTGCCTGCTCAATGCCTTCCCGCTCTCTCCGAGCGGTAAGATTTCGCGCAGCGAGTTGCCCGAGCCTTTCGACAACGTGGTCAAAATGGGGGAAATCATCCCGGCGACGACCCCAACGGAGTGCCTGCTCGCCAACATCTGGTGTGAAGTCCTCAACGTCCCCGCGGTCGGCGTGAACAGCAACTTCTTCGAGCTTGGGGGCGACTCCATCAAGACGATTCAGGTGGTCTGGCGCGCGAAGAAGCAGGGCGTCCTCCTTACGGCCAAGCAGATGTTCCTGCACCAGACATTGGGCGAACTCGCCGCGGCGGTCGGCACCCCCGGTGAAATCGTCGAGGAAGGCCCGGCTCCGGAAGTCGTGCTCGAGGATTACACGAAGAAGTTCCCAAGCTGGAAGGCACTGCAGGAGTCCGACGCGAACATCGAGGCGGTCTACCCGATGGCGCCCATGTCCGAGTTCCAGCTGCACTATCTGCAGTCGAACCCGCACGACGGCCTTTCGGTCGTTTGGCTCGTGATGCCCTTCGAGGCGGCCTTGAACGAGGACGTCTACAAGGAAACGTGGCGCCGTATCGTCGAGCGCCATCCGATTCTGCGCTCGAGCTTCCACTTCGAAGGCTTGGAGCAGCCGGCGCAAGTCATCTATAAAAAGGCCACGATCCCGTACTACCGCGTCGACATCAAGAATGTGCCCGCGGAAGAGCAAAACAAGATCATTTACGAGCATATCGACCGTCTGTGGAAGGAAGGCTACAAGGTAGAAAATCCGCCCCAGAACCGCGTCATCATGTTCGAGACCGGCGAGAAGACCTGCAAGCAGATCTACAGCTGGAACTACATGGTCCACGACGGTTGGAGCTTGAGCTTCATCGTGCGCGACTTCGTGCTGACGTACGAAGCCCTCGTGCGCGGCCGTGAGCCGAAGCTGGATCCGGTGCCGGACTACAAGCCGTACCTGCAATGGCTCGCCAAGCAGGACCTCGGCAAGGCCGAGAAGTTCTGGAGAGAGAAGCTGAAGGGTTTCAAGACCCCGACGCCGCTCGCCGAGCGCATTCCGGGCAATCAGATGGTCGCGACGGACAAGTACTCGAAGCAGTTCCTCCCCTTCGGAGCGGAGAAGACGGCCGAGATTTACGCGTTCAACCGCAACTATCGGGTGACCTTGAGCACCTTGTTCCATTCCGCGTGGGCGCTGCTCGTCAGCCGTTACACGCAGGAAGCCGACATCGCTTTCGGAACCATGGTTTCCGGCCGCGGCGAAGGCGTAGAAGGCATCGAGAAGCTGATCGGTCAGTGCTGTAACGTGCTGCCGTTCCGCATCGGCGTGCCGCGTGAGAAGACGGCGCTCGACTTCTTCAAGGACGTTCAGATGATGCACCTCGATCTCCATGAGTTCGAGGCGACGCCTCTGCTGAAGGCCTATGAGTGGTCGGAAGTTCCGGACGCGAAGAAGACGCATCTGTTCGACAACTACTTCGTCATCATCAATACGCCTCACCAGGTACCGACGAAGGAAGTACTCGACGACCTGAATGCGGGCACGGGCGAGCCGACGGAAGGCTGGATCATGCCCCGCATGGAAAGCCTCGCGGCGGTACTGGCGCAGATGGACATCCCGATGCGTTTCGACATCTGTCCGTTCGACACGAGCATCTGGGCGACGATTTCGCATCACCATGCGAAGTTCTCGAGTGAAACGGCGATGAAGATCCTCGTGGACCTCCATGAGATCATCGACGTGCTCTTGAAGAAGCCGGAAACGTTGATCCGAGACCTCGTTAAGCCATGAACGGTCCGTTCTCATTGGGAAAGCGCGCGCCTTCGCGCGTGGGCTGGGTTCGTACGCCTATCGACTTCGTGCCGAGGGTGAAGCTGTTTTGCTTTCATCATGCGGGCGGGAGCTCCATCGCGTTTCGGGGGTGGCAAGAGAAGTTGGCGCGGACTGGGATAGAGGTTATCGCGGCCGAGTTTCCGGGGCGTGGGCGCAAGATGAGTGAGCCGGTGTTTAAGGCGATGCCCGAGGTGACTTCGGCGTTGTTTGTGGACGTACGGCGGGAAGCCGCCGGAGCGCCGATTGCGTTGTTCGGGATTAGCTTGGGTGCCCTGGTCGCATACGAGCTGGCGGCCATGCTTGAGGGGGCGGGTAATAAAGTTGAGCATCTCGTGGCCAGCAGTTTTTGTGCGCCTCCCCTGTTTAGAACGCAAAAGCCCGAAAAACTTGCTACCAAGACGGATGAAGAGCTGACCGCGTATCTGCGTGCCCTTGGTGGTACGCCTGAGGAATTGCTTGCCGAGAAAGAATGGCGTGATTTCTTCTTCGCGGCGCTGCGTGCAGACTTCTCTTTGCTCGATCGCCATACTTTTCCTGATCATCCCAAGCTGAAATGTCCGATCACTGTGATAGGCGCGACCGAGGATGAAGATTATCCGCCGCATTCCATGGAGCGGTGGCAGGAACAAACCTCCGGTAAGTTCGAGCGCAACGTCGTGAGCGGCGGACATTTGTATTTAGTCGATGAACCTGAAAAGGCGCTCTCCATTATTCGTCGACAAATCTGATTTTATCGTCGATAAATGATCTTGATGAACGATCAAGATTTACTTCAAGCTCTCAAATCAACTCTTAAACAAGAACGAAACCTCCAAGCACAGTTTCTACGCCATTTGAGCGAAGTGGATGAGAGAAAGTTGTTTCTCCCGAAGCACACTTCTCTCTTCCAATTCTGCGTGAAGGAGCTTGGGCTTTCGGAAGCGAGCACTTGCAAGAGAATCCAAGTGGCCCGGCTGGGCCGGCAGTATCCGGAGATTCTGGAGAAGATCGCCGCCGGCAAGCTCACGATGACCAATGCCAGTCTCTTGGCTCCGCAGATCACGCAAGAGAATCATCAGGAGCTCTTCGCGGAAGCCGAGGGCAAGAGCAAGTACGAGCTTCAGAAGAAGCTGGCCCCTACATTCGCCGGCGAATGTAAGGAGAAACTGAAGCCCCTCACCCAATCCCGAACGATGTTTGTTTTTTCCGGCGACGACGAGACGGTTGTCCTCTACAGGGCGCTACAAGATCGCCTTCGGCATAAATACCCAAATGGAAAGCTCGAAGAGATCGTCAAAGAGGCTTTCAAATTGCTCGCTGAAAAGACTGACCCATTGAGGGAACCTAAGCGGAAGAGCCTTCCGAGAACCCCAAGCCGCGAATCGAGGGCCATTCCTGCTCACATTAGGAGACTTGTTTGGCGCCGGGACAAGGGACAGTGCCGGCAATGCGGGAGCCGCGCTTTCCTTCAAATCGACCACATTGTGCCCTGGAGTCGAAATGGCAAAGGCATAGCCGAGAACCTTCAGTTACTTTGTGGTGTGCACAATCGCCTCAAGGGGTCTTCAGTAGACCGCCCCGTGGCTGAAACTAGTTTGCCTATGGATTCCCGACGGGGCGGAACGGGTCACACGACTCCCGCCGTTATGGCGCCCCACTCCGCATCGCGCCAACTCACTTCGCCGAAAAGATCGTGGCAGCCGACGAATACTTCGTATCCACCAGCTCGAAGCAGTACCGGTACGGCCGAATCTCGTACGTGTACGTGACGCCCGCCGATTTCGGGTGCGTGAAATGCCACGACGTCGATCCCAGCGAATCGGGAGCGATGTCTTTCGTGGTGCAAGATCCGCCGTCGCTGCCTTTGACGGTAATTTCGAAGCGGACGTCGTCGCGGGTCGGAACCGCGCCGTAGTCGTTGGCGTACTCCCAGCGGACGCCATACTTGTTCGAGGAAATCTTCTCGACCGGCAAGTTGGCCGGAGCCGGGCACGGGGTCAGAATCTCTTCGGTCTTCACGCGCCATTTCTCGTCGAAGAAAGCCCGCTCATAGCGCCTCACGGCGTCCTGAGCCTTCTTCTCGTCGTTGAGGTCAGCATGACCACCCGGCGGCATCCAGGCCTTCGGAGGAATCAAGAATCCTTCGCTCTTTTCCTTGTACTGAGGAAGCTCTCCGAGGCCGGTTGCAAACCGCGCCATGCGCAGCACGGACAACTGGTCGCTCAGAACGTGGCACTTGGTACAGGTGCGGTCCTCGCTGCCATCGTCATTCTTCGGAAAGATCGCTTTCGGGCGAGAGCCCCACCACTGGCCCGGATCCGGGAGCACGTTGTTGTGCACGGTTCCGATGATTCGGAAGCCCCATTGAGGCTTGCGCTTCTTGGAATTGGGAATATTGGGGATGATGTCCATGGTACCGTCGCCGCCGACGACGGATTGATTCGTGTGGGGCGTGACCTTCCACGGGTGGTTCAACCCATGACAGCCCATGCAGCCGAAGGTGTTCGTCGGCTCCCAGAACTCGGAGGCGGCCTTGCGCTCCGATTCACTGTGCGGATGAAGCCCCCCGGGCGGGATGACGTTCAAGCCGTGAACCTTGCGCTCTTCCTTCAGCTGGAAATCGTGGCCGAAGAAGCACGTCTCACCCGTCTCGTCGTTCGAGCCGATGAGGGTCACAAAGTCATACTTGTCCGTCTTCTCGTGGTAGCCGCGCAGATTGTGGCAAACCCAGGCCCAGCTGACGTTGCCGTTCTTCTTGCCGCCGAGGCGGGCGTTCGGAAGGCAGCCTTCCTTCGGGTTGCCCGGGCCGAACGGCGCGAACATGAGGCCGATCATTCCCGGATTGTCGCAACCGTCTTCCGGCTTCCAGGTCGTGGGCTTTCCGTCTTCAAAAAACTTGCCGTTCTCGTAGGTCATGTACTTGCCGTTCACGCGCACCGGCAGAATCGCTGCCTCTTGGCAATCCACCACCGGAATCGCTCCAAGCACCGCGCGGCACTGGTCGCCGTGAAGGTTGGCGTCCTTGATGGAGGCAAGGCGCTCTTCCATCGGTTTCGTCGGGTCCGTATCGGCGAGAAGTCCGCCCGCCGAGCGGGAAATGAGATTTTTTGCGCCGTCCGCGGAGCAAACCGCGTTCGTCGAAATAGCCGGCCCTTCGGCCAGAGCCTGTTTTTGCCCCGTGCAGGACACGGTGGCGAGCAGAACCACGACGGAGAGAATCGTGCGATACATCTTCTTACCTCTTTTAAGCCAAAATTTTGTCCAGGGTCTTTGCGACCGTCGACGTGTTCTCGATGGTGACCTTGCCGGTCGCGCCAAACAGCTTGAGTACGGTGTTGATGACCGAGTTGTACGTCAGGTGATGCCGGACGTTGAAGGACGCCCCCTCTTTGAAGGGCTGGGCCACCAAATTGTCGAAATCGAACGGCAGGCCGATCGATTTCACCAGGAACGGATCGATTTCCTTGTGAGCCTGGGCGACGTTCTTGAACTGATTGTCGGCGCCGACTTCCGAAAGATCCGTCTCGCCGCAAATGAGCCCCGTCTTCACGCCCTTTCCGCCGATCAGGACGAAGTTCGAGAAGGTGTTGTGGTCGGTACCCGTGTTGTTGACGTCGACGCCGCCGACGGCGAGCGACCGATAGGTGCGATTGAACTCGCTCGCGACCACGACGGTGCATACGTCGGAAAGCTTGCGGCTACCGTCGTAGGGCGTGTCCTTGAGGAACTGGAACATGCGGTCCAGGTTCGCGATCATGCCGGGGTAGCTTCGTTTGGCGACTTTCTTCGCTTCCACGTTCGAGTGGACGTCCACCGGCGGGAGGCCGCCGTCGCGAATGATGGCGACCGAGGAAAGCTTGTTGACGAAACAGTCGCGCATGACGGGCAGGAACTGTACCTGGGGCGATTCCTGCAGATACTGGCCGTACTCGTCGACCTTGAATCCGGCGAGCACCTTGGAGGTGACGGAGCGTTTCATCAGGCCGTCGAGAACTCCGTTGGAACCGGTACCGAAAAGCTTGTTCGAGCCGGCGAGACGCAGACGCTCCTGGATGAAATCTTCACCAAGCGCATTGCCGGCGGAGGACGCCTTCACCTGCTTCACGAGGTTGGTCATCAACGTGGGCGACAAGTTCGCGCCGCCGCCGGTATTGGTCACGAAGTCTTTGGCGAACCCCGACTCGACGAAGCTGAGCAAATCCTTATTCGGAAGCTGGTGGAGGAAGGATTCCGAGGTGAGAGCGGTGCCCGAGAGAAGCATCGTCAGGTTGTTCTCGTGGCCGTCCGAGGAACGGGACATGTAGACGCCCTTGAGGACAGAGAAGAGATCCTTATGCTTCGTCCAGAGATCCTTCACGAGGGGCGTGCAGAAGGACTGCATACCCCGCGCGTCCGTGATGGGAAGCATGATTTCTTCGTCGCGGCCTTCGAGGTAGTTCTGCTTCTGTTGCGCCGCCGTGAGGGCTTTCGACTTCGGATCGAACCAGTAGTGGTTATCGATTCCGCCGTTCATGAGGTACAGAACGAGGAAATGGTCGTCTTCCGCATTCTCGATGGCCTGCAGGAGCGACGGCGGAAGGAAGGTCGCAATCGACGACAAAATCGCGGATTGCATCAATTCACGGCGAGTCAGCATCATAGTCTTACCATTGGAGAAGAAAGTACGGGTTCAAGAAAATGGTCCGGAACATGTAGGCGACGCGGTCCTCGGCGCCAAGCTGGGTCTGCGAAGCGACGGCCTCGTTCCAAGCCTTTTGTTCCTCTTCCGGCAAACCGAAGCCGGTGGCCATATCGAAAAGCTCTTCCGCGTAGTCTTCCAAGGCCTTCTCGTCGCCGCTGTCGGCCGCGGTGCAGACGTTCTTCATGACTTCGGAGGCCGTCGCGTTCAGCGGAACGGAACGGTAGTGGCACTCTGCGAAAGCCAGCGAGGTGTCCTGCATTTTGAGGGTGAGGTTCACCTCCCCTTGCTTCACCTGCTTACAGACTCCGCCCAATTTATTGGCGAGCTCCGTCAGCACGAGATCCCAGGCGAAGCTGTTTGTGGAGTTCACGACGTGGTTGGAGGCCATCGGAAGCGAGAGCACGTCCGGGGCAAACCGGGTTCCCAGCATGTGCGCCATGCTCGTAATCTGTGGTTTGAAGTCCCCGAGGACTCCCGTCAGGATGAACCCGGGCTTGAGGCCGAGCTCCTGAGTACCCGAGATCCAGAATCGGATCTCCTCCGGTTTCAGAATGGTCGCGTCGAGATGCGTGTCGATGCGCGTCCACTCAGCCACGTGCTCGGGCGTGCCGATGCACTGGGGAGCGTCGATGAACATGCGGGAACGGAGCCTGGCTTCCAGTTCGTCGTAGCCGACCAGGTCGCCCACGCCGGCGAAGGCGGAGGCGGAGAGCGCCAAGAGGAAAGAGAGTAGCTGTTTCATTTTCCCGCTCCCGCGATGCTATCGAGCCAATTGAGAATGATCTTCTGCTCGCTCTCCGAAAGAGGAGACTGGCCGAGGGGCATCCGATCCGATTCTTCGGAGGTCGTGAGACGCTTGTGGATGGCTTCCCGGCTGAGAGAAGGACTCAAGAGCTTTCCATCGTCGCCGACGTGGTTCAGCGATTTGACGTTGCCGTTCTGAACCAAGGCGCCAAGCTGAAGATTGGTGGACTCATCCGAGTGGCAGGTCGCGCACTTCGTTTTGAGAAGCTGGGCGACGTTGCACGGGATTTCGCTCGGCTGGCTTCCCACCGCGTAGTCGTAGCAAATGCCCGGGTCGTGATCCCGCGTCTGATTGGCGTTGCTGAAGGAGAGAAGGCCCAGAATCTTCATGAACGACTCGCCCGACTGACTTTCGGGACGCTTCGCCATTTCTTCGGAAAGCTGCTCGATCCATTGCGCGTCGTAGGACAGATTGTCGTTGATGTAATACTTCGCCATCCGGCGCGTGAGGCACTGCCGGAACTCCGGAGCTATCTTCAGGTAGGTGAACAGGTCCTCCAGCACGGGGTCGTTCGACACGTCGGAAGCGTGCCAGTCTTTGGGCGACTCGATGAGTGAGCCGCGGCGGACGCCGAGGTTCCAGGTGCCGTCGGGACGCTTCCAGAAATTCATGAACTCGTCGAAGTCGTTACCGATGAGCGGCGGGGCGGCGTAGTAAATCAGCTCTCTATCGCGGCCGCGGAAATCATGCCCCCACGTGCCGATGTAGCGGAAGAAACCGGAAACGTAGTCCAGCTTCCAATGGCAGGTGGCGCAGCTCTTCTGAGTCGCGTGCAGATTGATCTTGTTCGTGAGGATCGCTCCGTCGCTCTTTGTGTGCACGGCCGCGATGGGCTTCTCCTTCGTGTCTTCGTCTTCTCCGGCGAGGCTCGAGGGAGTCAAATCGTCGCAGAGGAAATTGCGCATCACCCAGGCGCCGCGCTTGCGGTTGCGGTTATTCGGCGAGGTGGTCAGGATGCGGTGGTAGGGCCTCTCCACGAAGTCCCGGAAAAACAGCGCGCGCTCATCGGAAACTTCGGAGGTCGGATTGCCGCGCTGGATGAAATCGTTCCACGGGAACTCGAGAACCTTGAGAAAGTTTCCGAGGCGAACCACTTCGTCGGCTGCGATCTGCACGTTCGAGAAGGATTTCAGCTCGAAGCTCGGCACTCTTTTGTGGGAATACTGATCGTATTGATAAAGCTGATCCGGCATGAACTCGACGAGGCGCAGGCCGAACTCCTGAACGCGCTCGCGGAAGCCGTCGGTGTTCTCGGAGATGATGGCGGCGAGAGCCGCCGCCCGGCTCGGCATGCTCACGTAGCGCGTGACGAGCTTCTTCGTCGCGTTGCGGACACCGGCTACCTTGTCCAAGGTTTTCACGACCCAAGCGGCGGTCGGCTTGCCTTGCGAGTTGGTCTGTCCCTTAAAGATGGCTTCGAGCTTGGCGGTTTGCGATAGCTCCTCGGCCGAGGAAGCGGGGACGTACCCCGACGCCAGCCAGAGGCTCATGGAGAGAAGAATTGCGCGCATTTACTAGGCTCCCTCGTCGACCCCACCGTACCCCTGGCCGACTGCACGTGTAACACGTTGTGTCATTTAGAACGCCCGTTTGTATCGAACCAGCCTCCCCAAGTCAACTGACACATCATGTTAACGCCACATAAGTGACTGGATTTACCGATTTTTATTGGGCTAATGAGGAATCTTAGGGGTGGCTTTTCTCCCGGGGCTTTTGACACTCCCTCGAGGGGCGGGTAACCCCTTCCCATGGGTATGGGGAAATCGAAGTCTATTGTGGTCACGACCAGGAAGTTTTCCCGGCATCCGCAGCTCCGGCAGCGGCTGACGGAGCTCTTTCCCGAAGCGCGGTTCAACGACGACGGGCGAAAGCTGGTCGGAGACGAGCTGGTGGAGTTCATGCGGGGGGCCGACGCCGCCATCGTGGGACTCGAGCCGGTCACAAGCTCAGTGCTGGACGCCCTGCCCTCCTTACAAGTGATCGCCAAATACGGCGTGGGCCTCGACAACGTCGATGTCGAGCACGCCCTCAAGATCGGCAAACGCGTCGCTTGGCGCGGGGGCGTGAACAAGCGCTCGGTCGCGGAGCTGACGCTGACGTTCCTGCTCGGACTCGCGCGCAACATTTTCTTCTCCAGCTTCCAACTCAAACGGGGCGAGTGGTGCCTCACGGGGGGCTCACAGCTTTCCGGCAAGACGGTCGGGATCGTGGGCTGCGGCTTCTGCGGAACCGAGGTGCTGAAAGTGCTCGCGCCGTTCGGCTGCCGAGTCCTCGTTCACGACATCGTGGACAAGCAAGACGTCTGCCGTGAGTACGGGGCGGAGCAGGTCCCGTTCGAGCGTCTACTCGGCGAGTCCGACTTCGTTTCGCTCCACACTCCCCTCACGAAGGAAACGCGGGGACTTATCGGTGCCGAAGCCCTCGGCCGGATGAAGCCGTCGGCGTTTCTCATTAATACGGCCCGCGGGCCGGTCGTGAGCCAAGCGGCCCTGAAAAAGGCTCTCCAGGAAAATCAAATCGCGGGCGCGGCGCTCGACGTCTTCGAGGACGAGCCCCCGTCCGATCGGGAGTTCCTGAGCCTTCCCAATCTGATGGTCACCCCGCATATCGGCGGAACTTCGGACGAAGCGATTTACGCGATGGGAATGTGCGCGATCGAAGGGCTCGTGCGCGAGCTGGAGGAGCCTCAGGCTCCCGCTTCCAGATAGTCCAGGTCCCGGTCGAAAGTTTCCGGCAAAGAGAGTAACGACGCGATCGCGAGCGCCACGGTACCCAGTCCGATGGCGGCGGCCGCGCCAAGCGGCCCGAGATCCCCGCGGATGGCCAGATAGAGCGTCGTCATCGGAATCACCGACGCCCGCACCAGGTTCGGAGCGCTGGTCGTCACGGTGGCCCGCATTTCCGTTCCGAACTGTTCCGCCGTCATCGCGACAAAGAGAGTCCAGTACGCATTCGCGATGCCGAGCACGAAGCAGAAGAAATAGAACACCTCGACACTGACGCCCCGGAGCAGCAAAAAGTAGCCTGGGATCGTAACCGCGCCGAAAAAGAGAAACACGAGAATGCCGCGCTTTCGGCTTCGTAGCATCTGGCTGAAAAGCCCGCCGAGCGGATCTCCCAGAATGGACCCCATGTAGTTCCAGAGAATCGCCTGCCCCGCCACCACCGGAGCGGTCACGCCCAATTCCTTCGAGAACTCGGGAGAGAAGTAGACGAGGATTCCGGACACGAACCAAATCGGCATTCCCACGACCATGCAGCGGAGCAGGCGCCACATCCGTTCGGGGGATTTCACTAGAAGAGTGAGACCGCCGGCGCGCTTTCCCGCCGCCTGCTTCGACTGCAGGAAAAGCTTCGACTCGCCGACGCGGATCCGCGCGACGAGAAGCAGAAGGCCTAGAGTTCCTCCGATGATGTAGGAAGCCTGCCAGGAAACGAGTCCCCCAAGCATCGCCGAGGTCACCGCGCCGAGAAAGCCCGCGAAGCCGATGACGACCGCGCCGATTCCCCGGGCCGTTTTGGGAACGCTTTCCGAGACGAGCGTCACCGCCGCTCCCAGCTCCCCGGCGAGACCGAAGCCCGACAGAAAGCGAAGGGCCGCGTAGACGGGTAAATTTGGAACGAACGCGTTGGCGAGAGTGGTGACCGAGTACAGAAAAATGGAACCGTAAAGCGCCCTGGTGCGCCCGTAGCGATCGCCGAGCATTCCCCAGGCGAAGCCACCAAGGAGCATGCCGGCCATCTGCCAATTGAGGAGAAGCGCTCCCGCGCTGAAGAGGTCCGCTTCCGCGATGCCGATGGCTTTCAGGCTCGAGACCCGGACGATCCCGAAGAGGACGAGATCGAACACGTCCACGAAATAGCCGAGCGAACAAACCCAGACGGACTTGCTCTTTAGAACCTTAGCGACATCGGAGGAACTCACTGTAGCAAACTATCGATCAGGTCCATGTCCATGCTGCCGGGAATCCGTTTTTCAAGATTCCCAATGCCCGCGAGAACCACGTCGTCATCCGGAAACACCATGACGTCGGCGCAAAATCCGCTGATCCGGCCGCCATGATTCCAAAGTCTGCGGCCGGCTTTGCTGGTGATCCAAAAGGCGTAGCCGTAGTTGCTACCGCCGCCGTAATCCGTGCCCATTTTCTTCATGGAGGCCTGGTTGATGATCTTTCCGGTGGCCAGCGCGTGGCCCCATTTCACCAGGTCTTCCGCGGTGGAACCGATGGCGCCCGCGGCGAAGGCGAAGCTCGAGTCCACGAACGGCGCCGGGTAATCCCCGGACGTGAAGCCGCCCGGCATGTAGCCGAGTGCCCAGCCGGGCGTCGGATTCTTCGGCCAGTCGAGCTGCGTGCTCGTCATGCCGGCGACGTCGTAGATATTTTGCTTCAGGTAGTCGTCGTACTGCATCTTCGTCAGCACTTCGACGAGGTACCCGAGAATGAAGAAATTGGCGCTGCTGTAGCCGTAGCGGGAGCCCGGCTTGAAGAGAAGCGGCAGATTATAGAAGAGATCCAGCATCTCCTGACGGGTGTGCGGATACGTGTCGTCGTGGCCGACGTGGGCGTAATCCTGGATGCCCGTTCGGTTCGAAAGCATCTGGTGGATGGTGATGTTGCGAATCTGCGCGGGCCAGTTCGGGAAGTACTTCCCGATCGGGTCGTTGACGCTGAGGAGCCCCTTCTCTTCCAGCTGAAGGATGGCGGCGGCGACGAACTGCTTCGAGACCGAACCGGTCCTGAGGCGCGTTGCCGTCGTATTCTTTTCCCCGGTCGCCCGGTTCGCGAGTCCGTAGGCGCCGGTGGCGACGATTTTCCCGTGATGGGACATGGCCGCGTTCCCGCTGAGATTGTAGCGCTTAGCGGCTCCGTCCAGGAGTCCCTGCCATTGGCTATCGGGAACCCAGGTTCTAGCCCAAAGGGGAGCACTGAAAAAAAGGACGAGAGAGAGAAGGATCGTCATGATGTTCATGGGCCGGAGCTTACCTCCCTTTTTCAAGAAGAGGAACTTTTCCGGCGGCCGCATTCAAGGCCGCCCAGGACATCTGGGAATCGAAACGGGTGCGGTCCCGGAGACGTTTGTTCTCGAGAACGGTCTGCAAAGCTTGAAAGACCTCGATCTGGGAGACCAACGCCTGCCGGGCCCCCTTCAATTGCTCCCGGTAGCTGAGCTCCGCCTGTTCGCTCGCTTCTTCGTACGCCTTCAGCTCTCCAAAAGAGACGATTAGCTTCGCGTAGAGCTGGCGGATGTCCCGCTCGATCTGCCTCTGGGAAAGCCCGAGGTTGAGTTCCTTTTCCCCGCGGCGCGCCATGGCCTGACGCACCTTCGACTGAACGGCGCCCCCCTGAAAGAGAGGAAGGGTCAGCGTGAGACCCACGTCCCAGTCGTTACCTTTAAAGGGGCCGGTCCGTTCCACGTAATAGTTGGCCGCGAGATCTAAGGAGGGATAGTGGCCGGCGCGGGCCGCGGAGACGGCTTCTTCCTCGACCGCCACCGTTTGGCGCTGAGCTTCCAAATCGGGCCTGGCCCCTGCGGACTTCAAGAATTCCTCGACGGGGGGAATTTTCGAAGGCGGAATCTCCGCCGACGAGGTTTCGAGCTGGCTTTCGCTCGCTAGCCCAGTAGCGAAACGGAACTCCTCCTCGGCCCTCGCGAGCGTGGCGCGGGCGCTCTCGCGCTGTCCTGTGAGCGCCGCGCTCTGGGCGCGGGCCGCGAGCAGGTCGGCCTTTCTGGAACGGCCGACGCTCGTCTGTTTTTCCAGTTCCTGAAGCCGTTCGCCCGCGAGCTTCTGAGCGTCGGAAAGGTTTTCCAAATCCCGGCGCGCCTGCAAGGTGGTGAAGAAAACTTGAATTACCCGCTGCCAAAGGGCGAGCCGGGCGGCCTGCCGATCGGCGCGCGACTTTTCCAGTTCGGCTTTTCGGCCGCCCAGTTTCCCGAAGGTCTCGCCGCGAAAAATCGGCTGGATCAGGGTTCCTTTGAGGTAGCGCTGATTGGGATCCCCGAGCGCGCTTCCGGTCGCGGTGTCCTGGCGGCTGAGACCTCCTGAGACGGAAACCGTCGGCATGAAATCGGCCCGGGCCTGGGTGACGCTCTCGTCGGCCTGATCGACCCGCTTCGCTTCGATGGGAAGCCATTCGGTTTTCGTCTGCGCCGCCCGAAAGGCGTCCGACAGAGAAACCCCGAAGACTGCCGGCGAAACGAGCACCATGAAGAGCACCAACTTCATTCGGTGGCCACTCCAATCGTCGGCTCCCACGAACGGTCGCGGACGGCCTTCTTCACGAAAAGCCCCTCGCCGAACACGCTGTAAACGCACGGAACGATGAAGAGCGTGAGGATCGTGGAGAGCGTCACGCCGCCTATGACCGCAAGCCCCATCGGGATCCGCACTTCGGCGCCCGGCCCCCACGCGAGCACCGCGGGAATGGCCCCGGCCACCGTCGCAATCGACGTCATCAGAATGGGCCGCAGTCGTACCGGACACGCCGTCATCAAAGCCGTACGCACGTCCTTGCCTTCGGCTTTCAACTCGTTGGCGAAATCGACGAGCAGGATCGAGTTCTTCTTCACGATGCCCATGAGAAGAACGAGGCCGATGAGGCTGTACATGTTCAAGGACTGGTTGCCGAGATAGAGCGCGAGAATCGCGCCCGACGCGCTGAACGGAAGCGCGAGCAGCACCGTGAGCGGATCGAGGAAGCTGTTGAACTGCGCGGCGAGCACCATATAGGAGAGCACGACGCCCATGAATATCGCGAACATCAGGCTGTTGAAGGAATCGCTCATCGCCTCCGAGTTACCGCCGATGGAAAGGTGGTATCCGGCCGGAAGCACCGAGGCCCCTACCGTCTTCACCTTGTCGACGGCGGCCGCCTGGGAAACCTGCGGCGCAAGATTCGCGAACACCGTGACCGCGCGCTCACGGTTCTTTCTGGAAATCGTCTGCACCGTCGGTTTCTCGACGACTTTCACGAGCTGCGAGAGCGGCACGAGATTGCCGCGGTTATTGCGTACCGTGAACGAGAACACCTTCGCGAGCACGTTGCGATCGGCTTCCTTCGCCTGGAGACGAATCTTCCAGCGGTGTCCGTCGACGGTGTATTTACCCGCTTCGATGCCGGCGACGAGAGTGCTCACCGTTTGCGTGAGATCGGAGACGCTGACACCCTGGGCGACCGCCTTCGCGCGGTCGGGAACGATCTGAATCTCCGGCAGCGACGGCCGGTAATCGGAGTTTACCTCCACCATGAGCTTCGATTCGGAGAGCCCCTTCTTCATCTTTTCGGAAAGCTCGACCAGCTTGCCGCCGTCGGGTCCCTGAATGGAGAACTCGACCGGGAAACCGCGTCCCACGGCCGCGAACCCGCGCTGGGAGAGATCCTGCAGCATGACGAAGGCGTCCTTCGTGCCGGAGAGCTCCTTGCGATAAACGTCGATGTACTCCTGCTGGGTAAGCGCGCGGCCTTTCGCTTTATCGACGGGACGCTCGGGCACGGGCTTTAGGGTGACGAAGAGACTTCCTTGATTCGCCTCTCCGTTCGGGTAGCCGCCGATGAAGGCTTCGTAGGTTTCGACTTCGGGGCGGCTCTTCAGGAACGCTTCGACCTCACCCATCTTCTTGTCCGTGAAGTCGAGGGACGCACCGACGGGCGCGATGAGGTTGATGGCGAGGAAGCTTTGATCCTGCGGCGGCACGAGCTCCTGGCGCATCTTCACGATGAGGCCGCAGGAAGCGGCGAAGAAAATCACCGACGCGGTGATGGTTACGGCCCGGTGGCGAAGAGAAACCGCCAAGGCGGCCTTGTACCCTTCAGTCGCGCGGACGAACGCGCCCTCAATCATCCGGCCCAGCCACGAGGTTCGCTCGCCGGTTTCCAGGAACTGGGCGCAACGCATGGGCGTCAAGGTCAGCGCTTCGAGCAGCGAAATCGCGACGGCTACCGTCAGGGTGATCGCGAACTCGGCGAGGTACTTGCCGATGATGCCCGTCATCATGCCGACGGGAATGAAGATGGCCGCGATGGCGACCGTCGCGGCGATGGCGGCGAACGTAATCTGCTGCGCGCCGACCCGGGCCGCATCCACCCGGCTCAGCCCAAGCTCTTTGTGCCGAACGATATTCTCGAGCACCATGATCGCGTCGTCCACGATGATGCCGATTGCGAGTGACAGTCCGAGCAACGTGAACGTGTTCAGAGTCAAACCCAACGCCCACAAACATAGGAAGGCGCCGAGAACGGACGTCGGGATCGCGAGGATCACGTTGAAAGTCGCATGCCACGAGCCGAGGAACAACCAACAGACCAGCGCGGTGAGCACCGCCGAAAGAAGGAGCGTCATCAAAAGCTCGTCCACCGATTCCCGGATGAACCTCGTGGAATCGACGGTAACCTTCGCGTTGGTGCCGGGAGGCAGCTCGGCCTGAATAGCCGCGACCGCGGCGCGGACCCCGTCGGCCACTTTCACCGAGTTGTGCCCGTGTTGCTTCGACACGCCGACCGCGATGGCGCGGGTGCCGGAGGAGCGGATGCGCAGAGGCATCTCTTCGAGTCCGTCCTCCACCTTGGCCACATCGGCGAGGCGCACCGGAAGATAGTTCGGCTGACCGCCCCGTTTCTGAATCCAGAGGTTCTCGAGATCCTCGGAGCTCTGGGCCTCGCCCACCATGCGGACGCTG
This sequence comes from uncultured Pseudobdellovibrionaceae bacterium, assembly GCA_964653655.1. Taxonomy (GTDB): domain Bacteria; phylum Bdellovibrionota; class FAC87; order UBA2466; family UBA2466; genus CAZZHG01. Next base: position 39,248 of record CAZZHG010000046.1, read on the forward strand.
CGCTCTTTCTCGGGGTTGCGGATGCGGCCGACCGGAAGTTCCGAGTGCTCGGCCTGCACCGCCGACAGGACATCGGAAACGGTGAGCTGCCGGCGATCCAAAGCTTCCTTCGACAGCAAAACCCGGCGCACCGGATCCGTGTAGCCCATGAGACTCACGTCGCCCACGCCCCGTTGTTTTCCGAGCTCGGGCTTGATGCGATCGCGCGTGAACGCCATGAGCTCGGCGGGAGTCATCTTGTCGGAAGTCACGATGACGAAAAGAATCGGAAAGGCCTCGGGATTGACCTTCGAGATCTGCGGAGACTCGAGATCCTTCGGCAAGCGGCTCATGACCTGGGAGATGGCCGCCTGAACGTCGTGGGTCGCGGTCTCGATCTTCGTATCGAGGTTGAACTCGATGTTCACGCTGGCCTGGCCGAGGGTCGAGCTCGACGTCACGTGCTTGATGCCCGGTACCTTCTGCACGGCCTCCTCGATCGGATCGACCACCTGGAGCTCCATCACTTCCGAGGAGGCGCCGGGGTAACGAAGCCCGATGTTGACGATCGGAAAATCCACGTCCGGAAGCTGGCCCACGCCCATGCGTTGGAACGCCGCCGCTCCGAAGATGAGGAGCGCCCCCATCATCATCCACGCGAGAACTGGCCGCCGAATCGAAATTTCCGAGAGACTCATCGCTTCACCTTCAGTTAAGGGCTCCAGCCTTGGTCAT
>CAZZHG010000047.1:0-39067 GCA_964653655.1 uncultured Pseudobdellovibrionaceae bacterium
CCGGCGAAATGTGGAGCACGTCGGTCAACGCTTATCCTCCCGCGGACGGCAGTCGCGGCTAATCTGCCAGCGATCGAGCAGAAGCCTCGGAAAATTGCCGAGAAGCCAAAGGCGGGCCTGGAAGTAGACCCACCAGTCGCCGCCGGCCCGCGAAATCTGCCGGAGCGCCCCGATTCCGTATCGAAAGAGAACGGGCCAAAGAATGGAGGCGGGCGCGTGAAGCACGTAGAGAGCCAGAAAGTTCTTTTGCTTGTGAAACGTGACGACCGGCTTGTCCGGGCCCACGGCGGGCTCGAAATGGGATACGCGGGCTTCCGGCACCACGACGATGGGCCGGCCCGTGCGGCTCACGCGTAAGCAAAGCTCGTCGTCTTCGCAGTAGACGAAGAAGTCGCGGCGGAAAGCCTTCAGTTCCTTGAGGTAGGCGGTTTCCGTGAAGATCATCGCGCCGGGAATGTAATTTACGAAGTACGGGGCCTTCAGCGCGCCGTCGTCCGGAGCGTTAATGCCGACGATATGTTTGCCCCAGGATCGGCCAAGTCGCATCACGCCGCCCGCGGAGCGGATGGTTCCCGATCCTTGGTTCAGCATCAATCCCGTCGCGAGACCCGTCTCGGGATGCAGTTTGAAATATTGGTACAGCTTCTCGAGGCAATCGGGCGCGGCGAGGATGTCGTCTTCCGTGAGGAAGATGTACTCGCCGGTCGCGTTGTCGATACCTGAGTTCATTCCGCCGGTATAGCCACGGTTACGAAAGATGGAGAGGAGCTTCGCCTTCGGATTCTCCGCGACGATGCCCGTGATTTCGTCGGAATGGGGGCTTCGGTTGTCGACGACCCAAAGCTCGGTGTTCGGATAGGTTTGCCCGCTGAGGGTAGGCAACGCCTGCTTGAGCAAATGTGGCCGGCCGAAGCTCAGGCACACGATGGAGATGAGGGGCAGATCATTTCCCGCCATGGCGTCGCCCTCCGAGAGCCGCGCCCACGAGAGTCACGAAAGTCGCGGTGTCTCTCGTGAGGACGTAAGGGAAGATCCACGGGGTGCCATGGCGAAGGGAAAGCCGAACGGCGCGGATCAAGGTGATCGGAAGACTGTAACGTAACCAGGCGCCGGTCCCGAAGCGGTGGAGGATCGTTTTGCCCGACCATCGTCCGGTTCCCCAAACCTCGGCGAGGGTTTCGGGATTGTAGTGGCGGGCTTTCGCCGTCGTGACCCACTCGGCGTTGTTGCCCAGCTTGGGGGCGAGCGTTTGATCGTCGGCGTAGCCGATGTCGTCGAAGCCGCCGGCCGCGAGAAAGTCCTTTCGGCGAACGGCGCGGAACACCGGGCTGCCTCGTCGTTTCTCGTCGCTTCCGACCCGAAGCCGTTCGGACGGGGGTAGTCCGGCGAGTATCTGCCAGCAGCGCGCCCATGGGTTCTTCGGGTTGGCGACGTGCTCGGTGCCGTGGGCCGTGCCGACTATATTTCTCCCGTGAATCGGCGCCGTGAGCTCGCTTACGTAATCGGCATCGAAAACCATGTCGCCGTCGAGAAAGAGAAGGATCTCGCCACCGGCCGACTTCGCGGCCTCGTTCAGCGTTAGAGCTTTGCCACGGTGGGGAAGGGCAAGAACTTTCACGCCGAGGCGCCGTGCTTTTTTGACCGTATCGTCGGATGAGCCGTCGTCGGCGAGTAGAATCTCGAAGGGTTGATAGTCTTGGGCGAGAAGCGACTTCAGGCACTCCTCGATGTGACGGCCCTCATTATGAGTGGCCACGAGCGCCGTCACGAGGGGGCGGGCCGATTTCGGGTTAGCCTTCATCGGGCCCTCCTAAAGGCGACCCCGACGGTCTTATCCCAAACCGGCTGGACGTAGGTTAGCAGCGCCGAAGAGCGAAAGACCGGAAGCATGAAGAGACCGTAGACCGCGGCGAGCGCCACGCAGACCGCTCCAATCGCCACCGGACCCACGGGCGGCCGTTTGAAGAGCACGAAAGCGGCCGCTCCGGCGAGAACGGCGAATCGGCCGCTCCACCCGCCAAGCGGACGAAGCAGACCGAAGAATCCGACGCCAAGGTCTTTGGCGAGGAGTTTCATCTGGACCGGAACCGAAAACGCGAGGGCGCCGGCGAGGGAAGCCGCTATGGGGCCGGCGGGACCAAGGTGGGGCACGAGCAGCACGCTCAGGCCCAGCACGATTCCCCCGTCGGCGACTCCGATGAAGGCGAGAGCTCGTTCATGTCCGAAACAAAACAACGAATAGACGAGAGTCGTCGCGTAGTGGCGAATCACCATGTTGGCGACGACAAGTGCCGTGAAGGTATCTCCGCCGTACTGGTTTGCGCCGACCCACCAGTTCACGAAGCCGCCGTTTACGGCGAGCACCACGGAGGCGATCGCTCCGGAAAAGAGCAGAACGAGAAGGGTGAGGGCTTCCGATACGCGGCGGATTCCGGCGGCGTCCCGTGAAGACTTCAATTCCGAAAGCCCCGGCATCGCGGACTGGGTAAGGGTCAGCGGCTGATTCGAAAGCAGCAGCACGAGCTTGCTCGTGCAGGTGTAGACGACGACGGCTTGCGGGCCGAGAAGTTTTCCGAGAACCAGCACGTCGGTGCCGACCAAGAGCACCTGGGAGATTTGACTGAGCGTTACCCACAGGCTTTTCGAGAGCCGCGCTTTGGCCATCGCCCACGTCGGAGCCGGAATCGACGAGGGCAGATCGTTCGCGTAGGTGGTTTTCAGCCGCCAGAGGCTAGCGAAGAAAAGAATTCCGGTCGTCGTCACCCAGCCGGCGACCAGCGAGTACAGCCCGAGCCCCGACATGAGCCCGGCGACGGAAGCGGCGGTGCCGAGCGCCCATGAGACGAAGTGAGTTTTGCCGAGAAAGGAAAAATCCTGGAGCCCTTGTAGAACCGCCGGATAAGCGCGAAGCGGAAAGCTAATCACGAACACCGTGAAGGTGCACGCAAGGGGCCCCCTCAGAAGCGCCCACTCGGACGGCAACCAATACCAGCACCCGGCCGCCATGAGAGCTAGCGCCGGTGTCTGGGCGAGAGCTATCGAAACGGTATCGGCGATGAGTTTCGGCAGCCGCTTCCTGTCGTTGCCGAGGACATAGGCCGTTTCGCGAGGCAGAAGCGCCACGACTCCGAGATCGAGAAGGGTGAGGTAGGCGAGAAACTGCAACCCGACGATCCACAGTCCGTAGTTCGAATCGCCGAGAGTCTGCAGATAGAAGCGGGTGAGGTAGAGACCGGCCGCCGCCATGACGAACTGGTTCACGTATCCCCAGCCCACGCCATAGAGGAATCGATTAGTCCGCGTCATGTGGATTTGTCAGGTAGGAGAGGCCTCCCTTCCATTCTATAATAAAATTCGCATCGTATGGACCCGAAACGAATACTTCTCGTGAATGAATGGGGCGGCGCGGCCGGTGGGACGGAGACTTACGTTCACAACGTCGCCGCGGGCTTGACCCGGCGTGGCTTCGAGGTCGGTTTGCTCTATGCAAAACGGGCCCGTCCGCCGCTTCCGTGCGAGAGAAGCGCGCTTTGTCCGGGATTATCAATGCAGGGTTCCAAGGAGACCGCCCGCGATCAGGTACGCCGGATGGCGGCGGAGTTCCGGCCCGACCTCGTCCACGTGAACCGGCTCTCCGAATGGGAGCCCGTCTCCTGGCTCTCCAGTGAATTTCCCACCGTCGCGTTTATGCACGATCACTTTCCGGTCGCGTGCCCGGGATTCGGAAAATTTTTGAAGACGGCGGAAGACACTTGTTCGAGAAAGGTCGGGCCATACTGCGCTATCGCGCCGTGGGTGCAAAATTGCGGATCCCGAAGGCCGTGGGTGCATCTGCCCCGCTACGCCATCGCCGGGAAAAGTCACGGCGGCGACAGCCGTCTCAAACGCTACCTCGTCGCGAGCCGCTACATGAAGGGCGAGCTCACTCTCAACGGCGTGCCGGAAAGTCAGGTGGCCGTCGTCGGACTTCCTGGGCCTTCTCCGTGGGGACGTCCGGGGGGCGGGGAAGGGATTCTGTACGTCGGAAGGCTTACCGCCGACAAAGGGGTGCGCATTCTCGTCGAAGCGGTCGGCAAGATGGAACGAAAGCCGGCGCTCACTATCGTCGGCGAAGGGCCGATGCGCGCGGAGCTTCAGGATTCGGCCAAGCGGCTTGGTCTCGAAGCGGACTTCACGGGTTGGCTCGAGGGAGAAGCCCTTCGGGACGCCTTTGAGAGCACGGCCATCGTCGTCGTTCCTTCCCTATGGCCCGAGCCTTTCGGGCTCGTCGGGCTTGAGGCGATGGCAGCGGGAAGGCCCATCGTCGGTTTCGACAGGGGCGGAATCAAGGAGTGGCTCGCCGACGGCGAAAACGGAAAGCTCGTCGCCAAGGCGGACGCCCCTACGCTCGCGAAAGCTTTGACCGAGATGATGAAGGACGCGACCCAAAGGGCGCGGCTCGGACAAACGGGACTCGAGCGCGTGGCCGCGCACTTTTCCCAAGAGGCCCATCTGGACAGGTTAGTCGCGCAATATCGGCTGGCGGCTCACTGAAAGTCGGCGGTCTTCCACTCGTACTTTTCGATGAGCAGCTTCTTGAAGGATTCGCAGAGCGGGGTTGCGCCTTTTTCCTGAAGCGCTTCGATGATCTCGAGGTTGCCGACGAGATACGCCTGAAAGAGCGGCGTGGATCCCTGGCAATTTCCGTAGGAGTTCGGGTTCGCTCCTTCTTTCAAAAGAGACTGAACCTCGTCGAGAGAGTTGTTTTTTACCGCGACGGTCAGCTCCGTATCCAGGCGAAGGGCGTTGGGGCTCCGAACCTGAGCCGGACTCCGGGGAGAGTCTCCACTTTTTCCAAACATTCCGACCAGTCCGCCCACGGAGAGCACAATCGCTAGCCCCCCGATGGCGATGATTCCCACGGCGGCGAGGCCGAGGGTGACTGCGTTATGTTTTACGGTAATGTCGGACTCGTCCTTAGCGGTGTGCGTCGCGGTCTCTTTTTTGGCCATGCTTAATTGTCACACGGTCCCGCGTCCTTGCCAACGACACCCCGGGGCACTAATTTTCGGCCCATGATTTCCGTAAAAGTTCGAAAGCTCGATCCCAAGGCCCAGGTTCCTCGCTACATGTCCACGGGGGCAGCCGGCTGCGACGTCATGGCGTGTCTGCCGGAACCGCTGGTTCTCGCGCCTCACGCGCGCGAAGCGATTCCCACGGGCCTCGCCGTTGAGATACCTCACGGTTACGAGATTCAAGTCCGTCCCCGAAGCGGCCTCGCGTTCAAGCAGGGGCTCACGGTGGTGAATGCGCCGGGAACTATCGACAGCGATTACCGCGGCGAGGTTAAAATTCTCGTGATCAATCTCGGAACCGTCCCCGTGACGGTCAACCCGGGAGATCGCATCGCGCAGCTGGTGCTTCAAAGAGTCGATCAGATGGTTTTCGTCGAGAGCGAGGAGCTTGCGGAAACTCAGCGGGGAGTCGGCGGGTTCGGCAGCACTGGTGTTCGTGAGGCTATCCACAAAGATTCGCGGACCGTCGATGTCTAGTCTGTCCGGCGAGATTTAAGGATTGCCTTCACGTCCCCGTGTAGAAGATATCGTCGAGCTTCAGCGACGGAAAAGCCGCGCGGTACTTTCTCAAAAGCTCGTTCTTCAAAAGATGCAGCTGGTGGAGCCAAAGCGGATCCTTCACGCGGATCACCAGCTGGCGGTTTCTCACGCGCTCGGCTTTCGAAAAGGCCGCGGCCGTCGGGCCGACGATTTCCTGCCAGGCCGCTATCGCCCGCTGTTCTTCGATTCGTTTCAGCGCGGTGGGATCGTGGCCGAAAAATTCCGTAATGAGTCCCTGCATTCTCTTCGGAGGCGCCTGAACGGCACGCCGCCGGCGGGTGGTCGCCTGCTTACGATCCTTTCGGCGGTCGTTCTGCAGGCGAAGCAGCTTTTCCTCATCGGTGGGCATGGGGCGACACTACTTGAACCGGGCCAGGCGAGGCAACGTCAACGGGGCCGGCAGACGAACCAGGCCTGGCTGTTCAGCCATTTTCCTAGGGCGGGAACGGGAGAGAACTCCACGCTCTGAACCCGGAAGCGTTGCTCGATTTCTTTCTGAAACGCCATCCAGTTGAAGCCCTTGTGGCCGTGGTAGGGGCGGGGGGATTCCGTCGGGCCCGCCTTCCAGATGGGTCGGGTGATTTTCGTTTCGGCTCTCGCCGTGAACTGAGTGAGCAGTTCCTTCCAGTGATACTTCTCTTTGTGCCGATAATCGTTCTGCCCGAGCAGGCCGGCGAGGGTTCGTACGCTTTCCTTTACCGCGAGGCTCGGCCCGACCTCGATGGGAACACTGATGATGAGCGTTCCCGTCTGAGCAAGCCAACCGCGAAAAGCATCGAGGAGGCGGTGGCGTTCCTCGGCCAAGCAATGCTCGAAAACTTCCATGCAGGTGATGACGTCGAAGGGGCCCGCGACCCGGCCCGGCTCCATGAACTCGCCTTCGGGCAAAAGAATTCGGCAATGGGCGAGCTGATTGGCGTCCTGATCCGCCCCGCAAGGACGGGGGAAGAGGTCGGATACGGCCGCTAAGAAGGTGCCGTCCCCGCAACCGAAGTCGAGCAGGCGCTTTCCCGCGTGGGGAGTCACCAGGCGCCTGGCTTTCTTGAAACGGGCTCCGTGGCTGAATCTGAGCAGGGGAATCCGCGATCTGAGCTGCTTTTTGGCGTAGGAACCGTCCGGGTTTTGGGACCCGGCGCGTCGGGCGGGAGGTGTGGCGGGCATGGAGAAATTTTACCATGTCACACCCGGCCGGGTGCCCACGTCCTTATTTGTGCAAACGAGATCCCTCCAACCCCCCGTCGGGATGGGTGAAGGGCCTTTAGCTCTTCACCCATCCCACGATTCTTTCCCTGTATTTCACTCATTCCCATTCTCAATCTCGCTCTCATTCTTTGCTTTCTTGCTCGGCCGCACTGGACCAAAGAATGAGAGCGGAAAGTTAAGGATTAGATGGGTTTGCAGACCCAGGCCCATGTGGTACAAGCCCCCCATGGATAGAAACCTAGCTCTGGAATTCGTGCGGGTGACCGAAGCGGCCGCCCTTTCGGTGGGCCGTTGGATCGGCCGTGGCGAAGCGGACGCGGCGGATCACGCCGCCGTCGAGGCGATGCGAAAAGCGTTCGACACCATCGAGTTCGATGGAACGATCCAAATCGGAGAAGGCGAGCGCGACGAGGCGCCGATGCTCTACATCGGTGAGAAGGTCGGCGCGGGCAAGGGCCCCAAGATAGACATCGCTTGCGATCCTCTCGAAGGTACGAGCATCACGGCGATGGGCCGAAGCGAAGCCCTCTCGGTAATCGCGGCGGCGGAAGAGGGCAACTTCCTCCACGCCCCCGACACCTACATGGACAAGATCGCCGTCGGCCCGAGGGCGAAGGGCGCCATCGACATCACGAAGAGCCCCACCTGGAACATTAAAGAAGTGGCCCGCGCGAAGAAAAAGGAAATCGCCGACATGATGGTGATCATCCTCGACCGTGATCGCCATCAGGATTTGATCAAGGAAGTGCGCGCCTCCGGTGCCCGCATCCGGCTCATCGGCGACGGCGACGTGTCGGCCGCGATTGCGGCGGCCGACGACAATACGGGCGTCGACATGCTGATGGGGATCGGCGGCGCTCCGGAAGGTGTCATCGCCGCGGCGGCCCTTCGTTGTCTGGGCGGCGACATGCAGGGCGTTTTGAAATTCAGAAACGATCACGAGCGCGAGCGCGCGAAGAAGATGGGCATCAGCGACGAGCGGCGGGTCTACGGGCTCACCGACCTCGCCAAGGGCAACGTCATGTTCATCGGAACGGGCGTGACCAACGGCAGCTACCTTCGCGGAGTGAATTATTTCGGCGGCGGCGCCCGTACCCATTCTGTCGTGATGCGCTCGGAGACGGGCACCATCCGCGACATCCGTGCCACCCATCACTTTCACAGCAAGCCTAACTTCGGCTGGTGATTCATGGCTAACAAAGTAGTGCGTGAAAAAGAAATGAACGTTCCGGTGGCGGCGCTCTGGAAGGTCATCACCGACTTCGAAAAGTACCCGGATTTCGTCGAAGAGGTGGTTGTCGCCAAGTCCCGCCCGAAGACGGGTCAGACGCAACAGGTGGAGTTCGAGATCGAAGTGGTCAAGCGTTTCCAGTACACCCTCGAGTTCAAGCTGGTCGAGAACCAGGAGCTTTCCTGGAGGCTGGTCGAAAGCAATTTTTTCAAAAAGAACGACGGGCGCTGGCTGCTAAAGGATCTCGGCGGCGGGCGAACGCACGCCACTTACGAGCTGGAGCTCGGCTTCGGCTTTCTCGTGCCCGGCTGGGTCACGAAGAAGCTCACGGAAGTGAATCTGCCGAAGATGCTCGACAATTTCGAGGCACGGGCGAAAAAGGTGGGTGCATGAGCGAAGAGAACGAAAAGCCGGAAGAAAAATCAGGAGCCTGGTGGGCCGACGTGGTGAAGGAAGTAACCACCATGGGCCTCGGCACGATTTTCATGACGGAAGAGGCGGTCCGCAATTACCTGAAGGAGAAGAAGCTCCCGAAGGACGTGGTCGCCGGCATTCTCGACAGCGTCGGCAAGAAAAAGGACGATTTGTACGAAGGGATGTCGAGGGAGTTCGGTAAAGTGCTCGCCAAGGTCGACATCTCCAAGGAAGTTTCCAAGTTTCTCGAGACCCATAAAGTGCATTTCGAGGCCCGCGTGACGTTCGAGCCGAAGGACGGTTCCGACGCGGACAAGAAGAAGGAGTGACTACAATGGACAGAGTGAAACGTCAGGCAGCCACCGCGCAGGCTCCGTCGGCCATCGGGCCCTACTCCCAGGGCATCCGGTTCGGGGATTTTCTCTTTCTTTCGGGCCAGGTCGGACTCGATCCGGCGACCGGTAAGCTCGTCGAGGGCGGTATCGAGGAGCAGACCCATCAAGTCATGAAGAATCTGGAAGCAGTGCTTCAGTCCCAGGGGCTCGGATTTGGTAACCTTCTGAAGACCACCGTACTTCTGCGCAATATGGGCGACTTCGCCAAGTTCAACGAAGTGTACGGCAAATATTTGCGGGAGCCTTATCCGGCGCGCGCCACTTTCGCGGTTGCCGGCCTCCCCAGGGAAGCCATAGTTGAGATCGAGGCCATTGCTCACGTTTAAGGTCTTGGTTCTCGCGCTGCTCGCCTCAACGGCCCGTGCCGACGTCACCTATTACAATGGCACCGCTGCCTCCGTCGGTAAAACCCTCATCACCGTCCAGGACGCGCGTTTCTACCGCGCGCTCAATCGCTTTGTCGCGAGCGAGGCCAACCCCATGGATCCCGAAAACGGCGAGGCCCTTCGCAAGACCGTGCAGAAGATGGCTTTCGAGGAGATGGTGTTTCTCGAAATGAAAGCGATTCAATTCGAGGGGGCCACGAAGGCCCAGCTCGAGGAGCCGCTGAAGCGGGCCCGCGCGCAGGACAAGAAAAAGCTCTTCGGATCGCTGCTCAAAACCTACGGGCGATCGGAAAACGAAGCCGTCGAGCGCTGGAACCGCAGTGTGCAGGTGGAGCGTTTTCTTCAGAAGAAAGTGGAGACTCTCACTCCCATCGTGACGCTGAAGGAAGTCGAGACGTACTTCAACCAGAACCGGGAGCGTTTCAAGGGATCGAACTTCGAAGCGCTCCGGCCCAGCATCGAGGTCCTTCTGAAGAAGGAACGGATGCGTAAAGGGCTGGAGGAATGGATCCGGTTCCTGCGCGACAAGTACGGCGTCGTGAATCACTTGGCGGGTTGACGATGTACCCGCGCCTTACAGGAAATTCGGTGCCCCAGCTGCGCGAAATCGCCCGGGGATCTTTTCCCAGGCTCTGGGAGCCGAAGGAGTTCGCCTATTTTCTCGATCATGACTGCGGGCTATGTATTGGCGATTTCGACGGCGCAGTGATGCGCGGCTATTTTCTGGGGCTTCTCGTCGCCGGTGACCTCGACGTCGTCTCCATCGCGACGGACGTGAAGTTTCGCCGCCAAGGCATCGGCGAAGGCCTGCTTCGGGCGGCGCTCGCGCGCCCCGGAGTCGAACGGGCGTTTCTGGAGGTGGAGTGCCGCAATACGCCGGCCCTGAAGCTCTACGAAAAGCTCGGCTTCCAAGTCACTAGCACCCGTAAGGCTTACTACGACGGCCTGCGAGACGCGTACAACATGAAGTGGACCAAGTGATTCCCATCGCCTAAGCCTAAAGCCGCGGCAGATTCCCGTCCCCGAAGGCTGGACGACATGGGCTAGTCCCGCCGTATCCACGCCCTGATGTGCGGGTCCGTGGACTTGTTACGCCGGAAGCTCGGCAGGCGCGGCTGGGAGCAAACCGTACAGCGCAGCTCCGTTACGTCGATGCGGTCCTTGGGAACTCCCCCGAGCTGAGTCTCGATCATTAGATCGGGAAGGCGGCAGTAGAGGGAATCGCCTCGCTTCTCCAAAAAGCTATCGATGGGATGGCCGGTCTCCTTCATCGCCGTGACGAAGTCTTCCCGCACTTCGAAGCAGCAGCCCCGGATGCACGGCCCGATGACGACGCGCAAGTCTTTCTCGCCTTTCAGGCGGCCGAGAACCTCCGGCACCACCCGATGCATCGTCCCGCGCCAGCCCGAGTGGACGGCGGCGATTACGTTCGGCGAATAAATCAGAACCGGAATGCAGTCGGCCGAAAACGCGGACAGCTCGATTCCGGCGGCGTAGGTGAGGGCGGCATCCGCGTCCGTGGGCCGGGCGCGAAGCTTGTCGGCATGGGCGGCGTCGCGCACTTCGATGACGCCTTTGTTGTGAATCTGATTGAAGAGCTTCGGGGTCGTCCCCCTGGGCTCGATGGAAAAACCGTAACGAACGCTCATGCGTCCATCCTCTCCAGCAGAGAAAGAAAGTTCTCGAAAGTCTCGGGCCTCGGGGCCTCGAAGCGCAAGGGAGCCTTCGTCACGGGGTGCTCGAAGGAAAGCGCTCGGGCGTGAAGAAGGGTTTCGGTAATGGCGGCGGCCGTTCCGGCGACTCCATGGTCCAGGCCACGGAGGCGGGCGGGAGTCGTGCCGCGTCCGTACAGCGGGTCGCCCACGATCGGATAGCCCGCTTCCGTTACGTGAACCCGGATTTGATGGGTCCGGCCCGTGTGCGGAAATAGAGCGAGGTGCGCGAAGTGCTGAAAGAGGCGGCGCCGCTCGAAATGAGTGACGGAAGCGCGGCCTTTGGAAGTGCGGGAACTCATCTTCTTTCGGTTCTTGGTGTCTCGTCCGATCTCCGACTTCCAGACTCCCCGATCGGGGGGCTTGCCCCAAACGACGGCCTCGTATTCTTTCTTCACGAGGCGGTCTTTGAACAGTTTCGAAAGCGCTTCCTGGATCCCGCGGGTCTTCGCGACAAGCATCACTCCGCTTGTGCCGCGGTCGAGCCGGTGCACGATCCCCGGCCGGTCCGTATCGCTGGCGGCGAACTTCGGATCGTGGCGCATGTGATGAAGCAGATAGTGGACGAGAGTCTCCCCCTGGTGGCCGGGGGCAGGATGAACCACGTCTCCCTGGCGTTTGTTGAGCACGATTAGATGCTCGTCCTCGAAAAGAATGGAGAGATGTCCCTCGATGGGCTCGAGATCGAGAGGGGCCTGCTCCGTAAAAAGGCAGCTCACTTGGTCGCCCGAGCGTACCTTGAGGCCGGTCTTCGTCACGGGGGAGCCGTTTACTTGAATGTTGCCGAGCTCGATTTGCTCTTTGAGGAACATGCGGGAGCGTCCCGTCTTGGCGACGAGAAAAACATCGAGGCGTATGGGATCGCCTTCCACCAGGAAAGGATCAGAGGGAGGGAGTACCGGAAGGGCCGCCATTTCTGTCCGTATAGTCGAGGTACCCCTTCGTTACAAGCACCGGGTCGAGCTTGTAGAGCGAGGAGAGGTTTTTCACGAAGCCTTGCAGATAGACCCGGGCGGGCATCTGCTTGGTGTCTTCGTTTTCGATGGCGCGAATGTACTTCGTGGGGATCTTGGTGGTCTTCGCGACATCGTCGATGGTCAGGTTGCGGCTTTCCCGAAGCGCCTTGAAGAACTTGCCCGAGAGCTCGCCGTTGTAGTCGGCGGGAATCGGGGTGAACTCGGCCGCCTTCTTCTCGTCCTTTTCCTTCTTGCTGTGCAGCTCCTGGCGCTTGGTCATTCCCATGTCGGCCATGGAAGGGACGTCGATGTTCTGGGCCTTCAACTCGAGGATATGGTCGTACTCGCGCTTTTTCTCGATGTTGGCGAGCGTGTGGTAGGCCTCGTCCAGGCGATCGAGAATCGATTGGGTCTCGTCGGCCGAGAAGAGCGAGTAGGTGGCCATCGACTCGCGGGAGAAAGCGTTTTTCGCCGTGTGGTAGGCGGCGACGATTTCGGAGATAGTCGCCGTCCGGTTTACCTTGAGGACGTCGTAATACGTTTCCTCGGCTTTTTCCGGCGGCACTACGGCTAGATTTCGTTCGGGCCTCATGGTTATTCGTCCTATTTCTTGTCCGGCCGTTCCTTTAGAAGGTTTCTAAGGATGGCTTCCAAATGGGTGACCGCGGTGCTGTTGGGTGCGTCCACGAGGAACGGAACCCGGCGGCGGATGGACTGCCAAACGGCGTTGTCGTAGGGAAGATATCCCATGTAATCGATGCTCATGCCGAAGTAGCGCTCGCATACCATCGTGATGGAGTTGCCGATTTCCGCTTCCGATTTCACGCGGACCTGATTCACGATGAGCGAGATGTGGAACTCCCGCATTCGCACTTCGAGATCGGCGCCGTCGGCGGGAGAAAGGCGTTTCACCTCGTTCACGAGATCCCGGGGAGTACGGATTCCGCGCGTGTTCTTCAAGTCCATGGCCTGCTCGATGAGCTGGCGGACGTACGGAGAAGGCGTGGCGGCGCGTAGCATCCGATAGAACGACGACTTGATGAAGCGGTAGCCGTTCTCGATGCTGGTCGGCTCGGGAGTCACGACGACGATCTTGTTGTCCGCGAGCAGAAAGAAATCGAGTGTGTTGGAAGCCGTGCCGGCGCCGAGATCGAGCAGCACGAAGTCCGCGTTGATCTCTCGGAATTTCCGGATGAGCCGCGCCTTCTGCATGTGGCGCATGTTCGCGATGCCCATGGCGTCCTGGGCTCCGCTGACCAAAAAGAGATTTCGAATCGGAGTCGGCTGAACGAGCTCCTGCATGTCCTCGACCCGGCCCATGACCAAGTCGGATAGCGTGCGCGTGGGCGCGTCCACCCCGAGAGCGGTGTGAAGGTTCGCGCCGCCGAGATCCATGTCCACGACGACTACCTTCTTGTTCAGCCACGAAAGGTACACGCCCATGTTGGACGTGAGCAGCGTTTTGCCGATGCCGCCCTTGCCGCCGCCGACCGCCCAGATCATCCGCTGGTGGCCGGGCTCGGTCTTCACCGCGCGCGACGGGATGTTCACCTTGTTCTCAGGTGATTCGGAAGGGGTCGGCTGAGAAATTTTTACTTTGAAAAGCGCCACGGTACTTATGAAAGGGCCGTTAGACTCCTACGGTCCTATCGGTCGATATGCGAAAATTCTCAAAGGTTTATTGGGCCCGGGGACCACGCCTGGACCCCGCTCGGCCGGGTATGGTAGAGAAGGGGGTCCCAAACGCCTCTTAAGTCATCGAAACTATGGGAGTTGAAACCGTAAGCCTAGTCATCGCGGCGTTCGTTAACGCGTCGCTCGCGATAGCTGCCCTGCTCCGCAATATCCGTAGCCGGCTGTGCGTGGCGTTTGCCACGTGGACGGCACTGCTTTTCGTTCACGACGCGGTCACGGTGCTGGAAAAGTTTCAGCAGAACCCGTGGATTTCGAGCTCCGTCACTCACACGCTATCCATCTGGCTTGCGGGGCCAGCGACGCTGCTCTTTCTGCGGGAGATGGTGACGGTCAAGGGGGATCTGCTTCGCAAGTTTCTCTGGCCGTACATTCCGCTGACGCTCTTGTTGGTCGGGTTTCTGCGCATCCCCGCGGTCGAGCCGCAGTACGCGCCGCTGATGCTCATTCTCGCGCATCTCGCCTATCTGTTTCCGGCCGGGGTGTGGGTGCTCGTTCTCCACCACGCGGCCAGCCACTCCAATCTCACGCGCGAAAGGCTGCGCCTTCAGTACGCCTACGTCGGCGGAATCGTGACGGTCGGAATATTCGCGACCGACGTGCTGAACCTCTCCGGAGTCGGCGTGCCGCCCCTCGGAACGCTTGCGCGCACGCTTTACCTGTTTTTCATCTTCCACACGTTCGTGCAACGTGAGCTGATGACCGCGGAAGAGGTGCTCGGAAAGCTCGCGTTGTTTTCCGGCGTCGCGGTGATGCTCTCGACCATCTATCTGTTTCTCGTGAGCTGGGTCGGCGACAAGCGCGACTTGTTCTTGTTCAATACGCTCATCGCGTCGGTCGTGATCGTCGTTCTCTTCGAGCCGATTCGGTCGTTCACGGGGTGGGCGACGCGAAAGCTTCTCGTTCGGCGAAACACGATGCTGGAGGAGGAACTGAATGCGCTTTCCCTGAACCTCCGCGGTCTCGTCGAACCTGCGGAATTGTCGCGCCAGATAGCGGGCTCCCTGAAGAAAACGATCGGCATTCAGGCCTGCTCGCTCTTCGTGCTCGAGCGGGACGGCCTCACGTTCATCCGGTTCGACGGCGACGGAGTTCCATTCGGAAACGAAGAGGAGTTCTCCACCGCTCCGCTCGTCGAGTACATGATTTTGCGGCGGGGACGCCCTTTCGTGCTCGAAACCGTCGAGAACGATCGGGACTCCTTCCATTCGCCTCAGGCGAGAAAGTTCTGCGAGGACTGCGTCGAGGGAATGCGGAAGCTCGGAGCCGACTTCGTGCTTCCGTTCACCCACGAGGGCCGCGTGGTCGGATTTTCCGCGGTGAAGTCGGCGGAAACCATAGCGCTCTCCGCGGAGCAGCTGCGGATGTTCATTCCCGTGGCGCGCCAGATCGCGCTTCTTCTCAGAAATTCCCAGACCCTCGGCACGCTAAGCGAGCGCAATAAGCTGGCCGCGGTCGGCGAAATGGCGGCGGGTCTCGCCCACGAAATCAAAAATCCCCTGGGGTCCATCAAGGGCGCGGCTCAGCTGCTCGCGGGCCAGAATATCGGAGCCGATCCGGCGTCCGCGGAATTTCTGAAAATCATCGTCGACGAAACCGACCGACTGTCCGGCGTGCTGACGGACTTTCTCGACTACGCGAAGCCACGCCGACAGCAAGGCGTGCAGGGTTGCGATCCGGTGCGGGTGCTCGAGCACGCGACGGCTCTCGTGCTTCGGGACTCGAAGGTGAAGGTCGAGATTCAGGGCACGACCGACGGCGTTCTCGCCGACGCGGACCCCGACGGCCTCAAGCAAGTGATCCTCAATCTTCTGCTGAACGCCGTGGAAGCGATGGAAGACGGCGTGGAGGGAAGGATCCTCATGCGCGTGCGATCCATCCGCCCGAAGCGTCCGCTCGCTTTCGCCGAGAATCTTCCCCTATACAAGGTGTGGGAAGGCTGGCAGCGCACCGTGGCCCCCCGCGAAAGCCGCGGGATGGTGGAAATCGAAGTCATCGACAACGGCCCCGGCATTCCGGCGTCCGAGCGCGCGAAGGTGTTCACTCCCTTTTATACGACGAAACCCCGCGGGACCGGGCTGGGGCTTGCCATCTGCCAGCGTATGGTCGAAGCGATGGGGGGTATCATCACGGTGCGCCCGAACCGCCCGCGCGGTACCGTCTTTACGATCCATTTACCGATCAAAGAGGAAGGCGAGCTCCTTCTACCGAGTAAAATGAAACCGAAGGAACTTCCGGTATGACCAGCCTCGATACCCAGCCCGGCTCCCGCATTCTGGTCCTCGACGACGAGGCTCCGCTCAGAAAAATTCTCTCGGCGATGCTGCGCGCGGAAGGGCACGAGGTCGATACCGCCGCGACCATCGCCGAGGCGAAGGCCATTGTGCGCGAGAAGGACGTTGGGGTAATCCTGTCCGACTTGCGTCTAGAGCGCGAGGACGGCCTTCAGATGCTGAAATGGGTGAAGGAAGAGCACCCGACGATTCCCGTCATCATTCTCACGGCCCACGGCACGGTCGACTCCGCCGTGGACGCGATGAAGCAGGGGGCTTACGACTATGTCGCTAAACCCTTCGAGCGCACCGAGCTCACCCGCGGCATCCGCAAGGCGATGCTCACCTATCAGTTTCAGGCGAGTCAGTTCCTGCGTACTCCGGGAGTGAACTTCGCGGGCCTTTCGATGATCGGCACGAACAGCAAGATGCGCCGGATTTATCAGCTCGTCGAGAAAGTGGCGCCGACCGATTCCACGGTGCTCATCACAGGAGAAACCGGAACGGGCAAGGAACTCATCGCCCAGGCGATCCACGAGGCGAGCCCGCGAGCGAAGGGCCCCTTCATCAAGATCAACTGCGCGGCGATTCCCGAAACGCTCATGGAAAGCGAACTGTTCGGATACGAGAAGGGCGCCTTCACGGGAGCGGCGACCTCGAAGCCCGGCCGCTTCGAGCTGGCCGACGGCGGAACGCTTTTTCTCGACGAAATCGGCGAGATGAGCACCGAGATGCAGGTGAAGCTGCTTCGCGTGCTTCAAGACGGCACCTTCGAGCGGGTCGGCGGCCTTCGCACGTTGAAGGTAAACGTGCGGCTCGTGACGGCGACCAACCGGGATTTGGAAAAGGAAGTGAAAGAGGGCGGCTTCCGCGAAGACTTGTTCTACCGCCTGAACGTCGTTCCCGTCGCTCTGCCTCCCGTTCGCGATCGCCGGGACGATATCCCGCAGCTCATTGCGTACTTCATCAACAAGTTCTCCGAGCGCATGAAGAAGCCGGTGCCGAAGCTCAGCCCGGATGCCTTGGAGTTGCTCGCTCAGTACCCGTGGCCCGGCAACATCCGCCAGCTCGAGAACGTCATCGAGCGGCTCATCGTCATGAACGACGGGCATGAAATCATCGGCGATCAGTTGCCCGAGGAAATTCTCGAGTTCGAGGAGGAAAGGGCCCTCGGGCCCGGCGCTTCCTTGAAGGAGCAGGTGAAGGAGGCCACCCGCCGGATTGAGAAGAAAGCCATCGAAGAGGCGCTTATCGAGACCGAGAACAACGTCACCCGCGCGGCGAAGAAGCTCAATATCAGCCGCAAGGGCCTTCAATTGAAAATGAAGGAATTGGGAATCCGCTAACCCCGGGCTCGCTTCACCGAGGAGCCTAGCTTCGCTTCATAGAAGGCGGCGATCTTGTCGCCGTAGTCTTTCCACTGGAAGTGATCGAGCGCCCGTTTCTGGGCCGCCTGCCCCATCTCGTCGCATTTTTCCCGGTTCTGGTAGCACCAGAGGATCGACTCTTTCATGGCGTCCACGTCCCGGATCGGGAAAAGAAATCCTTCCTGCCCGTTTCGGACCGCGTCCGGCGCGCCCGTGTTGTGAGTGCCGAGGACGGGAAGCCCGCACGCCATCGCTTGAAGCAAAACGATCGCAAAGCCGTCCTCGACGGACGGAATGCAAAAGACAGTGCCGCGGGAAAAATGATCGGCGAGCACGGGCCAGGGCTGTTTGCCGAAATATTTCACTCCCGGCCGATCGAGACGAATGCCGGCGGCGGCGAACTCCGGGCTCGGGGAACCGAACACCCAAAGTTGCGCGTCTTTCAGTTTGAGCTGCTCGAAGGCATCGAGCAAATAGTGCAGCCCTTTGCGCAGCGAAAGGTTTCCGGCGAAGACGATTCGAAATCCTTTGTCCTTCGGCGCCGTGCTCTTGAAAGTGCTTGGACTGAACCCGTAGGGTAAATGAAACAGCTTCGATTCCGGAATGCCGCGATCGCGGAAACTCTTCAACGAGAAGAGGCTTGGGGCGTGAATGACGTCGGCCGTTTCGTACTCCGCCACTTCCTGTTCGAGAACTTTCGGGTGCGTCTGGCGAAAGGGCAGGCCGAACTTCGCGTACTCTTCTTCCAGGAGTTTTTGCTGGGTGAGAATGTGGCTGCTGCCCCGATCCACCACCGCGAGAATCCCGAGCTCCTTCGCTCGGCGCAGGGTTTCTAGAGAGTAGCCGGACCACGCGATGTGAACGTTCGCATTTGGATCCAGGCGGGCCGCCGCCCACTCGTCGAACTTGTGATTGAAAAAGAATTGTCCGTTCCAGCGTTCTTGCCAGGGAGCCGGGGCCCGGCCCCAGATCCGGCGCGCCACTTCGATCCACGGGTGGGTCTTCACCTTCGCCGAATCGACGCCGAATTTGCGTAAGGAAAACGCCGGGTGCGTGGTGAGAAACCGGCTCAGTAGTCCACGGCTCTCCAATTCCCTCGCCAGATCGAAGGAATGAAGGCGGCCCCCCACGGATACGCTTATCTGCATCGCCTCCATCTTATCCTAAGGGGCCGCGAGCCCCCAAACGAACTAGATCGTCTCTCACATGCGGTGCATTACCGGTGTCATAAGGTCGTTTTTTTCCCGTTCCAGGCCTTTGGATCGGGCCGTTTTGGCTCCGGTCGTGCGCTTTCCCTCTCGGAATTCAGTGGCACATCGCTTGCTCTTACGAAGGGGCGAGGGGTGCCGAAAGGCTCCCCGGAAAAGGGGGAAAACGATATGGACCGACTGCAACGGCAGATGCGGGCCTCGGCTTTGGGACTGGCCCTGGTGGTGACGAGCGCGGGGTCGCTCGCCGCGACCGATCCTGACCGCTTGGGCATCACGCAGCCGAAAGACCTGAGCCTTCTGAACCAGGCCATTAACGACACGATTAAGGGATCGCTCGGTACCGCGCTCTCGAAAGTTCGAAGCGCGAGAGTCGCCGTCGGGTCCCGACGCGGCTCGATCGCGCGCACGGTGAAAAACCTGCTCCTCACGGCCGAGCACGCGCTCGAACGACGGGATACCGAGACGGCTCTCGATCATCTCACCGTAGCGGTGGTGCTTCTCATCGGTGATTCATCCGAGGTGAGAGGGCAGAAGGGCACTCCGGGCGCGCTCCTGAGACTGATTGCCCTCATGGACAATCTCACTCCGGCCATCGCCGGCGACGACGGACTCGTCGAGTCCATCCTCGCGGTGGCCTCCCATACTTTGAACTTGGCCGACGGCATCGTGGACGACCTGCCCGCGACGGCGATGCTCGCCCTCGAGCGAATCGAGGACGTAGTGGACTCGCACTTCCCGGTAAGTCAGAAGATCCGTCTCGTGGCTGACAACGCGGCCATTGCCATCAATTCGATCCGCCGCTCGAGGGCGTTCCTCCAGGCAAAATGACCCGAGCGGCCGGGGTGAGGGGGCGAAGTAACGGTTAAGGGTTAATCCTTCGGGGTTAATCCTTAACCTATTCCGGCAAGCCCTTTGCATTTCAATTCAGCATGAAACCGAGAAACGACTCGCGACTGAATCGCGAATTAGTTTCCGTTTTCCTGGCCTTACTGGTGGGACTCGGCTGCTTCGGAGCCGGTCACTGGATGGTCGCGGAAATGGTGAAGACCCGAGCCACGGCTTCGGCGCAAAAGCTTGAGGAAAAGCAGACTTGCGACACGAGCCCGCGGCTCGCCGGGCTCGGGGCGAGAGAGTGCGATCCGCCCAGACAGCTTCACCCCATGCGCTTCAAGTAAGTGTCCGGATTCGCGGGGGACTCACGACGGTGGAGGCCCCGATGTATTCCGTGTGTCTACTATTTGGACGGCAAAAGCCCAACGCTCCCGAGGAGATGGTGAATTGTGCCGGCCCGCCTCTGAAGAACTTCGACAAGTGATCGTGCCTGAGCCGTTCGGCACGGTCGATTGCAATATAGAGTGTTAAGCCTTTCCTAACCCGAGGTAACGATGCTTAAGTCCTTCCTCATCGAAAAGATTTCCGGTCTAGTCGGTTTCGCTGGTGTCGCGGCCATGCTGGCCTACGCCGGGGTCGCCGCTTCTCCTTCGGCCGGAGACTCTCGGGCGGACGCCTGTGTCGGCAAAGCGCGCCGGCCGGCTCTCGTGTCCGAAGCGACTCGCCGGGCGAACGGCTCGATGCCCATCCAAGCGAGCATGGCTGGACGCGGTCTCGCTTCCTCGATCTGCGAATAGTTTCACCGTTTCCGAAATTCCCATTCCATTGACTTCGCTGCCGCCCTCGCACGAAAATGTCTCGTGCTCGAGATCACGGGATCCAAGCCGGCCTCACACGAAAAAATTCTGACAACCGACGCCCTGGCCTTTCTCGAAGCGCTCTTCGCTCGTTTCGAGCCGCGCCGCCGCGAGCTGTTGGAGCGGCGCAAGGCGATTCAGGCGCGCCTCGATGAGGGGATAGACCCCGAGTTCCGCCCCGACACGGAGGAAATCCGCCGGGGAAGCTGGACGGTTGGGCCCGTTCCGGCGGATCTGCGGGATCGCCGGGTCGAGATTACGGGTCCCGTCGATCGCAAGATGGTCATCAATGCGCTGAACTCCGGCGCGAACGTCTTCATGGCGGACTTCGAGGATTCTCATGCCCCCACTTGGGAGGGAACCATTGCCGGGCAGTGGAATCTCTTCGAAGCGGTCCGCCGCACGCTCGCCTTCACGTCTCCCGAAGGAAAAAGCTACAAGCTTAGCGCAACCCCCGCGGTGCTGTTCGTCCGGCCCCGCGGCTGGCACCTGACAGAAAAGCACGTGCGCTTTCAGGGCGCGCCCGTTTCGGCGTCCCTCTTTGATTTCGGTCTCTTCTTTTTTCACAACGCGAAGGAACAGATTAAGCGGGGCACCGGCCCCTACTTCTATTTGCCGAAGCTCGAGGCCTATGAAGAGGCGAAGCTTTGGGACGACGTTTTCGTTTTCGCGCAAAGCACGCTTGGCGTTGCGAAAGGCACCATCAAGACGACCGTGCTAATCGAGACCATTCTCGGCGCTTTCGAGATGGAGGAGATCCTCTTCGCGCTGAAAGATCACTGCGTGGGCCTCAACTGCGGCCGATGGGATTACATCTTCAGCTTCATCAAAAAGTTTCGAAAGCGCCCCGACCGCGTCTTACCCGATCGCGCTCTCGTTTCGATGACTCAGCCGTTTCTGAAGGCTTACACGGAAAAAGTGATCCAGGTCTGCCACCGCCGGGGCGCCCACGCGATGGGCGGAATGGCCGCACAGATTCCCATCAAAGACGATCCCGCGGCCAACGAGGCGGCTCTGGCGAAGGTACGGGCCGACAAGCGCCGGGAAGCGGACGCGGGCCACGACGGCACCTGGGTCGCCCATCCGGGGCTCGTTTCTTTGGCCAAGGAGGAGTTCGATCGGGTGCTGGGGTCAAAGCCGAACCAGGTAGACAAGAAGCGCGACGACGTGCGCGTTACCGCGGCCGATCTGTTGAAGGTTCCCGAAGGGGCCATCACCGAGGCTGGGCTGCGCGTTAATGTCTCCGTGGGGCTGCAGTATCTCGAGGCCTGGCTACGGGGCAACGGCTGTGTGCCCATCCACCATCTGATGGAGGACGCGGCGACGGCGGAGATCTCCCGGGCCCAAATCTGGCAGTGGATCCGCCACCCGAAGGGCACGTTATCCGACGGCCGGCGCGTCACGAAAGATTTGTTCCGCCAGACTTTGCGCGAAGAAATCGATCACCTCAAAGGACGGGGGTTGGGGAAGATCGAACTCGCGGGTAGAATCTTCGACGAGATTACGACCTCGGATACGTTCGCCGAATTTCTCACGCTGCCGGCGGGCGAGCTACTGGACTAAAAAACATAAGGGGAGATGGCATGGGGACGCTCAAGACCGCATCGGAGCTGCAGGAATACTGGAAAAAAGACGCCCGTTGGAAGGGTGTCGAGCGCCCCTATTCCGCGGAAAGCGTCGTCAAACTCCGGGGCTCCATCCACATCGAGTACACGCTGGCTAGACTCGCCTCCGAGCGGCTCTGGAAAATGCTGAAAACCGACGAGTGCGTCTTCTCCCTCGGCGCGATGACCGGTAACCAGGCGATCCAGCAGGTGGAGGCCGGGTTGCCGGCGATCTACTGCAGCGGCTGGCAGGTGGCGGCCGACGCGAACGAATCGGGACAAGTCTATCCGGACCTCAGCCTTTACCCGGTGGACAGCGTTCCCGCCCTCGTCCGGCGGATCAACAACGCCTTCCGACGGGCCGATGAGATCGCCGTTCAGGAAGGGCGCAAGGGAACCTATTACTTTGCTCCCATCGTCGCCGACGCGGAGGCCGGATTCGGCGGCAACCTGAACGCGTATGAGCTGATGAAGTCGATGATCGAGGCGGGCGCCGGCGGCGTCCACTACGAGGATCAGCTCTCGTCGGCGAAAAAATGCGGCCACATGGGCGGCAAGGTTCTCGTTGGAACCGGAGAAGCCTGTCAAAAACTCATCGCGGCCCGGCTCGCGGCGGACGTGCTGGACGTTCCGACGTTGCTCGTCGCCCGAACCGATGCGAACGGCGCCCAGCTTCTGACCACGGATGTGGATCCGCGGGACAAGGCGTTTTGCACTGGGGATCGGACCGTGGAAGGCTTTTATACGATAAGGGGCGGCTTGGACTCCGCCATCGCCCGCGGCATCGCCTACGCGCCCTATGCGGACCTCGTCTGGTGCGAAACCTCGGAGCCCAATCTCGCGGAAGCGAAAAAGTTCGCCGAAGCGGTTCGCGGGAAGTTCCCGGACAAAATGCTCGCTTACAACTGCTCGCCGTCGTTCAACTGGAAGAAGAAGCTCGACGATTCGACCATCGCGAAGTTCCGCCGGGAGCTCGCGGCGATGGGCTACAAGTTCCAGTTCGTGACGCTGGCCGGTTTCCATGCCCTGAACTACAGCATGTTCGATCTCTCCCGCGACTACCGGGAGCGCGGAATGCTCGCTTACGCGAACTTCCAGCAGACGGAGTTCGCGAAGGAAAAAGAAGGGTACCGCGCGACCGCTCACCAGAAATTCGTGGGCACGGGCTACTTCGACGAAGTCGCCCAGATCGTCGCCGGCGGCCACTTGTCGACGGGCGCCTTCAAAGGCTCGACCGAAGAAGAACAGTTCCACTGAGTGGAGTCGCTGGAAAATATCCGTTTCTACGTCTTCGCCGGAGGGCTCGCCCTATTCACGGTCATGGAGTCGCTGCGTCCGCAGCGCGCCTGGTCGGCGTCTAGGCCGAGGCGCTGGGGCCTTCATGGCGGCATCTCGCTGACAAACGCAATCCTCGTGCGCGCCGGCGCCGCGGCTCCCTTCTGGCTGTGGGCGGCTTATGTCGCAAAGAAGGAGTGGGGGTTACTTCCCTGGCTCGGCATCACGGGCCCGCTCGAAATCGGCCTCGGGATCGTGCTTCTGGATCTGCTCAATTATTTCTGGCACCGGATCAATCATGAATGGGGCTTTCTCTGGCGTTTCCACCAAACCCATCACTCCGATGACAGCCTCGATACCAGCACCTCGCTCCGGTTCCATCCGGGTGAGTTAGTGCTTTCCTGGATCGCCAAGGGGGTTTGGCTCCTGATCGTCGGCCCAAGCGTCTATGCGTTCTTCGTCTTCGAATGCCTCATATCCTTTGCCGCGCAATTTCACCACGCGAACTGGCGCCTCGGCTGGCTGGACGAAAAGGTGAGGTGGGTGACTCCTTCGCCGCTCTTCCACGCGGCCCATCATACGAAGACCGTCCGATCGAGAAACGGAAACTACTCGACGATTCTTTCCGTCTGGGACCGGTTGTTCGGCACGTACTGCACGCCGGAGACCGAGAACCTCGAAGATCTGGGCTTGCCGGGTCCCCAGCGCCCGTTGAGCGCGGTTGATTTCCTCCTTCGCCCATTCAAGAAGGTACGGCCTTCCTTCTCGTAGGGGCGCCAGAAGTGAGGCCGCACCTTTTGGCGGTCGGGCCTTGACGGAGAGCGCTGCCCGGCATTCGATCGCTCCGATGGATTACCACGTTCTGCAACGGCACTACGAAAGCTGCCTTCGGCGCCACGGCGACTCCCATTTGGGCGTCGATTGGCCGAAGGCGGAGCACGTGCCCGTGCGAAACGCCGTCATGCTCGACGTGGCGGACCGGCCCGGAAACGTTCTCGATTTTGGATGCGGTCTGGGAAGTCTTTTGCCCGAGGCGGAGGCGAGGGGGCACTCTTACCACGGGGTCGACATCTCTCCGCTTTTCATCGGCGAGTGCCGGCGCAAGTTTCCCGGAAAGCGCTTCGACGCCGTGGACATTCTCGTGGACGGCGTACTCGAGCCGGCGGACTACGTCATTGCGAACGGAGTCTTCACCGAAAAGCGAGAGCTGTCGGACAGCGAGATGGAACGATTTTTCCAGGACTGCCTCGCGAAGCTATTTCCTCTCGCGCGACGGGCCGTCGCCTTCAACGTGATGTCGGCCCACGTGGACTACCGCCGGGCCGATTTGTTCCACGTAGGTTTCGATCGGATGGCGGAGCTGGTTCAGCCGTGGACGAGACATTATCGATTCCGGGCCGACTACGGTCTGTACGAGTATACGGTGTATCTGTACCGCGTCCCCACGAGCGAATCTTTTCCCGAACGGCGGCCGCCGGCCACTGCATGAGGTAGTGGAGCGCGCTCCACGACGCATCCTCTTCGACGAAGTACAGAGGCAAGCCCCGCTCGGCGAACCAGGCCGGGTCGTAGAGCCTCTTTCCGCCAGGCAGGTTGTGAAGCTCCGTCGCGCCGGCGGCTAGAGCGAGTGCGAGCATCCTTTCGCTACGGCCGGCGACGCCCACCTTCAATTCGCTTTCGCGGACGAACTGCGCCCTCAAGCCCAGTTGCGCCACCGTGGCCCGCAACGTTCCCTCGACGACGGAGAGCAAGTCCGAGCCTTCCCAAAGGGGATCCAGAATGGGGTTCTGAGCGGCCTTGGGGCCGTAGAGATGGGTCAGAGTTTTCGCGAGGCGGTCCCGCCAGGGACCGGCGGCGAGAGAAATGTCGCCGATGGCGGTTTCACGCGGTGCCCTTTCGAGGCAAAGCCCGAACCTGACCGGGGCGCCCGCCGATCCCGGAAGCTGGTTGCGATGAATCCAGCCCCGGCGGGTGAACTGAGCGCGATCTAGCAGCACGAAAACGTCGACCCGATCCAAAAGCGCGAAGTAACCGAGGTACGGAAAAAGGTACGGCTGCATCACCGCCACCTTCATGGAGCGGATAACCTCGGCCGGTGAGCCAGGGTTTCGGTCGGACGGGGCCGGGGCTTCAGGATGCGCCGGATGGCGGAAGCCACCTTCGCCGCGTCGGCCGGCTCCATGGCGGAGTGAAGCGGCAGGCAAAGCACCGTGTCCGCGACCGCGTCCGTGAAAGTCATCGGTCCCCTCGGCGCGTTTTTGTAGACTGCGAGCCGGTGGAGCGGCGGGGAAAAATATCGGCGAGGGAAAATTCCCTTCGCGACGAGTCCTTCGAAGACGCGCTCTCTGAGCTCCGGCCAGTCGAAGCGCACGGGGAAAAATTGTCCGTTCGGGCTAACGCCCGGCTGGGCCTTCGGCAGCGTAAGCGGGCCGAGATCGCCCAGCTCCTCGCGGTAGGCTTCGATCACCGCGAGCCGGCTTCGGATCGCCTGCTTCATGTGGCCGAGCCCGTGCAAGGCGAACAGCGCGTGGATCTCGCTCAGCTTCGCGTTGGTTCCCACTTCCGTGACCTCGGTTTCTCCCGAAAGGCCGAAGTTGGCGAGCCGGCGGATTCTCGCGGAGAGTTCCGGATCGCCGCAGGCGACCGCGCCGCCTTCTCCGGCGGCCACGATCTTCGTCGCGTGAAAGCTGAATACGGAAGCCGCGCCGAAGGCGGCCGGCTGACCCGCCCGGCTCGTGACCCCCATGGCGTGGGCCGCATCGTAAACGACGGAGACTCCGCGATCTCTCAGGCCTTCGAAGAAGGAGAAGTCCGCGAGATGGCCGTAAGTATGGACCGGCATCACGAGCGCCGTTTTCTCGTCGATTAGATCCTCGACCGATTGGGGATCCAGGCAGCAGGTGCGCGGGTCGATGTCGGCGAAAACCACTTCGAGTCCCGCCCGGCGGCACGCGTGGGCGGTCGAAAAGAACGTGAAGGACGGAACGATGGCCCGGCCCTTCAATCCGAGCGCCTGGACCGTGAGCTCGAGACCAAGGGAAGCGTTCGCGACGCTCGAGGCTTGAACGCCCCAAAGAAGGGTGAGTCTTTCCTCCAGCTCTTGAACCAAGGGGCCGAAGTTGCTGAAACGGCGGCTTTCGATGAGATCGCGCAAATCGTGGATTAGGCGATCGGGGTCCAGGACGTCCGGGCACGCGGTGTACAGTGGTACTCCGGGCCGCTTGCCTGTGGTTTTCTTCATGGAGTGGAAAGTTTCGCGGAGCGGACCCAGGCGCCTTCTTTTTCGAGGTAAGTGTACCGGGCCTTGCCGTTCACCCGATGGATTTCGAAGGCGCCGATCCGGTCGGAGGAGCCCATGTCCGTCCGTTCCAGATTGAAATCCACGTCGACACGGTCCCCGTTCTCGTCGAGAAAATCCACGCAGACGGAGGCGGTTCCGTCGGTGAGAGGCAAAAGCGTTTCGGTTCGGACGGCCTGAAGGGTGAGCCGGCGGGAACGGCTCGTCGCGGAGTCCCGCACTTCCCAAAGCCCGGCCTTCGTTTTCTGCTGCACGAAACGGCGCAAGTCGGCCGCGACGCGCTGGCGATCCCACGGAAAGAGCGCGAGCTCGAGGCTCTGATCCAAAAAGGCCTGGTCGTGGTTTCCGTTCAAAGTAATCGGCTTCTCGTCGGCGACGGGAGCCGGCTCGGGCTCCGCGTGGGCCACGGGAGCGGGCGAAGGAGCATGGGAGCACGCCGAGAGGAGCAAGATAAATACGGCGGTGCTTCGTAAGCGCATGCCCCATGAGTTAAACTCAGCGGGAACGGCTTGTAAACCGCGGGGGACTCTCCTGGCGACGGTAAATCAAAGCGGCGGCGACTACGACGCGAAGCGGCCTCGGGTTGTTTTTTCCGCCATGGTTTGGATGGCTCTGTCCGCGGCTCTGACTCTGTTCGGTTACGAGTGCGTTCGCAGTTCCTCGACCACCCTTTTCAAAGCCGACTACGGCGTTCGGATGCTTCCGTGGATCATGGCGGTGGTTCCCGTCGCCGTCGCCCTGTTCGTGCTGGGTTACGGAATGCTTCTGACCTGGCTCGGCCCCAAGCGAACGCTCGCGACCACGATGGGTATTTCGGCCGTCGGGTTCGTGCTGGGCTCGTGGGGCGCTCAATCGGGCTGGAAGCCGGCTTCCGCGTTTCTTTACGTATTGAAGGAAGGTTACGTCGTCATCCTGATCGAGCAGTACTGGAGCTTTCTGAACTCCATCATGTCGGAAGAGGACGCCAAACGCTGGAACGGTCCCATCATCGGTTTATCGTCGATAGGAGCGGTCCTGGGGGCCGAGGCGGTTCACCAGTTCGCCCACTCGCTCGGCACCCCTCAGCTGCCGCTTTTCGCCGCCGTCACCTTGATTCCCGCCGCGGTGCTGTCGACGCTCGCTTACTCGAAAGCCGGCGAGCCCGAGGCCCCGGCCCACGAGGCTCGGGGGCCCCTGAAGCTCGCCCTGTTTCGGACGAACCGGCTCCTTCCCACTTTGTTCTTCATGGTGGTGATGGCCCAGGTGGTTTCCACGGCGACCGGGCTTGCCTTCGAAGGAGCGCTTCAGGACGCCTATCCCGATCGGGACACGCAGACGGCTTTCTCGGGCCGGTTCTATTCGATGTTGAATCTCGCGGCGGCTGCTTTTCAGTTCATCGTGGCCCCCGCGGCCCTCATCAGATTCGCGCCCCAGTGGATCCATTATTGTCTTCCGATATTGAACGGAGCCGCGGGACTTTGGTTGTGGTTTCAGCCCGGGCTCGCGGCCGCGGGCGCGGCCTACTTCCTCTTCAAGACTCTCGACTACTCGCTGTTTCGGGCGGCAAAGGAAATCCTCTACATCCCGCTGTCTTTCGACGCACGTTACCGCGCGAAGGAAGTCATCGATGCCTTCGGGTACCGGTTCGGCAAAGGGGCTTCGTCGCTTCTGTTCGGGGTCGCCCAAAGCGGGGCGGCACTTTCCGCCTCGGCCTTCGGAGTCGTCTCGTTTCTGAGCGCTGGCCTTTGGCTGTTCGGCGCCAAGCGGGCGTTCTCGGGCAGGAAAGCCTGACGCTACGCATTTTTCCCGTCACGGTTGCCCCCATTGCTTCGTCCACCGGGTAGGCTTGGCAAAGCGCCGCTCCGCTTTGCCTGACCCGGAAAAATTGAATAGAATCGGCCCCATTCAGGAGGACCTGTGGCTCAATCCGTAAGCGAAATTTCCGAAAGCGTGAACCGCGCGCTCCCTCAGTTCATGGAGGCCGCGGAAGAGATTCACAAAACCATCGTCGGCCAGCGAGAGCTGGTGCAGAGGTTGCTCGTGGGACTGCTCGCCGACGGGCACATTTTGGTGGAAGGCGTGCCGGGCCTGGCGAAAACCACGGCCATTCGAACGGTCGCCGATGTTTTGTCGGTGAAGTTTCACCGGATTCAGTTCACGCCCGATCTTTTGCCGGCGGATCTCATCGGCACCCAGGTTTACTCGCCGAAGGACGGCAGCTTTCAGGTGAAGCACGGGCCCGTTTTCGCGAACCTCATCCTCGCGGACGAAATCAACCGGGCCCCCGCGAAGGTGCAGAGCGCGCTCCTCGAAGCCATGCAGGAGCGTCAGGTCACCATCGGGGAGGAAAGCTTTCCTCTGCCGCGCCCGTTTCTCGTGATGGCGACCCAAAACCCCTTGGAGCAGGAGGGCACGTACCCACTGCCCGAAGCGCAGCTGGATCGTTTCATGTTGAAGGTGAGGGTGACGTATCCTTCGCGCGACGAAGAGATCCAGATCATGAAGGCCCAAAGCGGGGCGGCGCTCGCGCCGGCGAAGGCGAAACTGACCGCGCAGCAGCTCCTTGCCGCCCGCGAAGTGGTGAACGGAGTTTTCGTCGACGAAAAGATCTACGACTACGTGGCGAGCCTCGTGCTTGCGACCCGGCATCCCGAGAACGCGGGGCTTGCGGACCTGAAGCCGCTAATCTCTTGCGGCGCCTCGCCCCGCGCGTCCCTGTATTTGCTGAAAGCGGCGAAGGCGCAGGCGTTTCTCGCGGGCCGCGGGTTCGTGACCCCTCAGGACATCAAAAGCCTCGGGTTCGACGTGCTCCGCCACCGCGTGCTCATCTCGTACGAGGCGGAGGCCCAAGGCATGACGAGCGACGATCTCATTCGCCGTGTTTTCGATCGAGTGGATGTTCCCTGATGTCCAGTCCCGTCGCTACACTTCCCGAAGAGCTTCTGAAGAAAATCCAGCGGGTGCAGATCCGCGCCCGCGGTCTCGTGAACGACGTTTACGCGGGCCACTACGAGAGCGCCTTCAAGGGACGCGGCATGGACTTCGAGGAAGTTCGCGAGTACACACCCGGCGACGAGATCCGGCAGATCGACTGGAACGTCACCGCCCGCATGAACAAGCCCTTCGTGAAGGTCCACCGGGACGAGCGCGACAACACGGTCTTTCTTCTCGTCGACGGATCGGGCTCCGCCCAGTTCGGCAGCCAGACGTCCTTCAAAGCGGAGGTCGCCGCCGAAATCGCGGCCGTGCTCGCCCACTGCGCGCTCCAAAGCCGGGACAAGGTGGGTCTGATTCTCTTTTCGGACAAGGTGGAACTTTGCCATCCGCCGAAAAAGACCCGGGGGCACCACTGGCAGGTAATTCGGGACATTCTGACGTTTCGTCCCGAGTCCAAAGGGACCGATCTTCGTGCCCCACTCGATAGGCTCGCGAAAGTGCAAAAGCGAAAGGCCGTCGTTTTTCTCATCTCCGATTTCCAGGGGGTCGAGCTTCCTCCGCAGCTCGCGACGATCGCCAAGCATCACGACGTGGTGGCCATCGAAATTAGAGACCCCCGGGAAAGCGAGCTGCCGGACGTGGGCTTCATCGAGCTGGAGGACGCGGAGACCGGTAAGCGGGTGGTGGTGGACACCCGCAAGGAATCGACGAGAAAGCTTTGGCGGGAGCGTCAGCAAAAGCTTCGCGCGGCCCGGGCCTCGGTGTTGAGATCGAGGGGAATCGACCGGGTCGAAATCGATACGGACGCCGATCCCGGGGAGCGGCTGCTCCGATATTTCCGCCTGCGGGAGCTCAAGGCATGAACGGCGGCGTGGAAGATATCCGGGACTTGAAACCTTGGATCCCCCTGTCGACCGTACCTCTGTGGGTCGTCTTGGTCGCGCTGGCCGTGGCTGCGGCGGCCGCCTACTGGCTTTGGCGCCGCAGCCGAAAGGCGAAGCCCGTGGCGGCGGAGGTCGTGCCTCCGGCTCCTCCCGGGCCGTCTCCGCTCGAGCGTTTGGTGAAGCTGAAGCAAGCGGGCCTCGAGGGGCCGGAAGCCATCCGGCTTTATCATTTCGATCTGTCGGAAAGCTTTCGGGCGGCCATAGAGGAGCGGTATCGGTATCCGGCTACCGATCGCACGACGGAGGAATTGAAACGCGGGCTTAGGGGGGTCGTCTCCGAGCTTGGGCGTGTGGTGGCCGTTCTCGAGGCAACCGACCTCGTCAAGTTCACCGACTATCGCCCCGAGCCGGCCGCGAGCCGCGAGTTATTGAAAGACGCCCTGAGTATCGTCGAGTCCTGGCGGCCGGATCCCGTTTCCCCCGGCTCTCCCCAGCAGTTCGCGCGGGAGGTTTCCCCGTGAGATGGCACGATCCCGAATGGCTTTGGCTGTTGCCCCTCGTTTGGCTTTGGCTTATTCCCCGGGGTGAGGCGCCGAGAGTCGTCTTCTCCCACGTGAAGGAAGCGGCGGGGCTCGGGCCGAAAATTCCGCCGCGCTGGTGGCTCCGCCTCATTCGGGCGGTAGCTGTGAGTTGTCTCGTTCTCGCACTCGCCCGTCCCCAAAGCGGCCGCACGGTTTCGGAAGTGAGCCACTCGGGCGTCGATATCTTTCTCGCGATAGACACCTCGGGCAGCATGCGCGCGCTGGATCTGAAGCTCGACGGTAAGCCCGCGCCCCGGCTGGAAGTGGTGAAGCGGGTCGCGGCCGAGTTCATCGCGAAGCGTCCGGGGGATCGGTTGGGGCTTATCGTGTTCGGTGAGAACGCTTTCGTGCAATGCCCGCTCACTCTCGATCACGAGCTGCTGCTCGGTCTTCTAAAGGAAGTGCATCTCGGCATGGCCGGAGACGCGACCGCGGTCGGCGACGGGCTCGGCATCGGCGTGCGCCACATGAAGGATCTCCCCGCGAAGTCGCGCATTCTCATTTTGCTCACCGACGGCGCAAGTAACGCCGGAACCTTGGAGCCCGAACGGGCGGCGGAAGTGGCGAAGACCTTCGGGGTCAAAACCTACACCATCGGTGTCGGCATCGAAGGGGAGGCACCCTTCGTCATCGACTCCCCCTTCGGCCAGCAGGTGGTCTACCAGAAGACGGATCTCGACGAGGGCACTCTCAAAAAGATCGCGGAGGCGACGGGCGCAAAGTTTTTCCGGGCCCAGGACACGGCCGAGCTCGAGAAGATCTACGCTGAAATCGACGCTCTGGAAAAAACGGACAAAAAGCAGAAGGATTTCGAAAGATACGACGAGAAGTTCCTTCTCTTCGCTTGGCTCGGGCTCGGCCTGCTGCTTGCCGAGGTGGGGCTTGCCCACACGCTGCTTCGGGGGGTGCCATGAGCTGGGCGGCTCCTCAACTGGCGTGGTTGCTGCTCGTTCCGGTCGCCCTTGCGCTCTTTTTGGTCTGGGCCGAGGCGCGCCGGCAGAAGCGTCTCGATGCTTTCGTCGCGCTCCGCCTCGCCGAGCGGCTCGTCAAGGGGGCGGCGAAAGGGCGCCGGCGAACCTCCTCGGTGCTTCTCGTTCTCGCGGCGTTGTTCGCTTCGCTTGCGATGCTGCGGCCCACGTGGGGCTTCCATTGGGAGGAAGTGCCTACTAAGGGGCGGGATCTTTACGTTCTGCTCGACATTTCCCGCAGCATGCTGGCCCAGGACGTTTCGCCCGATCGGATAACCTGGGCGAAACGAAAGATTCTGGATCTCGCGGCGCTTCTTCCCGGCGATCGAATCGGGATCATCGCCTTTTCGGGCTCCGCTTTTCTCGCCTGCCCGCCGACGAGCGACAGCCAGGCCTTACCGCTCTTTCTGGACACGCTCGGGCCGGAATCGACGACCGGTTCCGGCACGGCCATCTCGTCGGCCATCGATCTCGCGGTCGAGCGTCTCGGCAAAGTGAAGTCGGCGAAGACGGCGGTCCTTCTGCTTTCGGACGGCGAGGATCACGACGGCGGAGCGGAGCAAGCGGCGAAGAAGGCGGCCGCGGCCGGCGTTTCCGTGTTCGCCCTCGGTGTGGGAAAGCCGGAAGGCGCGCCGATCCCCGAGCGCGGGGGCGGATTCAAAAAGACCCCTTCGGGAGAGATGGTGCTGACCCGTCTCGACGAGGGCGCCCTTCAGCACCTCGCGAGATCCGGGAGCGGCGCCTACTGGCGGTCGCAGCCGGGCGATTCCGATCTTCAGGCGGTGGTCGGGGCATTCACGGGAGAAGAGAACCCGGAAGAGGGTCCCGTCGGCAAACGCGCGGTTCCCGAAGAGCGCTTCCAATGGCCGCTTGCGCTCGCGCTCTTTCTGCTGCTCGCCGAAACGCTCGTTCAGGACGGACTTCCCCGCCTGGTCTTGCGCCGGGCGCTTACAGCCGCGTTACTCTTCGCGGGCCCGATGGCCCTCGGCGCGGACGTGAACGAGCTCTATAAGAACGGAAAGTACGAGGAGGCGGAAAAGCTTCTGCTCGAACGGCAAGTGAAGCGTCCCGACGACAGAAATCTGCTTTACGATCTTGGCAGCGTTCTCTACCGGGAGGGGAAATTCGAGGAGGCCGATAAGGCCTTCGCCGCCGCCGCCGAGAAGAGCGAAGGCCAGGAGAAGTCCCGCGCCGTCTACAACCGGGGCAACGCCGCCTTCCGGGGGAACAAGCTCGAAGACGCCATCGGCCATTTTGAAACGGCGCTCGCCATCGATCCGAAGGACGAGGACGCGAAATACAACCTCGCCCTTGCCAAGAAGAAGCTCGCCGAGCAGCAAAAACAACAGCAGGAACAGAAGCAGGGCGACCCGAAAGATTCGAAGGACGGCGACAAGCAGGATCAAAAGCAGCAACAGGCGGGTCAGGATCAGAAGGGCCAGGACCAGAAGAATCAGGAGCAAAAAGAGGGCGAGCAAAAAGACTCCAAGCAGGCCGAGGCGGACGCTCAGAAAGAGAAAGAGCAGAAGGCCAAGCAGGCCGAAGCCGGCAAGAAGGACGACAAGGCGGGCGACAAGAAGGGCGAAGAGCAGAAGATGGCCCAGATGGGCGAAATGCCGAAGGAAGAGGCGCAAGCTTTGCTGTCGCGGCTCAGGGAGAAACGCAATGCGAGACAGGGTAAACCCAAACCGGGAGGCACGCCTGGTGGCAAGGATTGGTAGCTTAGTAGCGTTGTTCTTCTGTGCTTGGGCGGCGGCGGAGCCGTCCCTCGAGCTCACGGTGGAATCGACGAACATCGCGATGGGCGACGAGATTAACGCTCAGGTGACTTTGCACGGAGCCCAGCGCGCGGCGGAGCCCCAGATCGAGGGGCTGACCCACTTCACGGCGGAGAGGCACGGCACGAGCAGTCAGGTGCAGATCATCAACGGCTCGACGTCGATGAGTGTCGTGTTCAACTACGTACTCATCCCGAAAAACGCGGGCACGTTCATCATCGGCCCCGCGACGGTAAATATCGGCGGCAAGGAGTATCAGTCCAATCACGTGCAGATCAAGGTCGTCCCAGCGAGCCAGAACGCCGCGCAGCCTTCCGGCAACAAGCCCTTCCAAGTCCTCGCCGAGGTGGATAGGCCGCAGGCCTACGTCGGGCAGCAGGTGATATATACGTTCCAGTTTCTAAGCCGGGGCCAGATGGTGAATGCCTCGCTGAACCTTCCCGACTTCAAGGGCTTTCTGAAGGAAGAGCTGGGCAAACAGCGTCAGTTCGAAACGGTGAAGGACGGCGTGCGCTGGTCCGTTACCGAGATCAAGATCGCGCTCTTTCCGACGCAGGCCGGCGACAAGACGATCGAGATCGCGACTCTGGACGGCGAAGCGCCCGACGATTCGGGCGGCGGCCGCCGCCGCTCCCCGATAGACGATTTCTTCGACTCTCCGTTTTTCAGCCGCGGCC
Source organism: uncultured Pseudobdellovibrionaceae bacterium (assembly GCA_964653655.1). Lineage (GTDB taxonomy): Bacteria > Bdellovibrionota > FAC87 > UBA2466 > UBA2466 > CAZZHG01. Next base: position 34,104 of record CAZZHG010000047.1, read on the forward strand.
GCATGAAACGCGTGCATCTGCAATCGCCGGGGCTGATCGTGAAAGTACTCGACCTTCCGCCCGGTAAACCGCAGGGATTTTCCGGCGTCGTCGGTTCGGTGGACGTGAAGCAGTCGCTCTCGAAGCAATCGGTCGCCGTCGGGGACTCGGTCACTTGGACCGTCGAGATTTCCGGCGATGGCAATCTGCGGGACGCGCGGTGGGAGCCGCCCGCTCTCGCCGGGTTCAAGGTTTACGACGATCAGCCCGCGTTTCAGCCGAGGGGTGGCGCCCGCGTCGGCGGAACGAAGACATTCAAGAAAGCGCTCGTGCCCCTGGAAGGCGGAAAGCGCGAGCTTCCGGCGCTCGAAGTCCCCTACTTCGATCCCGAAAAGGGCGGGTACCGCGTGGCGAAAGCTCCCCCGGTTTCCCTGGAGGTCGCCCCCGGACAGGTGGGAACGCTGCCCCCGTCGTCGGCGCCGGCGCGCCAGGCGGTCGCGGTCCGCGGCGAAGACATACTCGCTCCCCGCTGGGAGCGCGATATCGTGACCGCGGACGCTCTGACGGGCCCGGAGCGTAGAACGCTCGCGCTCGTTTGGGCGCTCGGTCCGATTCTTTTCGGAGGGCTGGGCTTCGGTCTCACGTGGAGAAGAAGGCGCAGCGGCGACCAGACTTTCGTGCGCCGATCCCGCGCTTTCGGCGGCTTCCGCAAGGCTTCGGCTAAATGGAACGGGAGCGCGTCGTTCGATCTCATGGACGGAGCGCTTCGGCAGTATCTCGGGGATCGCTTCAATACGGACGGCGGCGCGCTCACTCCTCTCGACGTGCAGGAAAAGCTGAGCCGCTTTGGTGTGAAGGAAACCTGGGTGAAAGAGGCGAAGGAAGTCCTCGACCTCTGCGAGCGGGCCAGATACGGCGGCGGCGGAGATCCGGCGGCCGTGCGCGAACGGGTGGTGAAGCTCGTCGAAGGGCTGGAGAAGGAGAACCGCGCATGAAACGGTTTCTGACGGGCATGCTGGTGGCCGGTGCCGTTTTCGCTTCTCCGATGGAGGACGCGCGCAAGGCGTTCGAAGCGGGAAATGCCGACGAGGCCATTCGTGTTTTGGGAACGATTCCCGAATCGAGTCGGAGCGCCGCCGTTCAGGGCGCGCTCGGGGCCGCCTGGTACAAGAAGGGCGACGTGGGCAAATCCATCTTTCACTTCCGCCACGCCTCCCAGCTTCGGCCGCGGGACGCGGACGTGCGCTACAACCTGGGCTTCGTGCGAAAGGCGGCGAAAGACAAGCTGGATACTTCCGGCGCCCTGGTGGCGCTTCCGTTTAGCGAGCGCGAGACGGCAACCGCGGCAGCGGTTTTGTCGCTGCTCGCCGGCCTAATCGGCGCCGCTTGGGTTGCCTGGCGCCGCGGCTGGCTGAAGGTGACGGCGATTTCGGCGGCGAGCGTGGCGGGAGTCGTATCCCTCGCGGCGGTTCTTTCGTACTCGTCGAACCGTCCGTTCGGCGTCGTGACGGCGGGCGAAGCCGCCGTGCGGTCCGGGCCGGGCGAGACTTACACTCATCTCTTCACGCTTCACCCCGGCGCGGAATTCGACTTGCTTCGGTCTCAGGGAACGTGGTCCCAGATCCGGCTTTCGGATGGAAAATTGGGTTGGGTCGAAGCGTCGCAGACGATTTTCTAGGCGGGGACGAAGCTGCCGTGCAGGGGAACGGGAAGGCGCGCGGGCAGGCGCAGCCGCGCAACGGCGCCGCGGGCAAGGCCCGACTTAGCAAAAATCCAAATCTCCGATAGCGTGGGTGTCGCGACGAAAACCGTGAAGTGGTTGCCGGTGAGCACGGGGTCGCCGCAAAAATAGGAGCCAGCGGGCAGCCGGAACGTCTCGCTAGCGCCGTCTCTCCAGCGCCAAACCTCGTCGAAAAACTTATCACCCGCGAAGCGGGCCATGGACGAGGCGAGGCCGAAGTAAGCGCCCGTCTGGTTGTCCACCAAAGGAAAATCCAGCATGCGGTCGTTGTCCCAAATCACGTGGCGCCGCACTTCACCGTCTTTAGGCAAGACGTAGCGGACGAGCTCCGTACGCCGGGGCTTCTGGAAAAAATTCGCGATTTCAAACTCCGCATAGAGCGGCTCGGGGCCCTCCAGGACGTCGAGCTCCACGCCCTCCTTGGTCTCCACCGCCCGCACCGTGTGCATGCTATAGCGGCTCTCCGCCTCGAACCGGCGGGCGGGTTGAAAGGTTTGCCGGTCGACGACCACGAGACGCAGCCCTCGCTCCGGGCGCCACGTGAGCGATTCCAAGACGGATTTGCCGGAGGCGAACGCCTGCGTGTCGAGAAAGTAGGGTGGAAGGTGCAGGACGAGAAGGTTTTTCGTAACGGCGAAGTCGTGGGCGGAGCGGGGGCCGTCGAGGGCGAAAGACCCGGTGCGGTTCTTTTCCCCGAAACAGTAGCCGTGCAGCCGCGGCTTGGTCGGATGGTACTCGATTCCAAAATTGATCAGCTCGCCGCCGTCGATTTTTCCGTGGCCCGAAAAGGGGCTCGAGGCGTGGAGAAGGCCGCCGAAGGTGGCCTCGTTCAGGGTTTCGAGGGTGCGCGGATCCACTTCCCAAGGGGCGCCCTGTTCGCCGAAGGCGTAGAGCTTTCCGCCGTGGGGCTGAACGTGAATGTTCGCGGGCGAGGCGAGGGCCACTGCGTTCTCGAGCTTGTCGCCCGCAAATCGGGTTCCGAAGGTGCGGTAAACCGGAAGGCCCGCTTGCGCTTCTTCGGCGCGCTTTCGCGTTTTCACAAACCGGCTTTTCAGCCAGGCGGAGCCGCCCGAGATCCACAGAGCCGAGAGAAAGCCGTCTCCGTCGAGCCAGTTGCGGTAAGGGAGATTCACTGCCCGGAAAGATCCGGGGCGGTTTTGGTAGACCGTGCCTCTCAGCTCCGCCGGAATCCTTCCTTCCGCGACGGTGACGGGGCAATCGAGCTCGACGGCTTGAGGAAATAGAGTATCGAGAAGCGGGTGAGTCTTGGGGGCGACGGCCGGCATCGTATCATCCCGTTGAGCGCAGTTTTTGCGCGGTCATTGGATTCCAGAAAGCCTTCAGAGCGGACGGGTCGAGCTTCCAGGGGTAGCTTTCCCGGGCGGCCGGCAGATTACGGACCCTTTCGACGATGGCTTTCGGATCGAAGACCACCTGCTCGAGATGAATGCTTTCGACGAAGTCCTTGTGGTTGATGAGAGTCGGATCTCCGGCGACCATGGCGGTCACGTGGGCGACTATGAAACGGGCGCATTCGCGCAGGGATTCGAGCTGCTGGTCGTGCAGGCGCAGCGCCTCGGGGATGGCGATGCCGACCTGATAGAACATCGTCTCCGCTTCCTTCAGCGTCGCCACCGACGACAGCTCGTGGAAAATGGGGCCCGTGTGCTCCCGGCCTTCGCGCTTTTTCCACTGAAAGTAGGCGCTCAGGAACTCGTGAACCCGGCGGTTGAGCGCGCCCAGCGCCGAGAACCGTTCCAGGAACGGCAGAATGTAGCCCTGCTGGGTGAAGAGATCGTTCACGAAGGGGAGCACGAAGAACCCGAAATAGATCGAAAGCTCCCAGGTGTACTTCATGACGAAGCATTCCTGATCGCCCAGGCAATCGTAACTCGTGTCGTAGCCTGGCAGGAAGGCGTCGTACAGCGAGCGCATGAGCAGCTCGTAGAGGAACTGGTGGGCTTCATAGTCCTCGGCCGGAAGCTTCGTGATGGCATGGGTGATGAGCGTGTTGTGAAGGGCGATGAGGTCGCTTCCGGGGCTGTAGAGGGGATCGGAGAAGCGGCCCGCTTCGCCGGTGAGCGCCCAACGGTTTTTGCCGAGCGTTTGAGTGGCTCCGTAGGAGTAATCGCGGAAGGAGCCCGAGTCGATAATCGGCCGATCCTTCAGCTCGCGGTCGAAGAGCGGGAACTCTTTCGAGAGCCACGCGAGCAGTCTTTGCGGCGTCGACACTTTGTCGTGGTTGATGACCTTCGTGTCGTAGACGAGGCCGAAGCTCGTCTTGTGCTGGAGCGGAATCACCCAGAACCAAAAACCCTCGCCGACAAAATGGTTGGTCGCGAGCCATTGGGGAAGGTGCCCCGTGTGGCGGCGATCGGGACTCAGCAGCTGCTCCCGGTGGGTGCGGTCCGTGAGCTTTTCGATGTTCACGATGCCGTCGACCCAGAAGAACGAGGTCCCGTGGCGGACGTTGTTCTTTTGCTCGAGCGCCATGCGCTGTTTGAGAAAGGATCCGCGGCCCGAAGCGTCCACCACCCAGGTGGCCTTACAGGTTTGCTTCTTTCCGTCGCAAGTGAAGGACAACTCGTGGTCGCCGCTTTCCTTCAGATCGACTTTGAGGTCGCTCGTGCCGGTTCTGAACTCGATGCGATCGTTCGCGCGGGCGAGACGGGCGAGTTCCCCCTCGAAAGTGTTCCGATCGAGCTGGTAGCAGGGGATGTTGGAGATCTGGCGCAGGTAGGCCTGGCCGAAGTCCTCGAACCGATCGTGCTTCTTGCCGGGAGTTCTCCAGTAGAAGCGCAGGTTGTACTTCATGAGCTGGTCGTGGAGGAGGTACTCCTCCATATCCAGCACCTTGCCGAAGTAGTATCCGCCGACCTGAACCGTGCTCTCTCCGACCTTCTGCTTCTTCGGCGGAACGTCCGGACGGCGCTCGAGCAGCAAAATGCGCTTATTGGAATTGAGCGAGAGCTGGCGCGCGAGCGTAAGGCCGGCCAACCCGGCGCCTAAAATGGCGACGTCATACTGAGGCTGAATGGGCATGGGGATGGATCCATTTTACCTCAGTCCCGGCAGGCGGGCTCCACCTTTTCAAACGCGGAGCGGCAATGGGGCCGGTGGCACGCGCTCTGCACGGATTTCCTAGAATGGGAGGTCCTCATGGTTCAACTCGTACTAGCCGTTCTTGCGGTGCTCCTGGCGATCGGCCTTCTGCCGGCGTGGCGCTACAGTGCTGCCTGGGGCT
>CAZZHG010000048.1:0-38912 GCA_964653655.1 uncultured Pseudobdellovibrionaceae bacterium
GCAACTGCCGCGGCTCGGCGCCCAATACGCCATCGCCATGGTCGGCATCGATCACTTCAAGCGCTTCAACGACAGCTACGGCCACGAGGAGGGCGACAACGTACTCAGGTTCGTAGCCGCGCACTTGGACATGCAATCGAACGGACGGGCCTACCGCTACGGCGGCGAGGAGTTCACGGTGCTGTTCGACGGGGAGAGCGCGGAGTCCGCGGCCTCCACGATGGAATCGATAAGGAAGGCGCTCGCGGAAAGACTGTTCACGATCCGCCCTTCGCGCGGGAAGAAGCCAAGCCCGAAGGCGAAGCTGGAGCGGGGTAAAGGCCAGGGAAGCCGCTCTCACATCCACATCACCTTCAGCGTGGGAATCGCGGAGCACCCGACCCACGGGGAACGCCCGGAAGACGTGCGCAATGCGGCCGACTCCGCTCTCTACGGAGCGAAGGACTCGGGCAGAAACTGCGTCGCTCTCGCGACGGTAGGAAGAAAACGCGGCCGGGCGTAATCCCTCGGCTCAGTTGGATTCAGGCAATCCACGAGTGGATTTTGGCTGCTGGCTAGGACGCCAACTGAGCCGAGGGATTGTTCAACCCCGGTGCTCGTGCGGTTTCGCCACCAGCATGTAAACGAGACCGGCGGCGATAACTACAATCGACGTGAAAATCATCCCGTAATTGATGAACCACGGATCCTGGGGCGCCCGGGGCCAGATCATGTTCGCGATGGCGAGCACGCCGTAAACGAGCGCGATGACGTTCACGGTCCAGCCGATCTTGCCCAGCGTGAAAGCGCCGGCGGGCTTCCAACCTCTCATCCGGGCCACCAAAGCGGCCACCACCACCATTTGGAAGGCGATGTAGATGCCGGCGGCGGCGAAGCTGATGATCGTGTTCACCGCGTCCTGCAACCAGTGGCCGAGAATTGCGATGAGCGCCGGCACGATACCCGTCACGAGAAGGGCCGCGACCGGAACGCGGGTTTTCGGCGAGAGCACCGCGAGCTTGTGGCTTCCGAAAATCATCTTGTCGCGGGCAAACGCGTAGAGCAGCCGGCTCGCCGCCGCCTGAAGGCTCAAGAGACAGGAAATGAACGAGACCATCACGACCGCGATGACCAGGCGAAAGCCCGTTTCCCCGAGTGCCGCCTTCAGCGTGGTTCCCACCGGATCCTTGTCGGCGCCCGAAACCGCGGCGCCGAGATCGGGAATGGCGAGCAATAGCGCGAGGCAAACGAAGGTGGCGGCGCCTCCGCCCACGTAGATCGTCATTCGCATGGATTTCGGAATGGCGACCGAAGCGTTCGGCGTTTCTTCCGCGAGATCTCCGCAGGCTTCGAACCCGTAATAACAAAACATCGCCGCGACCGACGAGGCGAGGAACGCGGGCAGATAATTCATCCCTTCCCCCAGCCCGGCCGTGTCGAACAAAATGCCGATGGGCTGATGACGGGCCGCGATCAAAAGATAGCCGCCGACCAGAATCGCGCCGACCAGCTCGCAGACGAACCCGAACATGGCGACCCGGCCGAGAAGTTTCGTACCGCTGACGTTGAGCAGCGTAGTGACCACGATCATCGCCACCGCCACCCAGATGCTGGTGGAGGCACTAAGTTCCATTCCCAAAAGCTGCGAGAGAAACGGCGCTCCACCGACCGCAACCGCGGCGACGGTGGTGAAGAGAGCCCAGCCGTAAACCCAGGCGGCCATCCAGGCCCACTTTTTCCCGACCAATCTCAAGGACCAGGGATAAAGACCGCCGGCTATCGGGTACTGGGAAACGATTTCTCCGAAGACCAGACACACCAGAAACTGACCGAGCCCCACCAAAAGGTAGTTCCAGAACATCGGAGGCCCGCCGGCTTTGAGAGCCATGGCGAAGACCGAATAGACCCCCACCACAGGCGACAGGTACGTGAACCCGAGGGAGAAGTTCTCCCAGAAACTCATGGTCCGATCGAAGTGCGAATCGTAGCCGAGGGCCTTGAGTTGGGCCGCGTCTTTGTCATTTTGATTGGTCATTCCAATAGGATAAGCTGGGACCGCTTGAATCCAAAGGTGGAAATGAGGCATAAGGTGCCAAACCATTTTTGGGCCGAAAGCTCCCTTTTCAGAGGACTCCTATGAGCGAATATAAGATGTGGATTGGCGGCGAATGGGTACCGGCGAAGACCGGCGCGACCCGCAAGATCACCGACCCGGGTAACGGCGAAATCATCGCGACCGTCGCCGAAGCCGGCCGCGAAGACGTGAAGCGCGCGATTGAAGCCGCCCGCAAAGCTTTCGACCACGGCGACTGGAGAAAACCCTCCTTCGCTCTCGAGCGCGGCAAAGCGCTCTTCCGCATCGCAGACCTCGTCCGCGCCAACGCGAAGAAGCTGGCCGAACTGGAAACCAAAAACTGCGGCAAGCCGCTCGCCGAAGCGGAGTTCGACGTGAACGACGCCGCCAACTGCTTCGAGTTTTACGGCGGCCTCGCGACTAAGATTCACGGCGAGACGATGTCGGTGCCGGCGAACTCCTTGAGCTTCGTGGTCCGCGAGCCGGTCGGTGTCTGCGGCCAGATCATTCCCTGGAACTACCCGCTTCTCATGGCGGCGTGGAAGCTCGGTCCGGCTCTCGCCGCCGGTAACACATGCGTTTTGAAACCTTCCGAGTTCACTCCGGTCACCGCGCTCGAGCTCGCGAAGCTCATCGAGCAGGCGAAACTCCCGGCGGGTGTGGTGAACCTCGTGACCGGCCCCGGCGCCGGCGCGGGCGAGGAGCTTTCCGATAGCCATCTCGTGGACAAGGTCGCCTTTACCGGCGGCACCGTCACGGGCCGTAAGATTCTCGTCAGCTCCTCCGGCAACATGAAGAAGCTGACCCTCGAGCTCGGCGGCAAGAATCCGAACATCGTTTTCGCCGACGCCCATTTCGAAAGCGCGGTCGACGGAGCGCTGTTCGCCGCGTTTGCGAACCAGGGCGAAGTTTGCTCCGCGGGAAGCCGCCTGCTCGTCGAGCGCTCGATTCACGACAAGCTCGTCGCGGCGATGGTCGCCAAAGTTCCGCGCATCAAGCTCGGACACGGCCTCACCGCCGGCTGCAAGATGGGCCCGCTCGTAACCGCCGCCCACCGCGAAAAGGTCGAAGCCTACATCAAGATCGGCCTCGAGGAAGGCGCGAAGCTCGCCTGCGGCGGCAAGCGTCCCGCGGGACGCGAATTCGATCGCGGAAATTTCCTGGAACCTACGATTTTCACCAACGTCACCCCGAAAATGCGCATCGCGAAGGAAGAAATCTTCGGACCGGTGCTTTCGGTCATCCCCTTCGACAGCGAAGAGGAAGCCATCCGCATCGCCAACGACAGCGAGTACGGTCTCGCGGCGGGCGTGTGGACCCTCAACATCAACCGCGGCATCCGGGTCGTGCGCGAGCTTCGCGCGGGGATCACGTGGATCAACACGTACCACCCGACGCACAACGAGCTTCCCTGGGGCGGCTACAAGCAGAGCGGCACGGGCCGCGAGCTCGGCTTCCACGGCATCGAAGGTTACCTCGAGACGAAGCAAATCAACGTCAACCTCGATGAAGCTCCGATCGGCTGGTACTAAATGATAAAGCTTCGCACCAAATTGCCGGGACCCGAAAGCGTCCGCCTGATGGAAATCCGCCGCAAGCACGTCGCGCGCGGGCCCTTCCATACGACTCCGATCTTCGCGAAGTCCGCGAAGGGCGCTTTCATCGAGGATGTCGATGGAAACCAGATTCTGGATTTCGCTTCCGGCATCGGCGTGACCAACGTCGGTCATACGCCGGCTTCCGTCGTTTCGGCCATCGAGACCCAGGCGAAGAAGTTTCTCCACACGAGCTACAACGTCGTCGCGTACGAGGCCTACGGCCAGGTTTGCGAAAAGCTGAACCGGGCGGTACCCGGCACGTGGGAGAAGAAGACTTTTCTCGCCAACAGCGGCGCCGAGGCCGTCGAGAACGCCATCAAGATCGCGCGAAGCTTCACCAAGCGCCAGTCAGTGGTTTGTTTCGAGCACGCGTACCACGGCCGCACGTACATGGCGATGGCGGCGACCGCGAAGACGAAGCCGTACAAGCTCGGGTTCGGACCGTTTCCGTCCGAAGTTTACAGGGCGCCCTATCCTTACGCCTACCGCTGGCCCACCACTTCGGATTCCGAGAAGGTGGCGGCGGAGTGCTTCGATCATTTCACGCGTTTCATCGACGCCGAAGTGAACGCGACGACGGTGGCCTGCGTGATTTTGGAGCCCGTGCTCGGCGAAGGGGGCTTCGTGCCCTGCCCGCCCGCGTTCTTCCAGAAGCTTCGCCACTACTGCACGCAAAACGGAATCGTCCTCATCGCCGACGAAGTGCAGACGGGCTTCGGCCGTACGGGAACGATGTTCGCGACCGAGCAGCTCGGCGCCGCGGCCGACATCGTGGTCTCGGCGAAGGGAATCGCCGCGGGCCTTCCCTTGTCAGCGGTCACCGGACGCGCCGACATCATGGATGCCCCCACGGAAGGCGGCATCGGCGGCACGTACTGCGGCAATCCGATTTCCTGTGCTTCTTCCCTCGCGGTGTTCGAGCTTTTCGCCGACGGAAAGTTGCTCGAGAACGCAAAGCAGATCGGCGCGACCTTGCAAAACAGAATGGCGAAGTGGCCCGAGCTGAACGCCTCGGTCGGCGATGTCCGCGGACTTGGTCCCATGAGGGCCGTCGAGTTCGTGAAGGATCGCAAGACGAAGGAGCCGAACCCGGCGCTCGCCAAAGATCTCATCCGTTACGGCTACGAGCGCGGGCTCGTGCTGATGAACGCGGGAACCTTCGGCAACGTGCTCCGCCTGCTCGTTCCCCTGTGCGCGACCCAGGACGAGCTCAATGAAGGGCTCTCCCTCATCGAAGCCGGCCTTCGCGAGCTTCGCTGACACGCCCCGTTAAGCTCCCGCCCTATTCTCCCGATAAGAAGGCGTGGGCCCCCTTCTCGATTTCATGACCCAACTCAGTCCCGCGGGAGCGACGACGGCGACCGCCGTCGGCGTGCTCGTCGGCATCTGCCTTCCGATCTGGTCCATGGTCGAGTGCGCCCACGACAAGACGCGCCCGAACCGCTTGAAGGGACTGTGGATTGCGTTCATCGCCCTCGGCGTCGGCATCGGCCCGTTTATCTACGCGCTCTTCGCCTCGCGCTCCCGCTACTTGAAGGTGGGCGTGGGACTGTCGATGACCGGCGTGCTTCTGATAGTGGGGATGTACTTCACGGTACTCGGTCCGGCTACGAAAATTCCGGAGAAGGAGACCTTCGTGGTTACCGTGGAACCGCCGAAAACGCCGCCCGCGAAACCGGCGGCGCTTAAGCCAAATCGAGAAGTCGCTTCACCGCATCGCTCACCGAAAGGTCCGCGGAAAGGACAGCCTCGGCACCGACGGGACGCTCGTAAGGGGCGCTCACGCCAGTGAAGTGCGGCACTTCGCCCGACCGCGCTTTCTTGTAAAGACCCTTCGGATCCCTTCCTTCGCAAACTTCGACCGGCACGTCTAGAAACACTTCCCGGAACGCTCCGCCAATCACAGCGCGCGCCGACGCCCGGTCCTCCCGATACGGAGAGATCAAAGACACGATGACCGTCATGCCGGAATCGTTCAGAAGCTTCGCGAGCTCCGCCGCGCGACGGACGTTTTCCTTTCGATCCTCGGCGGAAAATCCCAGATCGGAGTTGAGTCCCGAGCGAAGGCGATCTCCGTCGAGGTTCATCACCCGGATACCGCGGGCTTCCAGTTTCTTCGAGAGAGCTTCAGCCAGCGTCGATTTACCGGAACCGGAAAGACCCGTGAGCCAGTACGTCCGTGGAGTCCAGGCGGAAGGCGTGTCGTTTCTGTCGAGGATCAGAAGAGCCGCCGCCGTTCGGTTGGTCGCCTCATCGACGGCAATCGCCGATCCGGTGGCGCGATTGCGCTCATAAGCATCGACGAAGAGCGGGGAATCGGTTTCCCAGATCACGCGCGCGATTTCGTTCGTCTTCAGAGGAGCGCTTTCCGCCCGGTGGAGAGTCTCGACTTCCAGCCGGTACAAAATCTCCACGGGCCTCGCGGCAACCCACTTCGTTCCATGTTTCAATCGGTAAGCGCGTCCCGGAACCAGAGCGGCGTCGTCCATCCAGACGGTCATCGTATCGAGCCGGCGCCGTTCCCGCGGCCGATTGTTGGCATGAGCGAGCCAGTCGCCCCGGCCGACGTCCACTTCTTCCGAAAATTCGAGTGAGACCGCCTGAGGCGCGAACGCGCCCTCTCTTCCAAAACCCAGCGCCTCGACGTGCACTTTCTTGCCGGACGGAAGCACCACTAGCTCGTCGCCAAGCCGAACGGCCCCCGACGAAACCGACCCGAGATAGGCGCGGCGACGTCCCTCGCCTTTCGCCACCCCCTGCACGGGAATCCGCAAGTCGACGAGATTTCTTCCCGCATCCGCGTAGGCGGCGAGCAAACTTTCGAGAACCGTCGGCCCCCGGTACCAGGGCGTCCTGGAGGAGCGTGCCGCGGCGTTGTCGCCCTTGAGCGCGCTGACCGGAACGAAAGCCAAATCCGAGAATGCGAGGCGAGGGGAAAAACGAGTCAGCTCTTCCTCGATGGCCCGGAAGGGTGCCTGCTCGAAACCGAGGCGGTCGAGCTTATTGACGGCGACGAGCACTCGGCGCACGCCGAGAAGCGACAAGAGAAATAAGTGCCGTTTGGTTTGGGGGGTGACGCCTCTTTCGGCGTCGACGAGTAGCAACCCGAAATCAGAGTTGGAGGCAGCCGTCACGAAGTTGCGGGTGTACTGCTCATGCCCGGGACTGTCGGCGAGCACGAAGTGCCGCTCCCCTATCGTGAAGTACCGATACGCGACGTCGATGGTGATCTTCTGCTCGCGCTCCGCTTTCAGACCGTCGGTGATCAGCGAGAGATCCAGCTCTCCGTCGGGAAATCCTTTCGAAGCATCCCTCACGGCGCGGACGTGATCCTCGGGGAGACTTCCCGTCTCGAAAAGCAACCGGCCGAGCAAGGTCGACTTCCCGTCGTCGACGCTTCCCGCGCTCACTACTCTGAGCAGCGTCTCCATCAGAAGTAGCCCTCGCGCTTTTTCTTCTCCATGGAGGCGTCGGAATCGTGATCGATGGCTCTCGTCGCCCGCTCCGAAACTTTGGAAAGCTCGAGCTCTTTGACTATGGCGGGGACGTCTTGGGCGATCGACACGACGGCGCCCGTGCAAGGAGCACAGCCGAGAGTGCGGTAGCGGCAGGAAACCTCGGTCCCGGTCGCGTCCGGCATGAGCACCCCCGAGATCCCGCGCATTTTTCTGATCTCGGCGAAGTAGAGGCTCACGACTGGAATTTTCTCGCGCTCGATGTAGCGCCAGATGTCGAGCTCCGTCCAGTTGGAGAGCGGAAACACCCGCACCGACTCTCCCGGATTGAGTCTTCCGTTGTACAGCCTCCACAACTCGGGCCTCTGGTCCCGCGGCTCCCACCTTCCGCTGGAGTCGCGGAAGGAAAAGATTCTCTCCTTCGCGCGCGATCGCTCTTCTTCCCGGCGCGCTCCGCCGATGGCCGCATCGACTCCGTACTCGCGCAACGCTTGAAGCAGCGCCTCGGTTTTGAGCAGCCCGCAGCAGCGTTGAGTGCCAAGAGCGGCGGGGTTCGTGCCCGCGGAGATGGCCGACTCGTGACGGAAAACTTTCAGCTCGGCGCCGAGCTCCTTCGCGCGGCGGTCCCGAAACTCGTACATCTCGGCGAACTTGAACCCGGTATCGACGTGAAGAAACGGAAAGGGAACCTTTCCCGGCGCGAAGGCTTTCGCCGCGAGATGGGCGAGTACCGAAGAATCCTTTCCGGCGGAATAAAGAAGATGGGGGCGCTCGAACTCGGCGGCGGTCTCTCGCAGAATGTGAATACTCTCGGCCTCGAGGCCATCGAGAGGGCTCTGCCAGAAAGACATTCCCGTAGTAAAACCGGGCTCAGGAAGGGCGGGTATCCGCGCCGCGGCGGGAAGCTTGGAAATGAGCCGATCCTGGGGCTAAACTCGCTTCGGTAGACGAGGAGATCCATATGGCGTCCAAAGTATTGTTCGTATTAGGCATCCTCTGTCTCATCACCGCCGCCTCGCTGGCGGGCGAAGCGAAAGTCGCTCCGAAAGGATTCACGATGTCGAACTTCAAGAAACCCGATGCCGCCGAGCTCAAAAAGAAGCTCACGCCTTTGCAGTACTCCGTCACCCAGGAGGAAGGCACCGAGCGCCCTTTCTCGAACGAATATTGGGACAATCACAAGGACGGCATCTACGTGGATATCGTTTCAGGCGAGCCGCTCTTCAGCTCCCTGGACAAGTACGACTCGGGAACCGGCTGGCCCAGCTTCACGAAGCCCATCGAAAAGGCGAACGTGAAGGAGAAGGTCGACAAGCGCTGGTTCACGACCCGCACCGAAGTGCGCTCGGTCAACGCCGACTCACATCTCGGACACGTCTTTGACGACGGCCCACAGCCGACGGGCAAGCGCTACTGCATGAACTCGGCCGCGATGCGCTTCATTCCCGTCGAGAAATTGAAGGAAGAAGGCTACGAGCAGTATCTGTCCCTCTTCAAAAAGTGAGGCACGCCATGAAGGCCATCGCACTAATGTTTCTGATTCTCGCGGCGCCGTCGTTCGCGGCGGATAAAGCGAATACGGAGCTTGCGACCTTCGCGGGCGGCTGCTTCTGGTGCATGGAGCCTCCGTTCAAGAGTCTTCCCGGAGTGATCGACGTAAAGAGCGGCTATACCGGCGGCACCAAAGTAAACCCGACCTACGAAGAGGCGTCCTCGGGCACGACGGGCCACACGGAAGCGGTCCAGATCACGTTCGACCCGGCCAAAATCACCTACGACAAGCTTCTGTATGTTTTCTGGCGGAGCATGGACCCGACGGACGCCGACGGGCAGTTCGTGGACCGGGGCAATCAGTACCGGCCGGGGGTTTTTTATCACTCGCCCGAACAGAGAAAGGCGGCGGAGGCTTCGAAGGAGGCGTTGGGCAAGCTCGGGAAGTTCAAAAAGCCCATCGTGACCGAGATCACCGAGGCGAAGGTTTTCTATCCGGCCGAGGAGTACCACCAGCACTACTTCGAGAAGAATCCGCTTCGTTACAAGTTCTACCGGGCCGCCTCCGGCCGGGACAAATTTCTGGACGAAATCTGGGGCAAATCCCGGGATGTCTCCGGCCACTGATCCCCTTTAAATACAACCACCTATCGCCCCATTTGATGCGGAACGTCGATCTGTGGTAGCTAGGGCCCTGAATTATTATCAGGGAGTTCTATGTACCGTTGGATCGCCGCTATCGCGTTCGTTTGTTCCCCTCTTTTCGCCGCCAATAACTTCCCCCAAGCCGGGCGGGAGTCGGTGCAAAACGTTAAACAAGCCCTCCAAAAATGCGGGCTCGTCGAGATGGACGCTTACGATCCGCGGCTCCCGCGTCCCCAGGTTCCCGCCGATACCGCCATCCTGAACAAGGCCGGCGCGCTCCTCGCCTACTACATCGGCACGGCGGGCTTCCAAGCCTTCAAGACCCCCAACGGAGTCCACAGTGTCTCCTACGGCCGGCAGGGCATCCAATGGGTCACGCCGTACTTCGGGACCGTCGCCCACGGTAACCGCTTCATGACCGTCGCGGGCCCGGGCTACAACCTCTACTGCAACAGCGTTCCCGTGAACTACGCGGGCTTCCAAGCTTGCGTTCAGCAAGGCTGGGTCGACGTCATCGTCAATCAGCTCTGCAGAGCCGCCGGCGGCTGAGCCCGTTTTGACAAGGCGTGAGATCGCTTGATATGTCGATCCCAGGGGGTTCGACATGGGTTATCGATTGGGGCTAGTGCTTCTCGCTTTCGTCTCGCAGGCGGCTTCCGCCAAGATCACGGCCGAAGTCCTCATGTACAAGAGCATGGCTCACCGGGAAGCCGACAAGGGCCGCACGGCCGAAGGCGCCGTCAGCTTCTCCGAAGTGCGCATCAAGCGCGCCCAGTTCCAGCTCGATCTCCGCAAGCAGCTCTTCGCCAAGCACGCCGCCACCGCCTGGGACGTGTCTCAGGGGAATCTGGAACTCGCCGAAGCCAACGTGAGCCTTGGGCGAGCGCAGGCGGAGCTGATCACCAGCCGGGCCTTGGAAAGAGCCTGGCGGCTTTTCGCCGAAAGCGCGGAAAACGGTAGCGATCCCGCGAAAGACGTGGCGGCCCTCATCGCCGACAGCCGCAAGGCCCAGCGCGATGCCGCCGCGACCTGCCTGGAGAACATCAAAATCATCTCCCACGAAGTGAACTGGCAGCATGACCGTGGGAAGATCCTCGTCGGGAAGTCGGCCATTTCCCGCGAAGAGCTCTTCAATCTCGAAATCGCCGCCGACGAGGCAAACAGCTTCGTCCTCACCGCGCAAGCGGAGCTGAAGAAGGCGACCGCCATCTTCGATGAGGCGCTCATGGATTTGGACGCGCTCACCCGGCCCTAAGGCTCCCGCCCGAATGGACTGGGGACGAAGTCCCGTGTTAAGTCTCTGTTTCCCACGGGGGCGTAGCTCAGCTGGGAGAGCGACGCGTTTGCAACGCGTAGGTCGTCGGTTCGATCCCGATCGCCTCCATTCTTCGCTCCCTGAACGCCTTCGGCGTTTCATGGGAGCTACGAATGGCAAGCCACCTAAGCACTTCATCGAAGGCAAAATAAGAATGCCCTCCGTAGCTCAAAGGCGAAATCGCCGTACGCCACTTTTCTAAAAGACGACCCAAAGCTACCGATATGAAAAGGCGCGCGAAGGACGGGCCGGGCAAGGACTTTGCAAAAGATCGGCCCATGTACGGGTATCACCTAAGAAGCGTCCGCTTTCCGTCCCAAACCTACGTCGGGGTGACCAGAAATCTGCGAAGGCGTCTCAATGACCACAACGCCGGACGGTCGTACCATTCCTCGAAATATCGTCCTTGGAGAGTTCAATTTGCAATTCGGGTAGCGGAAGAAAGAGCGTTTGCTCTCGAGCGTTACCTCAAGACGGCCAGCGGAAAGGCCTTCATTGAAAAACACTTCTGACCCCGCGGCTGGACACGGGACACCCGCCGTCCTAGTCTGCATCGGTGTACAAGCAAGACGTGCAAACCGGGCGGGTCCAGTTCGGAAAGACCGCGGAAGACTACGCGAAGTACCGGCCCGGTTTTCCCGCGAGCTTTTTCAAGGAGCTCGGCAAGCGCGGCCACGTGAAGGCCGGGATGACGATCCTCGATCTCGGTACCGGAACCGGAACCATCGCCCACGGCCTGGCCGAAATGGGTTGCACCGCCGTCGGACTCGATCCGGCGGAGCGCCTACTGGAGCAAGCGCGCCGCAAAGCCCTGCCGAACGAAACGTACGTCGCGGGCTCCGCGGAAAAACTGCCCTTCGAAAACGCATCCTTCGATCTCGTGACGGCGGGCCAATGCTGGCACTGGTTCGATCAGGGGGCCGCCGGAAAAGAAATCAAGCGGGTGCTCAAACCGGGCGGAAAGCTCATCATCGCAAGCTTCGATTTCGATCCTAAGCCGGGCAACATCGTCCGGGTCACCCTCGATCTGATCCCGAAGTACAACCCGACGTGGAATCCCGAGACCCGGCCCGGGTTTTATCATCCGAACCCGGACGACGTACCGACCCCGGACGGCTACACGGTCGTAGAGAAATTCGTGTACGACGAGCCCTACCCCTTCACGCTCGACTCCTGGTGCGGCCGAATCCGCGCGAGCGCAGGCGTTGGCGCCTCGATGCCTCCCGACCAGGTGGTGAAGTTCGACGCGGAACTTCGCCGCGTGCTCACCGAAAAGTTTCCGGAACCGAACTGGAAAGTTCCCCACTACATTTCCACGCGGGTGTACAGCCCATGATTGAAACCAAAAAAGTCGACCCCTCCGATGCCGCGGTCCAAGCTCTCATCTGGGAGCTCGACGAGTATCAGGAAAGTCTCTACCCGGCCGAGAGCAACCACCTGGACAGTCTCGCGGAGCTGAAGAAGAGCCACGTCTTCGTCATCGGAGCATTTTCCGAAACCGTGCTCGTGGGAATCGGAGCCGTGAAGAATCAAGGGGACTACGGCGAGATCAAACGCATGTACGTAAGCCCCAAGTTCCGGGGAAAACGGGTCGGCGACGCCATCTTGGACGCGCTAGAGGATCAACTCCTGGACGCAGGCATCCGCACGGCGAGGCTCGAGACCGGCATTCATCAGCCGGACGCCATCCGCTTTTACGAAAAGCACGGATACCGGCAGCGAAGCCCCTTCGGCACCTACAAGCCCGATCCCCAAAGCCTCTTCTTCGAAAAACAATTGTGAAGAAACCTTCACAATCCTTCTGAGCCCCTTTTCCTACGCCCTTCGCTTCCTCAGGTGAGAACCCACAGGAGGAATTCAAATGAAACGTATCTCTTTCATCTTCGCGGCCCTCGTCGCCGTAGCTAACACGGCTCAGGCGAAAAACCCGATGGTAGGCGGGGAGGAAATGTACCCGCAGAAAAACATCATCGAGAACGCGGTCAACTCGAAAGACCACACGACGCTCGTTGCGGCGGTGAAGGCCGCGGGTCTCGTGGATACCCTCATGGGCCCCGGACCTTTCACGGTATTCGCTCCGACGAACATGGCTTTCGACAGGCTCCCGGCCGGCACCGTGGATAGCCTGCTCAAACCGGAGGCCAAGCCGGCCCTCACGAAGGTGCTCACTTACCACGTGGTTCCGGGCAAACTGGATTCCAAGTCACTGCTCAAGAAGATCCGCGCCGGCCACGGCAAAGCGGTGCTCTCGACGGCGAGCGGCGGCAAGCTCACGGCTTGGAAGAAAGGTAGAGCGATCTACCTGAAGGATGAAAAGGGCGGAATGGCGAAGGTGACCATCGCCAACGTATACCAGAGCAACGGAGTCATTCACGTGATCGATGGAGTGGTGCTTCCGAACTAAACTCCAAAGCTACCCCGATTCACCTCGCCGGGGCTCCCTCCAGGGGAGCCTCGGCTTTTTTTTCGCGGGCGACTGGAAGAGTGACGAGGAACTCGCTTCCCTGCCCCACTTCGGAGCGGGCCCGGATGGTTCCCCCGTGGCGTTTCACGATAGTGTGGCAGATAGCGAGCCCGAGGCCCGTGCCGGGGATCTCGTCGGCGCCGTGAAGACGGCGGAAGGGCTCAAAGATTCTCTCCGCTTCGGCCATGACGAAGCCGATGCCGTTGTCGCGCACGACGATCAGCCAGTTACCACCTTCCCGCAGAGCGGAAATGTGAATGACGGGCTTCCGCTCGGATCGGTACTTGAGCGCGTTTCCGATCAGATTCTGGAAAAGCTGCAGGAGCAGCGTGCGATCTCCTTCGACCACGGGAAGGACGCCGGTCTCGATTTCGGCGCCGGTAGAGCGAAGATCGGCGGCGAGATTGCCCTGAACGGACGCGATGATTTCGGAAAGGGGCACCGGCTCGAGAACCGCCGCCGCCTTGTTCGCCCGCGAGTAAACGAGCAAATCGTCGATCAGAGTTCCCATGCGGCGGGCCGCCGACACGATAAAACCGAAATACTCCTTGGAAGTAGGGTCGAGCTTCGAACCCATCTCCCGGGTGAGCAACTGGGTGAAGCTCGTGATCGTGCAAAGCGGAGAGCGCAAATCGTGGGAGACCATCGAGGTGAACCGTTCCAGCTCCTTGTTGGAGTTCGAGAGGTCTCCCACCAGCGCATTGATCTTTTCTTTCGCCGTCACTTCCTCTGAGACGTCCCGCATGATTTGCAGCTCGCTGCGGACGCCGAGCGCGTCGGGTATGAGAGCGCCCACGATGCGCACCCAATGGACCCCCGCGTCCCGGGAAACCATGCGGGTTTCCAGCTGGTAGCTTCCGGCGGACGCAAGCCCTTCCTGTCTGGCACGGGCCGCTTCGGCGACGTCGTCCGGATGGACCAGGTTCACCGCGGGAATGTGCTCGAGCTCGGCGGCGGAGTAGCCGAGAAGCCGGCAAAGCGCGGGATTGGCTTCCACGTAAGTCTGCCCGCGGCCCAGCACTCCGATGCCGACCGGGGACTCGGAGAACATCGTCTTGAATCGGTGTTCACTGAGAAGAAGATCCCGCTGGCTCGCCGTGAACAGGCCGAACACGTACCTCAGAGCGATGAGCACCGGAATGAACTGAGCCAGCTGAGCAAGCCACCAGTTGACGCTCCAAAGCTCCGAGAACGGCAATACCAGAGCGGCTACGCCGAAGAAAAAGCAAATGCTCGCCAGGGGAGCGAAGTCGGAACGGAAAACCCGCTTTGCCCGCGGCAGAAAATAGATCGCCGCCGCGAAAAACAGAATCCCGCTGAGCAGGTTGATCTCTTTGGTCGCAAGCGAGAACTCGAAGCCTTCGGTCGCCTGCGGCAGCCAGGCCGTGGAGACGAGAAGGGCGGACGAAAGAGCCGCCGAAACGAAACAGACGGCGAGAAAAGCCTTTCTCGAGGACAGGGCCTTCAACCAATTTTCGGGAAGCCAGACGGCCGCAAAAATCAGAGCGCCGAGAAGCGTATCGAGGTTATCGAGCCAGATGGAGACGTTGGTCCGTTCGGTAAAGGACTTCGCGGCGAGAGCGATGCCCATGGACACGAGAGCGAGGGAAGCCGGCGCGAGATGGGTCGCGCCCGGGCGGTAGGGACGCACGAGCAGCAGCACGATTCCAAGTAGCAGCGAGACTACGGCGCCGAAGCCGTCCAGGATCGAGAACAGCTGACGATTTTCCCAGAGAATCTGCCCAAGACGAAGATGGGAGAAAACCGCGATTGCCAGAAAGACGAGCGCCGGAAGCAGAGTAAAAGAGAACGTGGACCGCAGGACGGACCAGGATTCCTCGGTGAATTTTCGCCATCCGGCGAACTCGGTTCTTGTCTGTTCCATCCCCACGATGTGCCTATCTGAACGGCAGAGCCCGCCGCAAAGTCGAGTTTTCGCCTCATCTAACCAAACGATTCGGCAAACTCAAACTAAGTTCCTCGAAGGGAACGACACGGCGCTCAGTGCTTGGGATGGAGGCAAACGTCGGCGCGCTCGGGGATGAAGTACGCGGCCGGAACGAAGACGAAAATGGCCCAGGACAAATAGACCGAGACGAAAGCGAGCGGGATGCTGAGCAGATAAAGACCAGCCGACATCAGATTCTTCCGGTTACGGACTCGCTTCTCCGCATCGGAAACCTCTTCGTACATCCGGGTCTGAGCGTGGCACCGGAGAAAGTAGTAACTAGCCGACATCATGAACAACACTGCCCCGTAAAAGGCGTTCACGAGCGGCTCGGACGCGTCTTCCCCCAAGAGGCCGGTCGGCAAGGGAATGAGCGACATCCAAAAAAGCAGGTTCAGGTTGTACCAGAGCACCTTTGCGTCGACCGATTTCACCAGGTGGAACATGTGGTGGTGGTTCACCCAGACGATGCCCACGACGAGAAAGCTGAGAAGGTAGGAGACGATGTGGGGGCCTAGGCCGCGAAGGGCCGCCATGTCGGAGGCGGCATCCCCGCTCAAATGGGGGCGCTTAATCTCCAGGACCATGAGTGTGAGGATGATGGCGATCACGCCGTCGCTGAAGGCCTCGAGCCTCGCCTTCGTCGGTCCCGTCACGCCCATCTTAGAGAATGATCTCCTCGAGGTTTCCCTCGACCGATCCCTTCACCTCGACGGTTTCGGTGAGGCTCACGCCAAGAAACGAGGGTTTCTCGATGGCGAAGTCCTTCAAGGAAACCCGGAACTCCGGGGCGAAGCCAAGTTGCTTGCCCTTGCGCCAGAGGGTGGCCTTTCCGGCTACCGGCTTGTCCACTCCGTGCAACTTCAAGCGCGCCTGAAAGGGCAGCCCTTCCATGCGAAAGTCGCCGGCCGCGTCCGGAAAAGGAAGCGAGCCGAGGTTGAGCTCCGCGATCGGAAACTTCGCGGTCTCGAGATACTTTTCTTTCATGTGACGGGTGCGAAGAGTGATTCCCGTGTCGAGAGCGTCGAGAGGAACCCGGATGGAACCCGTCAGCTCGCGGCCCATTTGAATGAGCGCGCCGTCTCCAGGTGTGCCTTCCTTGAGAAGGCCCCGAATCTTCACGGCCCCATTGGAGCTCTCGGCGGAAAATTCGAGGGAGACTCGGGCGCTGTCCAGACGGACCGCCGGAAGGGCGCGCGCGTATTGAGCCAGCGCGAGACCCAAGAACCAAATCGGCCCCATCCTCAGCAGCTTCATCCGGGTTGCTCCTTAGACCTGTGAGTCTAATCGACCTCGGGATCGCGTGCTCGACGCACCCCGCTGCTAGGCTCTAAGGCGCCTTGCCGGTCCGGAGATACTGCTCGAACGCGGCTTTCTCTTGTTTGGAGAGAGGGTGATTTCCCTTGGGCATCTTTCCCGGGCCCGTTCGGTTCAGGCGATCGAGAATCTCGTCCCGGAACCAGGCGCCGCTGGAAGCTTTCTCCGTCATGAGACGACCCCAGTCGCCGAAGGGGATATCGTCCGAATGGCATTCGAAGCAAACCCGCGGCACCGGAGCCGTGGAGGACGGTGGTGCGCCGTTATTTCCTCCACCTCCGGTGTCGCCGGGTCCAACCGAGTCGAACGATTTTTTCGGACAGGCCGCCATCAAGTCTTCTTCCGTGAGATCGTCCAGAATGTCCTTCTTCACGCGGCCCGATTTGGTCAGCTCCGCGTTCTTCGCGATGTCCTCTTTCAAAGCCTCCCACTTGTTCTCGATGAGCTTTCGGCACTGCTCGGGCTTCATGCCGAGCGGAATCATCGCGGCCGCGCTGTCGGAAATTTCCTTGCCGAACTTCGAGCAAAGCTGCGCCCAGAGAGCGCCGAGGGCGACGACCGAGCCGTAGCCTTTGCCCTGAACGCTCGGCGAACAGCTGGGAGTGCCGACGAGCTCGAAGGGGCGGCGGTTCGCCCGCTCCGGATCGGCCACGACGAAAGAGGATTTCCCGGAGGCCTGGCCGTCCCGCTGGGGGTGGTTGAGATAAACGATCTTTCCATCCCGGCGGAACGCCGGGAAAACGGAGTTGGACGACGTGTTGTTCGTAATGCGCGTGATTTCCCCGGTGCTTCGCTTGTAGACGAACACGTTCGCCACCATGGCGTCGCTGGGCACCGAGAAGTAGGAGTCTCCGGAAGCGCTGTTATTCAGCACGTGGAAGGTGATCTCGTCGCCGTTGAAATTGAAGTCCACCTTTCCCGTCGGGATGCCGAGGTTCATGACCTCCTTGCAGGAACCGTTCGCCGGATCGATGTCGTAAATTTTCGTCACCCCGGCGTCCACGTCGAGCGCCGCGATTTGCCTTCCGTCCTTCGAGATCATCGGAAGGCTGAGGCGCATTCCCTGGCACAGCACCGTCGGCTTGTCGCCCTGAGGAGTGATGACGGGCTTTCCCCCGTTCTCCCCTTCCTTCACGTGGTAATCGCGAAAACTCAAGCCGTCCTGGTCGGTGATGATGCGGAAAGTTTTCTCGCCCGAGCCGCTCTGAACGGTTCCTATGGACTGGTAAACGCCCTGAAGCTGTTTATCCACGAGCAGCGGCTCGCGCTTTCCCTTCTGTAAATCTTCCACGGAATAGAACGTGAGCCCTTCGTCCGGCGGGATAGTCATGAGCATCTGATCGGGAGTGGGCACCGGATCGTACGGTCCGGGCATCTCCACTTCCGCGCCCTTCTCCAGATCGAGAATGTAGTTGCGGCTCGCCGACGCGTAGGAAACGTGATCGCTGTTCGGAAAGGGACGGAAGAAATAGTTGGGAATGTGGGACGCCTCGGCTTGGGCGAGGGTCGTCGTGTCGTCCATCTTGCAAAGAGCTTCCTTTTCGGGAGCGACTTCGTCACCCCAGGCAAGACTTCCTTGAACGAGAATCGCCAGGACCAGGTTACTTAACCTGGGCGAGGTACTCCTTGAAGAACTCGACATACTGTCCTTCGCTTTTCACTCCGGGAAATACGGGACCCACGACCCGTCCCCGGGAAAACAACACGGTTGTCGGAAAGTGCTGGCCGACGCCCCTATGAATCAGCTCCCAGGACTCGAGGCGGCGGGAGGTCGCCTTGAGCAGATTGAACTCCGAAGGCATCTCGGAGAGCAGCAAAGGGGACGCGTGCGGATCCAGAATCGGAAAAATCGGAAGACCCAGCTTCTTCGCCGCCTTCTGCACCGGCTCCCAGCCCTTCAGGGAGTAAGGCATGTGGGGCGACCAGACGTAGAGAACCCCGTCCGGGTTCTCCGCCGCGATGGCCTCGAAGTAGGGATCGTCAAAGGTGCCGGTCAGGCGTTTCTCATCGCGCTGAACGGCCGCGGCCGAAAGCTTAGGTGCGCATCGCCTGGAGTTCCAGGCGATGCGCACGTTGGAAGTCGGCGAAAGGCGAATCAGCTCGACACCACCGTCGGTCTGAAAACGCAATTCGATCCAAGTTCCGATTTTGCGTGTAGGAGTTCTGTGTACTGCTTGGGAGTCGGGAGAAAGAAACTTTTTCCAGAGGCGCTCCGGTTCCCAGGTGTCGAGTACCTCGATCACCTGCTTTCGGCATTTGTGCCCGTCGAGCAAGGCGTCCTGCCCCTCCGCTCCAGCCGTTTCCGGAATGAGCAGACCGACCCACGTCAGCACGAACGCCAAACTCCGCATGGAGAAACCTCAACTAGGGCCTCGACTTTCCGGCCCTCGAGGGGAGCTATTGCATATCGCAATCCACATCGCGCGGGCACCGGCGGAACACGGGGAAAACCCCGTCCGCCCGCCCTCTTCCGCCCGGGAACGAAGAACGGCACCGGCTACGAAAACCGTCGGCGTAATGGGGCACTTTCGCGGTTCCCTCCCAACCCCGCCCAGCCCCTTGGGTTTTTCTCTGACTACGGCCGGAACAGCCGAATTGAATACGGCGCAGGCGAAGTGACTCATTGCGTCAATACAGATGGGGTAAGCCCTGGTAGGTCCTGGAACCTATGTCCAGAGCCCTTTTCCTGCTGTCCCTCCTTTTGCTCGCCGCCTGCGGACGCGAGCCGACCGCCGAGGAAACGGCGACTTTCGCGCCCTACTTCGAACGGTTCGAAACCTATTCCCGCCGGTTCGGTCGGGACACTTCGTCCGACACGAAGGTGAAGATTCTCTTCGGCGCGCTAAGGCCCGGAGAGATTGGAGTTTGCGAGCAGGGATTTTTGCAAAGCCCGCGAGTCACCGTTTCGCGCTCGGCATGGAACATGCGCAGCGAGGACGGCCGTGAGGCGCTGATTTTTCACGAGCTTGGACACTGCCTTCTCGGCCGCGATCATACGGACGCGACCTCCGGGTACGGCAGTCAGGGGCGCCGGGTGAATATCCCCGCGAGCCTCATGAACACGAGCGGCGTGGGCTCTAGTCTCTACGCCGCCGAGCACGACTACTACATTAGAGAACTCTTCACCCGCCTTCGCTAGCCGTTTAACGGGGCGCGGACCTTTTCGAATTGCACGCCAGGGGAAACATGGCGCGCCGGAAACATGAGCTACGGCGGGCAAGCCCGCCGTCATTCCATATTCTCTGAAGGGTAGGGCGTGATACTCTGCGGCCATGTGGGATCGTGCTCTCGTCCGGTGGCGCCGCCGCCTGGACCGCACCTCGGCTCTCGCCGATAGAATTTCTTCGTTTCGCGCCGCCGTATTTCTTGCGGGCGCCGGGACGACCATTGTTCTGATGGCGCTTCAGCTACGAACGGCGGCCGAAGGCACCGCTGTCGTTTTCACCGCGGGCTTCGCCGTTCTCGCCGTATGGCATCGGCGCGTGGCCGCCGCCGCCGAGCGAACCCGATTGCGCCTGAAACTCACGGAAACGGCCCGCGCTAAGACCACCCTCGACTGGAAAGCGATTCCCGAGCTACCGCCGCTTCCTCAAGAAAGGCGGCTGCCGAAATATTTCTGGGACCTGGATCTGATCCGCGGAAAATCTCTTTTGCGCCTCATCAACACGACGGTTTCCTCGGGCGGCTGGAAACGGCTCCTCGACTACTTCGACGAGGCCCCGCTCACCCGCGCGGATATTCTCAAGCGCCAGCACGAAGTGAGCGACTTGTTCCGCCTTCGCGTGCTTCGCCGGCGGTTTCTCACCGTATCCTTGGGGCTCCAGGGCCGCATCGACACGGATTCCCTTCTCGCGCTGGTGTCGGAGCCGATTCATTCGCCGAAAGCGGTGAAATACTTTTTCGCCATCCTCTTAGTGCAAACGGCGGCGGTGGTGGCCTTCGGCATCTCCGCCGTGAAGGGCCTCCCCCCGTTCTTTCTTTTGCTCGCAGCCGGCGCCTTCTTTCTTTATCGGGCCGGCGGACGGGAAATCCGGCTGCTCTCGGCGTACGGCGATTTTCTCGTCGTGGAGGCCTCCCTCGGCAGGTTTCTGGAATTGGTCGCTCCCATCAGGAACTTGGGAAGAGCGGGCGGAGAAGAGCTTACGAAATTGCTCGCGTGTTTCGAGGGAGACAGAAACCCGAAGCGCGAGCTGGGCCGGCTCGAGCGGATCACGGGACTACTCGGCGTGCGCCAGAACCCGCTGCTCCACCTCGGCGTGAATCTCGTTTTTCCCTGGGATTACTTTTGGACGTTGAGACTCGAACGCGTACGCCGGGAGATCGCGGAAGTGCTCCCCGGCTGGCTCGCCGCCCTCGCGGAAGTCGAAGCGCTCGCGTCGCTCGCCGAATGGCGGGCCACTCACCCGGCCTATCCACTACCGGAAATCGCGGAGGAGGCCACTCTCTCGGCGAAAGGGCTCGGCCATCCGCTCATCGATCCGGCGAGACGCGTGGGAAACGATTTCGAGCTGGGCGGGGCGAAGAAGTGCCTTCTTCTCACGGGCTCCAACATGTCCGGGAAGAGCACCTTCCTTCGTACCGTCGGCATCAACGTGGTGCTCGCGAAGGCCGGCACCGCCGTGTGCGCGGCGAGTTTCCGGCTTTTCCCGGCGAGGCTTCATACTTCACTTCGCGTGGAGGATTCTCTCGAGGACAACCTCTCCTCCTTTTACGCCGAGGTTAAGGAGCTGAAGGCAATCCTAACCGAAGCGGGAACCAACTCGCTCTATCTCATCGACGAAATTTTCCGGGGCACCAACAACCGCGAGCGGCTCATCGGAAGCCGCGCCTATCTGATGGCGCTCGCGAAGACGAAAGCGATGGGGCTCGTCACCACCCACGATCTGGAGCTGACTTCGCTCGCGGACTCCTCCCCGACGGTGAGAAACGGGCACTTCCGCGAAGACATCCACGATGGCCGGATGACGTTTTCCTATCATCTGTCCGACGGGCCCTGCCCGACGACCAACGCCCTTCAGGTGATGAAGCTCGCGGGGCTTCCTACGGAAGGCTCGCCGTGAGAACAAACCACTTTCGGGATTTGGCCGCCGCCTTAGGGTTCGCCAACCTCATGTTCTGGCGGGACTGGCTGAACCTCATCCGAAATCTCGACGAAGGAGCAATGGAGGCCGCCTACCTCGGCATCCGCCAGCCGACGATCGTGCATTTCACGATTCCGCTCTACGTACTGGCCACCGCCGTCGTGTTTTGGATTTGTCTCGAAGTACTGGGAACGAGGCGCCCCCGCTGGTTCCGTTTTCCCGTGACGATCTTCGCCTTGCTTTCGCCCTTCGTGCTCTTCACCTTCGGGCACTGCTTTTACAACGAGATCAGCCACCCCGACGATCCGCCTCCCATCAAGGCCTCCGGTTCGCTCTTGCAGCGAACCGTGGTTCTCGTTTTCGACGAGCTGGATGAGGGGGTCTTCTTCGAGGAAACGCACGAAGGGTTTTCCCTTCCCCACTTCCAGGAGCTTCGCGGGGAAAGCTTCGTCGCGACCCGCGCCTACAGCGCCCACGGTTGCACGCTGCTTTCGATTCCGGCCATGCTCACGGGACAGAAGGTGAGCGATGCGCGCGCCCTTTCCGACGAGAGCCTCGAGATCGACACTCCCGCCGGCTCCCGCCCGTTCGAGGCCGCCGACAATCTATTTGCCGAGGCGAACGCGGCGGGCGCGAGAACCGCGCTCATCGGCTATTTCCATCCCTACTGCCGTCTTTTCGGAAAGTGGGTCGACCGCTGCCGTTCCATTTCCGCCCTCGAGTTCGAGTACAGCGCCCGCCCCGTTCCCCTCACCTTCGCCCCGCCGTGGCTCGATCGAGAAACCATCGCGCACGAACGCGGATACAAAGCGGCGCTCAAGGAGACCCTCGATGTGGTCGCCGACACGGCTTACGATCTGATCTTCGTCCACGTGCCGGTTCCACGCCTTCCGGGCATCGGCACGAAATCCGGATATTCCCGGGAGGCGTATCTCGCCAACGGAGTCATGGCCGACGAATTTCTGAACGAGGTGAGAAAGAAATTGGGGCGCACCGGGCTTTGGGGGAAGACGAATCTTCTGCTCACTTCCGACCACGGTTATCGGGACGCCGCCAACGCGACGGAGCTCGAAAAAGGGGGACCCCGTTACCGGCACGTGCCGCTCATTTTCAAATTCCCCGATCGAAGGGCCACGGCCTACCTGGCCGCAGTCTCCACCGTCGGCTTCAAGAGTTGGGTCCTCGGCATGCTGGAGGGAAAGATCCCCAACTCGGTCGTGCTCGAAAAGTGGCTGAAGGCGAGCCCCTACGATCCCAAATCCCTCGACCGCCCCGCGAACGAGTATTGCAAGCTTCCCGCCGCGACCGGTCGGGTACAATAGTCCAATGCCCCACGATCCCATTCTCGCTTACGTCGATCCCGGTTCGGGACATTTGATTCTCCAAGTCATCGCCGGGTTTTTCCTGGGTAGCCTCTTTTACGCCAAGCAGTTCTGGGGCTGGGTGCGCGGCAGAAAATCCGCGCCGAAGAAGACCAAGGCTCCGCCCCGAAAGAAGGCCTCCGGCGAATGACCCCTCCGGCCGTACGCCAGCTCTCCCTACGGGACCCGTCGGGAAAACTCGTCGACTGGAACGGACGCTTGCTGCGGACCGTGGAGCCGGCGGTGGAGTCCACCCTTCGCAACGTCGAGAGCAATGCGGCGCTGAAAGCGAAAATCGATTCGGGCCATCTCATTTCCTTCCGCCGTTTGAGCGCTTCTGAAATCCCGTGGGAGAACGCCGGGCTCGTGCTGGAACACCCTCGCGTCTGGTTTCCCACTTATCCGACCGAATGGCCCGCCGAGATGCTAGCCCGCGCCGCCGAGCTCACGCTCGATCTCGCCGAAGACGGACTACCGAGCGGCCTGGGCCTCAAGGACGCGACTCCCTGGAACGTTCTCTTTCGCGCAACGGAACCGGTATTCGTGGATTTGCTTTCCTTCGAGGATCGCCACCCGGAAGACGGCACCTGGCTTGCGGCCGCGCAATTTCAGAGGACGTTTCTCTATCCGCTGCTCGCCGATCGGGAGCTCGCTCTTCCCGCCGACGAGGTATTCACCCGGCACCGGGACGGCTGGCAGGCGGAAACCATTTACCGGATGCTCGGCTGGAGCCAGCGCCTTCGCCCGCCGTTTTTCGGACTCATTACTTTACCGACCTGGCTTTCCGGGAAAGCCGCGCAGACACCTTCGCTCTACGAACCCCGGCCTACGGGCGATCCGGAGAAGGCGCAGTTCCTGCTCAAGAGCTGGTACCGGCACATGCGCCGGGCGCTGAGAAGGGTTTCTCCCCGCCCGAACCGGGCCTCCGCCTGGTCGAACTACGAGACCAAGGCGGACGCGGCTCAAGCGGATGCTAAGGAACGCTTTCTCGGCAGAGTCCTCGACTCCACGAAACCGAAAAGCCTGCTCGATCTCGGCTGCAACACGGGACGGTTCGCAAGCTTCAGCGCGCGCCGCAAAGTCGACACGGTCGCCGCCGATCGGGACCCCGCGGTCGTCGGCCGCCTCTGGAGCCGCGCCCGCGAGGAGCGGCTTCCCCTTTGGCCGCTCGTTCTGGATCTCGCCCGCCCGTCGCCGGCGATGGGATGGAACAACCGGGAAACGCTTTCCTTCACGGAAAGAGCGACGGGCCGTTTCGAGGTGATTCTCGCTTACGCGATCCTCCACCATCTTTGGGTCGGGGAAGGAATCTCGATGGAAGAGACGCTGGGCTGGCTGCATTCCCTCGGCGCCGCCCACCTGGTCGCCGAGCATGTCGCCCCTGAAGACGTAAGGGTCGAGCAGCTTCGCCGAGGACGGACACTTCCCGATCTGTCGGTCGCCGCTTTCGAAGCGGCCGCCCGCGCCTGCGGCTTCAAGACTCTTTCCAAGGAACCGCTTCCCGGCGGCACGCGCACGCTATTTCACTTCCAGCGCGGGTGAGCCCGCCGCATCGGTGTATACCGCCTGAATATCTAGGCGGCACAACGAGGCCACAGTTATCCTGAGGTTATGAAAGCTCTGGCCGTAGCTCTTGCCCTGTTCTGGTATGCGGCGCCGAGCCACGCCGTTCAGTGCCTGATTTACGGCGCGCTGGTTCCCAAGGAGCTCGGCGAAGCGACGCTCGAGAAGCAGGGTTTCGAAGTCCTCGAGGTGCCGGAATTTTCTCAAGCCGACGCGCAAGCGACTTTGGCCATTCTGATCAAGCACAGGTCGTCGATGGCCGGGGGCGCAGGTTGGGTGGATGGCCGGGTCAAGATACCGAACGAGTACCGAAAGGACCCCGCGGACAACGCCGTCCTGGATCGATTCGAAGCGTATCTAAACGCTCTGTACGACGCCGGCCGCAACCGTCTACTCAGCATTCCCAACAACAAATACAAGCACGATGGGGCTCGGATTCAGATCCGGTGGAGCGCCGAAGGCCTTGCGAACCCCACCTCTACCGATAAGGGACATAAGGACGGAGGGTTTGGAACGCTCGTCTCCGCGTTGGTGGGGCCGAGCACCGTGGTTCAGCCCACCAACCTAACCGAAATCGCACCGCCCACCGGAACTCCTGTCCTAATGATCGGTCTCATGGGCAATCAAGTTTGGGGTCTTCCCCCCGGATGGCACCGCGCGCCCTCGAATGAGGGAAAATCCGCGAGACTGTTCATCCAGATAGTCTACTGACGCTCCCCCAGGAAAGTTGGCCTGGGGGCCGACAACTGATACGACTCTTCCCGTGACCGACCTCAACCTCATTCTTCACGATCGATTCGGCCTGAAGTCCTTTCGCAAAGGGCAGAAGGAAATCATCGAATCGGTTTTGGCCGGAAAGGACGCGCTCGCCGTCATGCCGACCGGCGGCGGAAAATCGCTTTGCTATCAGCTTCCGGCCGTCTCGAAGCCCGGTATCGTCGTCGTGATCTCGCCTCTGATCGCGCTCATGGAAGATCAAGTGCGGGGGATGGAAAAAATCGGCGTTCCGGCGGCTTGTCTGCACTCGGGCCAGACTTTCGAATCGAAGAAAAAGTCTTTCGCCGAGCTCAAGCAGGAAGATCACTTCCTTCTATACGTCTCTCCGGAGCGCGTGCAGAAGCCAGGGTTCGCCGCCTGGGCGAAGACCCAAAAGATCTCTCTTTTCGCCATCGACGAGTCCCACTGCGTGTCCCAATGGGGTCCGGATTTTCGAAAAGACTATTACAAGCTCGATTTGCTCCGCCAGATCCGCCCCGACGTGCCGATTCTCGCTCTCACCGCGACGGCAACGCCCGAAGTCTTGCGCGACATCGTCAAGCAACTGGGCCTTCGAACGCCCGACCGCCACATTCACGGGTTCTATCGTCCAAATCTCTATTACCAGGTGGAAACCTGCCAGGGCGAAGAGGAGAAGATCCGCTGGCTAAGCCGGGCGGTGAAGCAATTTCCCACGGGACGCATTCTCATCTACTGCGGAACCCGCAAGCAGTCGGAAGCCGTCTGCGAGGCACTGAGCCAGGAGTTCTCGGGCATCGGTTTCTACCACGCAGGCCTCGATGCCGACGAAAGGCTGCGCCTTCAGAACGAGTTCGCCGCCGGCACCATCCGGGTGCTGGCCGCTACGAACGCCTTCGGCATGGGCATCGATCATCCGGACGTGCGGCTCGTCGCCCATTATCAGATGCCGGCCAACGTCGAAGGCTACTATCAGGAAATGGGCCGCGCGGGACGCGACGGGGAACCTTCGACCTGCCTGCTCCTTTACGCGAAGCGGGACAAGGGTCTGCACTCCTACTTCATTCAGCAGTCGGAAGCGGACAAGGATTCGATCAACCGCCGCTGGCGCGCCCTAGACACCATGGTGCAGTTCGTGGAAGGCGGCGAGTGCCGGCACGCCGGGATACTCACTTACTTCAAAGATGCCTTCCGGATGAAGGCCTGCGGCCACTGCGATATCTGCGATCCGAAATCCCCGCGCCGCGTGCTGCCGCCCGAATTCTCGGCCACCCAAAGCGCGCCGAAGACCAAGCGCAAGGCCGCCAAGTCCGCCGATTTCGACGCGCCTCTTTCGTCGGAAGAGGAAGTCCGAATGGAGGTGCTCAAAGCCTGGCGCAAGGAGTACGCCGAGGAGCACGACATCCCGGCCTTCGTCGTCTTCAGCAACAAGACTCTTCGGGACCTGGCCAAGAAAAACCCCAGAACGCGGGAAGAGCTGAGCCGGGTCTACGGCATCGGCGACCACAAGCTCGATCATCTGGGCTCTCTCATCTTGGAACAGCTGGAAAGCTGCTGAGGCGGCCGCGACGTGATAGATTTCCCCCAATGAAGTTCCTGCTGTCTTTCCTTCTTCTGTTACCCGGCTGCGTGAGCCGTCCCAGCGGCTGCGAGCCGCTCATGCCCCAGCGCAAGGACACGACGCTCTTCGAAGGCAAGTGCAAGAAACTCATTTATCACGGGGTCGATTACACGGCCGACTGCCGCGGCGAGATGCTTCTTTTCGACCCGGCGGAAGAAACGCGCACGCTCTACTTCTTCACGAACAGCCCCAATGAGACGATCGTCTTCGTGGGCAAGCCCTTTTCCGTGGATCCCAACTCCTTGCGGTTCGACGTCCATAGGTCCGGCCGCGCGCCGAGATCCCTCGTCGGAACGGAGCTCAACACCGGCCCCGAAAAGGGAAGCTGTAACTTCGTCACCCGCGATCCCAAAAGCTTCATCGTGAACTGCGAGAGCAAGACCGAAAAAGGAAAGGCGAGCACCGTGGAGTTCACCACCGGCGACCGCCACACGGTTTGGTGCAAGGAAGACTTTCCGAAACCGGAAAAGCTATAAATTCCGACCCACGGCCTGAATCAAGGACACGTCGGGAGCCCCACCGGGGATCTCCTTGTGGGCTCGGATGATGTCGCGGTAAACGGCGTAGGAACCCCTCGGATTGCGCTGGAAGGTTTCGTAGTCGACATGACAGAGCCCGAACCGCGGTTCGAACCCCTTGACCCATTCGAAATTGTCGATGAGCGACCAGTGGTAGTAGCCACGGATGTCGGCGCCGCGCTGGATGGCGTCGGCGACGACCTTGAGGTGTTCCGTTAGATATCCCGAACGCTTGGAGTCGTTGGCGTCGGCGATTCCGTTTTCGGTGATGTAGAGCGGAAGTTTGTAACGGCTGAGAAAGCGGATCATCCGCCCGAGGCCGTCGGGATAGATCGCCCATCCCAGATCGCTCACCTTGTCGTCGGGCTTGGAAAAGATCACGCCCGCGGGCATCGTCCTCGAACGGACGAAGGCGGCCTCGCTCTTCTGAGGCCCGAAGCAGACGTAAACGCGCATGTAATAGTTGATGCCGAGAAAATCGACGGTGGGCCGCCCCCGCGCTTCCCAAACCGGTTTAGGGTACGGCACGAGACCGAGCACGCCGAAGTGCTGCTTGCGGCCGGTGACCGCGTCCGGCCAGGCGCGGTTGTAGAAGCGGCGGAATACGGAAGTCATGGCCCGCTCGACGAGATTTCCGGGATGAGCGGGCTGAAAATCGATCATGTTGTGGGCGATTCCCACCTGCACCGGCCAATCCTTGAAAGGCCCGTTGCGGGGAGCCTTCGACTTCTTGATTCGGTCGTAAGCCAGCACGTGGCCGCGCAGAAGATTGCGGCAGGCAAGGGACGCGCGAGCTGGGCTGTACTTCGCCGGCGGCATGAAACCGCCGAGGTAAGCGCCGACGGCCATGGAGTTGGGCTCGTTCAGCGTGCACCACAGAGGGATGCGATCCCCGAGCTCCTTGAGAACGTGGCGCGTGAAACCGGCGAATCTATCTGCGGCGAGATCCCAGGTGAAGCCGCCCTTGTCGGAAACCCAGCGGGGCATCGTGAAGTGCAGAAGGGTCGCCATGGGCGCGAGATTGCGCCGCTCGCACTCGGCGATCATCTCCCGGTACCACTCGGTCGCTTCCTTGTTCCAAGCGCCCTCCTCGGGCTCCATGCGCGACCATTCGATCGAAAACCGGTAACTGTTGAGCCCGAGATCCTGGGCAATGCGGAGATCTTCCCGGAAGCGGTTCCAATGATCCGTCGCGGCACCCGAGCGGACACCGCCCTCGATATTTCCCGCCTGCTCCCACTGCCACCAGTCGTTGTGCACGTTGCCACCTTCGATCTGGTGGCTGCTCGTGGCGGCGCCCCAAAGAAAGGGATGCCCCGATTTTTCGTTCATCACCCTAGAATGCCTCCCCGGAGGATTCTAAGGCGATTTCCTCGCCAATGGATACGATTTCCCGAAGCGATGTGGCACCAGAGGGGAAACGCGATTACTTCCCGCAGCAACCAACTGCCCACCGTTCGCCGGGAGAGCCTCACGGCGAGAGTACGTAGCAGAAGGAGATCGGCGGCAAGCCAGATTGCCAGATGAATGATGAAGAAGAGGCCGAACGGAACACCGAACTGCCGCGAGAATACGAGGGCCCCGAGGACGCCGGACACGATGGCCCCGAAGGCGGGCTCGATGAGAAACGCCAAAGGCGCCTGAGCTTTGCGGATGCGGCCCCAGCGGATGTGGCGCGACCAGAAGTCCTCGAGGCGGTACGCGCCGATGTGCTGATGAACGGCGTCGGGCACGATCTCGACCCGGAGCCCGATTTTCTGCATGGCCTTTCCCGCCATGTAATCCTCCGCCACGTACTGTCCGAGGGCGCGGATGCCTCCGATCCGATCGAACGTACTTCGGCGGAACAGCATCGATTTACCGACGACACACGGATGGCCGACGGCGTTCGAGATATGCATCCACCGGGCGTAAAAACTGTTTAGATAGGAAGCTTCCAGAGCCCCGCCGACGCCCTTTGGATCGTGGCCGGCGACGATCGCCGTCACGATGCCCACGTCGTCCTTCAGAAACGGAACTATCCGGCGCAAATAGTTGGCGCGGACGCGGACATTGCTGTCGCTGATGAGGAGCGTGTCGTGAGAGGCGGCCGCGTAAGATTGAATGAGGTTGTTCACTTTGGGATTCGGCCCCACGGAAACCTCTCCGATGATGAGCCGGGCTTTCACCTTCGGATAATCGGCCATCACCCGGCGCACCACCTCGATGCCGGGATCGTCGGCCTGTCCCGCCGAGAACAAAATCTCGAAGGCGGGGTAATCGATCCGGAAGAAGGATCGGATGTTAGCCTCGAAGCCGGCGTCGATTCCCTTGAAGGGTTTCAGAATGGAAATCGGCGGAGGGGGATTGGGCAATCGGCTCGTGCGCCTCGATCGGCGCACACCGTACCAGGTTCCCCAGATCGTGCTGCCCAGAGCCACCGCCCAGGCGAGCAGGGACAACTTCATCGGAAGGTTTTGCAGCCACATGAACGATTATCCCCACCCCAACATCAAGGGCGGGCAAAGAGAGAGTCAGGTTTCGGTGAAGTCAGGCTTGGGCGTGATGGTAAATGGGGATCGTCGCCCGCACGGCGAGAGGCTGGTTCTTCGGCAACGAGAAACAAATCCTGGTTCCGATGCCGACTTTCGCCCAATCCACCCAGATCTTACCCAGATGACGCTCGGCGATCCGCTTGCAGACCGCGAGCCCGATGCCGCAACCCACGTAATGCTCCTCGCCATGGAGCCGCTGAAACACGTCGAAAATTTTCCCCGCCTTCGCCATCTCGAAGCCGATGCCGTTGTCCTCGACGGAAAAGATCCATTCGTCGCCGCCATCCTGACAGCCGATGCGGATCTCCGGCTTGTGTTCGCCGCGGAACTTCAGGGCGTTCGAGATCAGATTTTGAAAAAGCTGCTCGAGCTGAGTTCCGTCGCCATGAACGGTGGGAAGGGCCGTCCGAATTATGGTCCCGCCGGACTCTGCCAGAGGGATTTTCAGATTGGCGCCGACCCGGTCGAGAAGCGGATCGAGGGCGACCGGCTCCAGCTCCTCTCCCGAGGATCCCACCTGGGAATAGTTGAGAAGTCCCTCGATGAACTCCCGCATGCGTTTCGCCCCCTCGAGCGCGGAGTTCACGTAGTCCTTCATCGGCCCTTCGAGCTTGGCGTCGTACCGCGCTTTGAGGAGGCCCAGATAACTGGTAATCGCCCTCAACGGCTCCTGAAGATCGTGGGAGGCGATGCAAGCGAAATCCCCAAGGTCCCGGTTTGAGCGGCTGAGCTCTTGAGTGGTCTGCCTCAGCTGCTCCTCCGCGCGCCTTCGCTCGGTGATGTCGCGCGCGACGACGAGAATCCTATCGACGGTGCCCGTCTCGTCGGCCATCGGCGTGACGAGTACGTCCCAGTGGCGGACCTCTCCGGAAACCCTCGTCCACGAAGCCTGAAACCGTGCATTGCGGCCGTTGCGGGCTTGCTCCAGGGACTCGCGGACTTTCGACGTTTCGGAAGCGGGCCACAGCTCGATCCACGGAAGATTCATGAGCGTTCCGAAATCGGAAAGCTCAAGCAAGGATCGGGACGGCGGGTTCACGAAGAAAATGCGTCCCTCGGAGTCCAGCACGAAAATGCAGTCGTGGCAGCTCTCGACGATGCCCTTGTTGAACTGCTCGCTGCGCCGGAGCGCCTCGTGAGCCTGCTTCATGGCGGTAACGTCGACGGAAAGCGCCCGGACGAGCGAAGTGCTTCCCGGAAGATCCCTGACCACGTGAGCTCCGGTCTGGAACCACATGACCTTTCCTTCCTTGGTGAGAAAGCGATGCTCGCAGCGCACCGTCTCGGGACCCTCCCGCAAGGATCGCTCGACGCCGCTCCGGAGCATCGCGAAAAACCTATCCTGATCCTCCCAGGGAATGTGGTTCTCCCAAAAGCGATTGTCCCTAAGCCATTCGGCCGACGGAATGCCCGTACAAGCTTCCGCCGCCGGGCTCACGTATATGGGCCGGAAGGAAAGCGGGTCCGCCTCCCACACGATACCTCCGTCCAGGCCCTGCACCAGATCCCGGTAGCGGCGCTCGGCTAATTCACTCGTAGCCCGGGCTTGTTTTTCGACGGACTCGGCGACTCTAAGGCGGCGGTAGGCGTTGAGCACGAAAAACAGAAGCGCGAAAATGCCGGAAAGGCTGAACAGTCCGGTAAGGCCCACGAGTACGGTGGCGTGCTGAACCGTCTGTCGGAAATCGGCGCGCGCGGTTTCGAGCTGGCCGCGGACCAGCCAGATGTAGCTGCGCAAAGCTCCGTCGAGCTCGACACTGCGGGGAAGGATCTCTTTCGTGTAGATCGTCTTCGCCTTCGCCCAAAGCGCTTCGTCGTCGGGCAACGACAGGATGTAATCGGTCCGGGGCACCGTTTCGCGCGCGAGCCGGCGGATGGAGAGCAGAAGGCTCCGCTCTTCCTCTCCGGCCAGCGGCTCCCGGCGCCGCAAATCGTCCATGCGCCGGCGAAGGGAAGCCCGCGTATCCAGATAGTGGGACTTCATTTCCGGGTTGTGCATCAAGACCCAGCCGCGGAAGGAGGCGATGGTCTCCTGATAGACGGCACGCAAATCGTCGACTTCGGTGAGTTGCTTCGTGTAACGGAAGGCGGCGGCGTCTTTCGCGACGACGACGTCGTACAGGCACCAGAGAGAAACGGTACAGAAGAGCGCGACGAGAAGCCCCATCCCCATGAGAGCGAGCTTCAGTTTTCTATCTACCCACGTTCCGCCAAAAACCGACATGGCAATCCAAGGCCTCTACTGTACGTGCCGCATTACTCTTGCCCGGGAAATGTAACACCGAATCCGCACGGGGAAAGGCGATCGGACCGTAAGAAATACTAAACAACTCAGGGATTAACGAAACCAAACCCGACGGCCCACCAGCGGCCTCGGCTGGCCATCTCGCCCATTCCGCGCTACAAGTAGCTGTGCGCGTTTTTCTAGTCGACGACGACCACTCCTTAAGAAGGCTTTTCGAGGCGCTCCTCTCGGAGCAGGGCCACCAGGTGACCTCCGCCGCTTCCGGCGAGGAGGCGTTAAAGAAGCTCGTGGACGAGCCAAAACCGGACCTGCTTCTGGTGGATTCCTCGATGCCGACGA
Source organism: uncultured Pseudobdellovibrionaceae bacterium (assembly GCA_964653655.1). Lineage (GTDB taxonomy): Bacteria > Bdellovibrionota > FAC87 > UBA2466 > UBA2466 > CAZZHG01. Next base: position 32,284 of record CAZZHG010000048.1, read on the forward strand.
TGTCCGGGCTCGAGTTTCTTAGGAAACTGAAAATCCAGCACCCCGTGGTTTATGATTCCTGTTTTATAGTCGGTTTCACCGCATTCCAGCGGGGAAGTTCCGTCGTGAAGGAGTTCCAGGACGAAGTGGACGAGCTTATCGAGAAGCCCAAAGACATAGACGAGTTTCTCGCGCTCGTCGACTCGCTCCCCAGCCGCCTTACATGAAACGCCTAATCCGTATGCCCGGCCACGTCTGGCGGTCACTGAAGTCGGCCGTCAATCGGCGAGGGGATCTGTCCCAGGTGGTCAGCCAGGCCGACCCGGAGGCCTCGCTTTCCGATCGGGTGCGCTGGATGGAAGGCCTCATGGAGTGGATCGGCAGCACTTCCCGGCTGCCCCATGATTTCGACGAGTCCACCGGCCAGCTCCACTGGGTCCGGCTGCGGTTCCTGCTGCAGTTTCTTTCCCGTAACCCCGAATGGCGGAAAAACGTGGGGCGGACGATCCGTTCGATCCTGGACGAGGTTTCCGGAGTCGAGCTCTTCAGCCGCACCGGCCTGATTCAGGATAGAGGTCTCGCGTCGGAAGTCCTCGACCGGGCCCTAAAGAAGGTGTTGCCGGCGGCGCCCCAGGAACGGAACCTGGACGACCTCTTCCCGAGGTTTTTCCGCTCGGACAACGATGCGCTTTGGGTCGAGAACCTGCCGGAGGACGTCTATGCCGGCCTCATCAATCTCTTGGGGTTCGACAATCCGAAACGCGGCGAAGGCGCTATCGTTCACTCGATGCTCGACGCCCTTACTGTGCTCGCCGAGGAAATCGCCGCCCGCGGAGTTTCTCCGGAAATGCGCCACCGCCTTCCCTTTCCGTCCGTGACCCAGTCGCCCTTTCTGAAATTCCGGCGGGAAATCGAGGAAGTCATCGAGGACCTGCGCGAGGGTAGAAAACCCAAACCGAACCGCTCCGAGGCGGGGCTGGAAAGCTGCATGGGGGCCATCGAGCGAATCTACCAGCAGCTGGACAAGGAAGGCGTCAGCGTCGGACTCGTCTACAATCTGGAAAGTCAGAAGGCGGCCCTCGTACGGACGGCGACGCTGCTCGATCTCGTGCAACTCGAGGACCCCGTATCGGAGCACCGGACGGTGACTCTTTTTCTGGGCGATCTGATCCGCGAAAGCCACGCGGCAAGGCGCATCCGCCCGCTCCTGCACAGCAACCTTCGCCTGCTCTCCCAAAAAATCGTCGAGCGGGCGGGGGCCTCCGGCGAGCACTACATCGTGAGAACCCGCGAAGAATACCGCCAGATGCTGCGCGCGGGCCTCGGCGGCGGCCTCATCACGGTCTTCACGACGCTCTTTAAATACGCCATCACAGGCTCGAAGCTGCCGCTGTTTTTCGAAGGTTTGTTCGCCTCGCTCAACTACGGCTGGTGCTTCTGCATCATGCAGCTGGCGGGGTTCACCCTCGCCACCAAGCAGCCGGCGATGACGGGGCCCGCGCTCGCCGGAAAACTCCGCCACCTGAAGGACCCGAAAGACATCCGCGCGTTCGTGGAGGAAGTGACTCTTCTTACCAGATCCCAGTTCGCCGCCGCTTTCGGAAACGTGTGGGCCGCCCTTCCGGGCGCCTTTGCTCTCGATTTGCTGTGGTTCTGGATGAAGGGACACCACATTCTGCACACCGAAAAGGCGCTTTACTCGATGAAGTCCTTCAACCCCTTCACCACGCTCACCATCGCGTTCGCCATCTGGACGGGCGTTATTCTCTGGTCGTCCGGCATCGTCGCCGGCTGGGTGGAGAACTGGGTCGTTTACCGCAAGCTTCCGGACGCGATCGCGCATCACCGGTTTCTGCGGATCGCTTTCGGAGAAAGGCGCACAAACAAGGCGGCCGACTGGTTCCTTCACAACATCGGCGGGCTTTCCGGCAGCATGTGGCTTGGGTTTCTTCTCGGCTTTTCTCCGATTGTCGGAGAGTTCTTCGGCTTCCCCCTGGAAGTGCGCCACGTGACCCTGGCGGCGGCCTCCGTGGGATTCAGCGCGGCCGGCCTCATCGGTCCGAAGTTCCCCTGGGTGACTTTCCTGATGGGCATGCTCGGGCTCGCCGTCATGCTGGCGCTGAACCTCGGAGTGAGCCTGGGGCTCGCCTTCACGCTGGCGTGCCGCGCCCGCGAGGTGCGCTCTCGGGCGATTTTCCTTCTCCTTAGAGCAACGGTGGCGGAGCTGCGCCGGCGCCCGTTTTCCTTCCTTTTCGTCCGCAGGAAGCGGGAATCCGCCGTAAATTGACTCGATTTCGCCGTTTTGGTAGTAGTTCCCCTTCCTTATGATAACCACCCAAGATTTGAGCGTTAGCTTCGGCAGCCGAAAGCTGTTCGACCAGGTGAACATCAAGTTCGTCGCGGGAAACTGTTACGGGCTCATCGGCGCGAACGGCGCCGGAAAGTCCACCTTCCTCAAGATTTTGGCGGGGTTGGAGCAGCCTTCCTCGGGCACCGTGGTCATCACTCCCGGCGAGCGCCTCTCCTTTCTGAGGCAGGATCACTTCGCCTTCGACCAGGTCACGGTTCTGAAAACCGTCATCATGGGGCAACCCCGCCTGAACGCCCTAATCGACGAACGGGAAGCGCTGTACGCCAAAGCGGATTTTTCGGACAAGGACGGGGATCGGGCGGCCGAGCTGGAAGAAGAGTTCGGCGACCTGAACGGCTGGGAGGCCGAGTCGGACGCGGCCATCTTGCTGGACGGCCTCGGCATCAAGACCGAGCTCCACGAGAAGAAAATGGCCGAGCTCAAGGGCTCCGAGAAGGTTAAAGTCCTTCTCGCGCAAGCGCTCTTCGGAAAGCCGGAGATTCTGCTGCTCGACGAACCGACCAACCATCTCGATCCGAAAGCGGTGAAGTGGCTCGAGAACTTTCTCGCCGACTTCGAAAAGATCGTCGTGGTCGTGAGCCATGACCGCCATTTCATCAACCAGGTTTGCACGCACATCGCCGACATCGATTACGGCAAGATCCAGCTCTACACGGGCAACTACGATTTCTGGTACGAGTCGAGCCAGCTCGCCCTGCGCATGCAGCAGGAAAAAAACCGCAAGGCGGAAGAGAAGGTGAAGGAGCTGAAGGAATTCATCGCCCGCTTCTCGGCGAACGCCTCGAAATCGAAGCAAGCGACGTCGCGAAAAAAACAGCTCGATAAGCTGTCCATCGACGACATCAAGCCCTCCACCCGCAAGTATCCCTTCGTCGGGTTCAAGCCCGAGCGCGAGGCCGGCGACCAGCTGCTCTTCGTCGAGGATCTCTCCAAGACCTTGGACGGCAAGGAAGTGCTGAACCACGTGTCTTTCGACGTGAAGAAGGGCGACAAGATTCTCTTCACGGGCGACGAAATCGCCGTCTCCACTTTGTTCCGGATCCTCATGAAGGAAATCGAGCCGGACAAAGGCAAGTTCGGCTGGGGCATCACGACGTCCCAGGCTTTCTTTCCGAAGGACAACGCCGATTACTTCAAGCGGGGCGACCTCACCCTCGTCGATTGGCTGCGCCAGTACTCGACGGAACAGTCCGAGACCTTCATCCGCGGTTTTCTGGGCCGCATGCTCTTTTCCGGCGAGGAATCCATCAAGAAGGTGGGCGTGCTTTCCGGAGGCGAGCGGGTTCGTTGCATGCTGGCCCGCATGATGCTGACCAGCGCGAACGTGCTGCTTCTCGACGAGCCGACGAACCATCTGGATCTCGAATCGATCACCGCCGTGAACAACGGCCTCATTCGGTTCCCGGGAACGATTCTCTTCACGACCCACGATCATCAGTTCAACCAGACGGTCGCGAACCGCGTGATCGAGATCCAAAACGGCCGGCTGAAGAATTTCCCGATGACATACGACGAGTACCTGGCCCAGCTGGGATAGGATACCCGGATGTCGCTCGGCCCAATTTTCCTCATCATTCTGGTCGACCTGCTCGCGATGACTCTCATGATCCCGCTTCTGCCGTTCTACGCGCAGAAGTTCGGGGCGAGCGCGGTGGAGGTGGGCCTTCTCGGCTCGAGCTTCGCCGCCTGCCAGCTGCTCGCGAGCCCCATTCTCGGGCGCTTGAGCGATCGTTACGGCCGAAAGCGCATTCTCGTGCTCAGTCAGATAGGCACCTGCGCGGGCCTTCTCATGATGGTCGGCGCGAAAGCCCTTTGGGTTTTGTTCGTGGCCCGAATGATCGACGGGTTCACGGCGGGAAACATCCCCCTCGCCCAGGCGTACATCGCCGACCATAGCGATCCCAAAGACCGGGCGAAAAACTTCGGCCTCATCGGCGTGGCGTTCGGACTGGGGCTCATCCTGGGTCCCGCGATTTCCGGCTGGCTCTCCGTCTACGACTGGAATTATCCGATCTATGCGGGCGCCGCCTTTTCGTTTCTGAGCGTCGTCACGACGTTGATTCTTCTCCCCGCCGACGGCCCGGCGTCCAAGGAGGGCACTTCCGGGCTCACAGGGTTCTGGGTGTTCGTGGACTTCTGGAAGCGCCAGGAGCTTCGGCCCTGGCTCCTCGGCTTTCTGCTTTTCGTGTTCGCCTTCAACTGGTTCGGCCAGGGACTCGCGCTGTTTGCCCAAGGGCGGCTTGGTTTCGGCCCGAAGGAAGTGGGCTTCTGGCTCGCCTACTGCGGAGTGCTCGGGGTGATCATTCAGGGGTTTCTCATCGGGCCGCTCGTGAACCGGTTCGGGGAAGCGAAGCTCGTGCGCGCGGGTTTTCTGCTCGATACGGTCGGCTACGCGGGCCTCGCGATGGTGACTTCAATACCGGCGCTGCTGGCCGCGAGCACTCTTTTCGCCATGGGGAACTCGTGTTTGCGACCTGCACTCACGGGGCTCGTTTCCCGAAACGCGGCGAAAAACGAACAGGGAGCGGTACTTGGCCTCACGGCTTCCCTCAACTCGGTCGGGCAGATTGCGGCTCCCCCCCTCGGCAACTCCTTCATCGAAGCGGGGATACTTTCCGGCTGGGGCTTCGGCCTGGCTGGGCTGTGTCTGCTCGGCTTTCTTCTCCCCCGGCCGAGCAAGCGCTAGAATTGCGGTTTTCCTTCTTCTAGGAGATAACACGCCGCATGATAAAAGCTCCGGGCCCTACCCCTGCGGAAGTTTTGCGCCAATTGCCTCTCATTCTGGGCAATCGCCTGGGTTGGATGGAAGCCGTTCATAAGAAGTACGGCGACGTCGTTCGGATCCCCATGGGACCGCGGACCGTCTATGCCGTGTTTCACCCGGACCACATCCGCCACGTTCTGGTCGGAAACGCGAAGAACTACTGGAAGGGCCGGACGTTCGCGAAAACCGCGGACTACATGGGCCGCGGGCTCGCAACCGAAGAAGGCGAGGACTGGCACGTCCAGCGTCGGCGGATGAATCCGCATTTCACCCGCGAAGCGATCCGCGGGCTTTCGGAAGTCGTTCACCTCAACATCGACAACATGCTCGGCCGATGGAAACAGGCCACCGCCCGCGAAGAGGTCATCGATCTGTCGCTCGAATTTCAGCGCTTCGCCATGGAGACGGTCGCGCGCGCGATGTTCGGAGCGGGGGTGCCCGAGGCGAAGATTCAAGACATCATCGAAGCGTTCAAGCTGATGCTCGTCTACACGACCCGCCGGACTCTCAGTCCGCTGGATTTTCCCGAGCGGCTTCCTCTGCCGGCGAACCGGCGTTTCAAGAAGGCCGTCGCTTACATGGACGAGATCGTCTACCGCATCATTCTCGACGAGCAGCGTGCGACGACTCCCGGCCGCAACCTACTTTCCACTCTCGTGCGGGCGACCGATCCCGAGACCGGCAAAAAGATGTCGGACAAGCAGCTTCGCGACGAAGTGATGACCATGTTTCTCGGCGGCACCGACACGAGCGGAAATACGCTTAGCTGGGTTTTCACCAACCTGGAGCGGCACCCGGACGTGCTAGCGAAGGTTAGAGCGGAAGTCGACGCCCTCGGCGGAAAGCGGCCGGAGCCGGAAGATCTGGACAAGCTCGACTACACGAGACGGACGGTGGAAGAGACGCTACGGCTCTTTCCGCAGAACTGGGTGGGCTCGCGCGACACCTACGGCAACGACACCATCGGCGGTTTTCACATTCCCGCCGAGAGCACGGTATTTCTCGGCGTCTACATCGCCCACAGGCGGCCCGACTTCTGGAAGGATCCGCTCAAGTTCGATCCGGATCGGTTTTTGCCCGAGAATCTCGCCGGCCGCCATCCGATGCAGTACATGCCCTTCGGAGCGGGAAGCCGCAAATGCATCGGCTACAACTTCGCGATGATGGAGATTTGTTTCTGCATCGCGCGCATTCTGCAGACCTTTGAGTTCAAGGTGCAGCGGCCCGAACAGATCAAGCCTTACCCGACGTGGTCCCTTTGGCCGCGGCCGGGAGTCCCGGCGAAGCTGATGCCCCGCCGGTGAAACAACCATCATTCCTAAAGCGAGCGCGAGCAAGCCGAGGAACCTTTGGGCGTTTCACGCTAAATTCCGGCGATATCCGCTTTGCCCGGGCCAAAGGTCCCACGTCGCTTCGCTCCTGGGATGACGAACCAGGAACCTATTTTAGCTTAGCTTCTTTTCGTAGAGCGCGTAGCGGTGCTCCCAAAGACAGGAGCCCTTCTTTGCGTAGGAC
>CAZZHG010000049.1:0-38852 GCA_964653655.1 uncultured Pseudobdellovibrionaceae bacterium
ATTGTTTGAGAAGGTGGAGCACGTCCTGGGTCCTTCCCACGGCAAAGCTGGGGATGAGAATATCTCCTCCGCGCAGCAGCCCCTCATTGATTACTCGGGCAAGGATCTTAAGGATGGACTCATTTGAATGTTTGCGGTCACCGTAGGTTGACTCGATGACCAAATAGTCCGCCTTCGAAATAATCGCGGGCGGGGGCAGCAACAAAGGCTTGGTCCGCCCAAGATCGCCGCTGAACACAATCAGGCCAGTCGGCGTATCCAGCTCGATGAAAGCCGAGCCGAGAATGTGACCGCTATTTTGAAAGCGAAAGCGGACTTCATCCGTCAGGCGAGTCCATTTGCCGCAAGGAATGGACTTAAGGTGCCGCAGGGCGCTGTCGGCGTCGCGGACGGTAAACAGAGGAGCCGGAGGATCGTGTTTCGAATAGCCGCCGACCGCCGCTCGCAGAGCATCCTGCTCCTGGATGCGTCCAGCGTCTCTAAGCAACAGGTTGGCCAGGACCGTCGTGGGCGGAGTGCAGAATACCTGTCCCTTGAATCCATCTCGGACGAGGATCGGCAGGTAACCGCTGTGATCGAGGTGAGCGTGGGTGAGCAGAACGCAGTCGACCTTCGCGGGGTCGATGGGAAAGGGTTCCCAATTCTGAACTCTGAGATCTTTCAGGCCTTGGAAGAGACCGCAATCCACCAACACCCGGAAGCCCGCGGTTTCGACTAAGAACTTAGAGCCCGTGACCGTCCGGGCTCCGCCGAGGAAGGAAATTGATGCCATGTCGTGGAGTATCGCCAGCTACGGAGTATACCAGGTAGATATCTCACTCGCTGACCGGCTGAGGGCGCGCAGTGCTAGAAGTTCCACTGCGCCTGGAGCCGGACCATGCGGCCGATTTCGGTCCCGTAAGGAGCTTTGGTCGTGGTCCGCTCGGTGAAGCTGTACATCGCGGTCAGTTCGAGAGCCTGGAGAGCTTGCCACTCGAGGCCGATCTCCGTCTCGTTGACGTCCTGCTTGGGGGCGTTCGTCTCATGCTTTCGCCCGCCGAGGTAATACTGCCAGCGGGTGAACGGCATGAAATCCCCCCATCGGTACATGACCTGAACGTAACCCCCTTCGACCGCTCCTTGCTGTATCGCGGTTTGGGCGGTGTCCAGCTCCGGTCCGTCACCCACCACGAACTCCGCCTGCACGCCGATCGGCTGGGGATAGACAATCACCGAAAACGCGAGACGCCGATCGAGGACGTTGCTTAACCCGCCGACGGCCGCGCCGCGAGTGACTGTGTACATGCCCGTATATCCCTGAACGCTCGCTTCGATGATTTGCCCTCCCGCGAACTCGTAGGGATAGGTCACGCGTAGCACCGAGTGCAGGTTGGTGTTGGCTTCCGAGCGGTTCGCCGTTTGGCCGTTGTAAAAGCCGAGGCCCACGACACCGTAATCGCCCGTGCCCTTCAGGCCGCTGTCGACGAGATACTTGAAACGTTTTCGAATTTCCGCCGGCGCCCAGTAGAAAAAGACGCCCATGTCGCGCTCGTCCTTCACCGCGGAGTTCACCGCGTCCGCCCGGTCGAAGCCGAGCCGGTTCTGGCTCGACTGCATGTTCTCGAACCCCCAGGGAACCTTGGACTGTCCGACCCGGATCCGGAACTCCTTGGACTCGGTGAGGTAAATGTCCGCGTAGAAGTCCCGGATCTGCAAGAAGTGCAGAACTCCGGCGGCCGGAGACGAAGCGAAATCGGGTTGGACGTAGAAGGACACCCACTTGCTGGCGTCTCCGCTGAAAATGAGCCGCGCCCGCCGGAGAAAGAGTCCGTTCGGATCGCCGATCGACTTGTCGCCCTGGTCGGAAACGAGATTGGGGTTCGTCGCCCCCAGGCGGTTGTACCGGACCTGGGCGTACCCTCTAAGGGAGAATCTTTCGTACCAGGGTTTTGGTTTTTCCTCTTCGGACGCGAACGAAAAGGAGGCAAAGCACAGGAAAAAGCAGACCGCCTTTAGCTTCATGCCCTAACGATAGCAAAGCTTCTTCGGAAACGTATAAATGATAAGCAAAGAGGGGGAGCACTTGCGTGCTCCCCCTCCCGCTGAATCTTGAATTACCGGCAGGTGTTGCTGGTCAAGTTCACGAGAGCCGTATGATCCTCCGCGAGGAGGCGGCACTGCTTGAACTCCAGAATCCTGGGTTCCATCTTTTTGGACTTACAGAAGGCTTGCATGCAGTAGGTCGCGGCGCCGTGGATCACTTCGTCCACGTTGCGTTCCCACTCGGCGCTGTCGCGTTCGCAGCGGGGCATCCACTTGCCCAAGACTTCCTGTGTTCCGTAACAAACGCGGTTGCACATCACGAAGCCCTTGTGGTCGCGGCACATCTTTTTGAGCGCGACCGAGCTGGCGTGCCACCCCTGGAGATCCGTCACGAGCCCGGGGATGTCTTTCGCGAGCTGGACGACTCCGCGGTAAATGGTGATCCCGCATTCGGCCAGCGTCCGGATTACGGCCACCTGGGAGAATAGTTTCAGCAATCCGCCGCCGGGAGGGCCCCCGGGGGCGTTTGCCATCAACGTGATCATCGCCGTTTGGGCGATGATTCCCGGGTTCTGAGAAATTTTCGTGACCAGTCGGTTGAACGCGCTCTCGAGACGGCCGACCGGACCGGGCAAAGCGAAATCAGCCGGATTGGCCTCGATTTCCTCGCGCACGATCGAAAAGATCAGCGCACTCACATCCGGAGTGAGAGCCGCGGCGACGGTACCGCCGGAGAGGGCGAGTACCGCGGTGTTCACCGCGCACTGGATTCCTCCCCAGGTAACGTCAGCCCGTTCTTTTATCGCCAAAGGATCATTTGTAGCTCCGGTGGGCCGAGGACCCCCAAATGCCACCGAAGTCTGAAGAAGAGCGAACACCAACCCAACAACTGCCACCTGCCTACCAACCAACATGTCGAACCCCCTGATATCGTTTCTTTGGGACTAACAGGGGAAATAACGCGCTGCAATGAAATATTACCTTCCAAATGAAGCTCGTGATGCATGCGCGCGCCTCGTTTTTGAGACGTAAGCCTAGGATCTGTTTGCTGTTAGCAGGAAAGCTTAGAATCCGGTCGCCACGCCGACGCCGATGAGGCTCTCGGTGACTTCCGCCCGGAAACTCATCCCCTCGAAGAGATTCCAGAGCGCGCCGACTCCGATACGCGGGAAAAAGCGCGTGGTGCTCGTGGGGGCGCTTCCGTAAACGCCGACTCCGAGGCCACCGACGCCATAAAAGGTCCAAAGATAGTCTTTATGAAGATCCCACCGTAGCTGAGCTCCGAACTGCGTCCCGCCGCCCCCGCCGAAAAGCCCGCCGAAGATCAGCTCTCCGTAGACCTGATTGTTGATGTCCGGAACGAAACCGCGGTTGAGAATCTTGAACCCCAGGTAACCGTTTACCGCGTAGCTGACCGAACCGTTCGGAAATCCGATTCCCTGAATCAGCGCCAAAGAAATCTTCTGATCGTAAGGAGCGCCTTTCCAGAGTTCTTCCGTGGAAGTGGTGTCGGCCTTCGCGGCCAGGGAGAGGCTGAGTAGGAATCCGAGTAGGAGAGCTTTCATGAGTATTTCTTAGTCCAGAGCGTAAATATCGGGCAAGTGGCGGTGCTTCTCACCGTGGTCCAAACCGTAGCCCACGAGAAAGCGGTCTTCCACCTCGGTGCCGAGGTAATCCACGGGTACCTGCACCTCGCGCCGGCTCGGCTTGCTAAGGAGAGCGGCGATCCGGGCCGACTTCGGGCGATCCGCCTCGATACGGCCCTTCAAGAAGGTGAGGGTGCGTCCCGAGTCCACGATTTCGTCGAGGATGAGCACGTGGCGCCCCTCGACCGACGTTTCCAGATCCTTCAGGAAGCGGACGGTGCCGCTGGATTTGGTGCCGGAGCCGTAGCTCGCGAGCCTCACGAAATCGAGCTCCACCGGGAGGGCTATTTCGCGGGTGAGGTCGGCGGCGAAATGCAGGGCCCCCTTCAGGGTGACCACGACCAGGATGGACTCGCCGGGCCCGAGGATCTTCGCGTAGTCGGCGGAGATCTTCTTGCCCATCTCGCGATTCAATTCGCGGATGCGGTCTGAGTTGATGAATAGTTTTCCGGGGCCGCTCGGAGATGGCATGTCAGCCCGGGATTGTAGGTTCGGTGGCTAGGGTGGTCAAACTGAAAAGGCTACGTCCGCCAGCGGAAACGCAGCAGTGTCCAAACGGCGATGAAACCGTCGCGCGCCCGGATTTTCTTTCCCATCTCCCGGGAGCGGGGCTCGTAATGGATGGGAACTTCCACGATGCGGACGCCCGTTCGGATGAGCTTCGCGGTGATCTCGTGATCGGTCTCGAATCCGGCGGTCTTGATCGCCATCCCTCGCAAGCAGACCGTCGGATAGACCTTGTAAGCGGTGAGCGTGTCGGTGATCCAGCGGCCGTAGAGAAGGAAGGTCCAAAGACTCAAAACCAGGTTCGCCACCCACGGACCAAACCCCTGATTCGGATGCCTTCCGGGGAAAGCGGACCAGCCCCGTTCCCGCAGCTGGCCGAGGGGGCGGCTTCCGTAGACGGCCGTGGTGGCCCCGCTCAGATTTTTCAGAAGATCGGAGTAGTCCCGCGGGTCGTACTCGAGGTCCCCGTCCTGGACGAGGACGTAGTCTCCGGTGGCCGCCTTGATTCCCGCCTGCACGGCCTTGCCTTTGCCGCCGTTGCGTTCCATGCGTAACGTCCGGACCTCCTTGAAGCGGGAAGCCTCGGCGAAAGTTCCGTCGGTGGAGCCGTCGTCGACTACTATGATTTCTTTTTGGAACCCGGCTTTTTCAAGCGGCACGCTTAAGATCGTCGTCAGAAGAGGAGCTATGTTCCGTTCCTCGTTGTAAGCCGGCACGACTATCGAAAGTTTCTTCATCTACTTTTCCTCGAAAGAATCGGCCGTAGGCGAATATCGCCAGTAGCCCATCCCGGATGGTGCTCTTTTTGCCCTGGTCCCGGCGGCGCGGGGTGAACTGCACTGGGATTTCCAGAATGAACTGCTCGGCCCGCGAAACTTTCACGATGATTTCGGTATCCAGATCCATCGAGTTCGACACGAGCTTCAATCTCCGGAGGAGACTCATTCGAAAGGCCTTTATGCCGGTGAGCGGATCGGAGACGAGGCGGTTGCAGACCAGCAGGGAGAGAATGCTGAGAAGTTTTCCTCCCCAGTTGCTGAGCAGATAGCCGAAGAAATTTCCTTTGTAGATGCCGCGAAGTCTCTCGGGAAGGTTCACGCAACGTACGGCCCGGCTCCCGAACACGACGTTGAAGTCCTTGCGGAGCATCACTTCCATGACTTCCAAGAGATCGCTTGCCGTGTACTCGCCGTCGGACGGGAAAAATACGACGGTATCGCCGCGGGCTTGATCCACGCCGTGGCGCAAGGCATGCCCTCTGCCTTTACAGCCGGCCAGCTGGAACACCCGGGCCGATTTCTCTTTCTTGCAGAGCTCGTAGGAACCGTCCGTGGATCCTCCATCCACTACGATGATTTCCTTGGCCACTTGGAGAGACTCGAAGCTCAAGCGGCGGAGATCGGCCAGCACCCGTTCGATGGTTCCGGCCTCGTTCAGGATCGGCACCACGATGGAGACCAGATAGGGCAGTGGACGGAGCCGATGCTCGGCGTGGGAGTTCACGAGAGCGATCAGCTCGTCGGCGACCTTGCCCCCGAGATGCACGCCGAGAGCGGACTCCCAATCCGCGCTCACGACGTTGGTCACGCCCGCCCGGCCGGCTTCGAAGGGAAGCCCTTCCTTACGCCGTTCCGTTTCGGCTTCCGATTGACGGAAGCAGTGAGTGACCACGCTCTGCATGGACAGTTTGCGGTCCGCTCCACGTTCCAGGTGAACGAGGAGCTTGTCCATCAGGCTGTTGAGGGACTCTCCCTTAATCTCGTTGTCCAGGCGGGCGTTGGCGACGAAGACCTTCTCGGCCGTTTGGTTGGCGGCGACTACGTTGCCGAGATCGCGCGTAACGTAGGAGGGAAGCAAGGACGAGTGCTGAGTTCCCGGACCGTAGACGATGACGTCGGCTTGCTCGAGTGCTTGGCGCGCGAGGGGATTGAGCTTCGGAGTGACGGACGCGGATTCCAATCGGGCCAGTTTCTCGTGGAAGGGGAGCGCACTCAGTTCGCCCAGCTCCTTCTTGGTCAGATATCCGGGTAGCAGGAACAACTGCCGAATCACCGACGTCGACTGCACGTCGACGATTTCCGACTCCCGGGAAAGAATCGTTCCGTCCTGCTTGAGGGCCACGAGAACCAGGTTCTCGCCCTGAGTGACGTTGAGAACGCGGCCGTCGATCGGATGCAGCCCGCAGAACCCGCGGATGGCCTCGTTGAAGTCGCCGTCGGCGGCGAGATGGGCGCCGGCGAAAACCAGATTGCCGAGGGAGCAGTCCGCGAAATCAAAACGATTGGTCTTGGATTTTTTGGCTTCGTAGTACTCGAGAAAGGTCTTTAAATAGGCCGCTAGATCCTTCGCGCATTTGAAAGACAGCCGTTCGAAAGCGGCGAGAAGGGGATCTTCTTTTTTCCCGGGGTCCGCGTCCGCAATCGCGCGCAGAATGCGTAAGGCCGAAGGCGCCGTCGCGGATTCCGGAAACCGGTACTCGAGCAGAAATTTCAGCGCGTCGCCTTGCGGGCTTCCCGCGGGGATGAGGCGTGAAAAGTTTTTTCGGATGTCCGAGGGCCCGAGCATTCCCGGGATGAAGTCCCGAAGCCGGCCCGTGGAGAGTCCGTCGTCGTAGGCGTTGATGAGGAGACTCAGCGATACGCGGGGGTGGGAGCTAAGGGAGGTTGCGATCGTAGCGGCGCCGCGGCCGCCACAAAACAGTACGACTTTTAGCCGCTCTTCTTGGCCTTTCGCCCGCTCCATGGCCGACCCCGCAGGATTTTCTCCGCTTCCCGTACTTCTTGCGGAGAATTCACTCCTAGGGTCTCATCGGTATTTTCTATTCTGAGCGTTAAGGTCTCCCCGGCGGCCCGTTCGAAGTTCGGCAGTAACGTAAGCAGGTTGATTTCCTTGGTAAGTTGCCCTGCTTGACTCGTGGGGTCTTTGCGCGAGAGCACTTCTCTTAGCCGGGCCGTGTCGAAGAGAAAGAAACCGCAATCGCTTTCTCCCGTCGCCGGCGCCGTCTCGGACTCGCGCCTCTGGCCGACTTTCAGCAACTTTCCCTGATCGTCCCGATCGAACCAGACGTAGGGCTCGGCGCGTAACACCGACGGAAAGGTCAGCTTCGCGTTTCCGCGAAGGGCATGGGCGCGCAGGCAACTCTCGAGCGTCTGGGCGCGGACCGTAACTTGGTCGCACCAAACGACGACGGTTCCTTTCGTCTTTACGGAGGCGAGCCCGTGAGAAACGGCGTCGGCCGTGCCGAGCGCCTTCGGCTGAACGGTGAAGCGGATTTTCGCGCCCGGGTATGCGGCGGTGACGTGCCGGCGGATTTCCGTTTCGGCCGCGGGCGACACCACTAGGACGATGTCGTCGAGACAGCTGAAGCAAGCGTCGAGCACCCAGTCCACCATGGGGCGGCCGAGTACGGGAAAGAGCGCCTTTGGCACCGTGGAGCCAAGCCGGCTTCCCGTTCCGCCCGCGGCGATGACCACCGTCCAATCCCCGGAACGAAAGCCGGCCTCGCCGATGTCTTTCGGAAAGAGTATTGGTTTCATAGGTAGGACTCGACTTCCTCGAGGCGGGAAACTCGGCCTAAAACATTTTGCCCCGGTGCCTTGCCGCCGAAAGCCAGAACCGCAAATCCGCCGCGCCGAGCGGCTTCCATTCCCTGCGCGGAATCTTCCACGACCAGGCATTTGGAGGGAGGCTCGGCCAGCCGGCTCGCGCATTGTAGGAAGATTTCGGGATCCGGTTTGGCGTTGGCCACGTCGTCTCCCGATAGTACCGACTTGAAATAGGGGCCGGCGCCGCTTGCCTCGAGGAAGGCCAGCACCGAGGGCCGGCTGCCGGAGCTCGCGAGGCCCAGTTTCGTTATCGTCGACAGATGCCGCAAGACTTCGGGGCACCCCGGAGACAGGGCCGGATTCATTTTCAGCGCCTCTATCGCAAGCCGCTGTTTTTGGCCGGTCAGCGACTCGAGATCGGCATCGGAAATCCGTATCCCCCGCTCGGTGAGCAACATTCGAAGCGCTTCGCGGGTGCGCATGCCGGCAATCCTCGCGTAATCCAGCTCGGCGAATCCGTGGGGGCGCAGCACTTGCAGAAAAGCCGAAGCGTGCGCGGGAGTCGAGTCCATCAGCACTCCATCCATATCGAACAGGATTGCGTTGAACTTAGCGGTCATTTCGCCGGCAAATCAGATTGGTCTGGCCCAGATAGTAGGTGAACGGGATTTTTCCAAGCGCCGACCGAGAAAGCCAATTCGTCAGTCCGTTTAGAAAAGGGAAGTAGGCGGCCGCCCGCTTGAAGGCGTAGCCCAGCTCGATCGTTTGCCAATGCCGCGAGGATCGAACCGGCTCGAATCCCGCTTTCTCCAGCATCGAGCGCATCGTCTTCGGAGTGAAGTAGTAGAGATGCACGCTGAGCAAAAACGGCCACCGCCTGCCGAGAAGCCGGCATGGCAAACTCGCGTAGTTCGGATAGTTGAGTACGAGCGTGCCCTCGGATTTCAGCAGCGTCCGGGCTTTCGTCAGCAAGGCGATCGGATCGGAGACGTGCTCGATGACGTCCCATAAAGTGACGAGATCGAATGTGCCCGGGGAAAAGTCCTGATCCTCGAGCGTGCCTTGCCGCAGATCGAGTCCGTAGGTCTTGCGGCCGTACTGGCAAAGCCACTTGCTGGGCTCGATCCCCACGACGGACAACCCCAGATCGCTTGCCGCCTTGGGAAACGCTCCGCCGGCGCAGCCGATGTCGAGCGCCCGGGTGGAGGGAGCCGCTTTCAATCCCGTTCGGTTCAAAACGTCCGTGAGGGATTTGCGAAAGGTGGAGATTCGCCACTCGTTCTGTGAAATGAATGCGGGGTCTTCCGCGTCCGAATAGGACTGCAGGACGATTTCGTCGTTCACCCGTGGATTCAAAAATACCAAGCCGCAATCCCGGCAGGCCACCAGCTTGTCCCAGAGTTTGTGATCGCTCGAGGACTTGTAGATCTGCAGGAGTTCCGCCCGGGAAATGTCCGGGGGATAGTAAGACGGATAAATTTCCTGGTGGTCCTTGCCGCCGCAAAGGGAGCAGGGAATCTGCACGAAGGGGGACCCGGTTTTGGCGGCGACGGCGTTCGACGTTTTCATGATTTTGCGGGGCCCCAGGGGCTGCGGACCCCTTCAGGATACTCCGGAAGCGCAACTAAGGATGGCGCACCGTGCTTTTCAGGTCCGGAGGCGTCCGATGGCGTCTTTGATCTTGCCGACGCCCGTCAGTCCTTTGCTGGACAGGAATTTCATGACGGTCGCGCCGCCGAGGGGCAGTACGCCTAGGTAACCGTTGCGAAGCAAGTCGAACGCTCCGATGTGGACCTTCGCCTGCATCTGCATCGCCGGATCCGAATGAGCCATCAGCTTCAGGATGGCGACGCCGATTTCCCCGACGTCGTCGGTCTCGGTCTTCAACAGTTCCTTCAGAGCGGCGTCCGAGAGACGGAACGTCATGTCCGGGCTGGACGGCGCCCGGCCGAGAACGTTCATCCCTTCGGCTTCGCGGGTGAGGGTGACCGGTCCTTCGCCGTCCAGGTAGACGGCTATCTCGATTCCCTTGCGCAGCGGCGCGGTGCCTTTGCGGCACACGGGCCGTCGAAAGAATTCTTTAAGACGCTCGATGGAGAGAGTGAGGGCCTCGTTAGGCATGGACGCTAAGTAACACAGTTATTCCTGGTTTAGGAGACCGTCGTAGGTTTCCTGGGACTTGGCCGGCGCCGCCACTTCCGGGATTTTCACTTCCTCGAAAGCGCTGATCACCGGAGTCTGGTTGATCTCCATGGCGCTCTTCGATTCCGGCGCGATTTGATAACTGAGCGGGTCTCCGCTGATGGGAAGCTCCGGCATCTTCTCGCGCACTTCGTCCAATCCCTTCGCGGCTTCCGCGAGCTGATTGTTGTACGACTCGATCTGCTCGCGGACCGTGCGATCCACGGGGGCTTTCGGCTGGCCGTCGTCGAACTCGATGGTGACCTTGCTCTTCTCGTCCTTATCCTCGTACTGCCAGTTGGTCTGAAGGCCCTGAACTCCCTTGCCGGCCTTGTTCAGCACTTCCATCTGATTGCGCAAGTCGCGCTGGAAGGCGTCTTCCTTGTTCACGTCGCCGGTTTTCAATGTCTCACCCTTGCCGTTCTCGTTGGCTTGGAACTTCGGATTGATGACGTCCCATTTCTGCTGCGCCATCTGCTGGCACTGCTGAATCTTCGTCTGCACTTCCTGTTGCAGAGTCTTCAGCTGCTCGCCCTTGGCTTTCGATTCCTGAATACCTTGGAGAGCCGCCTGGCCCCATTCGTCGCAGCTCGCGATACCTTCCGAGAGTTGCGGAGAATCGGGAAGCGCACCGGCGCGGATGCCGGAGTTCGCGCGGCGCTGGCCGAGGTTGGCGAGAGTGGAGTTCCACCACGCCTGTGTCGCCTGGCCCGCGGCGTAGCGAAGGAGCACGCCGTTGGGAAGAATGTTCGGATCGTCCTCGGCGCCCTGATCGCGTCCCGCGCGGCGGATGGTCTCGAAGGACTGATCGCCCACCTTCTCGATTTCCGCCTTCGCTTCGTCGCGCATCTCGATACGCTCGATTTTTTCCGGCTTCTTCGCGTCGGCTCCATTCGGGTCGCCGCCTTCGTTCTTGAAAACTTCCTTGGTCGTAATCTTGAAGATCGAGCGGAACTTCGTGCCTTCTTCCTGATCCTGCTTGGCCGCGTTCTTTTCGTCTTCCTTCGAAAACTGTTTATGGAGCCCGTAAGCGGTGCGCTCGAGGAGCGAAGAACCGCCCGCCGCCGAGATGCCGCCGTGGTGGGAAACGAAAGAGAAGAGCCGCGAGCGGTCCTCTTCCTTCTTGTTCGCGTCGTTGGGGTCCGTGCGGTTGTAGGAATAATCGTGGTAAGTCAGATCGCTTTGGAACGGCAAGGATCCGCCGCCGTCCCGGTCGAAGCGCTTCTTCTTGCCTTCGTTTACGACTTTACCTTCCGGCGTCTTCGCCTTGCCCATCACGTTCTTGTCTTTGGTGAAGTTTAGAAAGTGATCGATGAAGGCGTTCTGGGCTTTCGCTTGAGCTTCTTCCACGTCCCGTAAGTCCGCTTTCGCAGCCGGGGCGAGGCACATGAGTGCGAATACGTACAACGTGACCGTTTTGATTTTCATTGCCGCACCCTCCTCTATAGAGGGATTAAGCAATACGGGTGCCCAAAAAGGGTAAAAAAAGTCCAATGATTTCAGGCTTGTATACGAGGTCCATCGTCTAGGTTACGTCAGGTGTGTAAGGGGGATGGCGCGTGCCCAAAGAATCGACGGGAATACACCTACGGTGACGTTTTCGGCTGCAGGGACTTTTCGAGCTCAACGAGTCTTCGCAGGTTATCGACCGTGAGCGGAATCGTGACAGTCTTGCCGTTGACGTAAACCGTGGGGGTTCCGCGCAGTTCGAGTGAGCGTCCGAGCTTGGCGTCCTGTTTGATGTTGTCGAGGCCCGCCGGATCCACGAGGCAGGAATCGATTTCCGCTTGGGTGAAGAGCCCTTCCAGTCCTTTCAATGTGGCGCCGACTCCGCCCGAGATTTGTTCCTGGGTAAGCTTCATGAAAATAGTGTCGTGGAACTCCCAAAACTTTCCTTTTTGGTTCGCGCAGAAAGCCAGTCGCGCGAGCGCGCAGGCGTTCGGATGTACTTCCCTTTCGACCGTGGGATTGCAGGCCTTGTCGAGCGGGTATTGCTTGAAGACGAAAAAAACGTCTTCCTTGAGAGGCTCAAGCGCCGCGTGAAGCGTGAAGGCCGCTTGCCGGCAGTAAGGGCACTCGAAGTCGCTGAACTCCACGATGCGAACGGGAGCGTTGGGGTTGCCGAGGGTTCCGTCTCCCGGTTTGTAGTCGATTACCCGCGCCTTCTTTTCCGGCCAGGTCGCGAAAAATTGCTCGATGGCGCCGTCGACGAGGGCGTAGTTCTTCGAGTCGAGCCGGATGACCGAAGGCAGATACGAAACCAACACGACGAAGATCGCGAGCAAGATGCCGAGGATGATGGGCATTGGCGCTTTGGGCATCAAACGGTCACCCTCCTCATCGAGGGAGCCGATGGTGGTGAGTGCCTCGGTAAAGCGGCCGCCCTTGATCTTGATGGCGGCGAACAGAACCCCGAGGGAGGCCAGGTAGGTGGCGCAGCAGAGCAGGCAGAAACTGTGTATCAGAAAGAGCTGAACGCCTAAAAGAACGGTGTCGATGCCGAGCGCCAGAAACGCGAGTCTCGCGATCCAGGTCTGGCTGTGGGGGTAACCCGCGGGCTTTCTCGGAGTGATGAGGGAAAGCAGCAGAAGAACGAAGTAGAAAACCGCACCGATTCCGGCGAGGGGCACGCCCAGCACTTCGGAGTATTGGCTCGAGCTGACTACGTCGCAATCGGCGTACTTACCGAAGGAGCAGAAGCTGGAGCCGCCTTGGATTCCGCTTTTTAGTCGAGTATGCTGGGCCAGCAGATAGAGGCTCAGCACAATGCCGATAAAGGCGGACGCGAGCTGAAGATAACGTATCGAAGGCCTCGTTCTCGAATCAGCGGTCGCCACGGCCCTGATTATCCGAAATATTATGCGCCCAGGCAAACCCAAAGAACCCACCAGAGACAAGAAACCCAGTCCAAAGGCCCCGACGAAGCCTCCGAAGAAACCCGTCGAGAACTGGGAGCCGCTCAGGGCTTTCTTGCAGCAGAGTATTTTGAAGGGCGTGAAGCATCCGAAGTCGGCGATCCTCGAGGACATCTTCAAGGCCGCGCTTCAGCTGGTGAACGAGCAGCCCGGCACCTTGAATCTCAAGATTGCCTCCACCTCCCTGAAGGAACTTCGCTATTCGTTCAAAATGTTTTCTCCGCACCGGACGACGCCGAAGATCACCATGTTCGGATCCGCGCGCGTTCCGAAGGACACGCCCCTCTACGATCTCGCCAAGCGTTTCGCCCAGGAAGCGGTGAAGAAGAAGTACATGGTTCTCACCGGCGGGGGCCCCGGCATCATGCAGGCGGGCAACGAAGGCGCGGAAGTGAAGGGCGGGTTCGGCTTGAACATCCGGCTTCCTTTCGAGCAAGACGCGAACCCGTACATCGATACCGAGAACAACCTGATCCACTACAAGTACTTCTTCACGCGCAAGCTGTTCATGGTGAAGGAAGCGAGCGCCTTCGCGCTCTTTCCCGGCGGGTTCGGCACTTTCGACGAGGGATTCGAGGTTCTCACGCTCATCCAGACGGGAAAATCCAATCTGGTTCCCGTCGTGCTGATCGAGCCTGAGGGTTTCGGTTTCTGGAAATACTTCATCGAGTTCGTCGAGAAGGCGCTTCTCGCGAAGGGTTTCATTTCCCCTCCCGATCGCAGGCTCTATCAGATCTTCCACTCGGTCGAGGACTCCATCGCCCACATCGAGGATTTCTACCGGGTCTTCCACTCGATGCGCTTTCTGAAGCAGGGAGTGGCGCTTCGTCTGAAGAAACCCTTGGGCAAGAAGCTGCTCGCGGAGATTCAGGAAGAGTTCGCTACGCTCGCGGGCAAGGGGCAGTTCGTGGAGTGCGGCCCGCTTGCCGAGGAAGCCAACGAGCCGGAGCTTGCGAAATTGACGCGCCTGGTTTTCACCTTCGATCGAAAAGACTACGGCCGGATGCGGGATCTCATCGATTTCATCAACACTCACGTTTGACCCGGCTGTTCCCGAGAGCTACCCCGCGATATAATCAGGGCGACGAATCACGCCCCGCATCGATCCCGAGGACTCATGAAAAACTCCGTTCTGACCGCGTACTTTTACGGCGACCTGCCTCTTTGGGAAAAGCGCTCGGCTTCCGCCTTGATGGACTGGTTCGCCGTCCGTTCCGGCATCGAGCGCGTCGACGCGCCTTTGGGCCGGCGGCTGCCGAAGCCGGCGTCCTCGGGACCCGTCTGGATCGTCACGCGCCACTGGCGCGACGCCGTTTCGGAAGCTAGGCGCCTGACCGGCCGGCAGGTTTTCATTTCCGTCTTCAACCTCGGCAACCTTCACCCGTCCCTGCCGATGCTGGTGCTTAGAAAGTTGCGCCCGGCGATTCCGGCCAACGTCCGCATTTTCGCCCACTGCACTCTCAACTACCGCTTCTTCCGCGAGATCGAAGGGCTGAACGAGCACCAGGTGACGCTGCTTCCGCTTCCTTGCGTCGGTTCTCCGCGCTCGGAGGCCTCGGTGGAGCGCCCCTTCACCATTGGCACCCTCGACGTTCTGAACCGGGAAGCGAACCTCAACTACATCCTGAGCGTCGCGCACTATCTGTGTCAGCACGAGAAGGGACTTCGGTTCCGCATCATCGGAGCGGGAAGATTTTCGGGACACGTGAGAGCGATGATCCGCGAGCTTCGGCTCGGCGATCAGGTTCAGCTCGTGGAATCCGCGGGTGGAGAAGCCGTGAGCGATCTCGATTTGCTCCTATATTGTCCGCTGAGAAACGATCATTTCGCGCCTCTTCTCGCCGCCGCCGCGGCGAAAGTTCCCGTGCTCGCGACCGAAGTTCCCGGCATCGAGGACTACATTACCGACGGAAAAGACGGCTACGTGCTGCCCCTTCACGACGTGCGTTCCATGGGCGAGCTGGTGCTTCGTTTCCGCCGGGAGGCGAGTCTCCGGGGGGCATTCGCTTCCGGCTTGAGCACCGCTCTTTCCGATCGGTTTTCCCTCGAACGCGTGGGTGCGCGGTGGGAAGGGGTATTGAACGCCAAGGAGACTCCCGCGGTCCGGGCCACGGCCGCCGCTTAGGTTCATGAGACTAATCACCGCCGCCAGCGATTCCGACCGCCTTCACTCTCTAGTCGTGAAGGCTCTCGTGTGCCTTCTCGTCGGCATTCTCGCGACCGGCGCCGTTTTGTACCTGCTCGACAAGGAGCGCGTTCCCGAAATGATCTCGCGGATCGAGTGGCTTCACGTGAAGGAAGTCGTTCTCACCGGCGAGTGGCCGACGGAGCCGGATGTGGTGAAGGCATGGCTTCCGAAGTTCGAGGGGAAAAGCATTCTGCTGGTCAGCCCCGAGAAGATCATTTCCCAGCTCGAGTCGAAGCCTTGGGTGAAGGAAGTGACGATCAAGAAGGATTACCCCGCGCGCCTTCGCATCCACGTCGCCCCGAAGAAGGCGGCCGCCGTTCTCGTCGACAAAGGACGCCCGACGTTTCTCGACGCCAACGGCGCGCCCATCGAGCGCGTGACGGCGGTCATGCTCACGAAGCTCAACCTTCCGGTGATTACGAAAGAGGAAAACGCGAGCGGCTGGGCGATGCCGGGCGCGCTCGCGCTGCTCGACAAGTTCACCGACAAAATGAACGCGAAGTACAAAGTTTCCCAGCTCGTGCTCGGCGCGTTTCCCTATTTCAAAATCTTTCTCTCGTCGCCACAGATCGAGGTGGCCTTCAGCGCGGAAACTTGGGAGGAGCAGTTGCCTCACCTCGCGTTACTTCTCGATAGCCCGCCGAATCAAATAGGTCAGATCCACCGGATCAACCTCTACTACCCGAAAAAAGCTGTTGTCAGATCATCCCTTTCGAACTAAATTTCCAGTAGGCAACAGGCCTAAGCATTTCGCAATCTTGACTCACTGTAATAAGTTGGTTTTCCGTCGATACCGGGCGCAAGGGGAGTGATCTTCTCGGAGCCCATAACGATCTAGGGTGACGATGTCAGGCTTCAAGAAGCCCAGCAAGCAGTCGGACCTTCTCGTGGGTATTGATTTCGGCACGACCAAAATTTGTGTCGTGGTCGGAAGGCCGACGGAAGACGGACTCGAAATCATCGGCATCGGCAAACAGCCGTCGCTGGGGATCCGAAAGGGAGTCGTCGTCAACATTCCGACGACGGTCGAGGCCGTCAAGAAAGCCACGGAAGTCGCCGAGCTCATGGCCGGCTGCGAGATCACGACGGGCTTCGCCGGAATCGCCGGCGGCCACATAAAAGGTTTCAACAGCACCGGCGTCGTCGCGGTGAAGACGAAGGAAGTCACGGAGCTCGACGTGGATCGGGCCATCGACGCCGCGAAAGCGGTCGCGATTCCCCTCGATCGGGAGGTGATTCATGTCATCCCGCAGGAATTCGTCATCAACGATCAGGATGGCGTGAAGGATCCTATCGGAATGGCCGGCGTGCGCCTCGAATCGAAGGTGCACATCGTGACCGGTGCGGTGTCGAGCGCGCAGAACATCATCAAGTGCGCGAATCAGGGAGGCATCAACGTCTCCGACATCGTCCTCGAGCCGCTCGCTTCGGCGGAAGCCGTGCTGACGCGGGACGAAAAGGAATTAGGGGTCGCCCTCGTCGATATCGGGGGCGGTACGACGGATATCGCGGTGTTCGTCAGAGGCAGTGTCGTCCATACGGGCGTCATCGCCATGGGTGGAAACCACATCACCAACGACATCGCGGTGGGTTTACGCACCTCCATTCAGGAAGCGGAGAACATCAAGGTCAACTTCGGCTGCGCGATGGACTCGCTGCTGCCGACGGAACAGACCGTGGAAGTTCCCGGCGCGGGCGGCCGAAAGGCCCGCGAGGTGTCGCGCTCGACGCTGACCAAGATTATCGAGCCGCGCGTGGAGGAGATTTTCGCCCTGGTGAGCCAGGAGATCATAAACAGCGGGTACAAACATCTGCTGTCCTCCGGCGTAGTCATCACGGGCGGATCGTCGCTCCTCGAAGGAATGCCCGAGCTCGCCGAGTTCATCCTGGAGATGCCGGTGCGCCGCGGATATCCGCAAGGAGTGGGGGGACTCAAGGACGTCGTTTGCTCCCCGATTTATGCGACCGCCGTGGGGCTGCTTCTCTACGGCATGAGGAACCGTTCCGAGATCCGTTTCAAGATCCGGGACGAAGAAAACATCTACTTCAAAGTCGTCAACCGAATGAAGGCGTGGCTCGGGGAAGTTTTCTGAGTCGTTAGGGGGAATCATGTTCGAAATCATCGAGAAGTCGGCCGCTCAGGGCGCGAAGATAAAAGTAGTCGGAGTTGGCGGAGGCGGCACCAACGCTGTGGCCACCATGATTTCTCTCGGTCTGAACGGCGTGGAGTTCATCGCCGCGAACACCGATAATCAGGCCTTGTCGGTTCACCCGGCACAGACCCACATCCAGCTCGGCGGCGAGCTGACGAAGGGTCTCGGAGCGGGCGCCGATCCCGAGGTGGGCAAGAAAGCCGCCCTCGAGGACACCGCGAGAATCTCCGAAGCGGTTTACGGCGCGGACATGGTTTTCATCACGGCGGGAATGGGCGGCGGCACCGGCACCGGCGGCGCCCCGGTCATCGCGCAGATCGCGAAAGAGGCGGGAGCCCTCACGGTCGGCGTGGTCACCAAGCCCTTCAACTTCGAAGGAAAGAAACGCCGTAAGAACGCGGACAAGGGAATCGCGGAGCTGCGGGAAGCGGTCGACACGCTCATCTGCATCCCGAACCAGAGACTGCTCTACGTCGCCAACGAGACGACGACGATGCTCGACTGCTTCAAGCGGGCCGACGAAGTTCTCTTCCAGGCGGTCAAGGGCATCTCGGATCTGATCAACATCCGCGGTCTCATCAACCTGGATTTCGCCGACGTGCGTACCGTCATGTCCAACAAAGGTCTCGCCCTGATGGGCACCGGAGTCGCGAGCGGCGAGAACCGCGCGATCGAGGCGGCCAGGAAGGCCATCTCGAGCCCGCTGCTCGAAGACGTCTCGATCAACGGCGCCACCGGCATCATCATCAACATCACCGGCGGCCCGGATCTGACCCTCTTCGAAGTGAATGAAGCCTCGAGCCTCATCACGGAAGAGGCGGACGAAGACGCGGAAATCATCTTCGGCTCCGTCATCGACGAGGAATTGAAGGACGAAGTCCGCGTCACGGTGATCGCGACGGGCTTCAACCCGGTCATCGCGGCGGAAGTTTCCGAGCCCGCGGCGAAGAAGGTGGAGCCGCAGCCGGTCGCCCCCAAGGAGCCGGAGAGCATCACCATCAACACCGCGTCTCCCAACATCGTGGCGCCCCCGATGGAACAGCGCAAAGAGCCTCTCGGCACGGACCTCAAGTCCGCCCGTCAGCTCGCGCGCGAAATCGGCAAGCGCTTCTTCGACACCGAAGAGTACGACATCCCGACCTTCCTGCGCAGGCAGCAGGACTAAAGGATGATTCGAGGCTTACTGGCTGTTCTGTGCCTCGGTCTCGCCTGGTTCATTCAGGCGGGGGAGCACGAGAAAAAGCCCGTGCCGGCCCCCGATCGGGGACCCGCGAGCGCTCGTCCCGAAACGGGATCGGGCTCGCTCACCGCCGGAGATTCCGAAGCCGTATTGAGGGATCTTCAGTCGAGTCTCGACGAGTTCCACATGGTGACGAAGGGCGCGAAGCGCGAGCGGACGCCCACGGGCGAAGTCCAGCGCCCTTCGCCGTTTTGGAGCCTACCAAAGTAAGTTCGGAGCAGGTTGAGATCGGGCGCTAGAGCAAGGAATGCTTCTTGATCTTTTGCGCACACGCTTGCCAATTCCATCGAATGCAATGGAAGGTACCTCGCTCTCGGGCCCGATCCCGATCTTTCCGGTGCGAATGATTACCAGAGAAGCTTATTGGCTTCGGTCTCTTTTGTGATGATGGAGATTTCCACGCGCCGGTTGCGCGCGCGGCCTTCCGGCGTCGCATTGGAGGCGACGGACCGTTCCTCGCCGTAAGCGGCGATGGAAAGCCTGTGGCGGGGAAACGCCACTCCTTCGACGAGAAATTGCATGATGTTGACGGCCCGGCTGGCGCTCAGATGCCAGTTGGAGGCATGTCCGCGAGGCGTGCCGTTGTCGGTATAGCCTTCCACCTGAACGTGGCCTTCGATCTTCGAGAGCCGTTTCCCCACTTCGTAGAGGAAGGGGAGCGCCTGGCGTTTGAGCTTGTCGGAGCCGGCGCTGAAGAGCACGTACTCGCCGAGGCGGATCTTGTAACCCTCCTCGCTTTTGACGATCTCCATGTCTCTCTTCTGAAGTCCCATGCCGGTGGTGCGCTCGTATAGTCCTTCGAGCTGCTCGCGCAGCTGATCCATCGAGTCCTTTTCCGCTTTCGAGTAGTAACCTTGCTCGGCGGGAGAGGGGGGCACGGCGGAGCCGCGGTCGACCGGCTTTTCAAAGGGAACGAAGGGCGAGCCGCGGAGCGGGAAGACGCCGCCCGCCGACAAAAACGCTCGCTGGATGTTCTCGAGCGCCTTCTGGTAGCGGGTCTTGTCCGTCTGCGAAAGAGCGTAGAGCACCGTGAAAAAAGCAAATAGCAGAGTAATGAAGTCGGCGTAGCTGATCAGCCACCGCTCCAGATTCTCGTGCTCTTCCGGATCTTGCTTTCTCGCCATAGTCCTTACGCAGCCTTACGGAAATCCTGTTCTTGCGTCGCCGCGAGCGATTGCTCGCCCATCATGTTGCGGAGCCGAGCTTCGATCACGCGCGGGTTGAGTCCCGCCTGAATGCCCTGAAGCCCGATGTAGCAAAGGTCCATCGCATGCACTTCGGCTTTGACGATGCCGCGCAGGCGGTTGGCGATGGGAAGCAAAACCAAGTTCGCCCCGCCGACGCCGTAAATGGTCGCGACGAAAGCGACCGCGATACCGGAGCCGAGCTTCGTGGAGTCCGACAGGTTCGACATAACCTGAATCAGACCGAGCACGGCGCCCAAGATTCCGATGGTCGGGCTGAAGCCGCCCGCCGTTTCCCAAACTTTCGCGACCGCCATCTTCTCCCGTTCCTCCCGGGTGATGGAGTCCTCGACGAGACCTTTGAAGACTTCCGGATCGTAGCCGTCGACGATGTAGCGAAGCTTTCCGCGCAGAAACGGGTTCTTCACTTCGTTCAATTGATTTTCGAGAGCGAGAATGCCTTCCTTGCGGGCGACGCCGGCGACGGCGACGATTTCGCGGATGAGCTCCTCGAACTCTATGTCGCGGTAGAAGAACACTTTGCCGAGCGACCGGATGGCTCCGCTGAAGTGCCCGACTTGCGTCGAGAGCAGCGTCGCTCCCATCGTTCCGCCGAACACGATGAGGGCCGCCGTCGGCTGGAAGAGCGCTTCCAGGTGGCCGCCTTCCCAGTAGTTGCCGAGAACGATGGCGCTGACGCCGATGATGAACCCAAGAATCGCCGTGATCATGACGCTTCTCCCGTCTTCAAAACCTGAATTTCGCGTTTGTACGCTTTGTAAGCCGCGACGACTTCCTCGACCCGATCGCGCACGAGAATTTTCAGACCGGTGGTGAGAGTGATCACCGTGTCCGGCGTCCGCTCCACGGTTTGAATCCAATCCGCGTTGAGCACCACCGGCGTTCCGTCCAATTTAGTAACCGAGATCATAGGAAGTCCTGTCCTCAGGGAATCGAGTTCCCTCGGATGACTTATCGGCTTTAAGAGGGGAAAGGTTGAAGGGGGAGATGCAGCGCCTTAAGATGAAGGCTAATGAAGATTTACACGAAAACGGGCGACGCCGGGACCACGGGCCTCTACGGAGGAGGGCGGGTTCCGAAAAGCTCCCCCCGCATCACCGCTTACGGTGAGGTGGACGAGCTGAATGCGACGCTTGGCGTTGTGGCCGCGGAGACCCCGCACGAGGCCATCCGAAAGACCCTCTCCGAGGTGCAGACCACCCTCTTTACTGTCGGCGCGATGCTCGCCTCGCCCAAGGTGGATCCCAAGATCGAAGTGCTGACTTCCGCCCACGTGGAGAGCCTGGAGCGCCAGATAGACGCCATCACCGATAACCTCTCGCCGATGAAGAACTTTATTCTTCCCGGGGGCAGCAAGACGGCGGCTCTCCTTCATCTCGCCCGCACGGTTTGCCGCCGGGCGGAGCGCAGCATCGTTTACCTCACGGGCATTCCCAACGAGACGGTCGATCACTGGTTACTAACCTACGTGAACCGGCTGTCGGATTACCTTTTCATCCTCGCCCGGCTAGCCAACCAGCTCGAGCAAATCGAAGACGTTCCCTGGAAGCCCAAGCGTTCCTGATTCTGTTAACGCAATGAGCCGTCTTTCTTGACTCGTCGCGAAATCAACTCTTTCATGGCGCCACAAAGTTGGAGGTTCCATGAAGTCATTGTTTCTTGCTCTGTCTCTGTTCAGCACGCTCGCGGTTGCCGGTTCGCTCGAATGCGCGAAAAACACGGCCGACCAGAACATCAAGCAGATCTGCCTGCTCAAGACGAAAGCCAACAAGGTTTCCGGCTTTCTTCTCTATAACGCCAACCACACGAAGAGTTACCTCGTCGTCGTGAAGGAGAAGTACTCCGGCTTCGGCATGCAGGAGTATGGGCACCTCGAATGGACGTACACGGTGAAGCGCGCCGACTCCTCTCTCGTCGCCCAAGACAACGTGAAGTCGACGATTCAGATCGTTCAGTCGTGGGAATACAGCGACGGCGGCACGTACCTCAGCGGCACGACTCCGGGCGGTCGCCGCATCCACGCGACGCTCGAAGAAGGCGATACCGCCGAGTAGTTCACGTCCCAAAATCCTTTGGAAGGGCGTCTGGTTAACTCCGGACGCCCTTTCTTTTTGGCTAACGCAACGAGTCCCTTGACGGTCCACATGTGCTCATTTAAACAGTTGTTCATATATGGGGAAGTCGCTGACCTTCGAAAAAGTGGCCCTCAGGTTCCAAGCAAACCGCAATGGAGCCCGCTTGTTCGCCATGCTGGCCGAGACGTTCAAAGCCCTGGGAGATACCTCCCGGGTGCAAATCGTCTGGGCGCTTTCGCACGGTGAGCTCTGCGTGGGTGACATCGCGGAACTTCTGAACATGAGCCCTTCGGCGGTCAGCCACCACCTACGTACCCTGCGCAATCTCAAACTGGTGCACGTTCGCCGCGAGCACCGGACGCTCTTCTACAAGCTGGACGACAAACACATCGAACACCTGCTCGAGGAAGGCATCGAGCACGTCGAGGATCTGATATGAGACGTCTGGGACTGATTCTGCTCGCTCTTTTTTCTCTCGCCGCCCCCGCGGAGGAAATGTCGCCGAGAATTCTCGTGCACCTTCTCGATTACGTCGCGCTCGATTACGGCGGCGCGGTCGGTGAAGGCGGCAAGGTCCTCAGCGACCTCGAGTACACGGAGATGAAAGAGTTCGCCGGTACCATCGCCGAAGGCGCGAAGTCTCTCGACGGGTCCATCGTGGACGCCTCGACCCTTCAGGAATTGCAAGCCATCCAAAAGCTCGTGCTCGACAAGGCGCCGGCCGCGCAAGTCGCAAGCGCCGCCCGTCTCGCGCAAGGGCACATCCTCGCGAAAGCGAAAATCGAGGTTTCTCCGAAACGCTGGCCCGATTTGAAAGACGGCGCGACTCTGTACGCGAAAAGCTGCGTGCAGTGCCACGGCGCCGAAGGGCAGGGCGACGGCCCCTCCGCCGCCGGACTCGATCCGAAGCCCACCAACTTTTTTGACGCCGAGAGAATGGGCGAAGTGACGCCTTTCCACTCCTTCAACGTCATTCGCTTGGGCGTTCAAGGAACAGGCATGACCGCGTTTCCCGAGTTTTCCGATCAGCAGGCTTGGGCACTCGCGTTTTACGTCGTTTCGCTCCGGCATGCGGAGGCCGCCCGCGTCGCGGGCACCGGCCCCGACTGGAACGTGACTCTCGAACAGACCGCGAGCCGTTCCGACAACAGCTTTCTCGCCGAGCATCCCGAGGATCGCGCTCAGGCCGATGTGCATCTTGCCCGTCTCAGAAACCGTTCCGAGACCGCGGCCGGTGGAGCGGTGTATCTGCGTATCGCCCATGATCGTTTGAAGGATGCCGTGCGCGAGGCCGGCGCCGGGAATTTCGAGGGAGCTTCTCAGGCCGCCATCCAGGCCTATCTGGACGGAGTCGAGCCGGTGGAACCCACTCTCCGGGCGAAGGACGCGAGCTTCGTGATCCGTCTCGAAGAGGCGATGCTAGGCGTGCGCCAGTCGGTTTCCGAGCGGATGGCGATGACCGCCATCGAGCAAAAGGCCGCCGCGGCGACGAGGGTGCTGGACGAAGCGGAGAGACTACTCGAAGCAAGGGACGCCTCTCCCGGCTTCACGTTCAGCGTCGCCTTCGGAGTGTTTTTGCGCGAAGGCTTCGAAGCGATTCTCATCATCGTGACTTTGCTGGGCATCATCCGCGCCATCGGCTCGACGAAGGCCGCCTGGTACGTGCACGGCGGCTGGATGCTTGCCGTAGCCGTCGGAATTTTCGGCTGGTTCTTCTCCGGGGCGCTCATGCAAATGAGCAGCGTGAGCCGGGAAGTGATGGAGGGAGGCATCGCGCTTTTCGCGGTCGCCGTACTTCTCTACTTCGGCTTCTGGCTGCACCGCAAAGTTCAGATCGAGCGTTGGCGCGCGTTTCTGGAACAGATGACCCGTACGGCGATGGAAGGGAAGAAATTACTAGGGCTTGGCGTGGTCGCCTTCATGGCGGTTTTCCGCGAGGCTTTTGAAACGATTCTGTTCCTCCGCGCCCTCTCGCTGGAGCCCGGCACGAACCACGCGGCGCTTTGGGCCGGGGTGGGAGCTTCGTTCCTAGTCATTCTCGTGCTCGCCGTCGCGCTCGTGCGGTTCAGCGTGAAGATTCCCATCCGCCAGCTCTTCTCGTTGTCTAGCTGGGTGGTGTGGCTTCTCGCCTTCGTTCTGTCCGGAAAAGCGATTCACTCGTTTCAGGAGAGCGGGCTCGTTTCCGCGACCGCGTTGCCCTGGGGGCTGCGTCTCGACGTGATCGGGCTTTATCCGACGTACGAAACCATCGGGGCCCAGGCGATCGTGCTTCTCTTGGGCGGAATTCTTTTCTACCTCGGAAGCCGTCCGCCCAAGCTCAAGCCTCAGGTGGCGTAGCGGGTCCGTGTTACAATTTTAACCAGGGAGGCCCCATGAATCGGCAGCTTGCTGTAATCGGCGTGACCCTGCTTCTTTCCTTTACCGCCGCGGGCGAGTTCGAGGGAGGACACTTGTCCAGGGGCGCGGTTTCCTGCCAATCCAAAGCGGTGTACACGAAGAATTTAGAGGATCCGATCTGCAAGATCGACGGGACCTTTCACTTCGATGCCGACAACACGGAAAAGTGCAAGGCAGGGGTCCTGAAAACCTGCCGGGAGCTCTGCGAAGGGGAGAACGGAGTTCCGGGAACGATCGAAAGCCACGTGAAGTGCGGATGCCGCTGCGGCGAAGTCACCTATCAGAAGTTGGCTCAGCCCTCGGGCGGCAAGTGATTTCTCAGCCACATTTCGAGCGCGGCGAAATAGATCTCTTTGTCGTAGTCGTTGTGGGGCTCGTGGTAGCCGCCCGGAATGATGTGCATCGTTCGGTCGCGCGAGCCGTAGCAGTTCAGTAACTCGAAACTTCCTTCCAGCCGGATGATCTGATCCATCGAGCCGTGGGCGAGAAAGATGGGGCACTCGATGGCCTCGCTCTTTTCGGGCATCTGCGCGAGGGCGTCCAGCACTTCATTTCCCTGCCGGACCGGATTGAAGTGATTGCACAGCGGATCCTTCTTGTAGGCAGCGCAAACTTCCGGGTCCCGCGAGATGAAGTTGTTGTGCTGGGCCGGAATCGGAATGAAGGGCGCTATCTTGTTGAGCGCGCGCCCGATGGAAATCTGCCACGGCTTGATGCCGCCGCCGGTGATGTAGGCGGGCGCGCTGAGGGCGACTCCGCAAAGTTCCCGGTGGTGGACTGCCGCGAAATGGGTGCCGATGGCGCCGCCGAGGCTGTGGCCCAGAAGAAACGTGGGCGCTGGGTCGTTCTTCGTGAGGATCCAGTTGAAGACGCGTGTCGTGTCCTCGACGTAATCGTTCCACGAATCAATCCAGTTTCGGCGCCCTCCGCTCCTGCCGCAACCCCGCTGGTCGAAACGCACCACTTCCCAGCCCTGGGCCGTCAGATAGTCGATGGTATGGAGGTGGCGGGCGCTGTGCTCGTTGATGCCGTGGATGTGCAGAATTCGTCCCAGCCGTCGTTTGGCGGCCTTGTGTTGCCAGACGGCTAGCGGTCCGACGGGAATCGGTTCCATGGCCGAAAAGTCTATCAGCCCGGGAACAAAGTGCAAAGCAACGCATCGTGACGTGCTCGATAAAATTCAGATTACCTTTAGACATACCGAAAACTTATCCGAGGGACCGCGTTGCGTTCCCCGGAAACATGAATCGCCCGACTTACATTCTTTTTCCGCTCATCCTTTTCGTGGCGAGCCACGCTCTAATTCCCTCGCTCAAGGCGGAGACGGTAACTCGTCTCTTCGCCCATTGGGGGGATATCGGTGGCAATGGCACGCTGCTGCGGCTCGGAGGCTTGGACCGGCCGGACCATTTCAAAGATCTCAATCCGGGCGGCAGTGCGATTCCGAATGAACCCGTCATGGATCAAATCCGCAATTGGTACGCGGAGAAGAAAGAGGATGCCGCCGGCGCCGGCCTTTACGTATCCCCTACGTTGTTTGGCTCGCGCCGCTTTGGCCAAGATCTCCTGATCGTGGAAATGGAAACACCCGTTGGCGTCGAGCCGGGCTTCAGGCCCGACATCAAGGAACTCTCGGACGCCGCGAAGACTCCCGGGCAAAGGGACAAACTCCCTCTGATGAGTACCTATAACTCCGACCAGGACTGGATCGTGATCTCCAGGCTTCCGCGGGCGAGAGACGGCGTGCGCATCCGGTTTCGTCCGCCGACGGCGGAGGATGTGAATACTTTGTGGCGCCAGATGGAAGCGCAGCCTAAAGACGCGCAGTTCGCCACGCTCGCCAAAATTGCCGCCGAGATCAACGGCACTTCGAAGTACGACCCGGTAACCCGCTCCACCGACATAGTCTTTCAAAGGCTGCTCTTCGACAATTCCGTGGCGACACTTCTCCAGCCCTTGGGCAAGGCCGCGACGAAAGATCTGGCGTCGATTCTAAACGCTTACTTAAAGAAACTGCCGGAAGACGAACGGACGAAGAAAATATATGCGAACTTTTTCGAGCATTGGAAGGAGGTCCGGTCAACGCTCAAGGTCGACAACCCCTTGACCGCCGTTCTATTGGGGCACAGCGAGCGGTTACCCGCCGATAAGCAGGTGGAGTTGGCGAGCTGGTTTCTGAACAAACCAACTTCCCATTCCTCCGCTCTTCTGCACTTACTGGCGAACACTTACGACAGCTTGCCAGGGGGAGTCCAAGCGAAAGCGGCCGGATTCCTGCAGACTGTCCACAAATCCGTCGAGACTTGGCCGAGCTCCCGGGACTTTACCGATTATTGGCGGCTCTCCCAGCGAGTACTTGGAGTGGAAAAAGCGAAGGCTCAAGTCGGCGCCTTGGTGCAGTCTCTCACCAAGAATCTCTACGCCCCGGCGGTGAACCTCACTCATGTTCAAGATGAGTTGGGCAAGCTTACGGAAGTGATTGCGAGTTTGTCCCCGGAGCTTCGTGATGTCTTCGAGAAAGCCGTGATGAGCGCTCCGAAAGTTGAGCCCAGTCATCCTTTTCAGAGGGTGATTCCGAGTCTCACGGCAATGGCTTTGGTCCCCGGCACTAAGAATGAGGCGTTCCGCGCTTTCGCGAATCAGACGATACGTAGTGCCGTGGACGCCGACATCCGCCCCTTCGAATCGCAACTCGAGCTGCTAGTCGAGACCAGAGGGACGGGCGGCGGAGATTTGCCTTTCGTGGCCAAAGTCGAGGCACTCATCCAAACCTTTAGTCAATTCGGCCCCGTAATCGCGGGAGAGCTCGAGGCGTTGGAACAGATGATGGCGGACAACGATATTCCCTGGGCCCGCCTGATTGAAAAGGCCAAGCAGGCCTCCCGGCACGATGCTCAAACCAAACTGGAAAACGCCAACCGGCAGCTGCAAACCCTCGCCCGGAACACCTACAGTCCCATGCCCGACGAAACGCTCTTTCGAAATTCCTACCTTCATAGCGTCGAAACCATTCCGGGAAGCACTGAGTATTCGCTCATGGCCCGCACGTTCAATCTCGTCGATCCTCTTTTGGTCTCGGAAGACTTGCGATTGAAAAACGCGTCCCGCCCGTTCGAACGATTCAACGAGTCCATCGGAACGGGAACGGAAACCCAGCCCGCTTGGGAAAACTTCAATCAGGTCTGGGAGTCCTTGGCGGTCGACCTTTGGATCTGGCCCACGATTGAAAAGATGAGACATTTCGAAGGCAGCTACACCACACGGTTACTTTTCGCCAACGATAATCTCATGTCCAACCGAGTGGACGCGTCCAAGAACCAGAACTGGACGAAACGTTGGGACCGCACGAAGTACACGACCGAAATTTCGGACGAAGACTGGAAAGCTTGGGACTTGGAAAAACAAAGGAGCGAGCTATCGCGCTATTTCAAGATCACCAAAGCCCAGGGTAAGTACCAGCTTCAGTTTCTCGAGTACGAGGCACTTCAGAAAACCATTCCCGACTTGGATAAAGACACCCACCAGAAGGCCCGGGACTTGCCGTCTCACGTTATTGCCCGCTACATCGAAAACTCGGCGATGACTCTGTCCGATCCCATCGCCCGAGCCACTCGGATTCTCTATCTAACCACTCGTTTACATCCCGCGGAGAACGGAAATGGGCGGACCGCCCGGGCCTACGCGGCCGCCGAACTGGCGCGCGCGGGTTACCCGATGCCGGTCGGGTTTCCCACGACGGATTTCATGATGACGGAAAAACACCTCGAGCTGGAAGTCCGTAAGTCCATCAAGCTCGGCGAGTTCTGGCAGCGGATGCTTTGGGATGCCCACAAGCGGGGCGTGGCGCCCGAAAATTTCTTTCAGCAGGTCTTCAAGGGATCCTCCCTGGAAGGTTTCCTTCACATCAGCCCGCGAGACCCGGGACAGCTGGAGAAGTACGTGACGTGGTTGGAGGGGCAGACCGAACTACCCGACTGGGGTAAGCGCGTCGCCAATGCCGTGGAATCGCGGCTTCAGGCCTTGCACGGACAGGGACGGGCGGTCGCGCTGATCTCCGAAATGGAGCGCGCACGTTTGCTCGAGGAAGCGTGGCGGAGCGTGTACGCGGACTTGGAAAAGTCAGGCGCTACCCAATTGCCCTTTCAACCGTTCACCCAACCCCTCGCCGGCAAGCGGACCCAACTTGCTTTGGAGGCCCCCCTAAGATCGGAGTGCTCCCGGGCGAACTCTGGCGTGAAGGGCTCGGGTATCTGAGACCTTCCCTTCCGCCCCGAGGCGGAGTTATGGTGCCGCCATGAGCGATGTGCAAACCGAGTGGCGGCGTCTCTCGGAGGAGTTGGGGACCCGAGATCCCAAGCTCGCGCCCATCATCGCGACGGTCGGTCCGCCGGTCGTTCGGCTTCGGCCCGAGCCCTACCGGGCCCTCGTCGAGTCCATCTTGTCCCAGCAGCTTGCGACGAAAGCGGCGGGCGCCATCATCGAGCGCTTCCGTCTGAACGCTCCCCCCTTTCCGAAACCAGAAGAAGTGCTGCGCTTTCGTATCGAGAAGTTCCGGCGCGCCGGCGTTTCCGCCCAAAAGGCGAGCTACCTGAAGGCTCTGTCGAAAGCCTGGGTGGACCCGAAGTGGCGCCGCGGCTGGAATCGTCTCGACGACGCGGCCTTGGTGGAAAGGCTCGTGGAAGTGAAGGGCGTCGGTGAGTGGACGGCCCACATGTTTTTGATCTTCTCCCTCGGCCGGCCGGACATTCTTCCCGTCGGAGACTACGGCGTGCGAAAGGGCATTCAGCTGCTGTACGGTTTGCCCGAAGTTCCGAAGCCGAAGGAAATTGCGCCGCTCGTTCCTCACTGGAAGGGGGCCTCGTCGGTCGCCGCCTGGTATTTATGGAGAGCGGTGGATCGCAAGTTGCTGACGATTCCCGCCGCAGCGGAATAGATCGTAGCCGGCCGCCTGATCCAGATGGGTGCATTCCCGGCGGATGGCGTTCACGAGCGTTCCCATTTTTTCTGCGATCCAATCTTCCCGGTGCACGACGGCGAGACTGATCTCGCCGAGTTTTCCCGCGTAGTACTCGGCGCAGCCGATCCCTTCCGTGTCGTAACACGTTCGCCACAGGTTCGAAGCCGCGGGCCGAAGCGGAGTGAGAAGGTAGGACGAAGGTTTCCCGCCGAGAACGAGCACCTTGCCGGGCTCGCCCGCGGCGCCTCTCAGATCCGCGCCGAGCGCCTCAATCTGAGTTTTATCGACGAGTTTTACGAATAGCCCCTCGTAAGGTCCGCCCCGGATGGCGGCTCGCACCTCGAGATCTCTCGCCGGAAACTGCATCTGAAAAAGGCCGAAAAGAATCGCCGCCGCCGAAATCCAGGCCGCCGGCTTTTCCCGCGTGAGGGCGGCGAGCGCCAGCGCCGCGCCCGGAAGCAGTCCCACCGCCGCCGCCGTGAGATGGCGCTGACTTGCGAAACTCAGAACCACTCCCGCCGCGAGCGAGGGAATCCAATACCGCCATGGGAATTCCGTTTCACGCGCGAGGAGCGGAGCGAGAAACATCAGATGAAAGACGACTCCTTCCGCGCCCATCCCGCCGAGAGAGCTGCGGTTCGTCCACCACAGAAGCAGGGGGGCCACGATGAGGGCCGTGGTTTTCGCCCACGGGTAGCGGCGCCCCAAGAGAAGTAGCGTTACGAGCGCGAGAAAACCGGGACGAGCTAGATACACCAGCCAAAGCAGAGTCATCCGAGCGAAGTGAGAAAGTGCCAGAAAATCCTGATGGGGAATGCGGCTCTGATTCAGCCGGTGGATCTGCTCCGCTAGAAGCGCGGGGGTGAGTCCGATGGCGAGCGAGGCAAGTGCGAGTCCAAGCCCGAAGCCAGCCGCTCGCCGAGCGAGGTGCTTGCGATCGAAGTAGGCCGCGACGGCGGCCGCTCCCGCGAGCGGAAAAAGCACTAGGGAGGCGAGGGCGTCGAGGGCTCCCGAAAGAAAAGGCGAGCCAACCAACGCGCGCGAGAGAAAAAATAGCCCGGCGCCAAGGGAGTAGTAGCTGAGCCCCGCTATTTGGAGCGGGCAATAGACGAGAAATAGAGACGCGCAGAGAATTTTTTCTTCCCGGGTTTTCCCCAGCCGCGAGGCGG
This sequence comes from uncultured Pseudobdellovibrionaceae bacterium, assembly GCA_964653655.1. GTDB lineage: Bacteria > Bdellovibrionota > FAC87 > UBA2466 > UBA2466 > CAZZHG01. The sequence continues at coordinate 30,201 of CAZZHG010000049.1, forward strand.
CCCAGGCGACCAGCGCCGCGAACGCGAACCCAAGCCAGCGGTTGAACAGAACCAGACCATCCAGCCCGCCGCTCACCCAATGAAACGCGCGAAACAGCGGCAGGGTCAGAAGCTGAGCGGTCTGCAGAAAATTGCTGTCGTCCACGAACGGCCGGTCCCCGAGAAGGAACCGCTGGCTTTGGGCGACGATCGAGGACTCGTCCAAGGGGTCGACGCCGAGGTAGATCCTCGCCACGGAAAGCAGGATCCAAAGGACAGCGATGGGGAAAAGGAGAGGCATGAATCGCAATCCATTCTAGTTGCGGGAGCTTTCCCCGTCATTGCGAGGAGCGTAGCGACGACCTAATGACGATGGGCGGACTAGTTTTGCGCGGGAGGAGTGTCGGAAGTGGGCATCCGCCGGGAGGCGGTGTCCTGCGGGAATTCCGCGTTTTCCGGGAACTTGTAGCTGCGGATGGTGCCGAGGAAGTTCACTCCCTCGGTGGCCTTGCCGTTGTAGAAGACCTTCGCGCCGGTGGCGTTGCCGAGCACGACTTTGATCTTTTGCTTCGCCTGATAGGAAACTTTTTCGCCCTGGGGGAGGAAGTACTCGATGGGCGCGTTCTCGTCGACGACCACCTTGATCCAGGTGCGCTCGCTGCCTTCGATGTTCACTTTGTGTTCGGTCACGGCCGCCGCCGGAGCCTGGGCGTTGTTATTCGCGGTGGTGGCCATCGCGGGAGGAGCCGCGGCCTGCGTTTTCGTCTCGGGAGCGGGCGCCTTCGTGTCCGCGGCGGAAGCCGCCGGCAGCGAAGCCGGAGCGTGGTCGCCGGTCGTCGTTTGAGCGACGGGCGCGGCTTCCTCGGTCTTCGCGGTCTTCAGCGACTGATCGGTCGCGCGTTTACCCAAGTAGACGATACCGCCGAGAAGCGCGACGATGAGGACGATCCCCGCGCCGCCAAAAATTTTTCGGGTCGAGAGGGTCGGGCCCTGGTCGATGAGATCTCCGGGCGGCGGAGAATCGTCGACCGATCCGTCCGTAGCCGTCGCCGCAGTCGCCGGAGTGACGTTGATCGATTCGAGATACTTGCCCAGCAGATCTTTCGGGTCGAGGCCGACGTACTTGCCGTAGGCGACGATGAAGCCGCGCAAAAACGGATCGGGCGGGAGTTTTTCCCAGCGATCGGATTCGAGGAGCTCGAGATTGTGCAGGTGAATCTTCGTGATGGAGGCGATTTCCTCCAGACGAATGCCCTTACTTTCCCGGTGGCCCTTGAGATATGCGCCAAAACTGTCCATGAGACTCGACTATTAGTAGAGAGGTTTGTCCGCTGAGTCCAGAGGAAGGTGCGTTACTGCAAATATTTAAGAACCTCGTGAGTTCGGTCCACGTAGGCGCCTTCTTTGCTCTGCTTCAGGAGTTTATCCAGCTCGAGCTTGGCGGTCTTTCGGTCGCCCATTTTCACGAGCACCAGGCCCAGCTTGTAGCGGGCCTCCTGATAGAGGGGGCAATTTCGTGCCGCTCTGCGAAAATGCTTTTCCGCCTGGGTGAACTTCTTTTCTTTCACGTACACGTCGCCCAAGTTCTTGCTCGCCAGGCAGAAGTTCGGAACCACGTCCAAGGCCTTCTGGTGATAGGTCTTCGCGGTCGCGAGCTGGCCCATGCGGAAGTAGGCGTAGCCCATGTTGGTCTGGGCGTTTTCGGGGGTCAGGTACGTGTTGTCGGCCAAAGCCTTCTGGAAGTAGGGAATGGCTTCGCCGAACTTCTCCTGCCTATTAAATAAAACTCCGATATTATTAAGAATTTCAGGATACTGGCTTCTTATCTTGAGAGCCTTCTGGAAGGTCTCGAAACTCTGCTGGTACCGCTTCGTCTCCATATAGATGAGAGCGAGGTGGTTGTACGCTTCGGCGAGCTTCGGATTCAGCTCGATGGCTTTGTTACAGGATTCGATCGCCTTGTTGTACTCACGGGCGTTGAACCGATCGATGGAGACCTGGAGGTGGATTTTGGCCTGCTCGTCGGATTTCTGGCCGTTCGGCTGGAGTAGGGCGCAGCCGAAAGTTCCCAAAGTGACCAGAAAAAGGGCCAGCCTTTTGAGTGCGGTTTTCATGGTTTTTCCGGGTTAAAGAAGAGGATCTAAAGCCGTGGATTCACCCCTCATTATACCCGAGGAACCTTGGTTGACAGAGGGGATTTACCTCGCCTTTAATGCCGCGAAGCGCGGGGGGTTCGCGCGCTCTAATGGGAGAAGTGATGACCTCGAAAAAGAATTTGAAAGTCGTGGCCTTGGCTCTGTTTGCGGCGTGCCTTTTTACTCGCTGCACGAAGAAAGAAGAGTCGTCCACGGCGACCGCTCAGAAGCCGGTGCGGATCGGATTCGTGCTGGCCACGATGAACGAGGAACGCTACTCGAAAGACAAAAAATACTTCGAAGAGTTCGCCAACTCCCTCGGCGCCTCCGTCGAGTTCGCTTCTTGTGACGGCAAGGTCGACGTGCAGACCGCGAAAGTAGAGACGCTGCTTTCCAAAAACATCGACGCTCTCGTCATTCAGCCGGTGAACAGCGAAGCCGCTTCGACTCTCGTCGCGCTCGCCAAGAAAGACAACGTACCGGTCATCGCTTACGACCGCATCATCAAGAACGGCGACATCGACGCTTACGTCACTCAGAACAGCTTTCAGGTCGGCGTGATTCAGGCGGAGGAAGCGGTCGCCGCCATCGGCGGTAAGGGCAACGTCGTGCTTCTCATGGGCGAGGCCGGCCACTCCGTCGCCGACGAGATCACCCGCGGCAATCTTTCGGTTCTCGAGAAACACCCGACCATCAAGGTCGTCGTGAAGCAGAATCACCCCGGCTGGTCTACGGCGCTCGCGCTGTCCACAGTCGAAAACGCCTTGACCCGGTACAAGAACAAGATCGACGCCATCCTCGCTAACAACGACGGCATGGCGCTCGGCGCGATTCAGGCCCTCGAGGAGCAAAAGCTCGTCGGCAAAGTATTCGTGGCCGGAGCGGACGCCGATCTCGCGGCCGTGAAGGACATCGTGAAAGGCCGCCAAAGCATGACGGTCCTCAAAGGCATCAAGCCGCTCGCGAAGGCGGCGGTCGAAACGGCCGTTCACCTCGCCCGTAAGGAGCCCATCGGCGCCGACGCCAAGATTTTCAACGGCCTCAAGGAAGTCCAGGTCGTGAACACGCCGGTGGACAAGGTCGTCAAAGCTAACATTCAGGAAACCCTGATCGATTCCGGTTTCCACACGAAGGAAGCGGTCTTCGGGCCCCAGGCGGACTGAGTAAAAGTGGCGCCGCTTCTAGAGATTTCCCACGTAAAGAAACAGTTCGACGGGGCTTACGCCCTGAACGAAGTGAATTTCGAAATTCACGCCGGTCAGTGCATCGCGCTCGTCGGCGAGAACGGCGCCGGGAAATCCACGCTCATGAAAATCCTGAGCGGGGTGTGGCCTCACGGCTCGTTCGAGGGGGAGCTCACCTTCGAGGGCAAGCCGCTGAGACTGACCACGCCGATGGACGGGCGAAAGCGCGGAATTTCGATCATCCACCAGGAACTTTGCCTGTTTCCCCAGCTTACCGTCGCGGAGAATCTGTTTTTGACGGAAGGCTTTCCCTACGACGGAAAACCGTCGCTTCGTTTCGGGGAAGTGATCCACTGGGAGTCGATGTTCACACAGGCGCGCAAGCTGTTCGAGAACCTCGGGTTCGACGTGGACCCCGAAGCTCTCGTGAACGATCTTTCGGTCGCGAAACGCCAGCTCGTGGAAATCGCCCGGGCGTTTCATCACAAGGCGCGCCTGCTGATTCTCGACGAGCCCACCTCCGCGCTATCGACTCAGGAAGTGGCGAACCTCTTCCGGATCATCAAGGAGTGGCGCTCGAAGCAGATGAGCTTCATCTACATCTCGCACAAGCTGGACGAGGTATTCGAGCTCGCCGACCGGATCCTGGTTTTACGCGACGGGGCCTCCGTCGCCGAGCTCGATCCGACGAAGACCAACGAGGCGGAAGTCATTCGCCATATGGTGGGCCGTCCGCTTCAGGCGGCGACGAAATACGCGAAGAGGGTCACCGTGGAGCCGGTGCTTTCCATCCAGGGGTTGAGCCACAAATGCCGGCTCGGCCGCCCGGTTCTTCAGGACGTGAATCTGGAGCTGAGAAAGGGCGAGATCCTCGGCGTTGCGGGTCTCATGGGTTCGGGCCGAAGCGAACTGCTCCGCTCGATGCTCGGCGTGCTTCCCGGCAAGCGCACCGGAAAAATCGCTCTCGAAGGCAAGCCCGTGAACTGGACCCACATCGACGAAGCGATGGCCGACGGCGTGGCTTTCGTTCCGGAAGATCGAAAGAAGGACGGGCTCTTTCTCGGCCACGGGATCGATTTCAATCTCACGATTTCGCTGCTTCCGAAGATGTGCAGCAAGATGGGCTTTCTCGACTTGTTCCGCGAGCGCGGCTTCGTCACGAAAACCGTGAAAGAAATGGGCGTGAAGTGCCTGCACCCGCGCCAGGCCGTGCGGACGCTCAGCGGCGGCAATCAGCAGAAGGTTTTGCTCGGCAAGATGGTCTCGCGCAACCCGAAGGTGTTGCTTCTGGACGAACCCACGCGCGGCATCGACGTCGGCGCGAAAGAAGAGATTTACCAGATCATCCGCAACCTATCGTCCCAGGGCATGTCCATCGTGATGGTGTCCTCGGAGTTGCCGGAAATTCTTTCTTTGTCCGACCGGGTTTTGGTTTTGAAACAGGGTAAGGCGGTGGCCGACCTCGTCAACGATGAGCTGACGCAGGAACGCATCATGGAGTTTGCCGCCGGTACGGGGTGAGAGATGGAAGCGATGACACAAGCATTGAAACCTACATGGTCTATCCCGAGCGTCGGTAAAGAGTGGAATCGGACCCTCAAGGGATTCGCCCCACTTCTCGGCATCCTGGCCGTCGCGATCTTCTTTCACTACGAATCGAACGGAAGCTTTCTTACTTCGCGCAACTTGAGCAACCTCTCGCGTCAGGTGTGCGTGAACATGACCCTCGCGGTCGGAATGACTTTCGTCATTCTCACCGCCGGTATCGATTTGTCCGTCGGCTCGGTGCTCGCTCTGTCGGGCATGGTGGCCGCCATCTCGCAGGTGCAGTGGGGCTGGGCCGCGAACGGAGCGGTCGGCGCGGCGGGATCGTTTTTGCTCGCGATGCTCGTCGGTGGCCTCAGCGGGGGATTCACCGGGTTCGCCATCAGCCGTCTGAAAATCACGCCCTTCATCGTCACGCTGGGGATGATGGTCATCTGCCGCGGGCTCACGCTCATCATCTCCGGCGCGCAAGCCGTCGCGCCGTTGGGTGACTCTCTCGGCCGATTGAGCTCCGATTACCTGCCGCCGCTACCGAGCGCGGCCCTCTTCATAATCGGCCTTGCTTTGGCCCTGGGTTCCTACGGTCTCGCGGCGGTGCAGGGAAAACTGCGCTGGCCGTCGGCCATTCGCCGTATGGTGATCTCGGCGATTCTCGCCGGAGTCGGAGCCTCGGTGTTCTGCGGTTACCGCGGGATTCCTTACATGGTTTTCATCGGCCTGCTTTGCGCGGGCCTCGGCATGTTCGCCCTCAAGTACACGCGTTTCGGCCGGTTCGTATACGCCATCGGCGGAAATCCGGAAGCCGCGGCGCTTTCGGGCGTACCCGTCGCGCGCACTCTCTGGATGGTTTACTTTCTCATCGGCTGTCTTTCGGGCCTTGCGGGCGCGATGGACGCGGCCCGGGTGAACGGCGCCGTTCCCTCGGCGGGTGAGCTGGGAGAGCTGGATGCCATCGCCGCCGTCGTCATCGGCGGCACGAGCCTCATGGGCGGCGTCGGCAAGATTTCGGGCACTCTTCTAGGTGTGCTCATCATGGGCATCCTGAACAACGGGATGAGCCTTATCGGCGTGAGCGATCACTACCAGAAGGTCTTCAAGGGAATCGTGATCATCCTCGCCGTCTACTTGGATCTGCGCTCCAAGCGCAAGTAGGTCAGTGGCAGTCGACCAAGAATCCGTAAACGCCGCCGACGACATCCGCCATCTTTTCGTAATCCAGGGTCTCGGGTTTATCATCTGCGGTGTGGTAGTTCGCATTTCGGTAGAAAGACGTGTCGGTGAGCATCACCGCGGGAAAACCTGAGGCCCAGTAGCTTCGGTGATCCGAAAAGTCCACCCCGGGTAAACTTTCGGGGGCATTGAGCGAATGGGTGACGAGCTTCATGTGACGAGCGAGGCCGCGCCGGACCCGGCGAACGGGCTCGCGCTGGCCGAACTTTCCCACGACCGCGAGAAAGTTTCCCGTCGTCGGGTAGAAGAGCTTCAGCGCCGCTAGTGGATACTTCTGCGTATCGGGTTTATCGACGAAGTAGCCGATCATCTCGAGGCTTATCATCAGCTCCACGTCAGCCTTGCCGTCCTTCAAGCCTCTTGCGTGGTACGAGCTTCCCATGTCGTCGCTCCCGAAGTACGGCGGCTCTTCGGTGGAGTAGGCGACGAGGTCGATCCGCTTTCTCAGTCCCGGTTGCATCGTCTTCAAAAGGCGGGACACTTCGAGAAGTCCCGCGACGCCGCTCGCGTTGTCGTCGGCTCCGGGGAAGGGCCCCGCGACGTCGTAGTGAGCCCCCACGACGATTCGGGGGCCCGTCTCGGGGCCGAAGCTCGTGATCAGGTTTTCGGTTTTTCCCGTAGTCACCTCGTAGGGTTGCCGTTCGACCTTAAGCCCCAGTTTTTCCCATTCCCCGCGGATGAAGTCGGCGGCTTGGGCGAGCCCGTCGTGGTCTTCTATATGCCTGGGAAATTTCGTCATCGTTTCGACGACGGCCTTCAGGGTCTCCGGGTTTCCCCGCGGCCCTTCCTGATAGCTCACCCAGCCGAGTCCGGGATTACGAAGGAAGATCCAGAGGCCCAGGTACGCGACACACAGGAGAGTGGGGATGGTAATCACGAGACGTTTTGCGGTCAGGCGTTTCATTTCGGTTTCTGCGGCGGCGGCTCCGGAACCTTCGGCATCGCGCGGTTCGTGAGAACCCGCGCTCTCGCGAGTGCGTCCACCATCGTATCCAATTGTCTGGCTGATTCGGGAAGGGACAGAGTGGTATTGCCTTTCAGTCCATGCCCTGTCGCTTGGGCGGCGAGGGCGAGCCCTCTGGTGTCGTTTCCGAGCGTTTCGAGCCGATGCATTCTCTGTTCGACGATGGGAAGAAATCCCAGTCCCGAGTCGGGAAGCTTGGAAAGCTCTGGCCCCAGAAGCGGAAAGACGTAGTCTAGACCCGTCTCGGGCGACTCCACGCGGAGCCAGCGTTGTCCGTCGATGGTCTGCGGGTGCACGGTGACGGGTTGCCCGCCGAGGCCATAACTTTTCCCGAGGCGATTTGCGACGTCGGCGAGCTGAAAGGAAACCCATTTCAAATCGTCGGTACGGAGCACTACATCGGCGAACCTGGGAGAGGCGAAGATGGCTTGCACTTCGGCTTCCAGCGCCCGGCGCTTATCCGGGTTTAGCTCCTGCACCCAAGCCACGTGAAGAGCTTTTACGTCGTTTCTGACTTCGAGAATGTCCTGATAGGCGTCGTGGGCGGCGGTCGCCGCCTCCTCGAGCCACATGTTTTCCTTGTAGAGTGGGGAGGTGTTGTCGGGGCTGATCTTGCTGTTCTCCCGGCCCATGACGAAACCGGAAAGCTCGGAGTCTATGCCTTGCGCCCGGAGTGCTGCGGAATGCAGATGAATCGCCTCGTGAGTAAGCGTGTCTTTGATGGTCACGTCGCGGGCGGCGGCGTCGCTGATTAGGACTTCCTTCTCGTAATGATCGAGCTCATCCCCCTTCCAGACGTCGCGGGTCCTTCGCAGACCGGTCGATTTCGTCTGGCGGAGCACGTACGGATCGTAGAGCGTCGAGTGTCCATAGATCCGGTGAATGGCTTCGACGTAGTGGTTGAGGCTCGCCCCGCCTTTTTGAGGATCGGAAACGAGGCGCAAAGCGAAGTGCTTCGCTTGTTTCAGATTCCTGGCCTCCGGGATCTCCACCTTCTCATACTTCAGCCCGACGGCGTCCCAGAGCTTCGCCGTCGCTTCCAGCAGAGCTTCCTCCGGGAGCTTTTCGTTTGCGTAAAATTCCTTTTTCGCCGCTTCGAACGTTTTCACCAGCTCCGGAAATCTAACGTCGGTGCCGGGGCCGGCCCTTCGGACCTGAAAATTTCCCCCGGGAGCCAGAATGGAGCCCGCCTCACCGCAGCGGATGGTGGCGAGGGCGGGGAGCGATAGGAATACCCCCGTGGCCAGCCATGTCTTTCGGAAAAGCACGTCCGGGTATTTTACCCCAGGCGGCGCGCGATAAGGCCTTCCAGGTGAGTTTTCACTTCAGGCCAGTCCGAATCGAGGATGCTGAACCATACCGTGTCGCGGCGCCGGCCGCTCTCGGTGATGACATGGCTGCGGAACGTGCCTTCGAATTTGGCACCGATGCGCGCCAAAGCGTTTCGGGACTTGTCGTTCAGCGCGTCCGTCTTGAACTCCACCCGGTAAAGCCCGCAGGTTTCGAAGGCGTGGCGAAGCATCAGGTATTTCGCCTCAGTATTGAGGGCCGTGCGCTGCCAGGGAAGGCCCAGCCACGTCCAGAGCGCCACGCCGCCCGCGGCCAGCGCGAAGCC
>CAZZHG010000050.1:0-38606 GCA_964653655.1 uncultured Pseudobdellovibrionaceae bacterium
TCGGGCGTAAGTGACTTTCGACGTCAGCTGATTGCCGTCCTCGTCCTGAACGGGCCGGGGCTTTTTCAGATACTCGAGGTAGTTGTCGAGAGAGTCCCACTCGGTCCGCATGGTCGCGATCGAAAGCACCACCGACTCTTTGCGATCCGGCTCCACGGTGCTCTGGCAAATCCATACGCCCTGGGACAGCTCGCAACGCCAGCCCTCGGGATGCTCGAAGTTCACATAAGCCGTGCTTAGGGCCAACGCGCGCGCCGTTCCAAAGGCGAGAGCCAGCCCAAATATTAAGCGGATCATGGGTTCTCCTTAAGGGGGACCAAAAACTTCGGAAGGTCCTTAAATTATAGCATGGGCAAAGCCTAGCTATTGAGGATGAAGCTAAGTTCCTGTTCCAGCTCGGGAATGGTCTTATACAGGACTTCGCGGGGGGCCTGGGAAGACGGAAGCGGGGAGCCTGGAACGTGGCGGATGAGGATTCTCTCCACGTGGCTTCCGTACTCCGCGCTTTCGCAAAGACGCCGGTAGATTTGCAGGTCCTGCTCGCCGCTGTCCCCGATGAGGGCGCAGCGCTGGTGGCTCACGTGATTCAGCAGGCGGCGAAGCGTGCGGATCTTGTGGCCGAAGCGGTTGTAACCGAGCCACCGCGGAAACACCGGGCCTTCCGGGAACTGACAATCGCGGAGGAACTTCAGCAGGAACGGCGAAAGCTGATACGGCGTGCTCGTGAGGTAAACGATCATCGCGCCCTTCGCGGCAAGCCGCCGGTAGAGATCCGCCATACCCTCGATCGCCTGGTAGCGGTAGTAATGGCCTTTGAAGATGCTGGCGAGAATGGATCGAAAAGTCGTCGTGTGCGCTATCTGGGAATCCTTGATCGTGTCGTCGATGTCGGAGATCACGACCCACTTCACTTGATCGGTGAGAAAGAACACGGGGCTCGAGATCACTTCGTAGTTTCCAAGCTCCACGCGCCCGACGAGGGTGTCGATGCCGAGGGGCCGCATGCGCAAGTACGAAACCTTCGGTAGCTCCCACGGAATCTGCCACGGCATTTGCACGTTAATGAACCCACGGGTCTCCGTGTTCACCTCGACGCTGCGAAGAGCTTTCTCCGAAACGGCGAGCTGAAATCGGACGGCCTCGAACATTTCCAGATCCGGAACGCCCTTGAGCAACCGGTGGAAAAGCCGGCGCGGCCGGAAGCCGAGTACTTCCTCCTGAGTTCCGTTGAACACGGCGGCTTGAAGCAGCGCGAAGTCCTTCGTCGCAAAAGAAGGAATGCCGAGGATGAATTTTTGCGCGCGGTACAGCTCGAAGAATTGGAGCAGCCGGAAGATCAAAACGTCGAACGTCTTGAAAAAGCGGAACACGAATCCCCAAGCCTTGGGATAAGGCAGGTCCGTGATCCGCGGCTTTCTTGGCTCGAGGCGCCACGATCTTCGACTCATGGCATTCCACCCGCCTCTATAGGTAGTGCGCCCACATACCGATAAAAAAAGTGGAAACCTTCACAATCGATGAGCGCCTCATTCCACAACTTGTTCTGGCTGATCTGGAAGCTCATCGTGCTTTCTTTTTTCCTCACGCCCTTTATCGGCACGAGTTACGGGCTGGAAGAACTCTTCCACGATTACGACTCTCCCCAGGCACTCGCCATGGGAAACGCGCACACCGCTGACGCGCGTGGTCACGTAGCAAACTACTATAATCCCGCGGGGCTAGCAAAAGAGTTCCGCCGGAAGTGGGAAATCATCCCCATCGCCATCGATGTCGTGGCCGGAGGATCGGGCCTAACCTCGCTTGTGAGCGACCGGTCTACCGGCATGAGCCAGGTCTTTTCCCGTCTCCAGCAGCATCCCGGCGAGTATGCCTATGGCCGCTACAACCTGTCGATGGCGGTCGCCCGGCGCAATTTCGCCGTGAACCTGCTCGGAAGCTACTGGTACGCCGGGCGCTCCGACGGCGTCAGCCTCGACACCGACTCGGGCTACGACGTTGGGGGAGCCGTCGGTTACGGGTTCGGTATCGCCGGTAACACCGTGAAGTTCGGAGCCTCGGTCCGGGGGATTATCCGCAACCAGCTCAAAGGCGGATTCGATCACTCGGCGGTCGCAAACAAAGCGGCCATAAACTCGCAGATGAAGGAAGGCTTCGGCATCGGCGTCAACGCCGGCGTGATGCTCACCCTGCCCTTCAAGTGGCTTCCGACTCTCGCCTTCGTCGGAAAAGATCTACTCGACACGACTTTCGTCCAATCCAACTACCTCAACAAAGTTTCGACGACCGAGCCGGATCCGATCCTCCGTAGCTTCAACATCGCGTTCTCGCTGCGCCCCAATCTGTGGCGGGGCTGGAAGGCGACCATTTCGGCGGAGTTCAAGAACATCGAGCTCGTGGACGTTCCCTTTCAGAAGCGCCTTCACGTCGGAGTGCAAATCGACAACGAGAGGACGTGGTTTTTCTGGCTGGGGTCCAACCAATATTACCTGACCGGCGGATTGGGCTGGCGCGTGGCCGGCGGAGACTTGGAAGTCGGAACCTACGGGCAGGACGTCGGGTCGGGAGAAAACCGGGAAGGCAACCGGCGGATGTTTCTGCGTTACACGATCGATTTTTAGAAACCATGGCGCGAAAACGAAAAAGAAAACCTAAGTACGGCAAGCCGCTGGCCGCGGTCGCGTTGCTCATCGCCGTATCGGCCCTTTTCGCCTTCCTTCCCCGGGACCGGGGGGAAAGAGCGTTTCTCCGCCGGTATCTGACGAACCTTCACGAGCGTTACGGCGACAAAGGCGGCGTCGAAAAGGTGGAAGCCATCGAATGTTCTCCCGCCGCCAAAGAGGATCCCTCCGCGGCCAATCGCGTGGAGTGCCGGGCGGAGATACGATTCCAAAGGGGCACGGCAAGCCTCAAAGCGACCTTGAGCCAGGCTCCCGAGGATAAGAGCGGCTGGCGTGTGCATCGGCTCAATCTCGTTCCGGAAGGAAAATGAAAGCCCTCAAACGAATTCTGATTCTCGTCGCTTGCCTCGCGGGCCTCGGCGCGCGCGCCGAGCTGACGCGCGAGACGTACACGGCGACCCGAGCGATGGGCATGGGAAACGCCTTCATCGCGCTGGCCGACGATTACAATGCGCTTTGGTACAACCCGGCCGCCCTAGCCTACATCCGCGGAAATCACGTCAACCTGATCGACGCGACTCTACAGGTCGACGGCATGAATACGCTGGGCCGGATAGGCAACGCGCTCTTCGACGGCGACCACAACAATCTGATCCGAAACGATTTACAGTCCATGGCATTCGCCCTGCGGCCGTCCTTCGTGACGAAGTATTTCGGCATCTCCTTCTTTAACAACGCTTCGAGCTTCACCGACTTCCGGGATCTGACCACTCTGAACGCCGCCGTCGATATAGACTTGCACAATGACGTCGGCATTATTCTCGGCGGGGGTTTTCCCTTTTCCGACTATCTCGCCTTCGGGGCCTCCCTCCGCGTCTTTCAACGAAGCGGCATCGATCTAACCTTGGACACCGCGGGCCTCATCGCCAGCATCGGCGTGCCCACTTCGGACTTTCAAACGGCGGTCTACCAGTATTTGAAGGATCAGCTGGGGCTTGGCTGGGCCGTCGGCGTGAACTTCGGCGGTATGGCGAAAATTCCGATCTTCGGCAAGAAGGGCCCCGAGTGGACCCTGGGCCTGCAGGTCGAAAATGTGGGACAGACCAAGTTCCGGCGGCTGGGCGGAAGAAACGCCCTCCCCCACAACCTCCCGATGGTCTACAACGTGGGAACGGCGTTCAAGTACACGCTATCCAAGAAGTCGTCGCTCAGTCTCACCGCCGACTATCGCCGCATGGTCGAGCGCGGAATCAACGCCAACAAGAAGATCCACATCGGACTCGAGTTCAAGGGACCCGGATTCGATATCCGCACGGGTTTGAATCAGCTTTATCCAACCTTCGGCATCGGACTGAGACTTCCCTCCCACACGAGGATAAACTTCGCCACCTACGCCGTGGAGCTCGGGGACGACTTCCTCGAGCGCAACAAACGGCTGTATGAAATTCAAGTCGTGATGGGCTTCAATCCCCTCTAGCGAAGAAACGCGGCCAGCGAGATTCCGTCGACGGCGCAGTGACCGCCGTAGAGCGGGCGCCATTGGAGCCGTGCTCTCTGCTTCACCGCCATCTCCGCGAAGATCTCCGAGCCCGGATAAAACCCGAACTCGTCGTAAAACCCACAGGAGAGATAAAGGCTCGGCGTGCGCGGATTCAGCTTCGTCTTCGCGAGCTCGAGCGGGGAAGCCTTCAGCCAGTCCGCCTCTTCCGGCATGAACGCGTGGCTCAGCATAATCATTTCTTTCACGAGCTGCGGATTCGCTTTGTGAGTAGAAAGGTACGCTTCGATCTCCTCTTTGGTGGAGAACGGCGAAAGCGTGACCATCGGCGGGCAGAGAATCGCGACCTTCGCAAAGTCGTTTCCGGTTTTGAGCGCCACTTGAGTAGCGTTGAAACCTCCCATGGACTCACCCACCAGCAGGCGGCGGCCGGAGAAATGTTTCAGGCTCTTTTCCACCGTCGGCATCACGACGTTTTGGAACACTTCCAGAAGTCCGCTGTCCGGGCTCTTGTTCTTTTCGACCAGTAGCCAAATGGGACCGAAGGAGATCGAAACCACCGTGGGCGGGTGGAACCCATAGCGCGCCCATTCGGACCGCACCAGGGTCGTGTAATAATCCTTATCGGTCCAGAACGTGGCCTTACCGCCGCGTCCATGGAAGTGGTAGAGCAAGTCACGGTTACGGCTGCCGATCGTTTCGGTTTTGCAATAAGTCCACGCAATGGGCTCTTTGACGTCGACGCAATCCGTCTTGGTTTTGTATTGGGGAGCAGCGGCAAAAACGGTCAGGGAGAAGAGGGAAAGGAACGCAATGAGGAATCTCATGGGACCTCCTAATGTGCGTAGATAAATATCTTAAGATAGTCCCCTTCGGCAAATGCGACCGGATGATCGTCCTCGGGCCCCAAGCTTGACTTCAACTTCAGTTGACGGCCCAAAGTCTCGTCGAGAGTGCGGCGGAAATCGGCACGGGTGATGCGCGAAGTGCAGCACCCGCCGATGAGAATTCCCCGCGGCGTAAGGTGCCCGACGACCTCCCGGTAGATCCGCTTGTAGGTCGATAGCGCCTTCGGCACCTGAGACTTCTCGCTCGCCATGGACGGTGGGTCGACGATGATGACGTCGAACTTCTCGTTGGCGCCGAGCTTCCTCGAAAGATCCTCGAAGATGTCCATCTGGACGTACTTCTGTACGCCGGGAACCTTGGCGTTGTGCTTCTTCGCGAAATCCAACGCCCCTTGCGAAACGTCCACGTTCACGACTTCCTTCGCTCCGGCGGTCTCGGCCGCGAGGCCCAGTGTACCGCTGTAGGAAAAGAGATTGAGGACGCGGTAGCCGTTCCACTTTTGGAGAGCAATCCACTTGCGAAGCCCGCGCAGATCCAAAAACGCTCCCGACTTCTGCCCTTCGGCGAGGTCCACGGAATAGTAGAGCTTGCCCTCCGTCACTCCGATGATTCCCGGCGCTTTGCCGAACAAGACGCGCTGATTCTGTTTGGGATCCCGGCGGCGCGACGGCTGCTTCCAGACTCCGTTTCGAAGCTCTAGGCGGCGGCCGACGAAAGCCGCGACGTACCGGCCCAACGTATCGACGGAGGAAACGTAGGTCTGCAGAATCAGCGAGTCCCCGTAGACGTCCACGACGACCCCGGGAATCCCGTCGTTGTCGCCGTGTACCGCACGGAACGCGTTTGAAAATTTTCGAAGGTGAACACGCCGGGCGAGAATGGCGTCGATTCTCTTAGTGAGAACCGCCGCGGTCGGAGCTTCCGCCCCTCCCCCAAAGACCCGAATCCCGATGAGCCCTTCCTTTTGATAAACGCCGTATGCGACCGGCTCGTTTCTGCCGTCGACGAGCTCGAGCCACTGGCCGTCGCGAAAAGCCTCGGCGGCGGAGCTGAGATGGCTACGGAAAATCCACGGATGGCCGGAGGCGGCGATCCGCACGGCATCCTTGGCAAGCTGGTAGCGTTTAGGGATGAATCGACGAGACTTCATTACCGGCGATCGACGCGGCCCTTGAACATGGGTTTCGTGTGCCCCATGTAGCGTCCCCGCAACCGGCTGATTTCGGCGATGCGGCGCTCGGCGACTCTATCCGCGCATTTGTACTCCGGCGTTCCTTCCTGGTGGGACTGAGCGAGAATCGCCTTCATCACGTAGTAGATGTTACGGATCATGCGGTTGGCCCGCGTCTCGTCGTAGCCTTCGAACTCGATGGAGACATTCATCAGGCCGCCGGCGTTGAGCGCATAGTCCGGAGCGTAGAGAATGCCGCGCCGATAAAGCTCGTCGCCGGATTCGGGAGTGGCGAGCTGATTGTTCGCGCTGCCCGCCACGATCTTGCATTTCAGTTTCGGAATCGTCTTTTCGTTGAGGATCGCGCCGAGAGCGGAGGGACAGAAGATGTCGACCGGCAAGTCGTAAATGTCGTTCGAGCCGACCACTTCCACGTTCTCGCGGCCGCGGTAGGAGGCCACCCGGCTCTGATCGATGTCCGTGAGGAAAACCCGCATGCCGGCCGCCGTGAAAAGATCCACGAGGTTTCGGCCGACGGCTCCGGCGCCCTGAACGGCGACCGAAAGTCCCTGCAAGTCCGTGCGGCCGAGCTTCACTTCCACGCAAGCACGCAAGCCTTCGAGAACGCCTTTCGCGGTCCACGGAGAAGGATCTCCCGAGCCTCCGTGCGTGCGCTCCACGCCGACGACGTTCGTCGTTTCCATGAAGATGTACTCCATGTCGTTGACGTCGGTTCCCACGTCTTCGGCGGTGATGTAGCGGCCATTCAGCGATTCCACGAACGCGCCGTAGCTGCGGAACAAAGCTTCGGATTTGTCTTTCTTGGGGTCGGCGATGATGACGCCTTTGCCGCCGCCGAGATTGAGGCCGGCGACCGCGGCTTTGTAACTCATGCCGCGGGAGAGGCGGAGCGCATCCTCGACCGCCTGGTCCACGTTTTCGTACTTCCACATACGGCAGCCGCCCAAGGCGGGTCCGAGCTGAGTGCTATGGATGGCGACTATGGCCTTCAGGCCGACGGCGGGGTCGTTGAAGAAGACGACCTCTTCGTGATCATTCTGGAAAATCGTTTCGACCTTGCTCATGAACGAGTCCTCTCGGTGCCCCCAGGAAGCGGGGAAACTACCAATTTGGCCGCTTCGCTTCAACCGGCGAGTTAACCTTCCCTTCCCAGGGGTTGAGTTCCTGGAAAAACCTCTCTAAGCTCGCGGAATGAAAAAGATCCTCTATGGTCCCGGAGACGCGCCCAAGGCGCTCGAGAAGCCCGGGGAGTTCCCCTTCACTCGGGGCGTGCATCCGACCATGTACACGAAGAAGCTCTGGACCATGAGGCAGTACGCCGGTTTCGGGGACGCGCGGGCCTCGAACGAGCGCTACAAGTACCTGCTTTCCCAGGGGACCACCGGTCTTTCCATCGCTTTCGACCTGCCCACCCAGATGGGCTACGACTCGGACCACTCGCTTGCGCAAGGCGAGGTCGGCCGGGTGGGTGTCGCCATCAGTTCCATCGAGGATATGCAGATCGTGCTGAAGGATCTTCCCCTGGGCGAGATAAGCACCTCCATGACGATCAACGCCACCGCTCCGATTCTGCTCAGCCTCTATCTGGCGGTGGGCGACAGCCAGGGGATCGCCCGCGATAAAATCCGCGGCACCATTCAGAACGACGTTCTGAAGGAGTACATCGCCCGCGGCACCTACATTTTTCCGCCGAAGCCGAGCTTGAAGCTCATCAGCGACGTCTTCGAGTTTTGCAAAACCGAAGTGCCGAACTGGAACACGATTTCGATCAGCGGCTACCACATCCGCGAAGCGGGCAGCACCGCAATCCAGGAAGTGGCTTTCACTCTTTCGGACGGGCTTTGCTACGTTCAGGCGGCCATCGATCGCGGCCTTGAGGTCGACGATTTCGCCCCTCGCCTTTCTTTCTTTTTCAACGCCCACAACGATTTTCTGGAAGAGGTCGCGAAGTTCCGGGCGGCCCGCCGCCTGTGGGCGAAGTTGATGAAGGAACGTTTCGGCGCGAAGGATCCGAAATCCCTGATGCTGCGTTTTCATTGTCAGACCGCGGGAAGCACTCTCATCGCGACCCAAGTCGACACGAACGTGGTCCGGGTGACGACTCAAGCCCTATCCGCGGTTCTCGGCGGAGCGCAGTCCGTGCACACGAACTCGCGCGACGAAGCCCTGGGCCTTCCGACCGAAGAAGCGGCGACGCTCGCCCTTCGCACACAGCAAGTACTCGCTCATGAGAGCGGCGTCCCGGCCGTCGTGGATCCCTTCGGCGGCTCCTACGCCATCGAGGCAATGACCGACGAAATCGAAGCTGAAGCGAAGAAGCTAATAGAAACGATCGATTCCAAAGGCGGCGTCGTGGCGTGCATCGAACAGGGCTGGCAGCAGAGCCTCATCCAAGAGGCCGCGTACCAGTACCAGATGGAAATCGAAACGAAGAAGCGGATCATCGTCGGACAGAACGAGTTTCTCGAGGGGAAAGCGAAGATGCCTCCGGTCCTCGAAATCGATCCCCGCGTCGAAAAGGATCAAGTGGAGCGGCTTCGGAAGCTGCGCGCTTCCCGCGACGCCAAGACGGCGACTGCGTGCCGCGAGACTCTGAAGAAGGCGGCCCAGGAGAATCGCAATCTGCTTCCCATAATTCTCGACTCCGTGAAAAAGAAGGTCACCCTCGGCGAGATTTGCGAGACACTGACCCAGGTGTACGGCCGCCATAAGGCGTGAGGAAGTAATGGCCCAAGGCAAATGCCTCTGCGGATCGGTTTCTTTCGAAGCGAACGGCCCTCTCACCGCGAGCGCTCACTGCCATTGCGGCTATTGCCGTCAGAGCAGCGGCGCCGCCTTCGTCACCTGGGTCGTGGTCCCGAGAACTCAGTTCAAATGGACCGGCGGAGAAACGGAAGTCCGTTGGTACCAGAGCTCGAAGCCTTCGAAGCGAGGTTTCTGCTCCAAGTGCGGCACCACCCTCTTCTTTGAATCGCAGCTCTGCCCCGACGAGATCCATGTCACCAGAGCAAACCTCTCCGGAGAAGGGCTTCCGTTTCCGAAATGGAATTGTTTCATCGAGCAGAAAGTCGTTTGGGCGGACGGTCTCGAGAGTCTAATCCCGTTGTCGGGTGACAGTAAGGAACTCTCCCACTACAAAGCGGTCCCGCCCAAGTAACGATTAGCGCTTCTTCGGCTCGACGAAATCCATGAGCTTGCCGCGGAAAAGAACCTTCTCGTCCTGGGAAGCGCTATCGATGATGTTCACTTCGAAAGGCTGAGTGGGAAAGAGAAAGATCATCTGAGAAGTCATCTTATCCACGAGCTCCTCCATGGCGGGTGTCCTGGCTTTTTCAGGCGTGGAGTACAGCCGAATCTCGTACATCATCCTCGGCACGTCGTAGCGGACGGCGACCTTCACGGCCTTCTCCAGATCCGTTTCGACGACGTCGCCCATCAGTGGAAGCAGGTCGCTGGGCACGAATGCCTTCACGGCCGCACCCACCTTCTCGGCGAGCGCGACGTCGCTTTCCTTGATGAAGTCGTAATAGGTACGGATGGGAGGGACGTGATCGGTCTTCACCTTGCCGTTGTAATAGATCCTCTTTTGAGGGGCGCCCAACGCCCTATAAGGGGCAAAGTCGTCCCTCCCCGTCTTCGTGGGCTTAGTCAGCTGCTTCGTCAGCTCGCCGACGTGATCCAGGACGCTTCGCTCTCTCACCTTCACCGTCCCCTGTTCATCGTCTGCACGAGCCAAACCACCCATCACAGTCAGACAGATCAAGATTGCGATTCGACTCATACGTCCTCCCCGGGACGGGCAATTGAAGTTCAAAGAAAATAGCCGAACTGGAGCAGCGCGACCGCGGGAATCGTCTTGTTCCCGAACGTATTCGCCTTATCCGTCACGTCCGTCGACAGCTGCGTCGCCTGGGGCGTCGCCGCCACGGTCGGGTCGGAGTGGGTCGCCGTGGTCGTCGTGCTCATCGGGATCTGAGCGCCCAATTCCATTCCCCAGAAGAAGCCGGACACGGTCACCCACCGCCAGCCGATCTGCGGGAGAATGTACGTCGTCTTCATGTCGACCGTCAGCGTGTCGTTGATGGTCGTGTCGGTCTTCGAGCCCGTGAAAGTCTGGCCGCCGATTCCGACACCCACGAAAAAGCCACGCTTCCAGGGATAAACTTTACCCGCGAGGTTCCAGCCTTTGAGCCCTACCGAGACGCTGCTGAAGGAGAGCGTCGGAAAGAACCCGTAATCGAAGCTGAGGCCGACGAGATTCTGCCACTTCGCTTCGAGACCGACCCGGAAAGGCACCGGACCGCCGAAAAGCGTGAGCTTCGGGCCTACGATGATGTCGCCGAGGAGCCCTTCGGTCTTGCCGTACTTTTCATTGCTTTCATTGGTCTCCGGCGTCGCCGTTTCGTCGGCGAAAGCGGGAGCGGTGAGTCCCAGAACCAAGATCACGGTGCACAAAGCGCGTAGCATGGATCCTCCGATCGAGTGTTTTGAAAACGGCTAATTCTATCAGGGGGGGATCGAAACTAGAACAAAGCCCCACCCGTGAGCCGGGCGAATCCCTTGCGGAGCAGCAATAGCGAGGCGAGACCGACCGCCGCGGTCGCCACTAGGATATCGACGAACGCCGTCAGACGAGTGCCCTGGTAAATGGGAAGCCGAAGAACCCCTTCGGCAATCCCCCACAGCAGAATTCCGGCGAGCGCCCATAGGAAGCAGAACTTATAGAAAGGAACGAGCGACAAACCGGGACAGTGCCGCTTCAGATGCAAGCGCAGAAGTCCCCAAAGCGAGAGCGCGTAAATCGCAAAACTCACGCTCCCGGCCATCGCGAGTCCGTTCACGCCCCACTCCCGCGCGAGATACCAATAGAGCCCGAGCGAAACGAGACTCGTGCAACCGCCGACGAGAGAGGGCAACCACGTTTTTTGGGCTGCATAAAAACCGCGGGAACACAGCCCCTGAACGGTGAGAAAGAACATCCCGAGCCCGAAGTAGCGAAGGACCCCCGCCGTGGCCACGACGTCCGCCTCCAGGAATTTTCCTCCGCCGTAAATCGCGCGCGTAATCGGCTCCGCGTGGGTAACGAAGAGGAGCGTGGCGGCGAGGGAAGCGGCCCACAGTTTCTGAATCTCCCGGATGAGCGTGCGCCCGTACGCTTCGAAATCCCCGGCGGACCAAAGACGGGCCAGAAACGGAAAGCTCGCGACGCCGGCGACCTGGCCTATGACGGCCACCGGGATTCGCATCTGCGTGCGTGCGTACTGAAGATAACTCACGGCCGCCGGGCCCAGCGAGCTTGCGAAATATTTCGCGAACCACTCGTCGGTAACTACGATGGAAAAGCCCATCATGATGGGAACGCTAAGCCATAGGTAGCGCTTAAACCCCGCCCACACTTCCGGCGAGGGACGAAAATCGGGCAGCGCCGAGAAGTTCAGCTTTCGAAGCCCAAGCCATTGCAAGAGCCCGTGTCCGGCGGCCGCTCCCGCGAGCACACCGACGGAAAAACCCACGACCCCGTGCTCGCCCTGCATCGCGAGGCCGAAGATTATGATGCCGAGGTTGTAGACGATGGGAGAAAGCGCGGAATAGATGAAGAGCCCGTGAGTGTGCTGAACGGCCGTCGCCACTCCGCCGAAGAAAAAGAAGAGCTGCGCCGGCAAAATGATCCGGATGAGATAGGCGAGAAGGTTCAGCTGCTCGGGATTGAAGCCGGGGGAAACCCATACGGCGAGGTGGTCCGCGAAAATTTCCGCGACGAGAACGAGCGCGAGCAGAATCGATCCCATCACCGTGATGGTCACGCGGAAGAGCCGTCGCGCCTCTTCCTGCTTTCCAGCAGTGAGCATCCCCGACAATACCGGGATGAACGAGATGCTCAGCGCTCCCGCCGCCATCAGGTAATTCAGAAAATCGGGGATCGTGAAGGAGGCGTAGTAGACATCGGTGAGACCGTTCGCTCCGACGGTATGGGCGAGAACCCACTCGCGAAAAAAGCCCACGATGCGCGAGAAGAGAATGCTTCCCATCAGAAGATAGGAAGCCCGCTTTATCTGCCGCTGAACGTCGCCGGTGTTTTGTTGCATCGCTTCCCGTCGGTTCGCTTTCGCGCCGGAACCGAGTTATCCTGAAAGGGTAGCTCCTCCAGGCATTCTAGCCTCTCGTAAGTCAAATAACCCAACGAAACGAATCCCCTATGGCAGCGAAAGCGCCTTTTTGGACACGGCCTCACCTTTTCGTCCAGGTTCACGCGGGCACCGGCTCTCCTTATGCAGTGCGCGTCAATTCCAAGAAGCTCGTCGGACTCGTGCTGTTTCTCGGAATCGCGTACTGCGTGTTTTTCACCGGAAGCCTCCTGTTTTTCCGCGAGCTCGAAGTGAGCCGGAAACTTCAGGAAAAGGTTCTCGAGTTCGAGACCTCCCAGAAACTCGCCCAGCAGATTCAGCTCGCCTCCCGCAACGTAGCGACTTCCATCGCGGGACCCGAGCCCCTCGCTCCGGCTAGACCGGTTCAATCGACCACCGTGACGGCGGCTCCGCCGGTCGACGCGAAAGCGATCACCACGGCGGCTTCCATTTCGGCCCGGATTGCCGACCTCGTCGTCAGCTGCGCCGAGGAAATCTGCTCCGCGAAAGTTTCCATGGTTCCGGTTTCGACCGGCATGGCCCAAGGGCAGCTGCTCGTCATTCTCGAAACCGAAATCCCGCGCATCGGTTCCGCGAATCCGGGATCGAACGTGAGAAAGCGTTTCTTCGCGTACCCCGGAAACACGACGAAAGACGATCTCACGCAGCAGGATTTGGACGCGCTTCCGCGCACGAACTTCAAGTTCGCCCGCGCCCTTCAGACTTCGGTGAAGTTCAACACCGGAAAACTGCTCCGGCCTCTCGCCCTCAACGTGTACCTCTACGACAAGGCCGGAAACCGAATCCACCACGAACGCAAAACCATCGAGATAGAATAATGTTAATCGAAATCGCCCCGCCGTCCCTGATTGCCGAAGGCAGTCTGCTCAAAGGCACACTGACCTTCCACTCTTCCACGCAAGTGTTCGGCATCGTCGAAGGCGATGTCATTCAGGAAAGCCTCGAGCCGATACAAGTCGGCAAGTCCGGCTGGATCCACGGCGACATCCGCGCGCGGGGACCGGTCCTCATCGAGGGACGGATCGAAGGCGACATCCATTCCGCGACCCACATTCGTTTGATGCCCACCGCCATGGTCCAGGGAACCCTCTCGGCCCCCTCCATCGAAATCCGTCCCGGAGCCCTCATCGATGGGCAGCTCGAGATGGAAAAACCCAAACCGGTCCGGGATCTCGTCCCCCAGGCTGCTTAAGTCCTCCTAACTCGCTAGAATCCCATGCCTTAATGCGGGCTTAAGAACCGCGCGTCATCCGCACGCATGTCTTAAGGCAAAGTCCTAAAATTCCGAAAAGATAAGCGATGGCGCCCAAGCCCTCCATCGTGCCTCGCCTCGTAGTCATCGAGGGGAAGGACAAGGGGAAGGTCATACCCCTATCCAACGGAACTGCCGTGATCGGCCGTACGAAGGGAGACGTGTTGGTTCAGGACCCACGTCTGTCCCGTTCCCACATCGCCATTCACTACGACGCAAAAACTCAGAAGCTCAGCTTCACCGATTTGAAGAGCTTGAACGGCACGATCTTGAACGGAGCCCCCGCGCAGACGGGCGAGCTGAAGGACGGCGACAAGCTGCAGCTGGGCAATACGCTCTTCGACTGCCAGATCGGAGCGCCCGTCGACGAGGAGACGAGCGTTTCGAAAGTCCGCGATCAGCTTCAGCGCGACAAGGACGAGCGAGCGGCCAAGGAAGCTTCCCTCAGCAACTCCGGCCGCGTGGAGCCGGGCATCGCCGCCGTCGCCGAAATTCCGGCGGTCCTTGCGGACGCCGACAGCGATCTCTCGGGGGAGATTTCCCAGGAAATCCCCCGCTCCAAAACGGCAGCGAAGAAAAAGTTGGTGGAAGAGCTCCCCGAGCGTCCTCGCCAGCGCGCGACTCTCTCCGGTCTTCGCATGGGCGTGGGCAGAGCTTCCGGCATTCGCAACGTCGCCCTCGGACTGGTTTTGATTCTCGGGCTTCTGTACTACGCGAACCTCGGCCGGACCCCTTCCGGCGGCGGAACGACCGCCGACGCCGCTTTCGAAAGCTCGGCCGCCCCAATCCGCAAGCTTCTCTCCCAAGGCCGCGTGGACGATGCTTTGAAAAAGGCCACCGAGCTACGGGACAATTTCGAGACGCTGGCCGACTCCCACATGTTGCTCGGAAACATTCTCGCGCTTCAGCAGAAGAACGAGGAAGCCGTGCAGTCGTACCTGAAAGCGAAAGAGCTCAGCCCGGACGATCCGCTGGTGCACACGAATCTCGTACGTCTCTACATCAAGACCACGAAGATGGACGAAGCGGACGGCGAAATGGCGATCATCGACAGGATGATCAGCGAAGGGAAACACACGAAGGCGCTATTCGTGGAAGTGGCTCAGCTGCTCCTCGAGTTCCGCAAAGAGCTGAAGCAGCCGCCCGAAAAGGCGATGATTCTCGCGAAAGCGCTTCAGACCCAGCTCGCGCCGGAAAGCTCCATCGGCTTCAAACTCGAAGCTCAGGCCCATGACATGGAAGGCAGAAAGCCCGAAGCTCTCGCCGCCGTCGACCAGGGGCTTCTCGTCGAGCCAAATGACATCTGGCTCCTCGAGCACTCCGCGATTTTGCGTCTCGAGCTAAGAGATCTGGCCGGCGCGACTTCGACGGTCGAAAAGTGGATCGAGCGCCACCCGGCTTCGAATAAACCGCTTCTCATCATGGCGTACCTTAAATTCCAGGGCGGCGATCCGAACGGGTCGGTGCGCTACCTTCAGCAGATTCTCCAGGCCGCGAACAACAATCTGCAAGTCCCAGAGGCGCGCGAAGCGATCTATCTGCTCGGGCAAATCGCTTTCAATCAGAAGAGCTACAAGGAAGCGGTCGAGCTTTATAAGCAGAGCTGCCAGTCCGGCTTCACGCCCGCTTGCAATCAGGAAACCGCGGCCCGCTCCGTCCTCGAAGGCGGCGCCCCGCCGCCGGAAGCCGCGCCCGAGAACACCGAAGGCGCGCCCCAGGAAGACAGCCGGCCGCCGGCCGCCCTTCCCCCTTCGGCGGCCGAACCGCCCGCTCAAGCCGCGCCTCCGGCCGCGCAAATCCCGGCCGACCAAGTCGCCGCCCCCACTACAAAACAGTGACCCGTTAGCAGACGTTCAGGGCGAAGCGCCGAGAACGTGCTCCACTTACCCCCGGTAAGCTAAGTTGAGCCAATTGGGGGGTTAAATGACACGTTTGGTTCAGCTCACGCTACTTTCCGTTGTCTTATTCGCGACTAGCGGCTTCGAGCCCGCCGGCCACTTCGACGCGAACGACCCGCAGCTCTCCCGCTTCTCCGTCACCGCCGACGAGGCCGTGATGAAAAACCTCGCCTCCTCCTTCGAAGTCGAAGGACGCGACGGAAACACTTTCAACCTGATCGTACCGGCTCACCGGACGGCGGAACTTTATCGCCTAGCCCCCGGAGCGAAGCTCCTCGAAGCGGATCTGTCCGAGGAAGCCCGACGCGCGATGGGCTCCGAATGGGGCCGCGGCGCCTATCACGATTTTCCGGCCGTCGAGGCTCATTTGAAAAAGATCCTCACCGACTATCCTTCGATGACGAAGCTCGAGGTTTACGGAAAGTCCAAGGAGGGCCGTCCTCTCTACGCCCTTCGCGTGGAAACCAACCCGAACCGCCCGGCGGTCATGCTTTCGGCGGCGACCCACGGAAACGAGATCATCACCGTGGAAGTGCTCTTCGGCATTCTCGATAGCCTTTTGAGCGGCTACGCGACGAGCCCGCGGGCGAAGCAGATTATCGACGGCCACACGATTTACTTTCTGCCGGTCATCAATCCGGACGGCTACGTCCGCCAGCAGCGCTACGCCAACGGCGTCGATCCGAATCGCGAATACCCGTACCCTGACAAGCCGAACCGCACGCCGAACCCGTGCATCCAGGCCGTCATGGACTTCTTTCATCAGCACAACATCCGCGGCGCCATCGACTTCCACAGCTACGGCGGACTGCTGATGTTTCCGTGGGCATACACGGAAGATTCCCCGGATCACGACGACGAGACCTCGTTCACGGCGACTACGAAGTACATGGCCCAGGCGAACAGCTACCGCTATGGCCAGATCGCCAAGATCCTTTACGCGGCGCCGGGTTCCAGCGCGGACTACTATTACTGGAAGAACCGCACCCTCGCCCTCGGCATCGAAGTGGGCAGCTCCCACGCGCCGAGCCCCGGCCAGATCCCGGCGGTCGTCCAGGCCAACTTGGAATCGACGCTGCGGTTTCTGGAGACGGTCAGACGCTAGAAGCTTGACCGGGCCCATAAAACCGCTAGAAATCCGTCATGACCGAGGGCACGCTCCGTTCGAAATTGGCGGCATACAATCCGGAATTGAGCCTGGATAGGGCTTCCACCGTTCCGTCCCTCTGGTACACCGATCGCGATATCTACGACCACGAAGTGGCGGCCATTTTCCGCCGCACCTGGCAGATGGTGGGCCGCGCCGATCAGGTCGCCGAGCCGGGTTCCTTTCTCACCGCCGAAGTCGCCGGCGAGCCCCTCATCGTCGCCCGGGACAAGGAGGGCACGCTTCGCGCTTTCTCCAACGTTTGCCGTCATCGAGCCGCAAAGGTCGAGCGCCGTTGCGAGGGAAAGGCCACTGCCTTCCAATGCCGGTATCACGGTTGGAACTACAGCCTTTCGGGGGCCCTCCAAGGCACGCCCGAGTGGGACGGCGTGAACGATTTCCGCCGCGAGGACAACGGCCTGCCGCAATGGTCGGTCGCCGCTTGGGGCCCCTGGGTTTTCGCCCATTGGGGAACACCGACGGAAAGCCTCGATGCGTTTCTGGCCCACGTTCCCGCCAAGATGCCCGGAATCAACCTGAGCAATTATTGGTTCTACAAACGCTCGAGTTACGACATCAACTCGAACTGGAAGGTTTTCGTCGATAACTACCTCGACGGCGGCTACCACATCCGCACCATCCATCCGACGCTTTCCTCGGTCATCAACTACGCGCAGTACCGCACCGAGATCGAAGGCCGCAGCAGCGTGCAGATCAGCCCCTTGAAGCAAAACGACTCGACCGCCTACGGCGCCGTACGCACCGGCGACGCGGCCTATTATTGGTGGCTGCACCCGAATCTCATGCTCAACATTTACGAGAACACTCTCGACACGAACCTGGTCCTTCCCCTCGGGCCCGACAAATGCCGGGTGCACATCGACTTCTTCGCGACCGGCCCGAAGGACGATCGGACTAAGGCATTCATGGAAAAGAGCATCGAGGCGGGCCACGCCATTCAGCTGGAGGACGTGGACATTTGCGAGGACGCGTACCGGGGCATCTGCAGCGACACTTACGACACCGGCCGGTTCAGCGTGAAACGGGAAGCGCCGGGTTACCACTTCCACCAGCTGCTCGCCCGGGAACTGCAAAGCAACCTCCGCTGATTTGGAGTTTGGGATCGCGGGCCGTACAATCTACGGCATGGAAACGCTCACCCTGGAAGAACGGCTCCGAAGGCTCGAAACCGCTTTGGGCCAAGGTCCTCCTCCCGTCGCGCTTTCCCAACGAACTTTCCTGTACGCGCTGGCTCTCGGCGTCGCCACTCTCGCCATCGGCATCAAGGGCTTCGGCCCGCCCAATCATCCGTATCAAGTGGCGGCGGCGGCCCTCACGGCCGCCCTTGCCTACCATCGGCGCTGGTTTCTCAGCCCGGGGAAATGGCTCGTCGGCATCGCGGCCCTTTTGAACGTGGCTCAGCTTTCCCTGGTGATGAAACTTTTCATCGGCAGTGGCAGGCGGTTTCCGTTTTTCTGGCTGAAGCTTCCGTCCATCACTCAGCCGGATGCGGCGGGGAAAAGCTGGTACGACGTCTTGCCGAAATGGTCGATGGCGTGGGAGCCGACGGCCCTCACGGCGTGGGACATCGATTTCACGGTGATGCAGACGTTTCTGATGATCGTGACTCTGGTGGGCGCGCTCTTCCGCTTTCAGCCGTTCGTCTCGCTGACCGCGCTGATGCTCATCTTCGCGTCGATGCCGGCCTTCCTGGACTTCCAGTGGAGCTGGGTCTTTCCGGCGATCGCCACCTGCGCGGTATCACTCTACCTGCAAACCCCGATAGGCCGCAGACCTTAGTACCTCATCTGCAGCGAATCGCCAGGCTGCACGCGCAACCGGATCTTGTTCCAGTGCACGACGATGTCGTACGTCTTGCGGTCGAAGTTCCAGGTGTCGTCGGACGCACCGGTGTTACCCGGCAGATCCACGAGGGACCCGTTTGCCCGCTTCAGCTGCAACTTCAGGTACGCGTGAATCGGCGGAGCGGCCGGCTTGAAGCGGCGGTGCGAGTACACCTGCGCTCTGAGCGAGACCTCGTCCATGAACGTCTTGAGCGCCCCCTTAATCTGATCCTGGCAGGAGCTCGCCTGATAGAAGTAGGTGCCTAAAGTCGCGTTCACGACGGTCAGATACTCAGGGCGGACCGCCGGATTGGCCGGATTGTAAACCGCCGGGCACCGCAGGTCGTACACCGACATCGTGAACGGCTGATCCGCAGCCGAGTGGTAGCTCGTGAAGCTGCGTTGATAGTCCGCGGCCGCGTAATTCTGTTTGTTGGTTCCCGCCGAAAGCTGGCGATGGGAATCTCCGGCCGCCGTCAGGATGAACACTTCCATCGGAACGCCTTCGGACCAGTAGCCGGAAGCCACCTGGCCGCGGGATCCGCGGGGGTTCATCTCGTACAGCCGCGTGAGAGCCCAGAACGGTGAAGTCCGGGTGTCTCCGGTCTGGGCGCGCTCCACCCGAAGGCGGAAGTCGTTCGCCGTGTCGATGGCGGAGCTCTTCACGAGCAGCGGTGCGCCCACGTTATCCGTGAGGAGCCGTCCGTCCCATTCTCTCGTCGACAGAACCGCCGAAGAGGCCGAGATGCCGTTCGCGGTCAGCCCGGCGTAGAAGTCCTTCGCGCCCGAATAGAGATTCGAAAGATACGGAAGCGTCGGACCCGCATTGTCGATGACCCATAGAATTTCGGTGGCCGCCGACTTCATGTTGTCCAGAGCGATCACTTGCGTGAGCGCCGTCGTGCGCACGTTCACCTTGATCGTCGCTTCCACCGTGCCGTTCGTGCTGGACGCCGAGATGACGAACGTATTCATGCCGAGATTGGACGTCGTCGGAGTTCCGGAAGCGACGCCGTTCGTGGTGACATTGAACCACGTCGGGCCGGAAATCTTCTGGAACGTGAGCGTCAGGTTGTCGAACTCCTGCACCTTGGCGGAGAGCGGAACCGTGAGCGTGACGTTCGGCATGGTGGTGAGCTGCACCGGATCCTCGAGCCACAGCGGAGGACGGGGATCTTTGGCGACCCGAACCGTGACTACTCCCTGGACGCTTCCCTTACCGTCGCTGACTTCAATCCGCAGGGAATGCGTTCCAGCGTCGTTGTCCGTCGGGTTCAAGGCAAGCGAGCCTTGGGCGGACAGAGATGCCCAAGCCGGGAAGCCGAGGGCGGCAAAAGTGAGCGAATCTCCGTCGCTATCCTCGACGTATTTGCTCTGCGCGAGATTCTCGGTGAGAGTGGCCTTCTGCTTCACGCTGAACGTCAGCGCCGCGCCCTTCAGGGTCGGCAAGCTGTTGCCGTCGCCTACACGGCCCTTCGCGCCCACCTGAACGGCGAACTTGCCGTCGGTGACTTCGAAAACCGCCGCGTACTCGCCCATGTCCGACGAGGTGGGGATGCCGCCGACCTTGCCGTCCGCGGTCAACCGCAACCAGTTCGGAGCGAGCACCTTCGTGAACCGCAGAACGTCGCCGTCCGCGTCCTTCACGAACGAGGCAAGATCGAAGCTGAACGAAACGTTGATCTTCGCCGCCACGAGAGACAGCGGGTCCTGAGACCACGTCGGCGGACGGTTTCCCTGCTTCACGTTCACGAGCAGCGTCGCCTGGGTTTCGCCGATGGAATTTTTCGCCGAGAGAACGAACTTCGCCACACCCACGTCGGCGTCCTTCGGCAGGCCGCCCACGCGGCCGGCGGCGTCCACCGCGAGCCAGTTGGGGCCGGAAACTTTGGCGAAGGTCAGCGCCCCGCCGTCCAAATCATGCGCCTTGTCGGCGATGCTTTGAGCGAAGGCGGTGCCGGAGATCGCGTCGATGCGCACCGGATCCACGAGCCAAATGGGCGGCTTCGGATCGGCTTGAACCGTGACCTGGAACGAGTAAATGACCTTGGACGTACCATCCCCGAGGCGAAGCGCAATCGTGTGTTCGCCGATATCGGAGTGTTGCGGGCTAAGCTGAACCTTGCCGGCGGGGCTCAAAGTGACCCAACTCGGAAGGGTGAGCCCTTCGAATACGATCGGATCGTTTTCCGCGTCGGTGGCGAACTTCGCCAGATCGTCGGAGAGAATCGCCCGCTCCTTCATGGTGAACTTCAGGCCCGGTTGGAGCTTCGGGGGCTGATTGGCTTTGAGGACCTCGGTCTGGACGTTGGCGATGGCCGATAGCCCGGCCACGTCCGACACCCGCACGCGCCAAGTCTGCACGCCCACCTGATTCGTCGGCGGCGTACCTTTAAAGAGCGCCGGCGGAGCGATGGAGGCCCAAGTTGGACCGC
Source organism: uncultured Pseudobdellovibrionaceae bacterium (assembly GCA_964653655.1). GTDB lineage: Bacteria > Bdellovibrionota > FAC87 > UBA2466 > UBA2466 > CAZZHG01. Next base: position 20,880 of record CAZZHG010000050.1, read on the forward strand.
TCAAAATTTCCAGAAAGAGACCGTCCCCGAGCGCGAGGTCGGGATCGTCCACGTAGTTGGACAGGTCGGCCATGAAAGGATTTCCCTGCAGCGCCTTCGGCAGGATCACCGGATCCGACTTGAAGAGCGGAGCCTTGTTCAAACGGAGGACCTGGAACGTGAATTTTACGGTTTCCTTCGCCGTCGAAGCGGCTCCCGCGGCGGACAGCTCGACTTCGACGGAAGTCGGGCCGACGTGCTGGCGGCGCGGAATTCCGAAAAGCTTTCCGAGATTGGTGACGTTGATCCAAGAAGGGACTTGTCCGACCAGCTTGAAGGTCAGCGGCAGATTATCCGGGTTCGAGACGAACTCAGCTAGCACCCGTTCGAATAATACGTCTTCGACGGCGTCCTCGATCGTGATCGCGTTCTTCGTCCACTTCGGAAGTATCGGCGCCCGGCGGACCTCGCCGCCGGCTCCGGCCGTGGCGTAGGTACCGAAAGGACCCTCCACGCGGAACATGATTCCCGTGTAGGTACCGAGATTGGACGTGGTTGGAATTCCGGACAGCGTACCGTCGGCCGAGAGCGACATCCAATAGGGCAAACCGGTCGCCGAGAAAGAAAGGCCGCGCGGCGTGCGCCCGCTCTCGAGATACGTCTTCAAATCGAGCGAGAACGGAAGCCCCTCGTACTGAGTTCCCAAATCCAGGACGGCCTGCTTCCACTTGGGAGCGGCGAAGGAGGAATATTCGAAAAAGGCGAAATCGGTGGAGTTACCTTGGGTCACTTCGACGCCGAAACGCTGAGGCGGGGTGCCCACCGTCGGCGCGAGCCCCACGATCTTGTAGTTGGCTTCGTCGTGGGTGAGATAACTCGGAAGATTGTGGGCCGTGAACTTGAGTACCTGCCCGAGCGAAACTTCCTTCACCACGCTTTTGAGATCGAGGCTTATCGGCGATTTGACCGCCGCCTCGAACTTGAACTCCCGTTGAGTGAATCTCACCGCGAAAGCGGATTGCGAGACGAGAGCGAGAAGCGCGACGGCTACGTACCGGGCGCGGAGCAGTTGGTGAATCACGGAAACCTCCAAAACCTTGGGCTTGGTTTTATAGACCTCAGTATAGGTGAGGCAACGGAAACCTACGGGAAACGCGCGGTTTTCTCTTAACAGCTGGGAGCTTGGATTCTCCCCCGACACGTTGCGATAGCAAGCAACGAAAAGATCGCCTGGATGGGCCGCGCCGAGCGGGGTTAGACTGACCCCACTTCCATGCGACTTCTGACCGATCCCCGCTTCTTTTTATTTGTCGCGACGACTCTTCTCATTTATTGGCGCATCGCAACAAACGACAGGGCGCGGCTCGCGGTTCTTTGGGTCGCTTCCCTGGGGCTTCTCGCCTATCTGCATCCCGTCTTTGCCGCCATCGCCAGCCTCGGCGCGACGGCCGTGTTCCGAAGTTCGAAAGCCGGCAACCGAAATGCCTTCTTCCTTTTGCTGACTTTGGCGGTCACGGCGTTGGGGCTCGCGAAGGCGGCGCCGTCCTTAATGGCGAGCCTCGCTCCTGGAACGCCGTTCGAAAGATGGGGGCTGGCCCCTCTCGGTATCAGCTACTTTGTGTTCCGGCTAATCCAATACGGGGCCGACAGGTACCGCGGGACGATCCCGGAGGCGAGCTGGTCCCAGCTGATGGCTTTTCTCTTTTTCTTTCCCGCTTTGCCGGCTGGACCGATCGACACCTACCAAAATTTTTACGGCCGCCGTTGCGTCCGATGGGACGCCGCTCTCGCCGCCGCCGGAGCCAGACGGCTCGTACTCGGTTACTTCAAGAAACTATTTCTGGTGAACTGGCTCTTCGACTACGCCCTCGGCGATCTGACGACGGGATTTCTGGCCAATCCCGTACTCGAGGTGGCGCGCAGCCACCCGGCGAGCCCGCTCTTTTTCGTGGTGGCGATGTTCGTTTACGCGTTCGCCGATCTCTCCGCGTACACCGACATCGCCCTCGGGCTCGGCTCGCTTTTCGGATTCCGTTTGAGCGAAAACTTCGACCGGCCGTTTCTGCGCACCAACCTCGCCGATTTCTGGCGCAGCTGGCACATGTCGCTCTCTCACTGGTGCCGCAATCAGATCTATTTTCCCGTCTTCGGCCTTACCAGAAAGCCCTGGGCCGCGACCTACGCGTCGATGGCGGTGCTCGGACTCTGGCATCACCTCTCGTGGAACTGGATCGCGTGGGCCGGCTACCACGCCACGGGGCTCGTGGCCTACTCCCAGTGGCGAAGATTCGGCCCGAAGGTTCCGGGCGTCGCGTTCCAAATCGTTTCGATCGCCTTCACACTGTGGTTCGTCTCCTTGGGGTACGCCTTCGTTTCGTCGACAAACTTGAGATCCGCGTGGTCGCTCTTCGTCGCCTGCCTCACACCCTGGAGCGGAGGGGTGGGATGAGCCGCTGGAAAAGTTTTCTCGCCGGCTTTCGGGCTCCCCGGCTGGCGACGCTCGCCGCCGGAGCTCTGCTCGCGATCGGCCTCGTCGCATCGACGGAACTGGCTCTTCGCTCGTTCGCGTTCTCGCGGATTCCCTCCCAGACGTTTCTCATCTGGACTCACGATTTGTGGAGCTACATTCCGCATCGATTGGGCGCCCTGAAAGAGCGGCCCGAGAAACCGAGAGTTTTTCTGCTCGGCTCCTCCGCCCTCTACCACGCCTTTTACGGAGACACGGGGCTGGAAAATTCCCTAGGGCCCGGCGGCCCCGAAGTAGTGACGCTTCACACTCCGACCCAAGGCGTGATGGAGAGCCTGCAAATCACAGAGAACCTTCCGGCGGGAAAGGGCCTCGTCGTTTTTTCGACGACACCGATGCGGTTTCGCGGGATCGAAAGTCCCGTCTTGAAGGAAGCCCGCGAGGGGCACCTCATGTTGCGGGCGCCGACCCTCGCCCGTTTTCTCGACGAGAAAGGACACGCGGGCTGGAGATTCCGGTACGCCCTTCCCGCCTTCGTGAATTACCTGCGCCTCTATTTTCCCCTGAACCGCCGCTATCTGCTGGAGGGCCGTCTTCCGAAATGGAAATCGTTTCCCGAAAAGGAACGGGCCGAGCTCGCGGCGAAACTCCAAAGAGCTCCGGTTCCGCCGGGCACGCTCTTTCCCGAGGAAAAAGAGCTGACTCCGCGCCGAGCCTTGAAAAAACACCTGCGGGCGAAGGGCGAAAGCTATCGGGAACCGCTCGAACTGCTGGCCATCGCCATCCAAGTGGCGAAGTCCAAAGGTTACCGGGTGGCGCTGTTAGAGACTCCGATGAACCCACGCTTTCGCCGGGAAGTTCCCGCCAAGGTGGCGGTTCTGAATCGGCTTACGAAAGCGCTGGCCGATTCGGAAGGAGTTCCCTATCTGGATTTCACCTGGCGGCTCGGGCTCGAGCCTTCGGATTTTCTCGACGAGGTTCACCTTCGTTATGACCGGCCCGGCATGGCCCGTTACCATCACGCGCTCGCCGGTGAAATCCGCCGTCTGACGGGAGAGGCGCAGTTTCTTTCCTGGAGGAGACCATGAAACCCCGGACGCCGTGGTTCGTTCTCGGCCAGCTCGCGCAAGCGGTCGCGATCGCTCTCATGCTCGTCGGCGCGGGCCTCGGCTACCTGCTCACCACGAAGCTCGCCCCGTTCCGCTATATGGAGTTCTGACCCGTCGTCTTTCGTTCCAGGTAACCGATCATCCGATCGACCGAGTCGAAATTTTCCAGCACGATCTCCATCGGGGAGACCCGGACCGCGAAACGTCGTTCGACGTAGGCGATGAGTTCTCCGAGGCGGACGGAATCCAGCAGCCTCGCCTCGAACAAAGAGGTGGTACCGTCGAGAGCGACACCTTTACCGACGAAGTGGCTGGAAACGTAGCCTAGTATCTCGCGCGCGGTGGCTTCTTTGTCCATGGGGCGATACTATCGCCTGGATGACCCGATTGTCTCTGATTTCGCTTTGCCTTTTGCTAGCCTGGCCGGCCGCCGCCGACGCGCCCGCATCCGAGGAAGTCGCCGGTACGACGGGAATGTCGCTGTGCTGCCGGCCCGTTTATTGGAACTGCTATCAGCAGTGCCCGACGAAAAAAGATCAGACCGATCCGGGCTGCCTCGCCAAATGCGAAACCCTTCACTGCGTTGGAAAGACGGGCGCCTGCGCCAAAGGTCCCGCCTCGGCGGAGGGCTCCGCGGAATCGGGCGCGGAGGAAGGCTCGGGCGCTTCGGCGGCGGGCACTGGTCCCACGTTCAGCCGCCCCCAGCCCGCGTCCGGAACCGTTCATTACGACGGTAAGCTCACCGGGCCCGGCACCGTGCATTTCGAAGCGTACAACCTGGACACGGGCAAACGCTCGCTTCAGATCAACGGACTGGTTTTCGGCCGGCTCGGGCTCGCCGTGAAAGTTTTGAAGACGACTCAGGCGTACTCGGTGGTGCCGGGAAAACCCTCCAAGTTCACGCTCGAAGTTTCCCAGCGGGAATTCGAAGGGTGGAACAAGACGATGACTCAGCTGACGGTCGCCATCGGTTTCGCCGACGAGACGGAGAAGAGCCGTTGGCGCTACGAAAATCTTCTCACACAGCAGGATCAAGCCAACGCGCGGCCCGGCGAGTTTCAGGTGAAGGGCGGATTCTCTCCGACGGCGAGCGCCGGCAAGTGAGCCGGCCGAAGCGCTTTCTGCTCATTTTCGGATTCGAGCTTTCGTTGTTCGCGGCCGCGCTCGCGGGCGCGCATTTCACGTCGACGCCGATTCTCGCCGATTTCTCGTTCTCGCTTACGGGACTCATTTACGCCACGGCCGCCGCCGCCGTCGGCTTCTATTTTTTTCAAAGAGCCTACCGAAGCGAAGCCGCGCCCCTTCGAAACATCCGCCATTTTCTGGAAGAGAGCGCGCGCCCGCTCTTTGCCGGAATGGGCCCTCTGGAGCTACTCCTTCTGGGGACGGCGGCGGGACTCGGAGAGGAAGCTCTTTTTCGTGGGTGGCTCCAGCCTTGGCTGGCGTCTCACTGGGGCACGGCGCTTTCGGTGGCCGCCACCTCCGCCGCGTTCGGGCTCGCGCACCCGATGACTCTCGGCTACGCCCTATACGCCGCGGCCATCGGACTCGCTCTCGGGCTGCTCGGCCTTCAAACCGGCGGATGGTTCGCGCCCGCCTTCGCTCACGGCCTCTACGACTTTCTAGCGCTCTCCTGGTATCTCGCTCGTAAAACGTGAAAATATGTAAAGAAAACTTAACCTTTTTTCATGGGGACAAACGGGTTCTTTATGGGCACTTTACGGGATTGTTGAATGGCGGCTCGTTGCTGGAGGTAGATTGTTGAGTCGAGTGACCCGACTAGTGCAGTCCGGTTCGCCCTGGGTTTGGATCCTCTGGATCGCGGCCTCGGCCGGCGGCGCTTTCCTTTTTCTCTCCGGCGACGCGTTTCATTGGGCTGCCTTTCTCCTCACGCAAGTCTGCTTCGCCGTTGCCGCCGCCAGCTGGGTAAACCGCACTTCCTGGCGCTTCGCCGGTCTCAAACAGAATTCCGAAATCCCGCTTTGGAAAGCGGCGGGCGAAGCCATCCATGACGTGGGCACTCCTCTTCACGTAATGCGTTTTTGCATCCAGCAGCTGACGGAAAATCCGTCGATAGCGGCGACTCCGCGCTTTCTCGAGCAGCTAACCCGCAGCTCCGACAAAACTCTCGAGTCGTTCGAAAGACTGCGTCTTTTCACCCGCGTCGCGCGGGACGAAGAGGGCCCGGCGAATTTCAAAACCGTTTACGAACAAGCGCTGCGCGTGGTGCGTTCCCGCTATCCAAGCCACCCCGCGCTCGCGTCCCTCGACGCGGCTCAAGCTCCCGAAGAAATGGTCCACATCGGCTCCGGCGCCCTCCTTCGCGCCCTGACCGTGTTGATTGGGCGATGCCTTTCGACTCCCGGCACAATATCCGTGTCGGTTCATCCGGAGTCGAATGAGCTTCGCATAGCGATAGCGGGAGAGGCCAACGGCGGCGATTCTAGCTTGGACTTGGAAACCCAGGCTGTTAGACACTCCGTTGAGGATTGGGATGGAGCTCTTAAGCGTACCTTCTTCCCAGAACGTGGGACTTTCGGTTACGCTCTTCACTTGGCGAGAGAGGTCGCTGCGAAATGAGTGCCCGCAAAACCATTTGGGTTTTGGAAGACGAAGAAGGCGCGCGGTACGTCTACGAAAGCGTACTGGGCGATCAATACACGGTGAAGCTTCTGGCTTCGGTCGAGGAGATGCGCGAGGCACTCCCGGCTGGAAGACCGGACCTGATGCTGTGTGATCTCCGCCTCCCCGGCGAGTCCTTCCTCTCGTTCCTGGAATCGCCCCAGGCGAGCCTGATGGAAGGGATCCCGTTTATCGTCGTCAGTTCTCTCGACGATACCGACGCCCTCCGCAAATGTTTCGCCAAGGGCGCGCTCGACTACATCACGAAGCCCTTCGGAAAAGGCGAGCTTCTCGTCAAGACGGAATTCATCCTGAACCGCCCGGGGTCTCAGGCGAACTCCAGTCCGTACTCCCGGCCCCGTGGCTTACGCATCGATCCCAGCACCATGCGCGTGCACCACGGCGAAGCGACCAGCGCTCTTCTCACGGCCAAGGAATTCCAGATTTTGAGCCTTCTACAAGAAGCTCCCCAGCACGCGGTCAGCCGCAATGAAATCGTTCAGAAAGTCTGGGGGAACGTGAAGGTGGGCTCCAAGACCTTGGACGTCCACATTTTCAACCTGCGCCGGAAGCTGAACCCCATCCAGGTGGAAATCTCCTTCGGCCCGCCCAACCAGTACAAGCTCGCATACAAGTAATCGACCCACGGCGTTAAGACTCCATAAGAGTTTGTTTTGACAAACCCTAGGTCCGGATTGTGGATAGCGTCATCAGGGGGAATCATGCCTATACGTTTAGTATTGGGCCTGGCGTTGTTGTGCGGGCTCGCTCGCGCGGACGTAGGCCGTCTCAATCCGGTGTTCGAAGGGATTTACGAACTTAAACTAACCTGCGCGACACCCGGCTGCCGCTTCGTTCCCGACGTGGACCGGGCAATCGTCATGGATGTGGGCAAAGGCGGGATATCCGTCACGTTACACAGCAAGACCGCCAACCTTCGCCGTTACAACTTCCGGGCGATTTCGATGTCCGGCGACGGCCAGCACATCGAGGCCGACTCGACGGGATTTCTGCCGCAGAACGCGGAGTGGGTAAGCGACATCGATCCGGTGACGGGCACTTTGACCGCGCGGTTCCGAGACGCCGCCTTTCCCGGGGACGTCGCGGTGTCAGGAACGCGGGTCGCAAGCCCTTCGTGGCTGTACAAAACGCAGCCGACCGGTCAGTGGCTGGGCCCCCTCGATATCCAAGGTACCTACGCCGTCAGTCATCAGTACTCGGAGCTGACCATTCGCCAGACTCTGTCCGGCTCTCCGGAATTGACCGCGAGCTGGCTTCTCAATTTCGGGGCGCGCATAGACTTCACGGAATCGGAGTTCTTGCCGGATCTCGGCGTTCTCGTGCTTCAGGACCGGGGCGCTTCGAGCGCTCTGAAATGGACGATTGCTCTGAAGCGCACAACCCGGGGTGGAATCATCGGGGAAGTCGTCGGGCTGTCGAACATCAATGGTGGGCTGACCTACCGGCTTCGCATCGGCCAGAACCAAAGGCCCTGATTACTTCGGGGCGAGAATTCTCTGGGTGGTGATCTGCACTTTGCTGAGGGTTTGGGCCGTCAGAAGAAATTTTGCGTCGAGGGCCGCCTTTAGATCGATTAGCTCCTTCGGCTTCTCGAACACCAGACCCTCCAGATAAAAGCGGTCGGCCGGCCCGAATTTTCCATCGGCAATCTGGCCAAGCAACTCCGGAACCCTCGCCATCGGATAGACCGGCGTGCAATGAGGATGGCAGGCGATCTCTCCGAAGGCGAAGACATTTTCCACGTAGCGCTTGTGACCCAGACGCAGATAGACCCGATCTAGAACCAACGCGGGATTCGTCGCCCATTCCCAGCCGTAGGCCACGCTGTAGATCGGAATGATTTTATTTCCGGACGCCACCCGATCGTACAAGTGGTGGGAGAACTCGATCTGAGTCGGATGGATATCCATATCGAAAGCGGACCAGGCGAACGGCATGGGATACCGGTTCCGAGTAACGGGAATTCTGAAGTGCCAAAACATGAAGCCCATCTGCAAGAGATTGCCGGCGATCAGAAACGGCACCAGGCCGCGCCCGACTAGGTACGCGAAGTCCGGTTTTTTCGGTTTCTTCTTCGGCAAACGCTCGGCGATTTCCCGGAACAGGATAAGCGTGAGGGAGAGCGCGTAAAATTCGACCAGAATGAACCGGCGCGAGTACGCCTCGTTTCTTAGAACGCTCAGCCAGAACAGACCAATCTGGGCGAAGAGAAGGACAAACCAAAACCAGCGGTTCTTGCGCACGAGGATCAGGGCCGCCATCGCCGAGACGAAAAGAAACGGCAACGAAAAGGCCGGGTCCACGAACAGGCCCTTGAGAAAAGTTCCGGTCGCCCCCGCGATTGCTTCGGGCGTCAGCCGCGAAAGAAGCTGGTCGGTGAAGAATCCCCCGCCCCGCATTCCGTTGTCCGCGGTCTGGACGAGCCAGATTTGCAGAGCCGCGAGCGCCGCCCAGCAGGCCCGCACTGATTTGGGGACGGCGCGGATGGCGACGACGGCCACCAGCCAGACGGCGAAGTTCGTCCTGGCGATTTCGTAGAGTTGCCAGGAACACTCGATGGACACGAGGCCTAGCAGCAGCGTCTTCCACCAGCTCGCCGATAATTTTGGATCGAGAACCATGTAGAGCGCGATCGCGTGGGGTAACAGCGCCGCGCAGTTCGGCATCCCCATCACCGAAAAGGAAAGCAGCACCGGCGAGGTCCCGAGAGCGAGAAGCAGCACCCAAAGGTTTTCCCGTTTCAGGCCCGAGTACGAAAACGCGAGGGCAAGCCCGATGGCCGTAAGGGTGAAACTCACCGGAATCCCGTAATGCTGACCGGGAAGAATCTGCTGAAAGAAGGTGGGTATCAGAGTGAAGAAGACGCTGAGGTGGCCACCGTAATAGTAATAGTGCCTCGAGTTGTGCCAGACTTTTTTGGCGGCTTCGAACCATCCGCTCGTGTGAACGAGGTACTCGCCTTGAATCGGGCCGAGAAGTTCCCAGGGGAGCAAATGATCCGCTCGATAGAGAAGCCGGGCGAGATAGGAGATCGCGAGGCACACCACCGCAAAGAGGAGCAAATCGCGAGAACGGCGATGAAGCGGGACGCCCTTCATGAGTGCTCAATATTATATAGTAATTCGGATATTTAGCGGAACGCGGAAAGGCAGACACTTGGCGCCCCAACCGAATTTAAGCCTACGCCAAAGGCTCCGGCGCGACGAGCGTTAGGGTTCGGGGCTGGTCCTGGCTTGCCAAGACGTAGGCTTTGCGAAGTCTGGCGCCCCCAACCGGATTCGAACCGGTGTTTTAGCCGTGAGAGGGCCACGTCCTAGGCCTCTAGACGATGGGGGCTATGAGGCTGCGTTCATAACATAGCCCCGCGAAAAAACAAATGAGCACACCGAAGGCCACTTGATCTGGAGCCGAAGCAGTGCGATCAGGTACTGTCCCGGCTCAAGTCGCACGTGGAAGAAAGCTGAGGCTCGAGAATACCAATGGCCACCATCCCCTCCTCATCGGAACTGCTCTATTTCATCGAGGTTACGAACACGCTCAACGTTTCGCGCGCGGCCGAGCGCCTCGGCATCAGCCAGCCCACCCTCAGCCTCGCCATTCAGAGACTGGAAGCGGGACTGGGCACACCTTTACTGATTCGGAGCAAGTCCGGAGTGAAACTCACCCACGCCGGACAGAAATTTCTGGGGCGCGCCCGCCAGCTCGTTCACGAGTGGGAGCGCCTTCGGGACGATACCTTGAAGGAAGAAGACGAGATCCGCGGCCGCTACGTACTGGGCGCCCACCCTTCCGTCGCGCTATTCGCGTTTCCGGAACTGGTGCCCGTTCTTTTGAACGAGCACCCAGCTTTAGATTTGAAACTGACCCACGATCTTTCGCGCAAGATTACGGAAGACATCATCAGCTTCAAAACGGACTTCGGCTTAGTGGTCAATCCTTGGAAGCATCCCGATCTGGTGATCAAGCCCTTCGCCAAGGACGAAGTGCAGCTCTGGACGGCGAAAAAGCCCTCCAAGCTTCAGGATTTGGAGGGCGGCACGGCCGTTCTGATTTGCGATCCCGATCTCGTCCAGTCCCAGTCGATCCTCCGCCAACTTTCGAAGGCGGGGATCAACGTGAATCGGGTCATCACCTCTTCGAATCTCGAAGTGGTGGCGTCGCTCGTCGCCGCGGGGGCCGGAATCGGCATCCTCCCCGGTCGAGTCGCCTCGCGCGCGTCCGATTCGAACGGCTTGAAACTTCTCGACCGGGGTGGACCGAAATTCTCCGACTCCCACTGCCTCGTCTACCGGGCGGATGCCCAGAACTCGAAAGCGAGCCGGCTACTCGCCCGCCGCATTCACGAGCTCTGTAGCTCTAAGCGTTCGGACGAATCGTAAAATCAAACCGCCCGGACCTCGCGTTCGGCTCCTTCAGGAGCGCATTCTTCGAATAGAGCACTATCAGCTCGGCCGGCACCGACTCCGCCTTGTTAAGTCTATCGACGATACGCGCGAGGGCGGGGTCGTCGTACGAACGAGGATCGAAGTACACCTGAGTGGTCAGCGACAGAAAGCCGGCCGCGTGCACCTTCACGTGAATGTGCGGGGGACGGTAAGTGTTCGGCCCCGTAGGGTAGTGGCCCGGGGTGACGCTCTTGAAAACGTAAGCTCCCTTCACGTCCGTACGGGTACGTCCCCAGTACTGGAAGTTGGGATCGAGAGGCAGCTGACTGGTGTCCTGCGAGTGGTTGTATTTCCCGGAAGCGGCCGCCTGCCAGACTTCCACGACGGCGTCGCGGATCGGGCGGCACTCGGGATCGAGCACGAGCCCGCTCAGATAAATGACCTGCCCCTTCGCGAGGGGCTTGTTCGGCCCGAGGTTCGTGAGATCGTTGTCCCGGTTCAGGTCGGCCTCCGGATAGTACGGGCCTTCCATCTGACGGGCGGTGAGCCGGCATTGCTGAGCCGCCAAGGCCTGGGCTCCGGCAAAAAATCCAGCGGCTCCAGCGATCAGGCGGCGTCTCGAAATCAATTTTGCGTCGGTCATGGATCCTCCTATCGTTCGAACATGGAGGATCGGAGGCTGAAAATAAAATCAATGGATCGAATGCCCGTGATAGGGCCGATTTATGTGGGCGCGCCCTTCAGCAGAACCCCCGCCTGAATCCAGTCGGAGATTTCCTTGTTGGAAAGGCCCATGGAGTGAAGAACCGAATAGGTGTCCTCCCCGAGAGCGGGAGTCTTGCCGAGCGAGGGGTTCGGGGCGAAGCCCGCCCAGGTGAGCGGATCGGTCGACAGCTGCGGCCGGGCCTGGGAGAAGCTCAAGTGCTCTTCCCACGGAACCACTCGGAACAAGCAGAGCTCCCGCGTGCCCGCGAGTGCCTCCCAGTAGCTCGCCGGAGCGTCGAGAAAGAGCTTTTCCATCTCGGGAACGAGCGACGGGTCGGCTCCCTTGTCCTTCCAGATCTCCCTATCGACCACTTCGCAAAACGTCTGCCAATGTTTGTCCTGAATCGCGTTCAGCGAAACCCACTGGCCGTCGCGGCACCGGTAGAAACGGGAATGCGGCAACGACCCGTCCAAAGATTTGTGAGTTCCGTATTTCTTCTTATCTTCCTCGGAAAGACTTTCCGCCTTGAACGAGTCATAGGCGCGAGTGAGGTAAAGCGAACGGAACGACTCGTCCATGTTCGAAATGAGGTGCATGCCCCGGCGGTTGGGGTTCGCGAGGTGAAGCATCAGCTTGAACGCCGGCATCAGCATTCCACCGACGATATCGCCGAAAAGCGTGCTGTAGTTGGGGGTGCCGTTCTCGAGGTACCACTCCCCTACTCCCGACTGCGCGATGAAGTTGAGATCGTGGGACGCGTGGCCCGCGTTTTTTCCGCTGAGTCCCCGTATGGAAAGATAAAGCAGATCCGGATTCTCCTCCGAGAGGTCGGCATAGCCGAGCCCCATGCCGTCCATGATCCCTTCCCGGAAATTCTCGACGAATACGTCGGCTTCGCCAGCCAGCTGACGTACGAGCGCGATGCCTTGCTCGGATTTCAAATTCACTCCGATGGAACGCTTGCCGCGGTTGAGAAGCTCGAAAAGCGAGGTGTCCGGCAGTGCCCGGACCGGGTCTCCGTTGGGGAGGGCTTCGATTTTGATTACGTCGGCGCCGTATTGGGACAGCACCCGGGTCAGGTACGGCCCGGGTAGCATCACGGTCATGTCCACGATGCGAAGGTGCTGGATCGGCCGGTCCTGCTCGTCGTTCCAGAGTGAAAAGGACAATGGAGTCTCCTTTGGGTGGCGGCGCCGCTCGGTTCTCCCAGTCATTGTAACCCCGCGATCCCTTTGTCTCAAATTGAGGACTTCGTCCTTGAGGGGGGCCCCTCCTTAGGATATGACCCCAGGGTAATGAACCGACTCCTGACGCTCTTCGTCCAGGCCACCGCGTTTGCCCTGATCTCATCGGGTTGCGCGCGCACTGACCTCATTGAGTCTCCCAAAACAGCTTACGTTTCCGACGCCGAGGAGGCCAAGGAACCGGAACTGATCTGGACGAGCCGCAATCTCAGCCGTCCTTTCGACTATCTTGGGCAGGTGAAGGTTCGCGCTTGGACGTACGACGCGGCACTCAACCGGCTGAAAGACGGCGGCCGGCAGATGAAGGCCGACGCGATAGTCGACGTGCACTACGAGCGAGTTGGATTTTTGAAGACGATGCAGGCCTTTGCGGTCAAGTTCAAGAAGTGAGCAAATGAAACAACCCATCAAGAAGATCGCTCTCCTAACCGGCGGGGGCGATTGCCCCGGCCTAAACTCCGCCATCCGCGCTGTCGTTCAGACCGCCATTCAGGAATACGGCATTCAAGTCGTAGGCGTCCCCGACGGTTTCAAAGGCCTTCTGGAAAACAAGTTCGTCCCGCTGAACTTGATTAATACGACCGGCATCTTCGCCAAGGGCGGAACGATACTGGGCTCTTCCAACGTCGACACCCCCTTCCGGGTTCCGCGCTTGAAAAACGGCGAAAAGGTTTACGAGGACCGCTCCGACGAAGCCGTCGAGCATCTCAAGCGCGAGCGCATCGACGCGATGATCGTAGTCGGCGGCGACGGCACCCAGGCCATTTCCCACGCGATGGTGCAAAAGGGCGTCAACATCGTCGGCATTCCGAAGACCATCGACAACGATTTGCAGGGCACGGAGTTCACGATTGGGTTTTTCACGGCGGTTTCCACCGCGGTGGACGCCCTCGACAAGCTTCACACGACGGCGGAAAGCCATCACCGCATCATGGTGGTGGAGGTCATGGGCCGTAACGCGGGGTGGATTGGCCTCTTCGCCGGTCTCGGCGGCGACGCGGACGCGATTTTGATTCCGGAGATTCCGTTCCAGCTCTCGAAGCTGGCCTCTCACCTGAACGACCTGTACCACACGCAAAAGCGGTACTCGATTGTGGTCGTCAGCGAAGGCGCGAAGCCGTTGGGGGGTGAACAAGTAGTCAGCAAGATTATCGAGGACTCGCCGGAAAAGGTTCGTCTCGGCGGTATCGGCAACCACGTCGCCATGGAGCTCGAAAAGCTCACCGGCCGCGAAAGCCGAGCGATTACTCTTGGTCACCTGTTACGCGGCGGCTCTCCCGTCGGATTCGATCGGGTGCTGGCCAGCCGTTTCGGTGTCGCCGCCGTGAAGGCGATCATGGAAGGCAACTTTGACACGATGACGGCTTACCGCAACGACAACGTCGAGCTCGTTCCGCTCGACACGGGCGCGGGCAAGAACCGGTACATCGTCCCGGACTCCCCGTTCCTCATGGCCGCAAAAAAGCGCGGCATTCATTTCGGCGATTAGTCTTAAAAGGTACTAAGTACCTTTTAGGACGCGTGCTGTTTTTCCGCTTTAAAGCGCTCGCCTTCCTTGCGCCAGAACTCCTGGCCCTCGGGCGGAAGAGTATCGATCGGATCGTAATACTCGTAGAGGTTGTTGATCATCTCGGGCTTATCCTTCTCGATGCTGGTCAGATAATTCTTCGTCCAGTACGAGATGCCCTTCACGCGATCGTAAGAGTGAACCTGGTGCACCCAGCGTTTGCCGACGTAAGGTACGTCGCAAAGTAGCCTGGGCGTATTGAAGCCGGGCAAATACCCCATCATGTCGTGCTGAATGCTCTGGGCCCGGGCGACCGAAATGCGCCAATGCTCGGAGTTCGGGATCATGTCGCACATGTAGAAGTAGTAAGGCGTGATCCACGCATGATCGATGAGCTTGAAGCACAGATCCAGCAGAAGCTTCGGCGAGTCGTTCACTCCCCGGAGCAGCACTCCCTGGTTACGCACGTCACGGAAACCCATGTCGAGGAGTTTGCGCGCCACTTTACCGACGAGAGGCGTGATGCTTTGAGCGTGGTTGATGTGCGTGTGCATCGCAAGCGAAACGCCGCGGGAAATCGCCTTCTTCGCCATCCTATCGAAAGCAACCAGCACCTCGTCCTGCAGAAAGTGCTGAGGAATGCCCGCCATGCCTTTGCTGGCAAGCCGGATGTCCCGGATATTTTCGATGTCGAGCACCGCCATGATGAACTCTTCCAGCACCGCCGCCGGCATGTTGGCGATATCTCCGCCCGAGACGACGATGTCGCGCACCGACGGAGTCTTGCGCAAGTAATCGAGCATCTGGCTCAGCCGGTCCTTTTGACCGGCGGCAAACTTTCGTTTTTCGACCTGGGGGACGCTCTGGCCCACCAGATCCATGCGGGTGCAGTGGCCGCAGTATTGCGGGCACGTGGACAAAATCTCGGCGAGCACCTTGGTCGGGTACCGGTGCGTAAGTCCTTCAACGACCCACATGTCGTGCTCGTGGAGACTGTCCCGGGTGGCCATGGGATGATTGGGCCACTTGGAATCGCGATCGCTCAAGATGGGCGCCATGTAACGTCGGATGGGATCGTTCTTCAGATCCTTTTCGTTCATGGTGTTCATCATCTGCGGCGGAATGAGCATGGCCATCGTCGCCATGTCTTTTTGGTCGGCGAGCATGTCGTTGGCCAAAGCTTCGCTCATGTTATCGCCGAACACCGCCTTCATTTGGGCGACGTTCTTCACCATGTTCCGGCGCTGCCAGAGGGCGTCTTCCCATTCGGCTTGAGTGACATTCTTGTAGCCGGGCAAACGCCGCCAGTCGGGTTCCAAGAACTCGCTCGAGTATTTGTACGGATAGGGTTGGGGGGCGGCGCCTTTATGGGTTTTCTGCTCGATCACGGGCTTTCCTCTCGGTCCTGGGGCGAAAGCCCCGGAATCTACACTAGGATTCGGTTTTGTGGTACCCCCAGCGGATGGGGCGGGAACACCATTCTACCGAGTCTTCGTGGCAGGCGGAATGGTCCCATAACCTCCGCTCGGCCGCCGATCTCGTCGGGGCGGGCCTTCTGGAATCCGATCATCAGGAATCCGTCGATAGAGTTCTGAAAAAGTTCAAGTTTTCACTACCCCGCTACTACGCCGGCCTCATCGATCCTACCGATCCCAATTGCCCAATCCGCCTGCAAGCCATCCCTTCGCTGCGCGAACTGGAGGAAACTCCCAGACTCGTCGCCGATCCTCTGGCCGATTTGGACCACCAACCCGCCCCCCGCCTCACCCACCGGTACCAAGGCCGGGCCCTTCTCCACCTCACCCCGAACTGCTCGCTTTACTGCCGATACTGTTTTCGAAAGTCGCTTTTGAACGAGCTACAGCCTGAGCTTTTCGGCGGCGGCTTCGAGGAACCGCTCGCCTACCTGGCTTCCCACCCGGACATCGAAGAGGTGATCCTTTCGGGCGGAGATCCGCTACTCGCTCCCGACGCCACCCTGGAACGGGTCGCACACGAGCTCGCGAAGCTGCCTCATTTGAAACGGCTACGGATTCACACCCGGGTCCCCGTGACTTTTCCGCAGCGGATTACCGACGGACTCATACGCGCGGTTTCGGCTGGACGGCTTCCCCTCGTCTTCGTCACCCATTTCAATCACGGCAAGGAAGTAACTCCGGAGGCCGTCGAAGCCTGCCGGCGTATCAAAACGGTGAGCGCGGCGCTCCTCAATCAATCGGTTCTGCTCAAGGGAGTGAACGACGACGCGCAAGTCCTCGCCGACTTGAGCGAGAAGTTATTCGATACGGGAATCCTTCCGTATTACCTTCATCACCCTGACCGGGCGGCGGGCACCGGGCATTTCGACCTTTCCCGCGAGCGGGGCATCGAGATACACGAGGCACTAAGAACACGAATTTCGGGATATCTGGTTCCCAGATACGTGGTGGACGAGGCCGGCTTCCCTTACAAGCAGGATATGAAATGAACGTGGACCTTAACTGGATCAATCGTTCCCTGCTTCCGAAGGAAACCCGCTCCGATCACAAAGACGGGTACTACGCCGAGTTCTACGGAAACGGTCAGCTACGTCACTTCGGATTCTACCGCGGGGGAGAGCCCGACAACTGGACTCTGAATTTAGAAGAGGGAAAAGAGGAAGGGGAAGCGCGCCTCGAAGCGGGGTCCGGCGGAACGCCCGATTACGAGCTTTACCGCAACGGCACCTACGAAGCCTTCAACGCGTGGTCCGACAATTCTCCGGCCCGTCCGAAGCTTTTCAAGGTTTGGGTGGAGGAGTGGATTCTGCGGATTACTTCTTCTTGAAGAAACCCTTCTTGGGGGCTTCCTCGCCCGCGGCGGGACGAAGGCCTTCGATTTCGATCTTCTGATCGTTCACGTCCGAGTCGAGGGCCTGCTGAATCTGCGCGGCCCGGCTCGTCTCTTTTTGCTCGCGTGCTTCCTTCTCGCGCCAGTCGCCCGAAACGATGCCGGCAAGGCGAAGCTGGAAGTCACGGACGTTCGTGCAGAAGTTGAGAGCTTCTTCCTTGGTGATGCGTCCCTGGGAGAAAAGCGCCATCAAGGATTGATCGAAGGTTTGCATCCCCATGCTCTGGCTTTCGCCGATCGCGCGCTGAATGTCTTTCGTGCGGGCGGGATCGAGGATCATGTCGGTGATGCGTTGGTTCTTCAGCAAAATTTCCAGAGCGGGCGTACGGCCCTTGCCGTCCGCGCGGCGAAGCAAGCGCTGGGAAAGAACGCCCACGATTACGGAGGCGAGCTGTGAGCGTACCGCCTGCTGAATGTCGCCGGGGACGGTCCCGAGAATGCGGTTGATCGTTTCGGGAGCGTCGGTCGTATGGAGCGTGGAGAGAACCAAGTGACCCGTTTCGGCGGCGTTCAAAGCCATGTGGATCGTTTCGTAATCGCGCATTTCGCCCACGAGAATCACGTCCGGGTCCTGGCGAAGGGCGTACTTGAGGGCGTTCACGAAACTTCCCGTATCGAGCCCCACTTCGCGCTGGGTGACGATGCTCTTGCGATCTTTGAAGACGAATTCGATAGGGTCTTCGATGGTAACGATGTGACAGGACCGGTTACGCGCGATTTGATCGATGAGCGCCGCAAGCGTCGTCGATTTTCCGGAGCCCGTGGCCCCGGTAACTAGAATGAGGCCGCGCTTGTTTTTTAATGATACGGCGACCACCG
>CAZZHG010000051.1:0-38112 GCA_964653655.1 uncultured Pseudobdellovibrionaceae bacterium
CCACATCGACCGTCATACGGAGAGCGTTCTCGACATCGGCTGCGGCTGGGGTGCGAACCTCGAGTACCAGGCCACCGTAAACAAAGTGCCCCGGGTACACGGTTTCACGCTTAGCGAAGAACAGTGGAAGAACTGCGTCGCCCGCGACCTTCCGAACACGACGGCGACCTGCGAGAACTATCTCCACTACAATCCGCCTTTCAAGTTCGACGCGGTCATGTCGATTTGCATGGTCGAACACGTGGTCACCCCCGAGCAGGCCCGGTCCGGCAAGGCCGTGGACCTTTATCGGGACTATTTCAAGCGGGCCCATTCCTGGTCCAAGCCGGGAACATACTTCGGCCTCCAGGCCATCACCCGCTGCCAGGTGCCCCGGTCCAAGCAGGACCTCGATGATTTGCGCCACTCCACCTACGTGATTTTCCCCGGCGCCGTGACTCCGCGGGTGGAAGACCTCATCGTCGCCTCGATCCCGTATTACGAGGTGATGGAGATGCACTCGATGCGCGGCCACTACAAGCAGACTTGCACGGAGTGGCTGAACCGCATGGAAGCCAACAAAGCGTTTATCGTCGAAAAATGGGGACAGAAACTTTACGACGATTACGACCGGTACCTGTCTTGCTGTATCCGGGCCTTCGAAAACAATTGGCAATCGCTTCACCAGTTCTCGTTGAAGCGGCTTGACGCCTAAGGAAGTATCAGAGGAGTCGCGAAATGACTGACGTCAACGTTCTGCAAATGTTCACGGATATCGCCAAGAAGGTCGAATCCCACAAAACTTTCCCCGCTATCACGCGGGAAACCAAGATCGCCTCCCTCGGCATCGATTCCGTCGCCATGATGGAAATCGTCGGCTGTATCGAGGACGAGCTGGACATCGTGATCCCCGACGAAAAACTGGCGCAGCTTCAAAGCGTGGGCGACATCGAGCGCGTGGTGAAAGAACAAGTCGGAAATGCCTAAGCCTCCGCTTCAGGCGCCGGCTGATCTCTCCAGCCTAGTGGATTTGGTCAGGTTCCGGGCAAGTGACGCCCCGGACGCCCTGGCATGGATCTATCTCAAGGATGGGGCGAACGACGGCATTCCGATCACTTACTCGGAATTGCTGCATCAATCGCTGCGGATGGCTTCCTTCATCCGCCAGTACGCAAAGCCCGGCGACCGGGCCCTAATCAACCATCAGCCTGGGCTCGACTACGTTCTTTCGTTCTTCGGCTGCCTTTTCTCCGGCGTCGTCGCGGTGCCGGTTTATCCGCCGCGCTTCAACACGAAGATGGAACGCCTCGACGCCATCGTCGAGGACGTGGAGCCGACGCTCGCGCTCACTTCGAAATCGGTGCGCGAAGCGCTC
Organism: uncultured Pseudobdellovibrionaceae bacterium; assembly: GCA_964653655.1. Taxonomy (GTDB): domain Bacteria; phylum Bdellovibrionota; class FAC87; order UBA2466; family UBA2466; genus CAZZHG01. The sequence continues at coordinate 1,355 of CAZZHG010000051.1, forward strand.
GGACCGGCCATCGAGTCTCACGCAGGGCTTCACAAGCTGATCTGGCTCGAGACCGACACGCTTCCCGAGGGCACGGAAGTCGATCGGGTTCCCGAGGTTTCTCCGGACACTCTCGCTTTTCTCCAGTACACGTCGGGCTCCACGTCGAGCCCGAAGGGCGTGATGCTTTCCCACGGGTCGCTGCTACACAATCTGGAAGGCATTCGCCGGGCTTTCGACACTCAGCCCGGCAGCCACAGCGTTTCCTGGCTTCCGCCGTATCACGACATGGGGCTCATCGGCGGAATTCTGGAGCCGCTCTACTCGGGGCTCACGGGCGTGCTCATGTCGCCTTACTCTTTCTTGATGCGCCCGGCGCGCTGGCTTCAGGCCGTCAGCAAGTACCAGGCGGTTTTCAGCGGCGGCCCGAACTTCGCCTTCGAGCAATGCGTGAAGCGCATTCCCGACAAGGCGCTCGAGGAATTGGATTTGTCCCATTGGGAGCTCGCCTTCTGCGGCGCCGAGCCCGTGCGCGCGGAAACGCTGGAAGCTTTCGCGAATAAGTTCGAGCGCTGCGGCTTCAAGCGCTCGGCGCTCTATCCCTGTTACGGCCTCGCCGAGGGAACCTTGATGGTCACCGGCGGCAAACGCGGCTCGGGACTTTCCCGCCTTACGCTCGACGCGGAAAAACTAGAGACGAAACACACCGTCGTCGAAACGGATAAAGACGCGAAGGGCTCCCGGACACTGGTCAGCTGTGGCGCGCCCACCCACGGAACCCGCGTCGAAATCGTCGACCCGACCAAACGCATACCTTGCGAGGACGGAATCGTCGGAGAAATCTGGACGGCCGGCGGCAGCAACGCCCTCGGTTACTGGCAGAAGCCCGCCGAAACCGAAAAAACTTTTCACGCCCACATCGCCGGCGACGAATCGGCGCAGCCGTACCTTCGTACCGGAGATTTGGGTTTCCGCTGGAACGGCGAAGTGTTCGTGACGGGAAGGATCAAGGACTTGGTCATCCTGCGCGGCCGCAATTATTACCCGCACGATATCGAGGCGACCGTCGGCCAGGCGCACCCGGCTCTTAATGTCGGAGCCTGCGCGGTGGTCTCAGTGGATGAGTTCGGCGAGGAACGCCTAGTCATAATCCAGGAGTTGAGCCGCAGCGCACGAGATGTCAATATGGACGAAGTTCTCGACGCCATTAGGCGCGAGGTGTTCGAAACCCATGGAGTGAATCCATACGCGATCAGCCTGATTAAGCCGAACAGCATCCCGCTAACCAGCAGCGGCAAAATCCAGCGGCAGCTTTCCCGTCAGCTGTTTCTCGGGGGCTCTCTGGAAGAGATTCGGCGATTCACTGAGGCGTCACAATCGACATGAGAGACCTCACGGAGCTTTTAAAAGCGACCAAGCCTTACGCGGTGGAAAACCGCGCCTTGAGTTGGTGGCATTTGGGAACGACGCTCGCGGTGGCCGTTACGCTGGCCGTAATCGCGGCCCTTCCGATCGCCTGGTCCGTTCGCATACTCGCCTCGATTTTCGAAGGGCTCACGCTGGTTCGGCTTTTCATCCTGTACCACGACTACGAGCACGGAGCGATTTTCCACGGCTCGGCGTTCGCGAAGTCCTACTTCAAGGTTTTCGGCGTTTTCATTCTGAATCCGCCGCAAGTGTGGAACCGTTCGCACAATTACCACCACAGCAAGAACGCGCAGATCGCGACCGCAAGCATCGGCTCGTTTCCGGTGATGACGACGACGGAATACTTCGCGGCGTCCTGGCTGAAACGCCTCCAGTACCGCGTCGCCCGGCATCCGGTGACCATAGCCTTGGGCTACGTCCCGATTTTTCTCTTCGGCATGTGCCTGGTTTCCTTCATTACGGATCCGAAACGCCACTTCGACTCGCTTATCGCCATCGTCGCCCATTTCATCGCGCTCGGGCTGCTCTGGATGTGGGATCCGTACATCGCGGTTCTGTCGTACCTGATTCCGCTCGCCCTCGCCTGCTCCGTCGGCGGCTATCTCTTCTATGCCCAGCACAATTTTCCAGAAGTGAAGCTGAAGCCCCGGGCCGACTGGGACTTCGTGTTCGCGGCCCTTCAGTCGTCGAGCTTCATGGACGGCTCGCCGGTCATGCACTGGTTCACCGGCAACATCGGTTACCACCACGTGCACCACCTGAACTCACGCATTCCGTTTTATCGTTTGCCTGAAGCGATGGCGGCCATTCCCGAGCTGCAGAACCCCGGACGGACGTCTCTCAGCCCATCGGACATTTACCAGTGCCTTCGCCTGAAGCTGTGGGACAAGGAACGGGATCGGATGATTTCGTTCTCGGAAGCCCACGAGCTGGACTCCGACTACGCCCCCGCCCTCTAACGGCTAACCTGCCCTTTCACTCATTCTGAGACACATTCTCGCTCTCGATCTTAACGAGGCCGCATGGGGCTAAGAATGAGATCGAGAATGAGTCTGAGAATGAGTGAGGGACGGGAAAAGCTCAGTTTTCCTGCTGGCGTTTGAGCGGGAATCTCAACAGGAACATCGCGCCTGTGCGCACTATGCCGGAGAGAGAAAGGCCGTACTGTTCGTTCGCCTTGAGGACGCGGCGAGCCTGCTTCATGAAGGCCTGCTCGGCTTTTTCGATGAGTTCCGAGCGGGGCGTGGCCGCCACCTTGCGAAGCTCTTCCAGCGCGGAACCGACCCAGTCCGTCGGGCCGGGGACGAGCACTTCGGGCGTCTCGTGAGGAGTGGCCGCCGCTTCGTTCAGCAGCGAAGCGAGCTTGTCGGTCTCGCTCTTCTTCCGGCCACGCTTCTTCTTCGTCACAGGCGCACCTCCTCGAAAGCCGGAGCTCCCAGGGAGCGGGAAGCGCGGGCGTTGTCGATCGCGTCCAACACCGTTTCGCCGAGGCGCCGGTAATCCTCGGCGGAGCGGGAATCAGGATCGAACTGGAAAATCGTTTCTTTCCGGATCTGAGCTTTCTTCAGGCCGGAGTCCGAGCGGATCGGCGCGAGAATGGGGTGCTGCTTTCCGAACGTTTGCTCGAGACTCTGGTGAACGGCTTTGGCGACCGTCGCGCGAGGGTCGAAGAAGGTCGGCAGGATCCCGATGACGTGAGGCTTTCGGCCGAAATATTTTTCGACCATCGCGAGGTTCTCGAGAATCGACTGAACTCCGACGAGCGACAGATAATCCATGTTGCACGGAATGATCTGGTAGCTGCATACGACGCCCACGTTGTAAGTCAGAAGATTCAGCGTGGGAGGGCAGTCGAAAAGCAGGTAGTCGTACTCGCGCCCCACCCCGTCCTCGCGAAGCCGGCGGCGCAAAGTCTCTTCCCTACGGGGAAGCGTCGAGAGGCGAATCTCCACGTCGGCGAGACGCTTGGAAGCGGGCATGACGTCCACTACCCCTTCGTCCCCCCTCAGCAGCGGCACCTTGCCCACGCAGCTGCGGAACTCCTTACCTTCAATCAAGAAATCGAAAAGATCGTGCTTCGGCTCCACCAGCCGATCGCGGAAGTAAGTGCGAACGGACGCCTGCTGGTCGCAGTCGAGGATCAGAACGCGGCTTTTCGGCCGGCGCCGGAGAATGTCGGCGGCGAGATGCAGAGTCGTGGTGGTCTTTCCGACTCCGCCTTTGATATTTTGGATTACGATTCCAGTCATGGCATGGGGATCGATTGGCGTCGAATCAGAATAGGGACTAGCTCCGGCGGGCGCAACCCGCAGGGCGGCGTTTTAAGAAAAATTATTTCGGCAACAATTGAGCCCGTGAAATTCAACAAAATCTGTTTCGCCCTTCTCATCCTGACTTCGTGTGCCACCCCACCGCGTCCGGCCGCGAAGCTCGATCCCACGGTCCTTTTGATCTCACTCGACGGATACCGGTGGGACTATCCGCAGAAGTACCCTTCTCCGAACCTGGACGCCTTCCGAAAAAAGAGTACTCGGGCCGAGCGCCTGCTGCCGGTCTTCCCGACGACCACCTTCGCCAATCACTACAGCATCGTGACCGGGCTCTATGCCGAGGACCACGGCGTCGTCGGCAACGAGATGTTCGACCCCACCGACGGGGACCACTTCTTCATGAGGGACAAAGCCAAGATCGACGACCCCAAGTGGTGGGGCGGAGAGCCCATCTGGGTCACGGCCGAAAAGCAGGGACTGCCCACGGGCACCGTGTTCTGGGTCGGCTCCAACGCCGCGATTCAGGGCGTCCGGCCCAGGCACTACCTGGCGTACGACGGATCCATCTCCGCCGAAGCGCGGGTCCGCAAAGTCCTCGAGTGGCTCGCGCTGCCCGCCTCCGAGCGCCCGCGGTTCCTGACGCTCTACTTCGAGGATGTCGACAGCGCCGGGCATCAGTTCGGGCCCGATTCCCCCGAGGTCCCGGCGGCCATCGCCCGGATCGACGCGGCAATGGGAGTCCTCAGGCAGGAGGTCGAAAAAAACGGGTGGGATAAGCAAATGGATGTGCTGTTCGTATCCGATCACGGCATGGCTCCGGTGGCGCCGGATCACGTCGTGAGGCTCGAGCCCGAGCTGAAGGGCGATGGCGTCGAGGTCTCCGGCTACGGCGCCGTGATCCATTTCTTCGCGAAGGGAAAATCCCTCGCGGCATTGGAAGGACGTTTGAAACGGCCGGGCGTGACGGTTTATCGCAAGGGAGCCATCCCCTCCGCCCTGCACTACAGCAAGCACGCCAGAATCGGGGATCTCGTCGCGCTTGCCGACGAGGGCTGGTATCTGATTCCTCCCGGCGGCAAGCAGGGGAATCAAAAGGGGGCGCACGGATATCTACCCCACCTCCCCTCCATGCACGGCATCTTCTTCGCCTCCGGACCTTCCTTCAGAGAGGACACGGACGTCGGCCCAATTCACAACGTCAGCCTGTACGCGGTCATGACGAAGATCCTGGGCCTCAAGCCCGCGGCAAACCGCGGGGTTGCCAGCGAAGTCGCCACCATAAAATCGAATTAAGGAGATACGTAGAGATAGGCTTTGCCGACGTCGACGGTCGCGCCGTCGTCCGCGTCAGGCTCGCCGACGAGGAAATCCGGGCGGCTATCGTGATTCGCGTCGCCGCCCCCCGAAACGAAGGCCCCGAAGCGTGCCGCATCCTCGGTTCCCGTGATCGTAAAGAGCACGAGGCCCGTCGCGCCGCTAAATAACTGCACCCGCCCCGGGACGATTACGGTGTCGTCGTACTGAGGCTCGCCCACGAGAATATCGGCATAGCCGTCGGCGTTCACATCACCGGCACTCGAGACAGAGGCTCCAAACCCAGAGGAAGGGCCGTCGCCCACCAGGGTGAACAGAACGCTGCCGTCTCTTCCGCTGTAAACGTAGGCCGTCGAGACTCCCGCCGCTCCCACCACGTAGTCCCGAACGCCGTCGCGGTTCACATCACCCAAGGCGGCCACCGAAGAACCGTGCTGGGCGCTGGCGATACCAGCGACGCTCCGGATACTTGCGTAAGTCGAGCCGTCGTAGACGTAAGCCTTTCCCGCTCCGGAACCCTCCATAGGAGCCCCCACGAGAATGTCCGGGCGGCCATCGTCGTTGACGTCGCCGATAATCGCGACCGAAGTTCCGAACCGGCTGTTGTTCTCCGTGCCGTTGAACGTCGTAAGGTTCGCGCCCGTCGCGCCGTCGAACAGTCCCGCCGTGCCTTTCGCCGTGCCCCCTCCGTTGGCTCGCGGAGAGCCGACCAAAGAGTCACTACGTCCGTCCCCATTTACGTCGCCGGCGCCCGAGACCGAGCTGCCTAGCCGGGCGTCGTCATCCGCACCCGCCTCCTCCCAGCTTCCTCCGAAAGAAGCGTGGAGAGCGCCCGAAAAGAGAATCGAGCCGCCGCGGTCCGTGCCCAGACCGTCGAGCAAGGGAATTCCGATCAGGTAATCCGCTTTGCCGTCGTTATTCGCCTTCCTGGCGAAGCCGACTGCGTCGCCGAACCTCGAACCGGCCTCGGCGCCATCCAGAGGGCTGGTCAACGTAGAACCAGTGGCGCCGTTATAGACGAATGCGCGGCCCATGCCGTTGTACTCGGGCGCGCCCACGAGGAAGTCGTCCTTGCCGTCGAGGTCGACGTCCTCACCGAAAGCCACGGAGGTGCCAAGGCGCGCGCCCGCCTGGTCGCCGGTGATGCCCCAAAGCAATGCCGGAGATCCGGGGAACGCGGAGGTATAGCCGCTGGTGAAGGCGTAGGCCTTTCCGCTATCGGTCGAACCGCCGTTGCCGACGGGCTCACCGACGAGGAAGTCCGCGCGGCCGTCCCGGTTGAAATCCATGCCCGCGCCGACCGCGAAGCCGAGAAGCGCGTTGTCTTCCTTGCCCTCCACCGAGTAGAGAGTGCTTCCGTCGGCTCCACTGAAGACAAAGACTTTTCCGCGGTTGGAACCGCCGCCCGGGTTAAACGGAGCTCCCGCCACCACATCCGGCTTGCCGTCCCGGTTCAAGTCGCCGCCGCCCGCGACCGCATACCCAAGTTTCGCGTTGGTGACGGTGCCCGATATCGTAAGAATCACGCTGCCGGTCGCCCCTGAATAGACATAAGCCTTTCCGCGGTTGGTTCCGCCGGCCGCCGCAGTCGGCTCGCCGACGAGAATGTCCATGCGCCCGTCGCCGTTCAGATCTCCCGCTCCCGCGGCCGAAAAGCCGAACTGAGCCCCGGACTCGGCGCCCGCCAAGGTGTGAATCACGGATCCGTCCTGGCCGGAGTAGACGTAAACTGAGCCGTTCGTGGTTCCGGGCTCTCCGATGGCGAAGTCGGCGTAACCGTCGCCGTTCACGTCGCCGACCGCGGCGACCGAGGTTCCGAAGTGGCCGTTGATGGTGCTGCCCACGTACGTATAAAGAGTATCGCCGGAGGAACCGTCGTAGACGATAGCTTCGCCCTTATCCGCCCCCGAGCTGTCGAAATCGGGCACGCCCACGATGATATCGGCGTCCCCGTCGCCATTGACGTCACCCAGAATGGCGACCGACGCTCCGAAGTGCGCCTCTGCCTGAGCGGGACCATTGATCGTCCTCTGAATGGTTCCCGTTCTGCCGCTATAGAGGACCACTTTTCCCCGGTTCACGGCGGCGCCCGTGTCGTAAGGGGCGCCGATGAGGAAGTCAGGGCGTCCGTCCACGTTCGTGTCTCCACCACCGGACACAACCTGCCCGAACTTGCTGCTATTGCCGGTGCCGCTCAAAGTATAGAGAGTCGAGCCGTTAGCACCGCTCAAGATGTAGACTTTTCCGCGAGCGGTTCCTCCACCCGCAGCGGTAGGCTCACCGACGGCGAAATCGACGTAACCGTCCACGTCCACATCTCCGATGAAGGCGACGGCGGTGCCAAGCGAGGCTCCGCCTTCCGCCCCGGAGACGAGATAAGTGAGAATCCAGTCAATTACGAGGTCCTTGTTGGCCCCGAGCGATCCGGCCGCGCCGGGGGACGCAAGCGTGAGATTGGCTCCGTTGCCGGCGGCATCGACGATGGTGCCGCCGTTGAAAACGAGAGAATTGGTCGCCACGTAGTCGAGGTCCGGGGACGACTCGCCCGAGGCCACCGTGTAATTGAAAACCAGGGTCGTGCTGCCGCTTCCCGACGAGTAGTTGAGAACCGCGTCCGAAGCGCCCGTTTCGAGCGTCAAACGGGGCGTACCGGTTACGGTGACCGCTTCGTTGAAGACCACTTGGATCGCGATGGAGGTGCCGACACCGTAGTTTCCGTCGGCCTTCGTCGAAGTGACGTTGGTTACCGTCGGGGGAGTCGCATCGATTACGAGGTTCTTGTTGGCACCCAACGAACCCGTGGCTCCAGGGGTGAAAAGCGTGAGGACGGCGTTACCGGCCCCGCCGCTCTGAATGGTACCGCCGTTCAAGGCGAGAGCCCCGGCACTCGCGTAATCGAGATCCGCGCTGGTTTCCCCGGCGCTCACCGTGTACTGGAACGTGAGCGTGCTCGAGCCGCTGCCCGACAGGTAGTTCACCACCGCATCGGAAGTTCCGGTTTCGAGGGTCAAGGTCGGAGTACCGGTGACGATCACGACGTCACTGAACACGATTTGAATCGGAATCACGCTGCCGACGACGTAGGTGCCGTTGGTTTGGCTCGACGTCACGTTGGTGACCGCCGGGTTCACGCCGTCGATGACGATATCCTTGTTTGCTCCCAGGGAGCCCGCGGCGCCCGGCACCGCGAGAGTCAACGTCGCCGGATTTCCGGAGGCATCCTTGATAGTGCCGCCGTTCAAGGCGAGCGCTCCGGCCGAGCCGTAATCGAGGTCCGCGGAAACATGGCTGGGCGCGACCGTGTAATTGAAAGTAAGAGTGGTTCCGCCCGAGCCGGAGGCGTAATCCAGAACGGCGTCGGTTCCTCCCGTTTCAAGAGTAAGGCGCGGAGTTCCCGTTACGGTGACGTTCTCGTCGAAAGTTACTTGAATCGGAAGAATTCGGTTCACCCCGTAAGTCGCATTAGCCACGCTCGACGTAACGCCGGATACCGTCGGGCGAGTCGTTTCGACGACCAACGCCTTGTTCGCGCCAAGGGATCCGCTCGCGCCGGGGGATTTCAATACCAGCACCGCATCCCGGGCCGAGCTGTCCTTCAGGGTCCCGCCGGCAAGCGCCAAAGCCGAAGTAGAGGTGTAGTCCAGGTCGGCCGCGCTTTCTCCGGCTCCTACGGTGTAATTGAAGGTAAGCGTCGAACTGCCCGAACCGCTCGAGTAAGTCGCCGTCGCATCGCTAGCGCCCGTTTCGAGAGTCAGCGTGGGGGTTCCCGTCACGGTGATCGCGGCATTGAACGAAATCTGGATCGGAATGAGTGTCCCCTCGCCGTACGTACCGTTCGTCTTGGATGACGTCACTCCCGTCACAACGGGGTTATTTCCTTCGACCGAAATCGCCTTGCCTCCGCCCAAAGAGTCCGCGGTGAGCAGACCGGGCAACGTGAGATTCGCGTCGTTGCCGCCCGAATCTTTGATGGTTCCGCCGTTTAGGGTCAGCGACGAGGTCGAAACGTAATTGAGATCGGAGGAGCTTTCGCCCGCCCCCACGGTGTAATTGAACGTAAGCGAGCTCGTCCCGCTTCCCGACGAATAACTTACGGCCGCATCCGTCGCTCCCGTTTCGAGAGTCAGCTTGGGCGTTCCCGTGACGGTTACCGCGGAAGCGAACAGGACCTGAATCGAAATGACGTCGCCCAGATGGTAGCTGCCATCGGCGGTCGAGGAAGTAACGCTCGTCACGCGCGGCACCATGGCGATTGCCTTGCTCGACCCCAGCGACCCGCTCTTGCCCGGAGCGGGAAGCGTCAGAGTGGCGTCGTTCCCGTCGGCGTCCTTGATGGTGCCGCCGTTCAACGCGAGCGATCCCGTGCCCACGTAATCCAGATCCGGAGAGACGTCCGAGGCGCCGACCGTATAGTTGAAAGTGAGAATCGAGGTACCGCTGCCGGAGGTGTAATTGACCACGGCATCGGAGCTTCCGGTCTCGAGGGTCAGTCTCGGAGTGCCCGTGACGGTTACCGGCCGGTTGAAGACCACCTTGATCGGCAGCGAAGCGCCCGTCGTATAAGTTCCGTTGGCCGAGAGCGACGTCACGCGGACCACGGAAGGACCGACGCTTCCGGTAACATAGCTGCTCCTATAAAGGTAAGCCTTGCCGCTATCGGTGGCATCGCCGTTGCCGAAAGGTTCTCCCACCAAAAGATCCGAGAAGCCGTCCCCGTTCACGTCGCCGGCTTGACCGACGGCGAAACCGAGTAGCGCGTTGTCCTCGCTACCGACGACCGAGTAGAGCTGGCCTCCGGTGAGCCCCGAATAAAGGCGCACGCGCCCCCGGGCGGTTCCACCGACCGCGGCTCCCGGCTCGCCGACGATCACGTCGCCCCGGCCATCGAAGTTCACGTCGCCGCCGCAGGCCACCGAAAATCCGAAGTTGCCGTTATCGTCGGTTCCCGAGCGGGTAGTTATCAAAGCGTAGGAAGAGCCGTTGTAGACGGAAACCCTGCCGCGCGAGGACCCTCCGGCATTGGCGAAGGGCTCGCCGATGGCGAGATCCATCCGGCCGTCCCCGTTTAGATCTCCGGCGGAGGAAACACTATAGCCATACTTGGCGCCGGGGTCGGTGCCATTGAAGGTGTTGAGAAGCGTTCCGTCGCTGCCGCTATAAAGGTAAACCTTTCCGTTCGTGGTATTCGGCGCGCCGACCGCATAGTCATGGAGGCCGTCGCCGTTCGCATCTCCCACGATGGCCACGCTGTAACCGAACTTCGCCCCCGCCGAAGGGCCCACGTGAGAACGGATTAAAGTTCCCGCTCCGCTATACACGAACACTTTTCCGGTATCCGTGCCGCTCTCGTCGTACTCGGGAGCGCCGACGACGAAGTCTCCGTCTCCACCGCCGTTCAGATCGCCGCCCATCGCCACCGACCAGCCGAAGTGGGCGTCGTCCTGATCGCCCGTCACACTCAGAAGTTTCGACCCGTTCGCGCCCGAGTAGACGTTTACCCGTCCGCGTCCCGTGCCGCCGGCGGTGTCGTAGGGCACACCCACGAGGAAATCCAACTTTCCGTCCCCGTTGCCGTCGCCTCCGCCGCCGACCGCAAAACCGAACTTGCCGTAATCCGTGGTGCCCGCGACCGTGTAGAGAAGGCTGCCGTCCACTCCGCTATGGACATAGGCGCGGCCGCGGCCCGTTCCACCCGCGGCGGCGAGCGGTTCGCCCACGATATAGTCCCCATAGCCGTCGAAATTCGCGTCTCCCACATAGGCAACGGCCGAGCCGAACCCTCCGGTGGCTCCCTTGCCCGCGATGGTGCTCGCCGTCGCGCCCGACCGGATTACCAGATCCTTGGAAGCACCGAGTGAGCCCGTCGAGCCAGCGGCCGCGAACTTTACGACCGCATCACGGCCCGCGGTGTCCTTTACCGTACCGCCGTTGAGCAGGATCGAGGCCACCCGGTATTCGAGGTCCGTCGTTTCGTGTCCCGATGCGACGGTGTAATTGAACAGGAGTGTGCTCGTTCCGCTGCCGCTAGTGTAGTTCACGAGGACACCGGAGCCGACATCCAGCTTGATTTGGGGCGTGCCGGTAACGACGACCGTGTTCGTGAACACGACCTGAACGCCGATCGTGTCACCGATGCTATAGGTGCCGTCCGTGTTGGTGGCGGTGACGGTCGTTACCTTGGGAAGAATCGCAAAACTCTTTTGGCCGGCCAGCGAGTAAGTCGTTCCCATGTCCGGAAGAACGAGTCCGACGTCCACGCTGCTGGTGTTCTTGATGGTACCGCCGTTCAGCTGCAAGGCGTTGGTCGCGGAATAATCCAGGTCCGCGGAGCTTTGGTTGGAAGCCACCGTGTAGCGGAACACCAGGATGCGCTGGCCGCTGCCGCTCTTATAGGTCACGGTCGCATCCGAATCCCCGGTTTCCAGGGTCAGAGTCGGCGTTCCCGTCACGTTCACGGTTGCGTTGAAGAAGACTTGAAGGTCCAGGACATCTCCCACGCTGTAGACGCCGTCCGCGTTCGTGGAGCTGATGTGGCTGATGCGGGTGGTGCTGGTATCGACGACGAAATCCTTCTGCCCCGCGAGCGAGCTCGGTCCCCCGACCGTCGGCAGAGTGAGATCCGCCGCCGCGCCCGTTCCGTCCTTGATGGTGCCGCCATTCAACGTGAGCGAGGCCGTAGTTTTGTAGTCCAAATCGGAGGCGGCATCCCCAGCCACGAGGTTGTATTGGAAAACGAGGGAGTTCGACCCACTACCCGAAGTGTAGTTGGCGTTGCGGTCGGTCGTGCCCGTTTCGAGCTGGATTCGGGGCGTTCCGGTCACGACCACGGGTGCGTCGAACACGGCCTGCACGGTGATATTGGTTCCGAGTCCGTAGACTCCGCTCACCTTCGGCGAAGTTACGTAGAGAATCTTCGCCGTGGCGGCACCGATCACAAGAGCCTTATTCGCTCCGAGCGAGCCGGCCGCGCCGGGAGCCGGAAGCGTCGGGTCGACCTCGAGTCCCGTGCCATCGACCAGCTTGTCGCCGTTGGCGAGCAGCGCCGAGGCCGAGAGGTAATCCAAATCGCCGCTCGCCTGCCCCTGCCCGACCACGTAGCGGAGCACCAACGTGTCGGTTCCGCTTCCCGAGAGATAGTCCGCTACCGCATCGCGGGTGCCGGTTTCGAGGAGCAGCTGGGGCTTGCCGGTTACGGCGGCCGAGAAGGTCACCTTGATGTCGATGGTGTCGCCCCGTACGTAAGTGCCATCCAAGTTATCGGAGCTGACCGAAGTCACGGTGACGGCGCTTTTGGTGCCGGCCGATCCGGTCGCGGAAATCCGCGCGAGATAAGGGGAAGCGACGCTGCTGAAGGTAGTGAAGCTGCCGCCCACGAAGATTTCCGAATAGCCCCCGAGGGCGGCGCTCAAAGTGAGAATGTCGTCATCGGGACCCGTGCCCGCATTGAAAGTGGAGTCGAGCGATCCGTCCGCATTCAGGCGAACGAGGGCCTTTCTCGACGTGCCGTTATAACTCGTGAAGTCCCCGCCCACGTAAAGATCGCCAGTGCCGTCGGCGGCCATCGCAAGCGCTGTGACAGGTGACGCGTTGAAGCCGGTTCCGATACTGAACCCGGAGCTCTGAGCGCCATCCTCGTCGAGCCGGACGAGGTAATTCCGGGAAGCTCCGCCATACGCCGTAAACGCCCCGCCGACGAACACGTCGCCGGAGTCGTCGTTGGAAAGCACGATGGCCCTCGCGTCGGCCGGCGAAAACCCTGTTCCAGGATTGAAATTGGTATCCACGGTGCCGTCGTTGTGAATTCGGACGATGCCGTTTCTCGCCGTTCCGTTGTAGCTGGAGAACTTTCCGACCACGTAAATGTCGGAGGCGTCGGCGGCAACGATAATGGCCGCGACGTAGTCGTCGGCGGCCGTGCCGATTCCCGTGCCCACGTTGAATCCATTATCGAGAGTGCCGTCGCTGTTCAAGCGGACCAGACGGTTTCTCGAGTTTCCGTCGTAACTGTCGAACTGCCCGCCGACGTAAACGTCGCCCGATCCGTCCTGGGCGGGAGCGATGGCGGAAACCGATCCGACCACCGAGAGGTTGCTTGCGACGAATCCGGCTCCGACCGGAAAACCCGCATCCACGGTACCGTCCGAATTGAGGCGCGCCATCCGAACCGCACCGCCGCCGTTGAAAGTGATGAACTCGCCGCCCACGTAAACGTCTCCGGAGCCGTCGTTCGCCGGCGCGAGAGACCGTACGGCCGCATTGAATCCCGTCCCGGGATCGAACGCGGTATCCAGGGAGCCGTTCGAGTTGATGCGGGCGATATAGTTACGCGACGTCACCCCGTGCGTGATGAACTGCCCGCCGACGTAAACGTCACCCGACCCGTCCGTTGCCGGCGCGGTTGCGTAGACCGAGTTGTTGAAGCCCGCCGCTCCGCTAAAGCCGCCACTCTGCTCGAACCCGTTGGTCACCGAACGCTGTACGAGGAGCTGGTTCTTGAGGGCGACGCTCTGGGATTTACCGAGGGTATAGAGGTACCGGGGATCGCCCCCGAGAAAAGTGACGGCGCTGATGCCGTCATCGCCGGGCCCTGGGCCCGAGGAAGTGAAACCGGTGGGGGCCGCCGAGGTCGTCACGAGCCTTCCGCCGCGGGTAAGCCGCATGTGGAACGCATCGTAGTTCGTTCCGTTATAGGCACTTCCGGCGAGGAAGACGTCCGAGCCGACCGGCGCCTTCGTCATCGCGTTGATCACGCAGTCCCGGGTCGGGTCCGCGCCTTCGTGAGAAAAGAGCGCGACTCCTTTGTCATTCACCCCGCCCGTGACATTGGCCGCGCCGAAGCCCGTGCTGGCCAGTCCCGTCGACGTATTTACCGCGGCGACCGCGCAGCGCCAGGGGGGAGTCACGCCGTCGGCGCGGTTCCCTCCGGCGATGAGAAGGTTTCCTCCTTGAAGCACGACCGAGGTAGGCGCCCAATCGGTCCCCGCGCCCGATCCCGTGAAGCTCAAAGCCGCGCCCCACGGCGTCCCTTCCTTAAGGACCGCGTTGTCAGCCGTATTGTGATAGACGCGGTTGACGTAGAGATTTCGGTTTCCCTCGGTATCGGTGCTCACCACGTAATAGGCTTGCGTCGCGCTGTCGTAGACTACGCCCGAGGCCGTTCCGCTGATCGTATCGAAGGTCTGTACCGCTCCAACCAGCGCGCCGGTCTTCTGATTGTAGACGGCGAGGTACGGTTTGTAGCCGGCCGTGGAAGTTCCTTTGGGGCCTACGATGGCGACGACGCCGCCATCCACGCCCAGCACATCCGGGTTGTACGCGATGGCGCGAACCGTTCCATGCTCGCTGTTCGCAAGCCCGCCGATACCGGTGGCCTTGATGCCGGCCGTTCCGAAGCTGGAGTCGAGATTCCCGCTCGCGTCGAACTTGATCAGGTAAACGGAATAGTAGTTGGAGGAGTCCATCGAGCGGCAGGCAGCGATGTAACCGTCGCTCGCCCAAACGATGGCGTTGCACATGTTGTCGAGGCCCGCCCCGGTGAAATCGTAGGCTTGCTTGCCAGTGAGACCGTTGTTGCCGGTGAAGGCGCCGTCCACCGACCCGCCTTCCGTCTCATAGGACGCAATAAAAGCCTGATCGTTTACGCCGGAACCGTAACGGCCGACGGCAACGAATTTCTCGGGAGTCGAGGGCGATTGCGCGACGGCGCGAAAGGCGGCATTGCCAGAACCGAGCGTTTCGGGAACGCCGAAGTCCGCGAACGCGGCTCCGCCCGCGGTCAGGCAGATGAACAGAATCGAAAGGTATGAGCGAACGTACCGCATAGGTTTCAAACAGCTAGCTGCCGGGCTCCGTCGTCATGGGCGTGCGGATCTGGAGAGTTCCTCCAGCTCCTCCGCCGGTTACCGTGGGCAATAGTGAAGTGGTGTCCGGGACGACGTCGGACGTTCCCGGCTCACCGGGCGGCAAATCGGTATTTCCGGGATCGGTTCCGGGCGCGTCTCCGCCGCCGGAGCAACCGGAGACTAGAAACAGGATGAGAATTAGGGAGAGGACTTGTCGCATGAATCGGCACCACCCATCTACGTTCCGAATTTGTTTTGCCGAGTAACTAGCTAGATTTTCTTAAATTATGGCAAAAGACTGAGGAGGAATTGTTTGGCCCGAAAGAAAAGTGAGAATCCCCATAATTCGGGCAATTTGGGAGAGTATGAGCTTTCGCGTTAGAGTAAAAAACCACCTTTGCCACCGACAATCGGAGGCGATACACCTGCCTCCGTGAACCCCCGCTTCCACCAAATGGCTTCCACCGTCCGCCGATATGACGCGGTCGGACGAATGTCTTGGGCGATGCACTCGCTCTTCGAAAGTTGGGGCGCGCGCAGTCTCATCTTCACCGAAAAACAAAAGGGACTTGGGGTTGGAACTTTTCGTCTCGGACCGCTTCGCGACGGTCTACTGGATCGCGCCAACCCTTGGGGAGGGATGGCGGCTCCGCAGTATTGCGTCTATCAGCATTCGATCGGCAGCCCCGTCGCCGATCGCTTTCTGGAATGGCCCGCGAAAAAGCGCGTGCTGATTTATCAGAACATCACTCCCAGCGACGTCGAGGGTCTCACCGAAAGCGCCAAGCGGGATCAGGATTGGGGCAGAAACCAGCTGAAGGGCCTCGTGGTAGGGTCGGACCTTCAGATCGCTCTTTCGGAATATTCCGCCGACGAGCTTCGGGCGCTTGGCGCGAAGCGGGTTTTGAAGCTCCCGTACTTGGAATGGAAACGCGAGATCCTCCCGGGATCCAGCCGCCGCGAGCCGAACGTGCTGGTCGTCGCGCGAGTCGTGCCCCACAAGGGAGTACGGGAAGCCGTGGAGACCATCGCCCGTCTTAGGCGCAAGCTGCCTTCGGCGACGCTCACTATTTTGGGAAACTTAAGGGGCGACAAGCAGTACGTTCAAGAAGTGCGTGAAACGATCGAGGCACTCGGTCTGAAGGAAGCCGTGGTGATGAAAGGCCGGGTTTCCGATCGCGAGCTCGTTCGTTACTACCGCGAGGCGGGCGCGCTGCTTTCCCTGTCCGAGCACGAAGGATTTTGCGTGCCCGTGGTGGAAGCGATGCGGGCGCGTACGCCGATCGTCGCATACGGAGCGGCGGCAGTGCCCGAAACACTGGGCCGGGGCGGGCTGACTCTCGGATCGAGGGATCCCGAGGAAGCCGCCGAAGCGCTCAACCGTATTTTTTCCGACGAGACTTTGCGGCGGGAACTGGGCGCCGCCCAGGAAAAAGAAGAGCCCCGCTTTTCGCGTGCCGCGTTTGCCGATCCTCTGGCCGAGGCACTGGCCTCAATCTAGAAATGGAACTCGATTCGGTTCTCCGAGGGGCTCAGGGTCGTGACCCGGGTTGAAGGCCTTGCGCGTACGGGAGCGAATCAAGCGAAGCGTCCGGCTCCGGGGGGCGTAGCCTTCATGTCACTATCTATAGGTGGGAAGCGAGCTGAGGGGGTTCGACCACTCCGATGTCGAGCACTAGACCGGTGACGAGGTCCGCCGGCGTGACATCGAAGGCAGGATTGTAGACGGAGCCCGCCGCGGGACTCCAGCGAACCGAGCCGAAGGACCCCGACACGCCTCTCACTTCGTCGGCGCTTCTCATCTCGATGGGGATCGCGGCCCCCGACGGACACTTCGCGTCAACCGTCGTCAGCGGCGCCACTGTGTAGAACGGAATCTTGTGATGGCGGGCGAGCACCGCGAGATTATAGGTGCCGATCTTATTAGCGAAGTCGCCGTTTCTCGCGATACGATCGGCGCCGAGAAATATCTTGGAGACCTTCCCGAGAGACATAAGAGAAGCCGCGGCGTTATCGCAAAGAAGCGTGTACGGAATGGAGAGTTTCTCCAGCTCCCACGCGGTCAGCCGAGCGCCCTGCAGCAGAGGTCTCGTCTCGTCGACATAAACGTGAATTTTCTTTCCTGACTCGTGAGCCTGGCGGATCACTCCCAGTGCGGTGCCGACGCCGGCGGTGGCGAGACCGCCCGTATTACAGTGGGTGAGAATCCGATCGCCGTCCTGGATGAGAGCATTTCCGTGACCGGCCATGCGTTCGCAGAGGGCGACGTCTTCTTCGTATATCGCGACCGCCATCGCCCAAGGGTCCGAAGCCTTCGAGACTCGGTCGACGGCGGCCATGAGGTTCACGGCGGTGGGCCGTGCGTCCCGAAGGGTTTTCGCGGCCCGACCCATCTCGGCTTTCGAGGCGCCTCGTTTCGCGTGCAACCCGAGAGAGAGGGCCGCGCCGACGCCGATGAGAGGAGCTCCGCGTATTTGAAGAGAGACAATCCTCGCCGCCATGGCGTCCGGATCCGGCACTTCAATCCATTTTTCCTGTCCGGGCAGAAGCTGCTGATCGAGAAGCGAAAGTTTTTCGCCTTCCAGCCTGAGAGCGAGCGAGCGCAGATCCTTCACAGAGTACGGTCCCCCATCTTCGCGCGCATTTCGCGAAGGGCTTTTACCTCGTCGGGGGCGAGAGACGTGAGCCCTCCGAGCTCCACCGCCGATTTGAGAATCTGAGCTGAATGCTCGAGCCGTTCCATTCCGTGGTAAGCCTCCTCCAGGGACTCGCCCCAGCTGAGAGCCCCGTGCCGCGCGAGAATCAACACTCGCTTATGGGGAAGAAACGGCGCAAGCTGATCGCCCATGGTCTGAGTTCCGGGGCGCGCATACGGAACGAACGGAATGCTGCCGACGGCGAGAATGATTTCCGAAAGGGAGTCCGAAGGAAGTTCCTTGAGATCGGGACGGGCGACGCTCCAGGCGATGGCCGTGGGAGGATGGGCGTGGACCACGGCTTTCGCTTTGGGACAGCGCCGGTAAACCTCGAGGTGCATCAGGCGCTCACCGGAGGGAGAGCCCTCGAGCACCTGATTGTCGACGGTAACCCGGGCCATTTCGGCCGGGTTAAGCCACCCTTTACCCCGCCCCGTCGGGGTCATCAGGATCGTCCCGTCGTCCAAAAGAGCGCTGACGTTGCCGTCCGCCGCGGCGAGCAGATTCCTCGCGTGCAAACGGCGGCAGACCTCACAGATGACCTCGGCCGCTTCACCTCGTTTCATGCGTCAAAGATATCACACCTACATCTCTGACGCGTTTTGAAACACGGGCGCGGCTCAGGCTGCCCGCAGGGATTTTCCCGAACGCTTGTGAACCGCGAGCTCGTTTTGCACGTCGTCCACTCCGAACACCGAATCGGCGATGGCCTCGGCAAGCTGCCGATCCCTTCGGTTCCTCACCGCGCCGATGAGACGCACGGAACCGTTTTCCACTTTCACTTCAATTTCGGTGGCGTCGAGGGACCAGTGCCGCGCGAGCTGCTCGTTCACTTCCTCCTCGATGCGGGCATCCGATCGCTGATAGGACTTCGGTCCCTTGCCGTAGTTGCCAAGTCCGAGATCGTAAGGATCCGGCAGCCCGATGTTGTACGGGCCCCAGCCAAATCCCCAGCCGTACGGGTAACCCATGTCCCCTCCTCCTGCCCCCGGAAAAGCTCCGAAGAAACTGCCGTAAGTACCTCGGCGGCCGTACCACGTTTTGTCTTCCGGAACGGCGAGCGAGCCCAGTCCGGTCAGAAGAAACGAGCAAGCGGCGACGAAGTTACCCCAGACGAGCCATGAGGTGGCGACTTGGGATAGACCGACCAGCCAAATCGCTCCGATACCGACGGAAAGCCCCACGCACGCAAGTCCCCAGTTCGAGCTTTTGGATTTAGGAATGTATGTGCCGGCAAGAAAAAAAGCGGCGACGGCGGCCGCCATGTCTAGCCACGGCAGCCAAGCGGGCTGAGCGCCGACAAGCCCGGCAATCCAAAGCCCCACGAGACCGATTCCCAGCGTAAAGGAAACGAATGACATGATGACCTCCCTTTCGCTTTACAGCCGTGCAAGAGAGGTGCCCGTGAAGGCGGGCTCTACGGCTTAGGGACGGCTCGAGGGATTATCCTCGTCGCCGTTCACCCCGAACAAAGTGTCCTCCGCCACGAGCTCAGCCATGCGCTGGTAGCTCGGCGCCGGATAACCCGCCGCCCACCTTTGTACCGCCCGGACGAGCACGAGGTTCGACGACGAGGTTTCGTCGAAAGGCGTCTGCAACCCGTTGGCGAGGATGTCGAGATTCTTCGTGCCCTTGGGATCCTTCGAGGTCCGCTTACGCCCGAAAAAGTCGCGCAGGTAGTACGGATAGGAGCTGCAGCTGTTGAAGTAATAGATCTGATACCGGTCGGTAGCCGGCTGCAGTCGGAACTTGCGTAGCTTCTCGATTTCCACGATGTCGGAGTTGCTGCCGAGTCCCGAATGGCCGTCGTAAATGACGACGGAGCTTCGCGCGAGAGCGTCGGCGAGCAGCAAGTGGTAGCCGATGCTGTGTTCCCAGATTCCAGTGGGTCCGTAGAAGGCACGGATCTGGATGGCGGCGTTCTTTCCCTGCCAGCTGTACGCGAATATCGCCGGCTGCGGGACTACCGTGCGGCCGAGAAGCGTTTTCACTTCGTCGTGGGAAAGCTGCTTCTCCGTGAAGCCCATCGCGAAAATGGTCTTTCGGAAACCTCGGAAGTTCTTGGCGTTCAGATCCTGGGACTTCATCGGATCTTGCGAGTGCGTGCCGTCGTCCATGCCGAAGAAAATATCGACGCGGACGCGGCCCTTGTCGTCCACGAGCCGGTTGTATTCGGGATAGGTGAGCTTTTGATTCGGAAGGCGCTCGATCGCGCCCTTGACGCGGTAGTAGTGCTCGCCCTCTTTCAAGCGGCAACCGCGCTGATTCGGATTCCAGAAATACCAGAAGTCCGATTTTTCCTGGTAGTGAGGATCGGTGCAGGGAACCGTCACGCGGCTGCCGACTTGAACCAAGCCTTCCTCGTAAATCTTTCCAGGGCGGATGGGCAGAATGATGTCGTAGCGGGTACGCGGCCCGCTCTCCACCGCGATGGTGCCGTTGTAATGGTAGCTTGCGGTGTAGGAGCCCTTTTCTCCCTTCTTCAGTTTCACGTTGGTGATCTGATGGTCCGTCTTCGGAACGGCCGGTGTCTTGGCGGCGCCCATCGGACCGAAGAGATGGAGGACCTGGGACTCGATCGCCTTAAGAACGTAAGCGCCGTCGGGGGTGCCTCGCGGGACGAAGTCCACGGTCGCATCGAAGTCGAGAATCGCTTCCGTTGACCCCTTCGCGGTGAACCAGGTATCGGGGCCTTCGGCGAAGGCCGCGGACGTGAAAAGGATGGAAACGATGAAGAACTGACTTACCCAACCCATGTGTTATTCCCCCAGGGAAGGGGCTACCAAGGCTGGGGCATCACGTCAAAAGGAGACTACTCTTCTTCGTCCGGCTCCCCCGGCACCTTCTCTATGGTGCAGCCGAGGGCTTTCAGCGCCTCCAGATCGAGCTCGGAAAGCGTTTTCTTTTTGGTGAGTTGGAGGACATGTGGGGCATTGTTCCCCACGGGGTAGTACCGGACCCGGCCCGTGACCGCCTTCGTTTTCACCTGAACGACCGACATGGAATCCTCCTTGCAAGCAAGAGTAAGGCAATGGACTGCGACCGGCAAAGGACGATGTGATGGAGCATCCTTCTTGTGGAAGGCACGAATGTGCTAAGGAGAGGCGTGCTTAAACTACCCCTAACCTGCTTTGCCTTGGGCTTGGCGTTGTTCGGCCGGTCCGCGCTGGGCGAGATGTCGGCCACCCCGACCTCCACCGCCTTCGTCAACGATGAGAGCACCGGAAACTTCGGCCACTCGGTCGCCCCGATCGTGGGCTATGAGCCGACTTACCGGCTCGTCGTCGGCGCGGCTTACTTTTTCGAAGAGACCGAAGGATCCTTCAGCGCCGACGCGAGTCTCAATTTCAACGGCGTCTACCGGGGTCACTTGCGCTTCACTCGCCGGCTTCTCGAAAACTGGGAGTACAGCATCACGACGGGGGGGACCCAGGGCTTCGATCCTTATTATGGAGAGGGAGCGGGCACGCTCGCCGAGAACCGGATTCAGATCACCGGCCTGAAGTCCGAAACGCACATTCAAATGTTGCGGGAGTTCGGCCCCACATTTTCCGCGGGAGCCTTTGCCGATCTCAAGATCCGGACCGAGACTCCGGACGGAAAGTCTTCCTTCGTCCGGCACTTCCCCAACGAAACCACGGGCGGGGTCGGCATCGTGGCCATCGTCGACACTCGCAACGACAAGCGGAACCCGACCGAAGGCTTCACCCTGGTCGGCCAGCTTACTTACGTTCCCACTTCGCTCACGACGGTCAAAACGTTGAAGGATTTCGGCCAGCTCGAGGGAAGCTTCGCTGTTTATCAGGAGATCTTGAAAGGGGCGATTCCGGACGTAATCGCCGCCTTCCGAATCATGGGAGGTCATAGCTTCGGCGAGCCCTCCTACATGTATCGATATCGTCTCGGTGGCTCCGATCTGCTACGGGGCTACCAGGACAACCGGTTCCGCGGAAAGCGCTACTACCTGCAGCAGACCGAGCTCAGGATTCCCATCTGGAAGATGATCTCCGGCGCGAGTTTCATCTCCTTCGGAGACGCCACGGATTCGGCTTTTCAGAATCCGCGCATGGCATACGGCGCGGGAATCCGCATCGGATTGCCGCCCGACTGGGTCAGCAAGCTCCGTCTGGACTTCGCCTGGGGACACGACCAGTTCGGCGTCTTCGCCGACTACGGCCAAGCCTTTTAGTGTTTTTCGAAGAGCGCGACCTGGAACCCACGGCGCGTAGCCGTACAAGCCCCCCCGAGCACCGGCAGCTTCAAGTCCACCTGGTATTTTTGGATGAGTCCCGCCCGTCCCGCGATGCAATCCTCGAAAGTCTTGAAGACTTCCACCGAGGGAGTGATTCGCAGATCCGGACTCTCGGGATAAATGCTCGTGAGCTCCACGTTCGAGAGCATGTCCTGCCCGCAGTAAACCGTCAGCGGCTTCACGTCGAACAGCTCGAGCTCCGCGCGCGCGGTGCCTAGCTGCGAGAGGCACTGTTCCTTTTTGAAGGCCTTGGTCAGCTCCCTCGCGTCGAAAGAAAGACGAGAGGTGTGGTAGTAGGTCACCGACTCCGTCCCGTAACCGCCACCCGAGTGCGTGCGCACGTGAGTGACCGTGATGCCGAGCTTCTGCAAGCCCGCCGTGATCTCGGTCGCCAGCTGGCCGGGGACGAAATTGACCGGAATGCCGAAAATGAGGAAGCCGCTGACCCGGGGAGGCTTCGTCGTAGTCCCAAAGGCATCGAGTCGCGCGAACCACTGATAGCTTTGGGAGAGCGGTTCCCGTTCACAGTAAGCGAAGGCCGCCCGCAGACCGGTCTCGTTCTGAAACGTTTGCGAAAGCCCCGGAAGTTCCGCGTCACAGAGCTCGCGCGTCTTGTACTGACCGAGAGGATAGACGCCGAAACTCGACTTCGTGCTCACCAGAGGAGTCGGCGTTTCCGCTTCGTACTCGATCTGGATCGTATACCCGACGGAGTCTTCGGCGAGGCACCGGGCAAGCCGGATTCCCTGGCCCGTCGTCGTAACGAATTTGTTGCCGACCTCTTTAGCGGTCGCGTGGCAGTCGAGCGCGCCCTTCGGATAGTCGTTCAAGTTGTAACGGAAAAGCTTGGTTTCGGCGAAGCCCGCCGACGATAGAGACAGCAAAGCAAGAATGAAAAATAAGCGCATGATCCCTCCCCTGTTAACCCTGATCCGTAACCCAGCGCCGCGGCGTTGTAATGCGGGGTTGCGTCAGCCCTTGACCGCATCCGCCGCCGGGATAGGATTTCCACAAAGACTTCATGGCACCTCTGTTCTTCCGAAAACCGGCGGCACCCAGCGCCCACTTTCTGCACCTCGGAAAGACGGGCGGATCCGCCGTGAAAAGCGCGCTCCTCGATAAGACCTGGCCCGCGTCGTTCCGCATTCACTGCCATCCCCACGAGGTCCGGCTCGTCGACATTCCGGAAGGGGACAAGGTGTTCTTCTTCGTACGCGATCCGATCGCCCGTTTTATCAGCGGATTTCTGAGCAGAAAGCGCAAGGGCCGCCCGCGCTACGACGTGGAGTGGAGCCGCGGCGAGGCCGAGGCCTTCGCCCGCTTCTCGACCCCCGAGCAACTCGCGAGCTCTCTCGCCGCCGCGGAGCCCGAGGCCTACGGGGCGATGAGAGCCATCGGACACGTCAAGACCTCCTACTGGGACTGGTTCGGCGACGAAGCCCTGCTTCGCCGCAGGGAGAATGACATTCTTTTCGTGGGATTCACGGAAACGCTAGATGCGGACTTCGCGCGGCTCAAGGAGAAGCTGGGGCTTCCCGCCGAAGTGAAACTACCGACCGATCCAATCCTCGCGCACCGCACCCCCGCGAATGAACCAAGAGGGCTCAGCGAAACCTCGCGGGCCGCCATCGCGAGATGGTACGAAGCCGATTACCGTTTCTTGGAGTGGGCGCGCGCCACGCGGGGCGGCTGAAGGGCGGACTCAATCAGCTTCGCCGAAACCCGGGCCTTCGGCACCGGGAAATCAAACCAGCCTCGGACGTCCTCTTCGAGTCCCACCCCGTGCATGTAATTGTAGAGAGCTTTCTTGAGGCCCGGGTGAAGGCCGTCGTGATCGGCGCCCACCGGATCCAGGAAGGCGACTTCATTTCTCGCGAAGGTGGAAGGCTTCGGCAAAAGCTCGATGCCGTACTCCCCGGGATTTTTCCCGACGGGGCTGTGAATGGTCGCCGTGAACCGATGCCAGAAGGCCGACTGAAGGCAACCGGCGGCGAACAACTGGCGCACGCGCTCGAGGGAGTCGACGGTCTCCTGAACCGTTTGAGTCGGAAATCCGTACATCAGATAGGAATGCACCATGATGCCCGCTTCGGTGAAGGCATGGGTGACGCGGGCCACCTGCTCCACGGTGACTCCCTTCTTCATCAGCTTGAGCAGCCGATCGGAGGCCACCTCCAATCCGCCGCTGACCGCGATGCAACCCGAAGCCGCGAGTTTTCTCGCAAGCTCGGGAGTGAAAGTCTTTTCGAAGCGGATGTTCGCCCACCAGGTGATGGTGACCTTGCGCTCGAGGAGACGGTCCGCGAGACTGGACAGCAATTTCGGCGGCGCGGCCTCGTCCACGAAATGAAAGCCGCTCTCCCCGGTTTCCTCGACGAGCTTCACGATGCGATCCACGAGCCGGTCCGCATTCTCGGGCTCGTAACGGCCGATGTAATCCAAGGACACGTCGCAGAAGGTGCACTTCTTCCAATAGCAGCCATGAGCGAGGGTGAGCTTATTCCAGCGCCCGTCGGACCAAAGCCGATGCATCGGGTTCAGAAACTCGCAAAGCGAGAGGTACCGCCCGAGTGGAAGGCCGCCGTAAGTAGGTGTGCCGGAGTCGCGGAAGGAGATGTCCGGGAGCGCGGGGTTCGTACGGAAGACGACCTTGCCCCCTTCCCTCATGAGGGTGCGGAGGTAACCCTTCTCCGGACTCACGCCCGATAGCTTTTCGATAAGCCGCAGCAGCGGACCCTCCCCGTCATCGAGAGTGATGTAGTCCACGAAATCAAAAACGCGGCCATCGGAAAGCTCGCGAAGCTCCGTGTTCACGTAGCCGCCGCCCATCACGATCTTCGTCTTCGGAAATTCCTTCCTCACCAATTGGGCGATGCGAAATGCGCCGTAAACGTTCCCCGGAAAGGGCACCGTGAGGCCGACGACATCCGGCTCGTGTTTCTTCATCCAGGCGCGGGTGAGATCGTCCAGGTGGCGATCCACGAGAGTCTCGCCCGCCAGAGCGGCGAGTATCGGATCGAAGCTGGGCGCGCTGGATGCGAGCTTTTCCGCGTAGCGCGACAGCTCGAAGCGTTCGTCGATGCCGTCCCGGATGACATCCACCAGATCGTCCACGTAAAGGCTCGCAATGTGGCGGGCGCGATCTCGGATGCCGAGCGTTCCGAACGCCCACTGAGATCCGTCCCCCTCTTCCATCTCGTCCAGAGAAGCGAAACGCGGCCCGCGCGGGACGAATTCCCCCGAGACCAGCCGGTGAGCGAGCATGTCGTCCTTGCCCTGCAGAAAGCGGATGACGGAGTCCACGGTCGCTTCGTAAGCCGCGTACGCGTAAAGAAAGTGCCGAACGCTCGCCGGTTTCTTCCCCTGCCTGTTTTTCAGGGCGTCGCGGATCTCGGCGAGGCCGTCGCGGCTAAGTAGCCGGAGCAGCAGCTCGAGAGCGGGATCTTCCTGACGGGCGTCGTGGCCGCGCTCGCGCAGAAATCCCGTAAGGTACGCAGTCGCCGGGTACGGCGTATTTACCTGCGTCATCGGGGGCGTGAGCAGCAAGAGGCGCATGGGGCGGCAGATATCACAGAGCGGCCGCCCAAGTCATGCGAACGCCCAATTCCCTAGTGATTACTGGGAATTGGGCGTCGCATACGAGGACTTAGTTCGCGATCTTTTTGGCTAGCGTCTGAGCCGCGAGGCCCAGGTTCAACCGGCCGCCGGTGACGGTCTTACCCTGAAGGTAAGGAACCTTGTCGACCGTCGCGAGAAGCAATTGCTTCACGTAAAGCGCGACCTTGCCGGGGCTATGAGCCTCCAGCGCTTCGAGCTTCGCGCCGCCGAGAGCGAACAGGAATCCGACGGAACCCGTCACGTGCGGGGTCGCCATCGAAGTACCAGTGAGCTCGCGGGTGGCATTTCCGGGAACCGTGGACAAGATCGACGTTCCGGGCGCCCCGAGGTCGATCGTCGTCGCGCCGTAACCCGAGCTCGGGTGGCGCTGATCGTCCTTCGTGGTGTTCGTCACGCTGATGATGTACGGGCTGTCGCAACCGCTCGGCACATCGCCCGCGGTATCGACGTCGACGGCCTGGTTCGCGGTCGCCACGGCGGAGAGAATCCCGACTTCGCCCATGGCGTTGTAGAGATCGTTCCAGACCTGGTAAGCCGCGTTCTTGCAGTCGGCGCCGTCCACGCCGAAGCTGGAGTTGGTGACGACGACGTTCGCCCCCTTCGCTCCTTTGCTTTCGAGCCACAGCTTCTTCTGCTTGAGAACGTAACCGTAAGCGCGGGCCACGATGGAAGTCGTGCCGCTCGATCCGTTCACGAGCATGAACTTGGTTTCCCAGTTGATGCCGGCGACGTGCTTTCCGTTGTTGCCCTGAGCGCCGAGGATGCCGGCGACGTGCGTGCCGTGCATTCCGCTCTTGAGCTTGCCGTTGTCGTCGTAGGCGTTCCAGCCATTGACGTCGTCGATGAAGCCGTTGCCGTCATCGTCCTTGCCGTTACCCGCGATTTCCCCCGCGTTGGTCCAGGCATTCGGAGCCAGCTCGGGATGAGTGAGGTCAACGCCGTCGTCGACGACGGCCATCACCACATCCGTCTTGGCCCGCGGCATGGCCCGGCGGACACCCGTCAGCACGGCCCACGCTTCCAAGGCGTGGATGCCGGCGCTCGAAGTTCCGTTCATGGACCACTGCTGAGCGAAGTTGGCGTCGTTGGGACCCTGAGCTCTCAAGCGCACCTTATAGTCGGGTTGAACGTAGAGAACGCCCGACGCGCGGGTCATCTCACGGCCCGTTTTCACGAGCGCGGAGTAACCTCTGTCCCGCGTGCGAACGAGATAGAGATTGAGCTCCGGGACGAGGACTTCGGCATTAGCCAAGTCGGCACGAGTGAAGACGCTGCTTCGCGTGCCATACCTCGCCTGATTCGAGTCCAAGCGAACGATGAGTTGATCTTCGATGAAGTACGGATTGTCGCCGAGCGCGATCGCGCCCCAGAACAGAAACAGTAACCCCTTTTTCATGTGTAACCCTCCAACTGAGGAAATACTCAACGAGAAGGCGCCACTTAGCCAGGGATCACAGTTAAATTTTCATTAATTTTGGTTACCACCGATTGAGTGGGGCCTTGTCAGACGAAATATGCGGAGGCATGATCCTGACACTTTCCGACGCAAGACAGCAATCAATCCAGCTCATACCCATTCTCCGACGAGCCCTTAGGTAAAATAGAGAAATGCCTAAACGGGGGATCGTCCTCAACCTTCCCTATCTCTCCCTCGTGGGCGCGTCGCTGGCGCCTGCAACTCGCCTCGCGCTCGAAAGCCGGCAGCGTTCCGATGCGGATCCTGGAAACCCTCGGCTACGATCTTTCGGTGATCTCGACTCCAAGCATGGAATATTTCGGAGCCTCCCAGTTGCTCGCCCCCGCCTCCAACGGGATGCCCTGAACCTCGATTTCGGCTAGTATCCCTGGCCGTGCCGAAACCCCGCCTCGTAAAAATAGCGATTCGCGACTTCGCCGTGCCGGTCCCGCGAGTGGGCAGCATCGAAGCCCATAGCGGTTTCGGGCGGGCCGCCGAGGAAGGCCTCGAAATCCACCAGCGGATTCAGGCGAAGCGGGCGAAGAGCCACACGAACTACCGAAGCGAAGTCTGGATGCGCCACGAGCTGGAGCGCGGCTCCTACCTCTTTCAGATCTCCGGGCGGATGGACGGCATCTTCGACGGTACCGAAGAGGACCCGCCTCACATCGAGGAAATCAAAAGCGGGTTCAACCTTCAGGAGCTTTCCGAGCGCCTCGCGGAAGAGTGCGATACGCATCCCTACTGCCTGCAGCTTCTCACCTACGGCTACTTTCACTGGCTTCAGACGAAGGAAATCCCGAAGCTCACTTTCCATTTGGTGTCGAGCCGAACTTGGGACAGCCGCGATTTGGAACTAAAGCTCGACATTTCCGCGTACGAGCAATGGCTCGAGCGGCGCCTCGACGAGCTCACCGAGGAGGCGTGGCTCGCGGAGACCCGCGCCAAGCGGCGCAAGAAGCAAGCCGAGAAACTACCCTTCCCTTTCACTCAGCCGAGACCGGGACAGGAAGAGCTCATCGCCTCCATCCAGAAAGGCATGGAGGAAAAGGCGCGGATGCTAATTCAGGCGCCGACGGGTCTCGGCAAAACGGTCGGAGTGCTGTACCCCGCCTTGAAGGAAGCACTCGCGCGCGGACAAGGCGTCGTGTACGTGACACCGAAAAACAGCCAGCATCTCGTCGCGGAGGACGCCATCTCCCGCCTTCAGGAAGCCGGCGCCAAGGTGAAGCCGCTCACCATTACAGCGAAGGGAAAGATTTGTTTCAAGCCGGAGCCCCTGTGCAACCCGGATTTTTGCGAGTACGCGAAGGATCACTACACGAAAGTGCACCAGGCGAATCTGCCGACGGTGCTCGCGAAGAAAAAGAACCTGACCGCCCGGGTTTTCCGCTCCCTCGGCGAGTCCTACCAGGTTTGCCCGTTCGAGCTGCAGCTGGACGCCGCGAAGGACGCCGACGTGGTCATCTGCGACTACAACTACGTTTTCTCTCCGCGCTCCTCCTTCGGAAAACTGACCGAGACGTCTCTCGGCCAGGACGGCAAACCGAACCTCGTCATCGACGAGGCCCATAACCTTCCCGCCCGCGGCATGGACTATTTCTCTCCCACTCTTTCGACGGTCGCCCTCGACCGTCTCAAAACCCAGGCCGCCGAATTACCCGATCGTTTTCGAGACGAAGCCTTTTCGTTAATCGACGGCGGCATGGACATCGTGAAGGAGCGGAGCCCAGAGGGGGAGAAAAGGAGCGTTCCCATCGACCCTCCCATGGCTCCGTTTCTGGAGCACGAGTCCCGCATCCGGGAATTTCTCAGCCGCTACCTCCAATCGGACACGGAGATTTTCCCGAAAGACGTGGTGCTTCGACTTCACGGCTACTGGACCGAGTTCACCGCGGCTCTAGAGTTCGTCAAAGGCGGCGAGCGCAAGGAATTCTTCATCACTTACCAGCCGCTTGGCGAGGGCGGGGCCATTCGCATCACCTGCTGTGACGCTTCCGAGATGCTCAAGCCCTGCTTCGACGAGTTCGAGCACGTCGTAGGATTCTCGGCGACACTGAAGCCTTTCGATTACTACGCGAAGCTCTCGGGACTGGATCCCGCCAGCACCCGCACCGTGGAGTTCGGCTCCCCGTTCGACCGAGCCAGCCGAAAGCTGCTCATCATTCCGCAAATCTCGACGAAATATTCGGATCGCGAACGCAGTTATCCGAAAGTCGCCGACGTGATCCGTCGGCTGGTCGAGCTCAAGCCGGGCAACTACTTCGCCTTTTTCCCGAGCTTCGAGTTCCTCGAAAGAGCCCTGGATCGCTTTCAGGCGCCGACAGGGTTCACCGTAATCAAGCAGCGGCGGGAAATGAAAGTGGCGGACGTCGAGGAAGTGGTGGCCCACCTGAGGTCGAACGCCGCGCCCACCGTGGTCTTCGCGGTTCAAGGGGGAATTTTCTCCGAAGGCATGGACTACCCGGGCGATACCGTCATCGGCGCCTTCGTCGTCGGGCCTCCGCTACCCAACTTCGATCGGGAACGGGAAGGAATGCGCGAGTACTACCAGAAGCAGTACGGGAGCGGCTTCGAGTACGCCTACGCCTTTCCGGCGATGGCCAAGGCCGTTCAGGCGGCGGGCCGGGTAATCCGTTCGGAGACCGACCGGGGCCTCATCGTCCTGATGGACGGCCGTTTTCTCCACGGCAGCTATACCAAGTCGATGCCGAAGGACTGGTTCGACCAGAGCGCCTCCGAGCTCGTTTCCGAGAGCATTTTGAAGGAGGTCGGGGAGTTTTGGGAAAAGAACCCCTGACCCTAAGGCTGAGTGTCCAAAAGATAGACAGTTCCCGCCGGCAAATCGAAGGCTTTTGAGCCGTTTCCCACCGGAGCGTCGCTTTCCTGAGTAGAAGCCAACGGAGTAAAGAAACATGAAACTTCACCTACTCATAACCCAAGAAGAAACCGGTTCCTTCGAGGAGATCCTCGAACTCCCCGCGACGGGCGGAATCATCGGCCGCTCGCGATCGGACGTGAACCTCGAAGACCCCCGCTGCTCACGCCGCCACGCGCTCCTCTACTGGGACGTCATGGGTCAGCTGAAGATCCGCGACCTCGAGAGCCGCAACGGAACTTTTCTCCAGGGCAGAAAGATTCGGGACGCGAAACTCTCTCTCGGACAGGAAATCCGCATCGGAAGAACGAAAGTGGTGGTTACCGAAGTGGAATCGAAACTAGGGGACCAGCTTCGTCAGGTCGACGAAAGCCTCATCGAGCGCCCGGAGTACGACCGGGCGTAGCAACTCATTCGGAAGCTTCGGGCATTTCCTCTTCGTCCGGAAGCTGAAAGGTCAGGTTGCTCTCCGCCGCTTTTTCGGGCTTGGGCGTATTGAGCAGGCCCACGGCGACAAACCTCTCCGAACTGCGAAACTCCTCGGCTTCGGGCCAATTCGTCTGGGTCATCAGAACCACGAGCCAATTTATGAAAACGTTAGCCTCTTCATACCGCCCGTCGGCGTGCGCCTCCTCGGCGTCGGCCAGCAGATCGAACCAGATGGACTGGCGGAGCGAGGCCGCGTCTCCACCCGTCTCGGCTTCCACGAGCCGCCGGCGGGCGGCATCCAAGCCTTGCAGGGCGCCGACGTCGTCCGGGTTAGTCGCCGCGATCCGCGCGAATGCCGATCCGGCGGCGGCGAAGTTGCCCGCATGAAGATAAACCTGTCCCTCTTTCAATTTCGAGGTTCGCTCGTCCGGCGAAAAGGACGGCGCGGGAGCGACGTAGCTCGTATCGTTCCCGTAAAAGATGGCGTTTCTGGTCCGCGCTTCGGGAAGCCCGACGGCGGCAAGGGTGGTGAGTTCGTTCCGAGCGGCGGAGGCGAACGTTTTCGGAATCGAGGCGATTTGCCGGACGCCGGCGACCTTCGGCCAAGCGGTATAGGCGACCCACGCAAGCAGCGCGAGCCCCAGTATTGCCTTTCCGGCTCCCTTTTCCCCCATGAATCCCCCTCGAGCCACTTAGAGAATGCAAACAAGGGGCCCGAAACCCAGCCACCGTCCACTCCGGGAATACGCCCATCGTCTAAACGGCCGCCGGTTTCCCACCGGCTGCAAAGGCGTGTACTCTAATGGGGAGACTCCAATGAAATCCGGTCTACCCATCCCGCTGTTCGTCATCGACGATCTGATACGGCGGGGGCGCCCGAAAAAAGCGAAGGCCGAGTTGAACCGGTTTTGCGCGGGCCGCATCCGCCGGGACCATCGCCTTCCCGCCGCCGCCCTCGCCCGGCGCCTCGAGCTTCCCGATCTCGGCATCGCTCTACTTCATCCGATAGTTCGCGGGACCGGAAAAAAGGTCGAGTCACCGGCGACCCCGCGGGAAATCGCCGAGTACGCCGCGAATCTGTCCAGGGTCGGCGCCGCGAGAGAGGCGCTTCAGCTTCTCCGCTCCGCGGAGCTCGCGAAGCTGCCGGAGGCCC
This sequence comes from uncultured Pseudobdellovibrionaceae bacterium, assembly GCA_964653655.1. Lineage (GTDB taxonomy): Bacteria > Bdellovibrionota > FAC87 > UBA2466 > UBA2466 > CAZZHG01. The sequence goes on from CAZZHG010000051.1 coordinate 32,670, forward strand.
GTCTCTACGAGGCATTCGCCCTGGTGAGTCAGTGGGAATATGGCGCGAGCCTTCCCCTTCTCGATCGTTACGTTTCCCACCCGGACGCGGACCCGTATCAGCGGCTCGTGGCCCGTGCGAATCTCGCCGCCGGCCTACTCTTCGTGTCCCGATTCGACGAGGCCGATCGGGTACTCGAGGTCCTGGAACGGGAAACGCGCGATCGAAATTTCAATTTGCTTCTAGGACACGCGTTCCGCCTTCGGGCTCAGGCGGCGATCGCCGTCGGAGACTCCGCCGGGGCGGAGCTTTGGCTTGCGACCGCGGAAAGGCACGCGGCGGAATGGTGCCGCTGGGACGGCCTCCTTCTGAGGAAGTGGCGCGCGGTCCTGAAGATTGCGAAGAGCCCGAAGCAGGCGGTACCCGAGCTGAAAGCGACGATGGCCGACGCGCTCAAGGAAGGCCACTGGGAAACCGTGAGAGATTGCGCCGGTTACCTAGCCGTCGCGACGAAAGACGAAGATCAGCTCTGGCGGGTATATTTCGGAACGCCCTACGCCCCCTTCCGCGAGAAACTTCTCGTCGATTTCGGCTACCGTAGCTCCCCGCCGCCGAGCTACACCCTGACTCCCCCTGGAGCGAAGGGAGCGATCCTGGACATCACCGGCGAGACGGAGCTCGGCGAGGATCTCGTCATGGGCAGCGCCCGCTTCCGGCTTCTCCACGCACTCGCCTCCGACTGGTTCCGCCCCTTCCGAAGCGCCACGCTCTTTCAGCTCGTCCACCCGGACGAGCACTACAACCCGCACAGCTCCCCGCCGAGAGTCCGCATGCTCGTCATGCGGCTGAAGAAAGTACTCACTCAGCGAAAGCACAAAGTCGCCATCTCCCGTGTCGGAGAGGAAGGGTACCGGCTCTTACCGGGGTGCCCGATGAAGGTGAATCTGAGCCCCATCGCCGAGGGACGCGCCGACGGCATACTCGATCGGGCCCGTCACTCCTTCGGAGAGAAAGCCTTCGGCCTGCGGGATGCCGCGAGCATGTTGGGACTCGCCGACCGCACCCTCGGGCGCGCGCTGCTCGAAGGCGTCGAAGAGGGCAAGCTTGTCCGCCAAGGCAAGGGCCGCGCGACCCGCTACCGCTTCCGCTGAATCCCGCCAAACTGGTTACGTTACAGCCGCCCTCCGATTTGATGAAATGAGTACATAGAGAGCGATGCACTTACTATCTGACCCGAAGCTAGTGCATCCTTAGTTAGACTGTCTTGCGTGAAGCAAGAAACCCGCTCCGGAGAACGGCATAACGGCCCGCCGTCTCCGGAGCGGGTTTCCTATTTTTGGCTCGGACAATGAAGAGGAAAGAAAGTGCCTGACTGAGCCGTTGCCGGCGCGGATTGCGTTTTCCGAGAACAGGCATAACGTTTTCAGGAGCGGGAGGTGCGTGATGCCGAGGAATGCGCCAATTCCGATTCTCATCGCCGATGACGACGAAGAGGATCGGATGATGACGAAGATGGCCCTCGAACAGGGAAGACTGCTCAACCAGCTGCATTTCGTGGTCGATGGCGAGGACCTTATGTCCTATCTGTACCACACGGGACCTTACGGGGACCGCGACAAGCATCCCCATCCCGGGCTCATCCTTCTCGACCTGAACATGCCCCGCAAGGACGGCTACGAGGCCTTGCGGGAGATAAAGGCCAACCACAGTCTAAGAAGAATCCCCGTCGTTGTGCTGACCACTTCCCAGGCCGAGCAGGACATCCTTCGCTCCTACGATCTCGGCGTGAACTCCTTCATCACCAAACCGGTCTCCTTCCAGGCCCTGGTCGAGACGCTCGGCGTGGTCTCCCGGTACTGGCTGGAGATCGTCGAACTGCCCGGAGAAAGCAAAGATGAGTCCCACACCTATCAAACTGCTGTTGGTGGATGACGAGGAGGATGCCTACCTTCTTCTCCGCCGCTGTCTTTCCGAAATCCGCGGGACGAAATACAAGCTCGATTGGATTTCCTCCGTGGATGAGGCGAAAAACGCCTTCAAGGAGGCTACGCACGACGCGTATCTCGTCGACTATCAGATAGGCCCGCGGGAGGGCACGGAGCTTCTGCACGAGGCCCGGGCTCTCGGCATCACCGCCCCGATTGTGATGCTTACCGGCCTCGGCCTTCACGAGACGGACGTCGAGTGCATGAATCTCGGCGCGGCCGACTACTTGAACAAAGACTTCCTCTACCCGGCGATCCTGGAGCGGGTGCTAAGGTACGCGCTCGAACGGCAGAAGATGCTTTACGCGCTCTCGAAGCAGAGCGCCTACCGCGAGCGGGTGCAAGCCCTGGAGAAGGCGGGCGGAGAGCTGCGCCCCGTCTCGAACGCGATCTTGATGATGGCTCAGATGCTAGGCACGACCCAGCTCACGCAACAGCAGCAGCACTATCTGAAGACGCTTATGTCGGCGGCGGGGATCCTCAACCGGCTCACCGATGAAATGCAAAAGGCGCCCTGGACCCAGGCCGCGCCGGAGGCAGCCAAAAGTCAGGCCGCCTGAGCCCAGCGCGATCCTTGGGACGCCGGAAGGGTGAAGATAAAGGTAGCCCCCTCCCCGGGCCTGCCTTCGGCCACGAGCTTGCCGTGGTGGCGGTCGACGATTCGCTTGCAGATCGCAAGACCAATCCCGGTTCCCTCGTACTCGTTCTTGCCGTGGAGCCGCTCGAAGACCTGGAAGATTCTTTCGGCGTATTTCGGATCGAATCCGATGCCATTGTCCGAAAAGCGGAACTCCCAGCCCATATCGCCAATCTTTTTCCTCTCGACCTTTATCCGCGGGGCCACGCCGGGCTTGTGGAACTTGAGCGCGTTGCCGAGAAGATTCTGGAAGAGCTGGCGCATTTGAATCGGATCTCCTTCGACCACGGGTAGCGGCTCGTGCTCAATCTTTGCGCCCGCATCCTCGATCTTGACCTCCAGGTCCGACATCACCTCCTCGAGGATCACCTCTAGATTGACCGGGGCCGGGGGCTGGGCCTTCGTCGTCAAACGCGAGTACGTGAGCAAGGCCTCGATGAGCGAGCTCATTCGGGTGGAGGCCTTTTGCATCCGCTGCAGATAGTCCTTCGCCTCGGCATCGTCCGAGGAAGCGAGCTTTTTCATGAGAAGATCTCCGAAGGCCCGGATCTTTCTCAGGGGCTCCTGCAAATCGTGGGAGGCGACGCGCGCGAACTGTTCGAGAGACTCGTTCGAGCGACGCAGATCCGCCGTCCGATCGTAGATGGTCGCTTCCAGCCCTTCGATGGCACGGTGAAGATTCTTTTCGGCCCACTGCTGCGCTTTCACGGCCTGCTCGATGTCCTGCCCCAATACTTTCGCCGACGCCGAAATGACGAAAGTAAGCACGGCGGCGAGAAGGAGCGTCGACACCATGGAAACGAGAGCTACGTTCAACGGAAAGTATAACGCAAGGTAGTGTACGGCGATTCCTTCCGCGAGCACCAGCAGCCCGACCGTCGGAATGAGGAAACGAAGCAGCCGGGCCCTCGGCTCCTTGCCGACGAAAACGGATACCGGAAGCACCCCCTTGCCGAGCACAGCGATGGTGCCGAAGCTGGCCAGAAAAAACACCACCGAGGTAACGAGCCTCATGGGAATCTGCCCCAAGCCGTGCTGAAGAGGAGAGCCGTAGATGTAGCCGACGATCCAGGTCATGCTCGCGATGAAGACCGAAGTCGCCAGAACGCCGCCCACGTCGCCGGCCCATTTCGCTCGCCCGGCAAACAGACCGAAGCCCAGCGCGGCCGTTAGAAGCACGAACGTGACCGCCGTGGTGATGAACATGTCTCCGGCCGCGATCCGAACCGCTTCAGGGGCGCCCGCCGCGATCCACCCGCCCCAAGACGTCGCCGAGAACTTAATCTCGTAAAGCCGCCTCAGACAGAACAGGCCGATCGAGCCGAGCGCCACCCGGCGGTACCATAGAGCGGCCGGACCGGGCTTGCGCCAGACGAGAATTACCGTCGATAAAACCAGGAAGCAGACTGAAGTGGAAAGTGCCATCGGCGGAAGGCCGAGGGGAAACGGCTGGCTCAGCAGGAGGAAGACCGCAGTGAGCCCTGCCAGTAATGAAACGCCCAAGGCGGGGAGTGTTGCCCACATGCGCGAACTCCGATCAGCCCGGGTATATCATGTCCTGAAATTCACTCCACGGTCGTCGGTGTCAAAGACTTGAGAGGAAAATTCAATCGTGAAGCAATCTTCACAATGGCGACATACCCCGCGAACGTCGAACCGGCATCATCGAGTTTAGCTGCACGTCAGTTCCTCCCTAACTGCTGTCTGTAAGCTCTCCACACAACTTAAACAGACTCTCACTTGCTGGTCCGTATCGGACCGCGCTTTAGGAGGCGTGTATGCAAAAAGTTACTTCCGTCGTCGTTGCTATTTCTTTTCTACTGGTCACCGCCTGCGGAAAAGTAAACCAACAACCGTTCGCGGCCCAGATGAGCGAAGAACAGGCCACCGAAGTTCTCTCTCAAGTCATGGATCAAAGCGACGTCGATCCGAGCGATACCGAAGCCGTCACCCCTCAAAATCTGCAGGCCCTCATCCAGGACCTCGCCGATCAGGGAAAATTGAAACTGCCCGCGAAGGGCGCGATCTCCGCGAACGGCACCGTGAACACCGACACCTTGAACAAGGTGCTTTCGATGCTCTCGCAGGGAATGAGCGCGTTCCAGGTCGCGATGAGCGTGGTCAAGTCTTCGGGTAGCACGGGCCAGGCAAAGTTCAACCTCGATACCGTCGTCGCGATTCTGCAGGCGGCGATGCCCTTCATCGCGGGCATCGCTCCCCAGTTCGTGCCGGTGATCCAGGCCGTGATTACGATGGTCCCGATCATCAAGGCGTTCATCGGCCTCTTCAAGAAGCCGACGGCCGCTTACTGGTCGATTATTCATCCGGTTCACGCCTAAGAGAGTGATCGGGCGCGGCGGTCCGGAGAGGGTCTCCGGCCGCCGCGCCCTATTTTTTTTCGCCTGGTGAGCTTCACGTCTAAGTTCAGGTTCATGTGAGCCTTATCGTCTCTGCACCTGTAGCTGCCCGTTCACCTAAACTTGCCCCTATACTGAGATCCAATCCCAAGAAGCTTCGACTGAAAACGGCCGATCCAGCGATTCATCGCGGGTGGGTTCCGTAGGCCTCGGGAACCCACCAACGCCCTAACGACACAGCGTGGCCATCCCTGCACTCGCCACTTAGACCTTGGCTCTCCCGTTCAGGTGCACGTTTCGGCCTACGATTAAGTCTAGGTCTAAGCTCAAGCTTGGGAGGTACAGACTCTCCCAAAATAAGCCGAAAAGAAGACTGCCATGAGTCAGGCGAAACTCTTCAGAACGCAGCGCTTCCTGCCTCTATTCCTGACCCAGTTCCTGGGCGCCTTCAACGACAACCTGTTCAAGAACGCGTTCGTGATGCT
>CAZZHG010000052.1:0-37950 GCA_964653655.1 uncultured Pseudobdellovibrionaceae bacterium
GCGCCGCCGGCGGCGAGCCACGTGAAGCCTTCTCGGGAAAGCGTTTGGCTTAGAGGTTATATCGCGACCACCGCGATCCAGCCGAGGAAAAGGTAGAGACCTGTGCGTAGCCACCTCGGCCCGTCAGTCCAGAAGATGGCTTGCCCGATTCCGAGGAAGGTCAGCGTCCAGACGGTCGCGAGCAGCTCGTAACCGTGATGATTCCAAAGCGTGACGAGGCAGAAGGGCGTGTAGCTTCCGGCGATGAGCAGAAAGATCATCGAGTGATCGAGGCTTCTCAGGACTCTCTCCCAGCGCGCGTTCGCCGGAACCAAATGGTAGAAGGCGCTCGAGCTATAGAGGCCGATGAGGCTCAGCCCGTAAATGGTGAAGGAAAGGGTGTGGGTGGGAGTCGCCTCCGTGAGGCTTCGGCGGACGAGATAGACGAGAGCCACGACTCCGAGTAGCGCGCCCCCGAGATGGGTGAGGCCGCTGAAGGGATCCTGCAGGCGGAATTTCATACCTCAGTATACTCGCGAAAATTGATTTGACTCACCTGGTCACCATTATTAGCGTCCCGAAAAATTCGTTGGGAGGTCTCATGTCGAAATTTCTGTTTCTTGCGATCGCGGTTTTCGTGGCCCAATCCGCTCAGGCTGCAACCAAGTGGACTTTGAACTGCGCCGTTACTTCGAAGGTCGCGAAGGTGCCGGCCCAAGTCGCCAAGTATCGGATCACGAAGGAAGCGTTCCTCAATCCTAATCCCACTCCGGGACACAAGTGGAACAAGCGCTACGCCGTGGAAGTCTTCTTCAAGGCTCTTCCGAACAAGGCGTACACGTACAAGCTCGTGCACGGCGGAAGCGGAGACGAGGACTACAACGAGTTCAAGCTCTCCGCCACCGACGCTCAAAGCTCGCGCATCAACGTGCAGGGCGCGTACATTCAAAACAACTTCGAATGGGCGACGCTCGTGGATCGCGACGGCTACGGCTTCGCCGATTGCCGCAACTAATCAGGTTAGTCATTTGAATCCCGGCGCATGGGCCAGTAATCTAGGGCCCATGCGCCGAATTCTTTCCGTCCTTCTGGTTTCCGTACTAACCCACGCGGCTTCCGCAGAGTCCCTCAAGGACTACAAAAAGCAAAAGCATCGCCCGCTCGAAAAGACTCAAGGAGGCGAGGTCGTGACGAAACGTTGCGACGAGGCCTACATCGAAACTTGCAAGCGCGGGTGCACGGACGCGGCCTGCAATGAGAAGTGCGAGAGGGACGCGGTTCCCTACTGCCAGGCGCGCGAGCAGCAACAATCGAAGGAAGAAGCGGAGCTGGCGCTGAAGGCGCTGCTGCTTTTCGCCGGGCCCCTCATCACGCTCATCGACGGCCCCCGCAACTACGCGACGGGCGCCGACGATTACGATCCGTACAAGTTCATCTGGAACTTTCCGTCCTACAACCTCGATTTCGGCTTGGGATACCTTCAGGGGGGAGCTTATGGAATCACGGCGAGTGGCGCTTTCCGATACGAGCACTTCGGTCTGGGCGTGAACACGGCCTACCTGAACGACTCCGGCGACACTTTGGGAGAGTGGGACATCGGGCCTTCCTTCTATTTGGGTTCCACCTACCTGTCGGCGGCCATCACGCCCTCGTGGATCGGCTCCGCCGGAAGCGGCATCAAGCCCGAGTCGGGAATCGGGGTGCGCACTACGACGGTCGCCTATCTGAAACAGGTCTATATCTTGTTTTCCCCGTTGCTCGGAAAGATAAACGCCGAGTGGCTTTTCCATCTGAGGGCGGGCGTCGGCTGGCGTTTCACGCCGGCCTGGGCGGCTCATCTCGTGTACGAGCACAGAAGTGTAGTGGATCTCGCGACACTGCAGATCGCGAGTGCATCTTTAAACGGCGTATTCCTGAACCTGAGTTTTCGCGTGAACTAACGGCGGCGGCCGAACGGCCAGAGCATCCGCATGGCGCCGAGGCACTTCGCTCCGACTCCGATTGCCCCGTCGGCAACTTTGCCGCTTAATTCCTGGAATCGGCTGTTCTTTATCTTTTCCGCTTCCTGGGCGGCGAGAACGGCGCGCTCGACTTCCCTGGGATCGGCCACGTGAGTGAACTCCAGCGCTTCCAGCTGATTCAGATCCCCGCGGTTACGTAAGTTCGGATCCACGAGAATGATGCGATTGTTTCTTACGGGCAGCATGCGGGCGAGTCCCGCCGGCGCTCCGTAGATGGCGTACATCGGGCCGAGAATGAAAGGGGCCGCCGCCGTGAGGTGCGGATCACCCGTGGAAAGCGCGAGAAAGCCGAGCGTCCAGAGGTATCCGTTCGCCCGTAATACCAAATCGATGGCGGGCTGGTCGATCCAGCCCTTCTGCCGCATGATCTCGAACCCTTGAATTCCCGCCATGTAGGTGAGCGATCCCGTAAGGCTTGCGCTGAAAAGGCTGCCCACGGTCGCCGCCGAGGGAAGAGCAATCTTATCGGGGCTCGCGAAATGAGCGACGGTCTGCCAAAGCGAAGGAACGCCGACACCCCACAGAGCTATGTTTCCGGCGGTACCTTTGGCGAGTTTCGCCACCTGAGAAGTCGTGTAGAGCTCCTGGATTCTTTTCAGCACGCCTTCGCGCGCCGGAATCGGCAGCGGATGATCCGTGAGGACGTTGGCGATCTCGATTTCGTACTTGTTGGCGAGGTACGCGAGCGCCGTATCTCCGCCGACCAGCGCGATGCTGGAAAGAATCGGCGCAACTTCCATCGGCACGCCCGCGGAGGCGAGCTGCCCGGTACGGGCCGAGAAACTCAGCAGCGCCTTTCCCATGGCGGAGCCGGCAACGACTTTTCGCATCGTCGCCGGGTTGCTCAGCATGGGAAGCTCATCCCTAATCTCTTCCGACTTTCTCGCCAGGCGATGGGTAGCCTCCTTCAAAATGTCGGCGGCCTTCGCGGTGTCGCCGTCCTGTGGAAGCAGCTTCGCCGCGGAGTCTATCGAGTCCACGATGGTCTTTTCGACGGCCGCCGGACCGGCGCCCACGTCTTCGAGGTAACGAACGGAAAATTTGATGGGAAGTCCCGGGAAAGCTTCCGATACCCGCCTTTTTCCTTCCCGCACGATCTCGAGCCGCTGCTCTTCGGGAGTCGAATGAGAGAGATAGATCGGAACCACGGGCGGATGCTTCGCATCGAACGTGGGCAGCACGGGATCGAGCTTGTGAATGATCGACGGAAGATCCGCGAGGTTCACGTCCTTCATCTCGATCCGCAGCGAGTCCGAACGCCCCGGGGCCGGGTTCAGCCGGTTCGTGGGGACGAAGAGCTGTACGGTTTCCGCGAGCAGCGCCGGGGCAAAGCAATGCCAGGCCCAGATGAGGGCTAGAAAAACGGGGCGCAGGCTGTGAAACGGGCGGAACATCTTCTGAGAACGACCCTTTCACCCGGGGAAATCGGACTCCGGGCCTGGGGCGAAAGTGCAAGGCCGGGACCCCCGCACTCAGGCAGGGGACACCCCGTATTCAGGGTGTCTAGGCCGAGAATTGCCTCTCGAATGACCAGGACCTACCCAGTTCCGTTGCGAAAAGGGCAGGTCCCCGGTAACGTGGGCGGCTCTTGAGCTTGGGGGGAAACGTGGAACGAAATCCGGAACTGGTTAGGAAGCGCATCGCCGAAGTGCCCGCCTGGTGGCACAACATTCAAATCGGCGAAGTCCGCACGCCCGGCATCACGCCGATGGCCTCCCAAAACTGGATTGAAAGCGCGATCGACGCCGATCTCACGGGCAAGGAAGTACTCGATATCGGCTGCTGGGACGGTTACTACAGTTTTCTCGCGGAAAAGCGCGGAGCAAAGCGCGTGGTCGCCATCGATCCCGGCCAGGGCCCGTGCAAGCCGGTCGGCTTTCTTACCGCCCACGAGCTTCTCGATTCCAAAGTTCAGCTAAAAAGTCTCGACGTCTACCAGCTCTCGCGCGTCGAGGGGAAATTCGACGTCATTTTCTTTTTCGGCGTGTACTACCACCTTCAGGATCCGGTGCTCGCCCTTCATCTCATTTTCAATAAGCTGAAACCGGGCGGAGTGCTCCTCATGGAAGGGCTCGTCCGAAGCGGCAGCAAACCGTACTTGTACTCTTACCGCCCCGGCGTCGACCTGCACCCCGGGGATTTCTGCGCGGCGACCGTTCCGTGGCTTCTTCAGACGTGCGCGGCGGTCGGTTTCAAACCGGCGGAATTTTTGTCCCGCTACCGGGGCGACAACCTAATCGAGCGGCCGATTCGCTCTCTCGCGTGGCATCTGCGGCTGCACGCCGGAAAACTCAAGAAGGCCCACCGGGGTCTTTTCCGGGCGGTGAAACCGCTCCAGCCCGTGTTCGACGAGCACGACTCGGAAGCGCGCGATGCCTTCCTCGCCCGGTACGTCAGCCAGATCACCGGAAACGCCTGATTTTCGTTAGTAATATCGGCAATTAAGGCGCTGTTGCGCCGGTACCCCCATCGGTGGCACTATGCGCGGCTATCCATGGAAGGCCCAGTCGAAAAACCGGTTCTCTACCACGCCCGAACCCTGACGGGTCTCGAGCAGCTTCTCGCCCAAGAGCTCACCGCCTTGGGCGCGACGGACGTTCGCGCCGAGGGCCGGGTCGTGAAGTTCATGGGAACCCGCCGCGTGCTTTACGCCGCGAATATCTGGTGCCGGACGGCCATTCGGTTTCTTCGCCCGATCGGGGAGTTTCCCGCGGCGAACGAAGAGCAGCTTTACCAATCGATCCAAAAGATTTCGTGGGCCGAGTGGCTCTTTCCGAACGGAACCCTCGCGGTGGATGCGGCCGTGCGCAGCTCGTTCACCACTCACTCGCTTTACGTCGCGCAGAAGACGAAGGACGCGATCGTCGATCAGTTCCGCGAAAGAACCGGCCACCGTCCCTCCGTGGATCTCAAGCACCCTTCGCTTCGCATCGCCGTCGCGCTGAACGAAAACCGCATCACGGTTTATCTCGATAGCTCGGGCGACTCGCTCCACCGGCGCGGTTACCGCCGCTCGACCGGCGAAGCGCCCGTGAACGAGGTGCTCGCGGCCGGCATTCTTCAGCTCGCGGGCTGGGATCCCTCGAAGCCGCTTGTCGATCCTATGTGCGGTTCGGGGACGTTTCTCATCGAAGCGGCGATGATGGCGAGAAAGATGGCGCCGGGCCTTCAGCGCAAGGATTTCGGGTTTCAGAAATGGCCGGACTTCGATCGGGCCGTTTTCCAGGAAGTGGTCGACGAGGCGTGCGCGGCGGAGCTTCCGGAAATGAAGCTGACTCTCCTCGGCTTCGACAACGATCCCCAGATGGTCCGCATCGCGCGCGACAACGTGAAGCGCTGTGGAGTGGAAGCGGAAGTCCGCATCGAAGAGGGCGACTTCTTCACCTTCGAGGGCCTTCCCGCGGAGCCAGGAGTTCTGGTCGTCAACCCGCCGTACGACGAGCGCATGGAAGTGGAATCCATCGCCGGACTTTACGAGGCCTTCGGCGACCGGCTCAAGCGGCGTTACGGCGGCTGGACCGCGAACGTTCTCACGGGCAACGCGGAAGCGGCGAAACGTTTCGGGCTGCGGGCCTCCCGAAAGATCGAGCTTTGGAACGGCCCCATCGAGTGCCGGCTCCTGCGCTTCGAAATCGTCGCTCCGAAAGGCGACGGCGTCGTTCCCGCCTGGCGCGCTCCGACGAAGGTTTCTCTCACGGAAGAGAGCCTGCCCCTCGACAATCCCAAGTGGAAGGCGCAAATCGAGTCCTTCTCGAACCGTTTCAAGAAAGACGCGAAGAATTACGGCAAGTGGGCGAAGCGCCAGGGCATCCAGTGTTACCGGATCTACGACCGGGACATTCCCGAAGTTCCGCTCATGATCGATCTCTACGGCAACAAGCTTCACGCGGCCGAGCTCGAGCGAAATCACGATCGCAGCCCCGTGGAACATGCCGCCTGGCTGAAGCGCATGCTCAAGGAAGCGAGCGATGCTCTGGGCATTCCGGCCGAGCATGCTTACTTGAAACGGCGCAAGCAGCAGAAGGGCGCGGCTCAGTACATGCCGCAAGCCGAGACCGGCGAGCTCGTCGAAGTGGAAGAGGGCGGCCACAAATTTCTGGTGAACCTCGCGGACTATCTCGACACGGGTCTCTTTCTCGATCACCGCTTCACGAGGGCGATGGTGGAAAAGGAAGCGAAAGGGAAAGACTTCCTCAACCTCTTCTCCTACACCGGGGCCTTCACGGTCTACGCCGCCGCCGGCGGCGCGAAGTCGACCACGACCGTGGATACTTCGCACACCTATCTCAACTGGGCGGAGCGAAACCTCGCTATCAACAAGCTTGGACCGAACACCAACCGCTTGGTTCGCGCGGACGTTATCGACTATCTGGAAGGACTCTCCCCGAAGGAAGGCTTCGATCTGGTCGTCGTGGATCCGCCGACGTTCTCAAACAGCAAGACCACCGGGCGCGTCTTCGACATTCAAAAAGATCACGGCCATCTGCTGTCGCTCGTGTATCGGCGCCTGCGGCCGGGCGGCACGATCTATTTCTCGACCAACTTCCGCAAGTTCAAGTTCGAGGCGCAGGAGAATCTTTCCGGTGCCCGGCTGGAAGAAATCACCAGGCTCACCGTTCCCCAGGATTTCCAGCGCCACAAGAGCCACCGCTCGTGGCGCATCCAAAAGCCCCTATGACCTCACGCCGTTAGGCCTGTGTTCCGATTTTCATAATTTAGTGCGTTAAGTGAAATGACGCGGCGCCGATAAGCCGGTATCAACGCCGCGGCCCGCCCCCGCTAAACCCCCGCGGCGAATTGGAGGACCCCAAAATGGACTTCTTCGCGATACTACAAATGATCATGGCCATCATTTCCGTAATCATGGAAATGATCGGCGGGACGAATTTCCCGCATACCCTTCACCCGAACCAGAGCCGTCCCGTGCAGCTCGCTTCCCACGAGTGGACCTGCGGCAGCACGTATTGGACGGCGGCTCCCCAGGTGACGGACAACGTTTTCTCCGGAACGGTCGCTCTCGACTGCGAAGTGCTCGGCTCCGACGGCGGTGGCCTCATCGAAGCCCGCCAGCACCTCATCCGCCAGATTCCGGTTCAAGTTTCGTCGGTGAACTCGACCACGATCCGCAACTTCGAAGGCTTACCCAGTAACGCCTTCGATGTATCGGTAGCGGTCCAGACTTCGGAGGAGACCGCCACGATGGATGGTCGAACCGATATCGCCACCGACGGATTCACCCGGCTGCGTAGCGTGTTCACCTCGACGCGTACGCCGGAAGAGGGGATGTCGAAGTACCTGCGGCACGTTGTCGATGAGCTGGATATTTCGCCCGCCGAAAAAGAGGGCTGGTACAAGGTGACGATGCGCTATTCGAGCCGCATCGACCGGCCCCGGTTCGTGAGTAGCAAAACGTTCAAGGAACAGGTCACGCTGAAGCAGGAAGAGAAGATGATGGGCCGCCGCGAGATCGTGCTGAACGACTTGGCGAGCCACCTGTAATCCTAGTTTCCTCCCACCGAAAAACCCCCGGGAAGTTCCTTCCCGGGGGTTTTTATCCTTGTTACACTTGCTTTCGATGCTATCCCGTCTCTTCGTATTGATTCTGGGAGTTAGTCTCGCCGCCTTCGCCGAGAACGCACCGAGCGACGATGCCGAGTTCGGCGTATTCGCCAATTACGAGGACCGGCAGGGATTCTTCTTCGACGTGAAGGTGGGACTCAACGCCGCCTCCTTCGCGGCCATGGCTGGTTCCAACAACCGCATCTCGCCGTTGGGTTCCCTCGGAACGAGTTACTTCTTCAGTCCCGCGTGGGCCGCTTTCGGCGAAATCCACTACACAAAGCGGAACCTGACTTTTTCCGGAGCTTCCTCGAGCGCTTCGTTCGCCGACGTCGTTGTGGGCGTGGTTTGGAACCGGGGCGCGGGCTGGCTGGGGGGAATCGCCAGGGAGACGTATCGGTTAGGGTTTCTTTACGGTAGGCCGCTGGGCAGCTTTTCGGGTAGTTACGTTCCCGCCTTTTCCCTGGAGAGTCAGGGAGCCGTCGGCTTTCACCTGGAACATCAAGCCACTTTCCCCATCAAGGACCACTTCGGAGTCGGCTACTCGGTGTGGGTGAAAAGCCTGCTTTCGAGCGCGGTTAAGGCAACTAAAGTCACTTTCATCGATGTCGGCATCGGCCTCGTCGCCACCTTCTTCTAGGCACAAACAATTGCCCCACAATTGATTGGTACGCTCAAATGAGGGGCACTCCGTGCCCGCCTTCCCTCTGTGGTACGTATGCGAATCGGATTACCAATCACTTTCATTCTTGCCACCGTGCTAATCGGAGCGCCAATCAGCGCCTTCGCCGAAGCCAACAGCATTTTGCTTCAGTACGTTTCCGTGAATGGAAGCGGTACGGGGCAGCTCGGTTACCGTAAGGATTTCGAAGGCACCCTTCGCGTCTATACGGCGGGCGGCACCAACCTGACCTCCACCGACAATCCCGGCGGCTATAACTTCCTGAGTGGGTATTGGCAGACCGCCTACGTGTACGCTGGTTACAACCTGACCCGCAACCTCGTTTCCGGCGAGCAGATCAAGCTTTGTCTCTCCACCGACGCGAACGTTTGCTCGAACACGGTGACCGTGGAAACCATGTACGCGACTCTCACCTCGGTGAAAGCGGGTGAGGGGTTCGTGCAGTGGGCTTACAAGAAGAACTACGGCACCTGCGCCCATCCGTATTTCAATAGTCCCTCGTGGCAAATCGCGACCAACGGACCGAACGCCTGGTGCCAGACTCAGACGGCTACGGATTTCGTCGCTACCATCACGCAAGGAAGCTACACCCGCACCATCGTACCGGGCGATACGATCCATTTTCAGGGCGGTAACGGCGAAACGTCTTATGGCCCGGTGACCGTCGGAACGCTGGCTAACAAGGTGAAGCTCAACTACGTGCTTGTCGGCGACGGCAAGGTGAAGGTCAGCTACGACAAGAACTTCATCACCTGCGCTCACCTGGTGAGAATGAACAACCAATTGGTCCACGTACAAAACTGGTTCTGCGCCACTCAGGATAACGCGTGGGGCGGTATATCGGACGACCAGCGGGAAACCATCGTCACCCAGAGCATCTCCGACTTCAGCACCCTCTACCCCGGCGAGCAGCTCAAGCTTTGCCACGGCAACAATCCCGGCGTTTGTTCCGCGCCGATCAATGTGACGTCGACGGTTGTGGTGCCTCCGGAATCGGTGAAATTAGGCTACGTGCAAGTGGGCGGCGGCAAAGTGAAGATCAGCTACCGCAAGAATTTCAACACCTGTGTGCACTTGGTGCCGGTGGCCGGCTACCCCGTCTTCCATCTCAACAACCACTATTGCGACAGCGATAGGGACGTCGAGCTTTCCGTAAGCGACAGCAACTGGTATTCGGTGCCCGCCGTGGGCTCGAAAGTGAAGCTGTGCCACGGCAACAACAGCGGCATCTGCTCCGCCATCGTCGAAGTCGAAGCGTTACCTACCTTGGGCTGCCAGTAATCAAGCCTTCTTAGCCTTACTCGTACCCACTTTGAAAAGGACCGCCATCATCGCCGAGAAGGCGAGGGCGGGTACCCACGTGTTCTCGAGAAGCGCCGGGTTCTTCAGGCTCATGTCGAGCATCTCGCTCCAATGGCTCTGGATGGACAGTACCGCGAGAGCAATCCCCGCGATGGAGCCGCCGGCGATCAACCCGGAAGAGAACAGAATGCCCGGACCGGTTTCCGCGTCCTCGTCGCTCACCTTGCGGCCACCTTGGCGGCGCGCGAGTACCTTATCGACGATAAAGCGGATGACTCCGCCGAAGAAGATAGGGGCCGAGGCCGACAGCGGCAGATACACGCCCACCGCGAACGGCAACGAGGCTATCCCGCAGAGCTCCAGTACGACGGCGATCGAGACGCCGAGGAGCACGAGACCCCAAGGGAGTTTCTGTGTCAGGATGCCGTCGATGATGAGCGACATCAGGCGCGCCTTCGGTGCTTCGTACTTCTGGACGGAGGCGCCGTTGTCGCGCGTTTTCAAGTTTCCGTTGATGCCGGGATCCACGAGGTACTGGAGGGCTCCGGAGTCATCGACCAGATACTTGCCGGGAGAAAGCTTCGACATCGGTCCCGTAGCGGGGGTTTCCGACAGGCGGAACACGCGGTACTCGGCTTTGTCGTTTTCGAACGCGGGATCGCGGACCTTTTCCTTCTGGGTCAGGGACGCGACGTTCTCGACGACGATGCCTTCGGGAATGGCCTTTTTGGAGTAAATCGTCGAGGCGTCGTTCAGCTCGTTCAGCGTGTAACCGATGACGAGGGCCGAGGTCAGCACGCCGATCAGAAGCGAAATCTGCTGGGCGCTGGGAGTCGCCCCGACGAGATAACCGGTCTTCAGATCCTGCGAGGTGGTGCCGCCGTTCGAGGCCGCGACGCACACGATGGCGGCGATGCTCAGCGCCGTCACCCGGTAGGGCCCGTCGACCCAGCCGAGGGCGAGAAAGACGAGGCTCGTGATGAGAAGGGTGGCCACCGTCATGCCGGAGATGGGATTGGACGAGGACCCGATCTCTCCGGTGAGGCGGGAGCTGACCGTCACGAAGAGAAATCCGAACAGCACGATGAGAACCGAGCCGACGAGGTTCAAGTGCAGGGATGGGGCGACCCAAAGGGCGATGATGAGGATGAGGCATCCGATCAAAACGTAGCTCATCGGCAGGTCGTGCTCGGTCCGCAAAACTTTGGCCACCTTCGATCCCTTGGTCTTGAGGCTTCCGAGGCCCGCCTTCGCTCCGCGGATAATCGTCGGCAAACTCTGAAAGAGGCTGATGATGCCGCCCGCGGCCACCGCTCCGGCGCCGATGTAGAGCACGTAGGAACGCCAGATTTCGTGGGTGGACATCTGGGCGATGGTCTTCGTCGCCGGAAAGAGCGGGGAGGCGAGGCCTTGCCCGAACAGCACGATCATCGGTGTAAGCACCCAGCTGGATAGGATGCCGCCGGCGACCATGATGCAAGCGATGCGCGGTCCGATGATGTAGCCGACGCCGAGCAGCTCCGGCGAAACTTCCGCCGCCACCGTCGCTCCCTTGAAAAAGCTGATCGCCTTTTCCGGAACGTCGGTCCACAGCTTCATGCCGAGGTTGAGAAACTTGTAGCCGAGGCCGAGAAAGAAACCGCCGAAAACCGTCTTGGCGCTCGTGCCCCCGCGCTCGCCCGCCTGCAGAACCTCCGCGCAGGCCGTTCCTTCCGGATAGGCCAACTGGCCGTGGGACTTCACGATGAGAGCGTATCGAAGCGGAATCATCATGAGCACGCCGAGCAGGCCGCCGAGGACCGCGACCAGCATGATGCGGGTCATTTCCATTTCGTAGCCGAGAATGAGAAGGGCCGGCATCGTGACCGCGACGCCGAAGGCGATGGACTCGCCCGCGGAACCCGTGGTCTGCACGATGTTGTTTTCCAGAATCGTGGCCCGCTTCAAGCCGAACACTTTCGATAGCCCGCGAAAGAGCGTGATGGAGAGAACCGCCACAGGAATCGAAGCGCTCACCGTCATTCCCACCTTTAGAGCGAGATATAAGGAGGAGGCGCCGAAAACTATTCCGAGAACCACGCCCATCAGGACGGGCATAAGGGTGAGCTCGGCAAGTTTCGACGACGCGGGAACGAAAGGCTTGAAGTCATGAGCCATTGGGCACCTCGGGAAGAAAGCTAAGGAGTCAGAATAATTAGCACTTCGCGTCAAGTCAAACCATCCGTCCGCGGACCGTGGGGATATATAATGTGGCGGTGTCGGACACACTCAGCCAACTGCGCGCGGCCTCGGTAGAGGCCGGTAAGATTTTGATGAAGCACTACGGTTCGCCGACGCTCGAGGTGAGAAGAAAGCCCGACGACAGCCAGGTGACCGACGCAGACGTCGCCTCCTCGAAATTCCTGGCGGCCGCTCTTCCGAAGATAATCGCCTCTCCCGTCTTTTGTGAGGAGGCCGTCATCCCTTTCGAAACTCGCCGCCATTGGAAAGAGTACTGGCTGGTGGATCCTCTGGATGGGACGAAGGATTTTCTCGCCGGACAAAAGGATTTCACGGTTTGCATCGCGCTCATCCGGGACGGACGGCCGTGGCTTGCCGTCATTCACGCTCCCGCCCTCGGGGAAACCTTCGAGGCGGAGCGGGGCAACGGCGCCTATAGAGTTCGTGGCTCGGATCGCGCGCGTCTTTCGGTGGCGGCCGGCCCCCCTTGGCGGGCGGTGCGAAGCCGGTTCCACGACGGCGGCGAGACCGACGCTTTTTTCGAGAGGAACGGGATAACGAATGCTTTACCCGTGGGGTCGGCTTTGAAGTTCGGACGGGTGGCGGAAGGTTCGGCGAACGTGTTCGTTCGGATGAAGGGATGCCATGAGTGGGATGTCGCTTCCGGTGAGCTTATCGTCGAGGAAGCGGGGGGAACGGTGCGCTCGCTTCCCGAAGGGGAAGCTCTCGCCTACAACACGCCGGAGGCGAAGGTGAAACCCTTTCTCGCCTGCGGCGGGGATCCGAAGTCGTTTCGTTTCAGCTGAGGGCGGGGGGGGGGCGAGGAGAGATCGCCATGGCTTCGCTCAACGGGATTGGGAGCCTTCCGACGCTGGTGAAGTGAGACGGTTCCAGCATTCTCAGCGGAACCTATGTGCGACGTCGGCGTCTCACAGGCTTCGCCATCTAGTTGGATTCGGAATTTCGGACTTAAAGTTTTTGTTTTTGTTCGAACCAAAACAGAAGAAATTTATCTTCTAGTGGGAGCGTTGGCTTGGGGGTGTTCCTAGTCGGGCCTTTTGAGGCGGCCCCGTGCAAAGAGCAGCTAGGACTTGCTTAACGCGGACTTCTTATAAGAGGCGCGCCGATCCCGCCGCCAATCTAAGCGCGACAGCACCAGCGTCGGAAGGCTCCCAATCCCGTTGAGCGAAGCCATGGCAACTCCCATCACGCACTGAAGAGGCAAACCCCGATCCGAAAGGCCGAGCGCAATCTGGGAAAGCCGGTTACCGCGGAACTCTCCTCAAGGAGAGTTCCTCAGGCCCAGGTCAAGCACCAGGTCGTCAGCGCGGACCAGACTCACGCTGGGAACCAGCAAAAAAAAACGGTGCCCGGCGGGCTCGCGCCCAAGTCCGGACACCGTTCAAGACGAGACTCTTAGCAACCGCCGCAGAAACGGCGTCCGAAGAGGAACGCGCGGCGATTTTGGCGGCGGAAAGCTCCGCGGCCGAAGAGGAACTGACGGACCGGCGTGAAGCCGGGCAGTCCGAGCGAGCGCCGGATGGGCGCTGCGAAAACAAGTTTCGGGAACCGGCCGACGGGGCCGAAGAAGGCGGGGCGAACCACGCCGAACCGCCCGGCCGCCACGAATCCACCGCCGCAACCGTGCGGGCCGCAGGCGAAAGCCGGAGCTTCGCTGATGGTGCCCACCACCAAGAGAACCAATAACATGAACTTACGCATTTCCTACCTCTCGATAAAACAAGCCTACGGCCGGAAAACACGTGTCCGGCCCGATCTTCCCTAGAGCAATTCGAGGGCCAGCTTCGGCGACCTTTACACGCAGATAACGTGGAATCCGTATTCCCAAAAGTGACAAGTTTAGGCACCGATGGCTGACAACCTCCTGGAAAACCGGTCCCTACGGTCTCCCCTCGGGGGTTCGCGATGTGGTAAGCCTCAAGCCGAGGAGAGGGCGGATGAAGCGAAAGGCACTCATCGTATTTGGAACCCGGCCCGAGGTCATTAAAATGGCCCCGGTGGTGCGGGCGTGCGTGGAGTCCTCCTCCCTCGAGCCCGTGACCTGCGCCACCGCCCAGCACCGGGATCTCCTCGACCAGGAGCTCGGCTTCCTGGAAATCCGCCCGGATTTCGATCTCAATCTGATGAAGCCGAATCAGGATCTCTTCGACATCACGGCGAGCGCGCTCGTCGGCATGAAGGAAGTGCTCGCTCAGGTTAAGCCCAGCGTGGTTCTCGTCCAGGGCGACACGACGACCGCGTTCGTCGCGGGGCTTGCCGCCTACTATTTCAAGATTCCCGTTGGCCACGTGGAAGCGGGGCTTCGCACCGGCGACATCTATTCGCCGTTTCCGGAAGAGATCAACCGGCGGCTCATCGGAACCTTCGCCGCTTTTCATTTCGCCCCGACCGAGCGGTCAGTGGAGAATCTAAAACGGGAAAACGTCGATTTATCGACGATACACCGCACGGGCAATACCGGCATCGACAGCCTTCTTTGGGCGGCGGCGAAAAATCACCGCTTCGAGGAGCTGGGGCGTCTGTACGCGGGCAAGAAACTCGTGCTCATGACTTCGCACCGCCGCGAGAATTTCGGCGAGCCCATGCTCCGTTCGTTCACGGCGGTGCGCGGATTCGCCGAGCGCCATCCGGATCACCAGATCGTTTATCCGGTCCATCCGAACCCGAACGTGAAGCAGACCGCGGAAAAAGTTTTCGGCGGCGTCGGCAACGTTTCCCTCGTCGCTCCCCTGAAATACGGCGAGCTCGTTCAGGCGCTCAAAGATTGCCGTTTCGTCGTCACCGACTCGGGCGGCCTTCAGGAAGAGGCGCCCACTTTCGGAAAGCCGGTCGTGGTACTACGCGACAACACCGAACGGCCCGAAGCGGTGGACGCCGGTTGCGCCCGGCTCGTCGGTACCGACTCGAGCCTCATCACCGATACTCTCGAGGAGCTGGCCCGTCCGGGTTCCGCCCTCTACGACTCGATGGCGAAAGCCCACAACCCCTTTGGGGACGGGAAAGCCTCGGGCCGCATCATTCAACTTCTCGAACAGTCTCTGTAAGTTAGCCTTCCCAGGGCCGCATTGTGCGCAAACCCTCACAATTGGCGTTCCAGGGCCTCAGCCTGGACATTGTCAGGGTAACTTCACAGGCTTTGACTCGGCGCGCTGATATAATGAATAAGTTAGGAAATCTCCACTTTTGAGACCTTCAGACCTGATGGTCCTTACCGAGAATTAGATTAGGACCAGGTCATATTCGGTACGTCGGTTGAGCATGAAGCGTCTTCTTGGAAATTCCAGTTTTCTGTCTCTTTGTCTGCTCGTGGCTTTCGCGATCTGCGCGCCGTCCTTTGCCGCGTGCACCATCGGCGCCGGCACTTGCTGCCTCGGCGCGGGCGGCGCGAGCGACAACCCCGCGACGAAGCTCACCTGGGTGCCGGACGCCGGCACCACCGTTTGGACTAACGCGACCAACTGGGATCCCAACAACATTCCCGACTCCGCGACCGAGTACGCGTACATCCAATCCGACTGGCAGGTGCCCGCGTGGCCCGCCGCGAGTTACTCGCTCGCGTGTCTGGCGATCGGTTCGGGCACCATGACCGCGACGCCCGCGGGATCCACCGTGACGGTCAGCATTCCGTCCGCGACCGTCACCGCGACCATTCGTTCCGCCACTTCGACCATCAGCATTCCGTCGGCGACCGTTACCGCCACCATTCGTTCGGCCACCTCGACCATTAGCATTCCCTCCAGTACGGCGACCGTCACGATTCCGACCGCGGTCGCGGTCACCGCCACGAACGGTTCCGACCGCATCAACTGGACGGCGCACGGGAAGGTGGTGAACGATCCGATTATCATCACCACCACCGGCACGATGCCTGCGCCCCTGGTTTCGGGTGTCGTCTACTACGTCCGAACCGTTCTCACCGCGGATCGTTTCACGCTCGCGGCTACACCCGGGGGCGCACTCATCAACCTCACTTCGAACGGCTCTGGTCTTACGGGTACGTCCCCCAGCGTGGTCACTTGGAATGCTCACGGACTTGCGGCGAACGATCCGGTTTCCTTCACCACGACCGGAACGTTGCCCACGGGAATCACGTCGGGGACGACCTACTACGTGGCCGCGGGCCCGGCTCCGACCGCGAATACGTTTTCGATTTCCGCGACCCAGGGAGGCAACGCGTTTCGCGCGAGCGGCACGCAGTCCGGAACTCACACGGCGCGGGCGAGGGGGCTTGTCACCTGGGCCGGCCACGGGCTTACGGTGGGAACTCCGGTTTCCTTTACGACCACCGGCGCTCTGCCGACAGGGCTCATCGCCGGCACGACCTATTACGTGGCGACTTTTCCCGCGCCGGCCGCGAACACTTTCGCCGTGGCGGCGACCGCGGGTGGCGTAGCCATCATCACGAGCGGAACGCAGTCCGGTACTCACACCGGGAGAGGAGCGGGGGTGATCAACTGGACCGGTCACGGTCTTGCCGCAGGAAGTCCCGTTGCGTTCACCACTACCGGCACGCTTCCCACGGGACTCACTCCGAGTACCACCTACTATGTGGCGGCGACTCCGGCTCCCACGGCGAACGCTTTCTCGGTCGCCGCGACCGCCGGCGGGGACGCGATCATTTTCACGGGCTCCCAGTCGGGCACTCACACCGGGGGGGCGCCGGGGGTGGTTACTTGGACCGCGCACGGATTGGCCGCGGACATGCCCGTGAAGTTCACGACCACCGGAACTTTGCCCACGGGAATCGTTTCGGGGACGACTTACTATGTGGCGAGTGCTCCGGCCCCGACCGCGAACACTTTCTCAGTGGCTTCCACCATCGGGGGAGCCGCGATTCTTACCTCCGGTTCCCAGTCGGGGACTCATACGGCGACTTCGTACGGCACCATCAACTGGACCGCCCACGGCTTTGCCGCCGGATCTCCGGTGCTCTTCACCACGACCGGCGCGTTGCCGACCGGCATGACCGCCTCGACGACTTACTTCGTCGCGAGCTCCCCGGCGCCGACAGCGAACGCCTTCTCCATCGCGGCCGCGGCCGGAGGAGAAGCGATTCACTTCAGAACGCCTCAGTCGGGAACCCACACGGGCCGCTCTCCGGGTATCGTCACGTTGGCGGCGCACGGCCTTTCCGTTTACTCCCCGGTTTCCTTCACGACCACCGGCGCGTTGCCTACCGGGCTGACCGCCGGCACCACCTATTACGTGGCGGCGGCTCCGGCGCCGGCGGCGAACACGTTCGCCGTATCCGCGACTCCGGGTGGAACGGCCATCATCACGACCGGCACGCAATCCGGCACTCACACGCTCGCCGCGCGCGTGCTGTCCATCGTGGGCGAGAACTTCACGAACCTCACGCCCGGCTCTCTCACCACGAACGGGAACTTCGTCATCCGCATGGGCGGAAGCAATCCGCAAACTTTCGCGAACGTGGACGCGATTCCGAAGCTCGTCATCGACAACGATACGACGGTCAGTCTTCCCAATGCCTTCACGGTTTCCACGGACCTCTCAATCGCCCCCGGATCGGGAACCCTCCAGATAGCGGAAGGACTCACGCTTTCCTATACGGGCTCCGCGCTCGTGATCCCCTCGAGCGCCACGGTGGAAGTTCTGAGCGGCGCCACTTTCACCGCCATGGGCGGCATTACGGTGAACGGCGTTCTGAAAGTGAACGCCGGAGCGAAGGTCCTTATCGGCACCGGACGGACTCTGCAAGTGAACGCGGGCGGCCTCCTGCGTCTGCAAGGGACTTCCGGTAATGCCGCCTCCCTCGACGCGGCTTCGGGAGGATCCTTTACTCTGAACGTCGCCGGCTCCATCAACGCGAACTATTTCTCGATCAGCCGCACGACCACGGCGGGACTCAACATCACAACCGCCGGCAGCGATTCGATTCAAACGCTGTCTAACGGTGATTTCCACTACATCGCCAGCGCCGGTAAGGCGATCACGCTGAACACGGCGAAGAATCTTCCGAACCCGGACCCGAGCGGTCTCGGCTTCTTCGATGACAGCAGCTTCGGTAACGTTTCGAACATCGATGCCACCAACTACACCGGTACGCCGGTGACGATCGAAGACTGGGCGGGTCTCGGCGGCTCCGGTGACGAGATCGACCCGGGCGGCAAAATCGACTGGGGCGCTCAAGCGGACCTCGCTATCCAGATAACCAACCAGACCGCTTCCGGCAATCCCGCGGCGACCATCGGAAAAGGCTCGGCGGATACTCTGTTCACGACGTTTGGTTTCTCGTTGAACGGCGCCGGTGCCGCGACCGACGTCACCTCCGTCATTTTGACTCTCACCGGAAGCAACGTGGCTTCCGACGTGAAGTATCTGAAGGTCTACGGAGACGCGAACAACAACTGCGTCTACAACGCCGGCGTCGACGCTCAGATCGGATCGGATCTCA
The DNA here is from genome assembly GCA_964653655.1 of uncultured Pseudobdellovibrionaceae bacterium. GTDB lineage: Bacteria > Bdellovibrionota > FAC87 > UBA2466 > UBA2466 > CAZZHG01. The sequence continues at coordinate 18,200 of CAZZHG010000052.1, forward strand.
CTCTTGCGGGAAGCCCTCCCACCGCGACGATCTCGATCCCGGCGAGTACCGTCACGGTGAGCGATACGACCCCCCGGTGCATCCACGTGATTCTGGCCACCAACCCGAACGCGCAGACGGGCGATACGCTCGCCGTCTCGGTGGTCGGCACGACCGACGTGGTGAACAGCCAAGCGTACAGTTTCTCCCAGAACAGCGGCCCTCCTGTTTCAGGCGGCAGTTCCACCATCACGGGAGCCGCGGTGAAGCGCTGGGGCGGTGGTAACGGCGGGCAGAACGCCGCCCAGAACTGGAACGCGAACACCGGCGACTGGACCCCGGCCGGATTCCCCGCGACGACCGACGACTGTCAGATCGGACCCGCCTATTCGTACACGAGCATGAACGGCAACTACACCTGCACGAACATGGATTTGGCGACCAGCGGGCGGATGGGGTGGAACGGCACCGCCAACACGCTAAATATTCTTGGCGCGCTCGTGGTCGGTTCCTCGTACACCTTCACCACCGCGACGGCCGGCAACATCGCCCTGAACTCCACGGCCGCGACGCAAAGTATCTCGGGCTCAACGACTTTTCCGGGAAATCTCGTCATCAATAACACTTTCGGCGGCGACGGTCTCGTGTCCGTGGACAGCAACTTCACCGTCACGGGAAACCTGACTCTTACGAGGGGCGTGCTGCGCATCGCGAGCGGCAACAACCTCACGGTAATGGGTACGGCGACCGTCAACGGCGGCACCCTCGATATCGAACCCGGCGCGACCTTCACGCTCGGAGACGGGCGGACGCTGACCATCGGGGCGAGCGGAACGCTTCAGATCGTGGGAAGCGCGTCCCAAGCGGCGAACTTCACCTGCAGCGGGACCACCACGGGCTGCGCCATCGCCGTGAACGGAACCATTCAGGCGCAGTACTATTCGGTCAACCGCCTTGCGGTCGCGGGTCTCGACATCGCCACGGGCGCGACCATCGACGCCACTTACCACCTGCAAAACGGTTCCTTCACTTATCCGATCGGGGCGAGCCCCATTATGCTGCGGCTGAACCGCAAGGTGCCCGGCGACGCCATCGCCGACATGACTTTTGATACGGCGGGCTCGGCCGCCACGGGTGCGCAGTCCATTTTGACGAACACCACGGCCGGCGTACTCACCGTCTCCAACTACAGCGGAGATCTCACCAACTGCTGTACGACGGCTCCCACTTACACGGTTTCCTGGGTGGCTCCGACCACCACGCTTAAGCTCACTCTCGAAGGTTCCGCTCCGACCCTCGTGGATCAGGGAGATACCGGCAAAGTGATCGCCCGGTACGGCTTGCAGCAAACTCAGGCCGGTCCTTACAGCGATACCGACGTCACCTCGCTGAAGGTGACCATGCAGGGCTCGCAGAATTCCGCCGACGTTTCCGCGCTTCGCCTCTATTACGACTCGGGTTGTGCCGGTTCCGGTGGGGTGCAGGTCGGTACCTCCCAGACTTTTTCGGGTAGTCCTCCGACCGCCACGTTCAGCGGCTTGAGCGGAGCCACCGTGCAGGCGAGCATCAGCTCGCCGCCGAAGCGTTGCTTCTACGTGGAAGCGGACATCGCCGCCGGCGCGACCGTCGCGGATACGGTCGGCGTGAGCATCGTGTCCAGTACCGACGTGGTGAACAGCCAGGGATATCAGTTCAACGGCTCGTACTCGCCTCCTCTCGCGGCCGGAACCTCCCTCATCAACGGCAACACGATCATCTGGAGCGGTACGACCTCGAGCGATTGGGCCACTACTTCGAACTGGAACCTGGGACGTCTTCCGACGGCCGCCGACAACTGCATCATCAACTCGGCGACGAACAGCCCGGTCATCAGCGCGGCGGGAGCCGTTTGCAAGGCGCTCACGATCGGTAACGGTACGCTTACCGTCAACACCGGCCAAACCATTTCTCTGTACGGCTCGCTCGCCAACACGGGAACGCTCACTCTTAGCGGAACCGCGAGCGTCACCGTGCGTGACGACGGCGTCACGCCCACGAACCAGACCCTCCAAAGCTCGACTTCGCTCGCGAGCGTCGTTTTCAACAAGACGGCCGGAGGCATCGTTTACATCGGCGGCAGCAATCTCACCATTTCCAATTTCTCGATGCCCGCGGCCCAGAACTTCACCTTCAACGTGAGGGACGGGGACACGCTCATTCTTCCGAACGGCGCGACCATCACTTCGGGAACTTTTCAGGTGGACGGCGGCGGCGACGTGAAGATCAGCTCCGGTCAGACCTTCACCGTGGCTGGAGGAACACTCTACGTGAACGGCACCAACGACGCTTACCCGCAGAGTACGAGCAACAAGGGTAAGTTCACCATCAACGGAAGCGGTACCTGGGGATTTGTTTCGACGAGCGGTACCGTGAACCTGACTGGTTTCATTTTCGATTCTCTCGACGATAACGGGGTGAGGATCAACGGAACCACCACGCTGAGCAACCTCCGGGGAGGGCAGTTCACCAGTCTTTCGACGAACTATGCGACCTTGAAAGCTTTGCAGATCAATACGAGCGGCTCCATCCCCTCGGTCGCGGCCAATATCGGCTGGGATTTCGCGCCCGGTTCCGCGGCTCCTCCTTTCACCACGGCCTATCTGATTGGCTACTCCTCGGGCTGCGCCAGCCAGACCGTGACGTTCGATCAATGGTTCGGCGATTGGTTCACCGACTCCAACGACACTCCCGAGGACAAAATCAATACGACCGCATGCACGTTCACTCTCGGCGCATCGGCCTCCGCCGTGTCCGTGGTCAATTTGAGGGCGACCGGCTACGACTCGGCGGTATCGGTCGATTGGGAAACCACTTACGAGAGCAGCCACCAGGGATTCAATGTAATGCGCAGTCTCAACCCTGTGTATGGCTACGTCAGAGTGAACTCGCAGCTCATCCGCAACGATCTCACTTCGACGACGGGCAAGGGCAAGTATCGGTACCTCGATCTATCGGCCGAGAACGGGCAGGTTTACTACTATTTGATCCAGGATGTCGCGAGCAGCGGAGCGACCACCTTGCACGGGCCGGTCTCGGCACTCGCGGGATCCGTTTCGGGCCCGCCGCCCGGCTCCGGCGGCGACGTGAACGATCAGAACTCGGAGAACGATACTCCGTCTATCCCTCCGCCGGATCCGGACATCGCCAACGCGGGCCTGAAAGACCTAGGCAACGGAGTGAAGATTCTTGCCCAGACTTCGGGTGCGTTCCGCATCGAAATCCTGCCGGCGACGGAAGTCTATTCCGCTTCCACCTGGAACGCCTCTTATCAGCAGGTCCGCATCCCCGGCTACTCGTCGATACTCGATCCCGGCAAGCCGGAAATTCCGGATCGGGTGATTCTCGTGGAAGTCGAGGCGGGTTTCGGCGAGGCGTCCGTTCTGGCGAGCTCCGTCGAGGAGGCCTCTCCTTCGTCCCATAAGCTTCAACCCGTGCCTACCTGGGCGGCGGGTGTCGGGGGCTTGCTCGCTCCCAGTTACTCGCCCGACGCCGCGGCCTACGCGAGCGCGACGCTTACTCCCTCGGCCTATTTCGAAGTGGCGACGGCGCTCGTCGACGTCGCGGGAAGAAAATACGTTTCCATCCGGGTGAACCCCCTCCGGTACTTGGCCTCCACCGAGACCGTGCACCGGGCGGATAAGATTCTTCTCGACGTCGCTCTCGGAGGAAATTCCTGGGTCGTGTCTCCTCCGGCCTCCGCTTTCAACGTTTCTCCGTCGGCGGTCGAGGGCGCTCTACGTGTTAGGTACGGCGCGACGGGCGTTTACGAGCTCACGTACGAGCAGATGGAGGAAGTCGGAGTGGAAGGCCCGTTCAAAGGGCGCCCCGTCTCGGGGTTCCGGGTTTACTCGCAGGGTTCCGAAATCCCGATTGAAGTCGGGGGAGGGGCCACTTTCGGCGCGGGCAGTTTCCTTCGTTTTGCCGCCGTCCATACCCGCCAGCTCGAGGACGACTACAACGAGGTGGTCCTCACGCCGTACTCCCTTGGGGGAATCGGCTCGGCCATGCGCATGGAGACGATCGACGCGGATCCGGCGGGAATGCCGGAGGGCTCCATGACGACCACCACCGCCGAGGCTTCGGCGGAACAGGATCTGATGTACATTTTCGATGTGCCGTTTGGAAATCTGGTGGATCGCTTCTACTGGAAGCGCGTCTACGCCGAAAACGGCAAAGCCGGTCAGCCGGAAGCGTTCTTTAACGTGCCCGTTTCGATGCCCGGTCTCCAAGCGGACGACGGAACCACCGTGCACGTCGATTTCAATCTCCGCGGCCGCAAGGTGAAAGCCTTCGATTCCGTCCACCACGTGGGGCTGTACGTGAACTCCGTGCCGGGGCAGGTGGGCGACGCAGAGTTCAGCGGGGACGGCCCGACTTCCCTTTCGTTCGAATTGCCGTCCACGTATTTCGTCGACGGCGCCAACACCCTGAAGATAGAGGCCATGCCCGACCTGACCACCTCCGGCGATTATCAGCTGGTGGACCTGGATCGGGTCTCGGTCCGGTATCCCTCGGCGCTCGTGGCGAGCAACGGGGTGGCGAGGCTCGCGGATCCGGTGAAGGGAGGAACCGTCACCATTACCGGGTTCTCCGGCGATGCCGTGGTGCATCTCTACGACGTGAGTCTGCCGGGCTCCACGGCCACCTTCGGAAATCTTTCCACCGTTTCGCTGGATGCCGGCGTGACCACCCAAACGACCTTCGCCTTGAGAAGGACGTCGTTGCCGAGCGGATTGGGCAAGAAGCTGGTCGCGGTCGAGGAAGGGGCCTATCTCGTCCCCGCCCAGCTGGCCCTCGTCGACAGATTCGGTACCTCCTTAAGAGACACGAGCCGCGGCGCCGATCTGATTCTCGTGGGCCCGGAGTACTTGCTGGACGAGGCGAAGAGTCTCGTCGAGTATCGCCAGAGTCAGGGGCTTCGGGTGGCGAAGGTCACCCCCGAGCAGATCTACGCCGAGTTCTCCCACGGATCGAAATCCTCCCAGGCCATTCGAGATTTCGTGCGGCACGCTTACTCCAGCTGGGTGGCCCCGGCGCCGAAATACCTGCTGTTTCTCGGCGACGCCACCTACGATCCGAGGGATCGGCTCGAATACGGCGGACTTCGCTACGTGATGCCGATGCCGCTCGTGAAGGGCTCTTACGAGGACTACGGCGGCGACCATTGGTTCGTGTCCGACGATAACGACGTCGCCCTTCTTTCCGCGGGCCGGTTGCCGACCCGGGATCCGAACCTCATTCGCCAATACGTCGACAAATTGATTGCTTATGAACGTGGGGATCGGGCCCCTACCGGAGCCGAAGGCCGTCAGGTCCTTTACGTTTCCGACCGGGACGACATGAACGAGCAGTTCAAGGCGAAAGCGCGGATTCTCGGCGAGTCCTTCGGTAACGAATTCCCGGATTACACGCCGGTCTATCTGGACCGGGCCGAGATCAACAACGACGCCGCTCTTCGCTCCACGCTCATCAGTCAGTTCGGCGCTTCGCCGCTTCTGATGACTTACGTTGGCCACGGCGCCGAGGATCTTTGGGGATCGAGCGGCCTGTTCACGAGCGAGCATGCCGCCGCTCTCTCCAACTCCCGTTTGCCGATGGTCGTGGGACTCAACTGTCTCAACGCCTCCTTCTACGACGCGGACCCCGACCTGAAGAGTCTCGGGGAAAGTCTCGTGCTCAATCCTTCGGGCGGCGCGGCGGCCTTTCTCGGGTTCACGACTTTGACCGTGCCGACGGCGCAGGTGGGATTGCAGACTGCGTTGCAGAACGAGCTCGCCGCGGAAATCGCGAAGTCCTCCGCCGAGCTTCGGCTCGGCGACATCATTCTCCGTGCCAAGGCCTCCGTGGGCGGCAATTCCCATTCCATGGACGCCGTCCGCAGCTTCAGCTTGATCGGCGATCCGTCGACCAAGATGCCCCGCGCTTTCTTCGCCTCGACGGGCGGCCTCGAGCCGGCCGCGCCCACCGAGGCCCAGCAGTCCGCGGAAGAGGGAGGCGGAGGTTGCTTGCGCGCCCGCGGCACCGGCCGTTCGGGATCCGCCGTGGAGTTTCTCGCGACGGCGCTCCTCTTCTGCCTGCCGATTCTCGCCGGCCGGCGCTTCGTCCGCCGCCGGGTCAATACTCGACGATAATCCAGAAATTCGGGTAACATAAGGCCCATGTCCAAAGAGGGCCATGGCATGAAAGTCCGCGCTTACGTTCTCGTGGGCGTGGCCTTGCTTCTTGTGATCGTGGTTTGGGTCGCGCGCCGGACTTCGAGTCCGCCCGACGCGAAAAAGATCGCGAAGGATCTTTCCATCGCGGCCAAGAGCGGAGCCGCGGCCTCCTCGAACTGCGAAGTCTTTTTCTCGGAGTGGGACGCCCTCATCCAGGAACGCTCGGTTCTCGACGAAAAGCGGGTTGGCCGCCTGGCCGATCAGGTCGGGCGCTATCCGGGGATTCCCGGCGCCACTTTCTCCGCCTGGAAACTTCTGACCAACCTTCCCGCGGATCAGGATGTCGACGTTTCTTTCGCCCTCGGACTTTCCGACTGCCAGTACGATCGCTTCGGCCGCACGGCGGGACGGCTTGCGATGAGCTTGCGCACGTACCGCAAGAAGGTGAAAGGTTGCGATCGCCCCGTGCGGGCGTCCCTTGGAGTGTTGAGGGAGGTTCTCGATCGTCCCGTGTCCCGGCAGGCGCTTCGGACTTCGGTCGAGCTCGCGTTCGAGCTGCGTCGAACCGGCTGGGTTCAGTGGAATAAGGAAGACGGCGCGGAGTGGGTGCAAATCGACGAGTATCTGAGGAAATTCAACAAGCGTGCGGACGGACGCGAAGGGGAGCTGACCCAGAAGCTCGGGTCCTTTCCTTCCTTCAAGGACGCTCCCGCCGAACTGCGCAAGGGGCTCGCGGTGCAGCTTCGATACAGTTATACGCAGACGGAGGCGGCGCGGAAAAGGGTCCGCGCTCTCGTCTCCAATTTGAAACTGACCCCGGGATGATCGGAGCGTCGCCCATTTCATGAGGTTCGCGCGGGGGAAGTTGGGGGCCGGCATTCTCGGTTTGCTCGCCGCGGGCTGCTCCAACTTTTCGACTCTGCAAACCGCCCGGGTCCTTCAACCCGGAAAGTTCCGGGTGCATCTCGGAGGCGGGGCATTTTCCTCCAATCAGCTGAGCTCGGTCGTCTCCTCCTCGAGCTCGACGGCGTCGAACCAATCGCTGGTCTTTCCGTACGTGGAATTCTCGGCGGGCCTCGGGCTCGGGCGCCGATTCGATGCGAGTGCGAAATATACGGCGCCGGGATCGATCTCCCTCGCCGGAAAGTTCCAATTCATCGACACCAAGTCCTTTGCGATGGCCGTCGGCGCACAGGCCGGTTACCTACCTATCGTCGTCAACAGCACCACGGCGAACCTGCTCGATCTGGGCGTGCCCCTTTACGCCTCGGTGGATTTCGCGGACTGGATCGGCCTCTATGGCTCGGTCCGATACCAGATACGCATGCAGCTCGGCACCAACCCTTCGACCACACCTTTTTTCGCTTTCGGCGGAGGAATCCGGATCGGTAACGCCGTCGGTTTGCTCGCGGAGGTAACCTCCGTCCGTCAGACCAACTCGACCTTCAGGGGAGTGCAGTTCTGCGGGGCCTTTTTCTTCGGAAACGCGCAGTCGGTGGAAACCGACGAGGGGAAGACGGACAAAGACACGTCGCGCCGCCGGGCGTCCCAAGTCTTCGACACGCAGGATTACGGTAAGTTTCTGCGCGTCACGCACGACGACATCCGGCCTTGGCGGGAAGGGGAGAGCGTCTGCGCGATCGCTTCCAACCGCGCGGAAGTAGCTTGCGGCACCGTGATAAAAACCGACTCCGTCTCCGCCACCGTCCGCGTCTCGCGCCGCAGGGGAAAAGTCGCCCCTGGAATGGAGGTTATCGCCCGGCCCTGATAAGATTAAGACCTCCCCGCGATGCCAGCCCCAGCCAAAACCGTTTCCGACTTTTCTCCGTCGCCGGGCGCCTCCGTACGCATCGGGCCTCTTTACGTGGCGGCCGGCATCTCTGCCTTTTCCGGCATAGCCTACGAGCTTCTGCTCGCGACTTACGCGACGTTTCTAATGGGCGCGTCGATCTTTCAATACTCCCTCGTGCTGTCGTTGATGATGGCCAGCATGGGAGTGGGCTCGCTTCTCGCCGACAAAGCGGGCAAAGATCCTATCGCCGCGTTTCTCGCGACGGAAGCGGTGATTGCCTTCGTCGCGATCGTTGCGCTTCCCGTCCTCTATTTCAGCTACGCGAAAGGAATTTTTCCGAGCCTTCTGCTCTGCGCCTTCGTGGTTACGATGGGGGCCGCCATCGGAATGGAAATCCCGCTTCTGAACCGGATCGCGACCACCGCCGACCGGCTTCCCCGTCTTCTGTTCTACGATTACCTGGGCGGATTTCTCGGCGGACTCTTTTTTCCCCTCGTGCTCGCTCCGAGGATGAGTCTCATGCAGATCGCGGGCGTGCTCGCCGCGATTAACGCGATCGTCGCTTTCGGATTCGCCTTCGGATACCGCCGATCGCTCGACCGTAACTCCGGTCTGTGGATCGGAGTGGGGGCCGTGCTGGTGGTTCTCTCCTTCGCTTTCTGCGCTTACGCCGAGCCTTTGCGGATCGCCATGGAGCAAAGTCTTTTCGGAATCGGATTGCCCCAATGAACCGCGCTCTTTCCTACAGCCGCACTCTTTATGCCCTCTCGGTCATCGGATCCGGCTGCGGATTCGTCACGCAGATGCTGGTGTCCGGCTTCTGGTCCACGACCTACAGCCAGGACGTCTATTACTTTTCGATCAACGTCGCTTTCTACTTCCTGAGCCTCGGGCTTGGCAGCCTTCTGTCGTCGAAATGGAAGCAGGTGAATCTGGCGCTCCTTTTCGAGATCGTCTGTCTTTTGGGTTTGTGGACGGGGCTCTGCATCCCGTTTCTAAGGCTGATGATTTTGAAGTTCGGCAACGTGACCTTCTTTCCGGTGGCGACGGTGGTCGTTTCCGGAATTCTCGCCGGTAATTTGATCCCGCTCACGCTTCGCCTTGGAGCCGAGGATCCGAGCTTGCGGCTCTCGCGCTTGTTTTTCCTCGATTACACGGCCGCGATTGTTTTCACGCTGCTTTTTACCTTCGTTCTGCTCATTCCTCTCGGTTACGGCAGAACGGCGCTGGTCCTATCGCTCACCTGTCTTGCCGTCACGATTGCCCTCATGCTCCTCAACCGGATCTTCGTCGGGGGGCCCGTGGTGCTCGCGTTCCTGGGTCTCGCGGCGCCGATCCCCGCTCACATCGCCTCCCATCAGAAGGTTGCGCCCAAAATGGGAGCGCCCGGCGAAGCGAAGGTGCTGGTCAGCCGGCAGAGCCACTACCAAAAGATCGTTCTGACCGAGGAAGACGCCCAGCTCTCCCTCTTTCCAGGGGCGAAGCAGCACGTTCTCTATCTCGACGGCTTCGTGCAGTTCAGTTCAATCGACGAGCAGAACTACCATATCTGCATCGTGAACGTTCCGTCGGCGGCGGCCGAGAATCAGGGCAACCCGGTCAGAAAAGCTCTCGTGCTGGGGGGAGGGGACGCCCTTGCCGTGAGGAACCTCGTCAACATGAAGAACGTGCAGGAAATCACTCTCGTGGAGCTCGATCCGGAAATGATCGAGCTCGCGCGCAAGGAGCCCGCCGTACTTCTCTACAACCTCGATTCATTATCCGATCCGCGGGTGAAGGTGCTCACCACGGATGCGTTCCGGTGGGTGAAGGAGACGAAGGAGCAGTACGATCTCATCGTAATCGACTTCCCCGCCCCGAAGAATCTCGCGCTTTCCCGTCTTTTCTCGTCGGAATTCTACTCCGAGATAAAACGGCTCTTGAAGCCATCCGGGTTCGCGGCCATCCAGGCGGGCCCTTCGTTTTCCTTCGACGATCCGAAGTTCATGACGATCTCGGAAGTGACCTCGAGCGTGCGCCGCACGGTCGCCTCCGTGGGGCTCAACGCGAACGTCTACGTCTCGACCCGGGACGAGGACGCCTTCGTCCTCGCCACGCCGGACAAGCAGTTCAAGATGAACGACTTCGCGGAAAAGGTGGGAATCACCAACCCCATGGGAATGGGAGCCATCTGCAGCTATAACGCCGGCTGGGTGGAATCGCCCGGGCAGGTGAATACCCTGAACACCCTCGTTCTATCGACGTATATGCTTCGCTGGTTCAAGAGAGCCGGCGGGCCGTTCTTCAATTACACGGGCAATCACGCCGTCTTCCTGCCAGATTAAGTAAGGTACTTCAGATTAGAAGAGCGTGAGCGAGAGCGAGCGCAAGGAAGTCTTCTTGATCTTATTCGAGAGGATTTGCCGAGGGCGTGAGCCTGCAATCGCGCGTGGAAAGATCGGATGTCTTCCTTGCGCTCGCTCTCGCTGTCGCTCTGTATTCGGGATTTATTGCTGGATGCCGAGCATGCGCTGCTGAAGAAGCGAGCGCAGCTGCGGGTTCATGTTCGCGAACATCTGGTCGAACACGGGGCTCATGAGCACGAGCGCCTGGCGGAAGCACATGCCCATGCGCTTCATCGCTTCCTGGTAGTTCGCCGGAATCGGGTTCGCGCTGTTCTTCAGGGCCACCGCCGTGGAGCAGGCCTGGTAGCCGTACTTGGTCTTCGTAAACTGAGGATTGGTCAGGGTTCCGGTGCCCGACTCGGGGCGATCCGTGAGCCGGCCGCTGAACGGTTCCGTGTTCATCGTGCCGTCGCCCTGGTTGGTCGCCTTCATGGTTCCGCGCGTGTCGCCCGCAACCTGATAGGTGGCGTTCGCGCCGGTGCCGGCGATGGTGAAATTCACTTTGCAAGCCGCCTTGTCCGTCGAGGCCCAGACGCCGAGAAGCGGCTGGCCGGGGATCGGGGCGAGAGGAGCGGTGCGCTCGGCGCACTCGGTGAGCATCCGTCCCGCGAGAGCCATCTTCGCGACCGCTACGTCGCGGCCCTTGGCTTCCTCTTCGAGAAGGCGCTTGGCTTCCGCCAGCAGCGATTGCGAAAGTCCGCTCGCCTGCTGAGGAGCCACCTGAGACTGTTCCTGGAAAACGTTTTTGAGGGCGAACTGATCGGCTTCCGTGAGCCCGCCGCCACTGCCGCTGCCGCCGTTGCCGGTGGAGCCGCCGCCCGTGGCCGGGCCGCTCGGTCCGAACATGTTGGGATCGTACGAGCCCGAGCCCGTGTCCCAGAGATCCGTGTTGCCTTGGTTAGCCGCTCCGGTGCCGCCCGATTTTCCGCAGTTGGAAAGAACGAAGAGCACCGCGAAGGCGAGTACCGCTCGGAAGAAGAATTCTGTTTTTCTAAGATGCCGCATAATTCCTCGCGCAAGACGAACACGTGATTCGGGTACGAGACTCAAAAATGCAAACCTCATGCCCCCCTGTTAGGCGCGTATCTGAGGCGGCTTGGAATACACCAGGCGTCCACGTTCCAGCCGAATTCACCTACCCGCCGGATTTCCCCGTGGACTCCGGGGTTTATCCTGACCGGGCCCTGGACACCCGTTCCAATGGGGGGCTAACCCATTGATTTCCTTCGATCCTCTTGAAAGTCGTGTACTCTATTACTAACCGCATGAAACGCCCCGACTGGTTCAATATAGGAGCCTTGGTTTTCGGCCTCTGGGGCCTCGCCAACACGGCCGTCAGCATCGGCCGCTACGGTTGGGAGCAGGGGATGTATCTCTGGTTCTGCAACCTCGCGCTGCTCGCCACCGCGTTCGGTCTGTGGCGCAGAAACCGCGATCTGCTTCTCGCCTTTCTGGGCGTCGCCACTTTCACCCAGCCCCTCTACGTGATCGATAGTCTGCTCCGCTTGTTTTCCAGCACCAGTCTGCTCGGCGCTTCGGAGTTCATGTACCAGCCCGGAATGGGAATCGGGGAGTTTCTGCTCTCGCGCTACCACTACTTCGTGATCCCGACGATGGCGTTCGCGCTCTTTCGTCTTCCGAAGGGGCGCTCGCGTCTTCTCACTTACATCGCTTCCTTCGAAGTCGGAATTTTCAGCCTCTCCTACATTTTCCCGTTCTCGCAAAACATCAACTGCATCCACGAGTCGTGTTTCGAGAGCCTGCAGTACGCGGGCCCCCTATACTCTCTCGGCTTTTTCCTCCTGATTCTTTCCGGAAATGTGGCGGGGTCTCTGGCTTGGGATTGGGTCCTCGGGAAAGCGGCGGCCCGCCCCGAGTGGGGGAAGAAGATCGCCGTTGGGTTCGGCGTGCTGCTGGGGCTCGGCGTTTTGCTCACCGGCGCGGACACCTTATACAAGAAGCGCCTGCCGAAACTCACTTGCGCGCCGCCCTTCGAGGACTCGGGCGTGCGGGTGCAATGTCTCTATACTCTCGAGGACGAGCCGGGACTCGTCGAGCTGACTTATACGATCGAGAACAAACTGGACGTGGCCCAGCATTGCGATGCGAGAGGGGATCTCTTCGGAGAGTACGAGGAAATGAAGGAAGCTCTGTACCTGAAGCCGCACGAGAAGATTCGGCTGAAGGCGTTGTTGCCTTACCCGCCTCAGGACGCCGAGCTCAAAGTGGCGGCGTCCTGCATCCGCCTGCAGTAGCTTACGTCGCGACGTCTTCTACGTTCACGCAGCAGCGAAACCCGATGGTCTCGTCGTTGGTGGCCTCGTCGATGGGAGTGTCGTCGATTCCGTCGGCGTCGGTATCGGTTTGGACGAAGTACGAGCACTTTCCGTTTTTCACCTTCGAGGCCACGTTGGCTCCCATGGCGCGGCCCTCGCTGCTTGCGCTGTCGGTGACCCATTCGGAAACATTTCCGACCATGTCGTAGAGGGTGATGCCCCTGGTGCGGCATCTGGAGTTCGCGCCGGTTTTCACGGCGACGGTGCCCGAGGGGCGGTTCAGGAAGCAAAGGGTATCGATGGATGGATCCGTGGGAGTGGGCTGAAGGGCGGCTCCCATGTTGTCCGGGCCCACGCAGGCGGTGAGCCACTCCGCTTTCGTGCAGAGCCGCTTGTCGGCGGCTGCGCAGTAGACTTTCGCTTCCTCGTAGTTCACGGCACTGGCGGGCTTGATCGCGCTTCTGGTCTGCGCCGCGGTCACCGTGACCTTCTCTCCGGACTCGTCGGTCTTCTTCGCCTGCTTCAAGCTCGCTTCGTATTGATCGATGTAGAAGGACTTCGTGGTGCCTTGGGCGGAGTTGGCCGCCACGAGAACCATGCCGCTGGTTTTACTGCAGGCCGGCATGAAAGCGAGAGCCGCAAGTCCGAGACATTCCATCCGATGGAATCGACGCTTCATGTAGTCGCCAAACCTTTCCGAAAAGAACTAGGGAAACTCCGTATTCCGTCGGAGCCCGGGTGAAGACAAGCAGAATGCACTAACTAATTGAAATTCAACTGCTTTTTGCTTGAGCGTACGTCGCTTTGCGTTATACTGAGAAGGTTCCTAGTCAGCTGGCTAAGCAGGGGTGCTTTTCTTATTTTATGGATAGGGGATGGGGGAAAACAAGGGCGTTGGTGATTTTCACCGCGCTGCTGCTTGGGAGCGTGAGCTTTGCTCAGCCTTTCCAGGCGTTAGAAGACGTGGTCAGCCGCGCCTCCTCTTTCAGTGATTTTCTCTCCCAACCCAAGCTCGTTCAGGCCTACAAGGCCGCCCTTCAGACTTATTACGGAACCCAGAAGTTCAGTTGCGAGTCCTATGAGGACATTCTCGCGCGTCTCACGAAGTTGAACGCGGAAGTCCCCGGATTCGGCGAAGAGATTTGGAAAAAGGAAGAAGCCTCGAGCGTCGTCGCGTTCCGGGCGGAAGCAAATGCTTCCACGGAGAGGTTCCGGTGGGAACTCGCGCCGGTGCCCCGTAAGCTCCATGCGATTTGGAACGATCCGAGCCAGCGCGGTTGCGTGAGCGAAGACTGCGGTAAGGCGGAGATCACGGCGCCTGAGCGCTGGGCCGTCGGCCTTCCCGGAAGCCGCGCGTACCTTCTTCACAGAAACGGCAAGTTCAGCGGCTCGGGCCTGGTTCTTTTTCCGGTCGCGAAGGGCAAGGAAACGTTTTCTCTCGTGACTCCCACGGGCACCGGTCCCCTGGAAGAAAGGGCGGGCTATTCGGCCTCTCCGTCGGGCCGCGTTTCGTCTTATTCCTTTCTTGATCGCTTCGTGGACGAGTGGAAGGGCGCCCCCGCGGTTTCCGTACAATACGACAAGAAGGATGCCTCCGTCGCCCGCGTGAACCGGCTGAGATCCGGCAAAGGTAAAGCTTTCGCCGGCTTTCTCGACGAGTTCAAGCCGGCCTCTCCCATGGCGACCTCCGTCGCGAAAGTCATTCCGCGCCAGTGTTTCGCGAAGAAGGGATCCGAGATCAACCTCTTCGCCGGATTCAATGGAGCGGGCCCCTCGCAGAAGCCGCCCACTTTCAATCTCGCCATCCGCGATCTTCTCGCTCAGGTGAACAACCCGAACAATCTTTCCGCCGTCGTCGACGTTCCTTCCGATCAGAAGGAGCAGACGGGTAAGGCGCTCGCGGAGCTAATGAAGAAAGACAAAAGTGCTGCGATGCGGGAAAAGGCCGCGCTTGCCCTTCGCCTTCTCGACAAGTTCGGCACCGAGGACGGCAAGGCACCTCCTCCGGTCATGCGCATTCCGGCTTCTCAAGGCGAGCAGGCTCCGTCGCCGCCCAAGTCGAAGCGGGGTGCTTTCAACGACGATTTCCGTGAAGGACTGAAAGACTCGAATCCCGGCGTCCGCGGCGCTTCGGCGTCCGCGCTCGCGAGCCAAGGGGATCGCTCCCCCGAAGTGCAGCGGGAGCTCGATTCCGCGCTGCAAGCGGATTCGCCGACTCCCGCCGGCATGAGCCCGGGGGATCTCGCCGCTCTTGCCGCCTCCGGAATGAATCAGGGCGGACAACAGCTTTCCCAGGATAACCTGGCGAGCCTTCTCAATCAGCTTTCCGGCGCGGACGAAGCGGCCCGGAGACGTTTGCTCGCCCAGTTCGCCGACAGTTTCAAGAACTCGAAAAATCCGCCGGATGCCATCGAGGCCTTAGAGGATCTTGCGAGGCGGGATCCGCAGGCGGCTGAAGACGCTCAGAACGAAGTGAATAAGACGGACTGCCCCGAAGTCGAAGCGCGGGAAAAGGCGCAGGAGCTGCAGGAGCAGGCTTTGAAGCGCAATCAGCCGCAGGAGAGTCATCAGTCTCGTCAGAGCCCCGTGCAGCAGCGGGCTTTCAAGAAGGGAGGATCCAAATGAAAGTGATTTGGTTTCTCCTCTTCATAACCTTGCCGGCGCAGGCCATCGATTTGGGCAAAGCGGTCTGCAACGCCGTGGCTTCCATTACGGTCGACGAATTCAACCTCATATACGCTCAGGCTGAGCTCAAGAAGGCGAGTTTACCCGCGGACGTCGCCAGGTGCGAAGGCCCTCTCAAGGAAATGCGCCAACAGATCCAGGACGCCCGTCGGGCGAGCACTCCGAAGGTGGCGGGCGCGGAACCGGCCGACGCCCCCGTCTCGGCGGGCAAGCCGGAGCAACCCGGGTGTTTCGAAGATCCTTTCAAGGACGGGATCGCGCTCGATCAATGGGCCGACGACGGTGGCCCGACTCCTCCCGACCCCTCGGATGCCTCCTCGCCGGCCCCCGACCAGCAGATTTCCGTCGATACCCCTGGACACGCCGAAGACGGCCCCTCCGGCAGTTCCGGCAAGCGCTCCCGCGATACCGCGAGCTCCGATGAGCCGCCGGCGATCATCGGCTGCGGGCTCGATGCGGGGACGAAGATTCACTCGCGGCTGGATCAGGTCACCAAGAAGCTTCGGCGCAACTCGGTTTACGAGATCATGATTTCGGATACGGACGACGCGGGCAAGAAGAAGTCGACGTGGGAGATCGCGAAAGCCGGCGATCCCAATCGCAAATGCGTGAGGGTAATTACCGACGAGAACGGAGTCATTCTTGGGCGCCTTGCCATGGGTAACTTCGTCAACGGGAAGTACATTCCCGCCCGGCTTTTCGGCAGCATGTTGCCGCCCGATCCGAATCCGGGAATCCGCCGGTTCGCCACGAGGTTCTACGACGCATTGACCTTCGGTCCTTCCCCCTATGTCTTGTCCAGCTGCTCGGAGCAGGTGGAGATGGGGAAGGCCTTCGCTCAGTTCGTACAACGCCGGCCCGACTCGGAGGAAGTGAACGTGAGAGCGCTGAGGTTCGCGGGAACGCTCGGCGATCCGACCACCTATTTGGACTTCGAAAAACTGAGTGACTCCGCCCTCAGAAGTCTCGTGAGCGGCGCCGGCGACCAAGCCGGCCAGAGCGGGGAGGAAGTAGCCTCCCGCAAGGACGACGGCTGGTTGGCCCTACCTGCGTTCGCCGAGGGAACTCTCTAATCATGATCGCTTCGGTTCGAAATTTCCGCCTCACGCCTCTCTCCAACGGGGTCGTATTCTTTTTGTCTTTGATCCATTTTTCGGCCGCCGCGGAGCTTCGCGGGGTGACCGAGCCGAAAGATAAACCGGTCACGAAGGAGAACCCGGTTCGGCGTTTCGAAGTGCTGACCGGAAAGTCCTACGCGGAGACCGCCGAACAGCTGCAACCCTCCCGCGTTTACGTCGTCCGCAGCCAGCGCCTCGAAAAGTGGATTTTTGTGACTACCAACCAGTACGGCAAGATTCCGCTTCCTTTGGAAGCGCTCGCCCCCGGCTCGGTGGTGAAGGGAAGCGCCGTGGGGGGAGACTCGGACAAGCGTTACCGGCTCACTGGGAAGGCCAGGTGGGTGGTTTCCAAGGAGCCGCTACAAAGGCGGGTTTGGTCCATCACGAGTGCGCCCAATTACGAAGTCTACGTTCCCTTGGCGCCTCGCCGTAAGCCCGCCTCCAAATCAAAAAAATGACTCTTTCGTGGATAGTCTGGACGGCGCTCGCCCAAGCGGCCGCGCCGCTGCCCGTGAACCGGCTTCCTTGTCCCGCGGGAAGTCTCGCTATCGGCGCGCCTCCCTTCTTGCTCACTCAAGATCCCATCGGCTCGCGCTACGGAAGCGACATCGAGCTGCCTCCGGCGACGGTCGTCGCCGCACTCCCCGGACTGAAAAAATATTTCGACTGGGAGAGGGCGGTGGCGGAAGCCGCCGCCATGCCGAACAGTCATCCGTTCGATACGGTTCCCCTGGCTTATCTGCAAGGTTGGTATTCGAAGCATCGGGATCGACTTCCCGCGAATTTCGAGTCCCTCGACGCCCGTCAGCGGGGAGATGCCATCATCAAAGCGGGACTCCTCGATACTTTGCCGGATACCGTTCAGGGCCTCATTCTCGTGCAGAGCACCAATACCAAAGTCGAGCTTGGTTTCGGCTGGCCGCAACGGCTACGTTTGAGAGACGGGGCGCCCGAATCCCTGAAACGCTGGATGTTTCACCGGGACGGCGACGCGCTGGAGTGGGCGCTCAGCACTCCCGTCGATAAATGGGAACAGGGCAGGTCGGCGATCCACGATCTGACCGAAACCTTGAACGTCACCGACCGTATCTTCCACGAGCAAGGGCCCGCGGTTCCGGTTCACATTCACATGAGCCGCAGGGAAGCCATTCCCGTGACGGCGATTCACTCCTTCCAGGCGGACATTCTTTTGGAAGCGGGAGAGCGCGGGCAGAAGACTCTCAAGGACGTGCTCGCGTCCCGTTACACGAGCGCGGTTCCCTATCCGGAAAACGACGAACGGGGAGTCGTGCGCCAACCTGGGAGGGATCCCACTCGTCTGGAAGTTCGGATGGTGATCAACGGGCTGGACGCCACGGTGGATCGTTTTCGCGCGATGCTGGCCCTTCCGACGGACAAAGCCCTCGCCGATCAGATTGGCGCGCACCTGGCCCAAAGGCTCGGGCGCCTCGACCCGGGTACTCGCGAGAAGACCCTTCTCGCCATCGGCAATCATTCCCCTTGGGTACTTACCGATCTTTACGACGGACTTTCGCCGGTCGCCTCTCAACCCGCGGTCGCTCGCTTGAGGGAAGAAATTCTCCAGCATATCTCCGATGGACTGAAAAGGAGCGACGACTGGGGCCAGGTGTTCGGCCGCTCGGGTGAGTACGCCCACTGGACCGATGCCCAGAAGCTCGATTTCATCGGCGCGGTACGGGCGAGGGAACCGGGAGATCCTGGGCAGCTGCCTCGAGTACTTAGAATGGCGGGCTTCGATCCGCGGATCTACGGCGTGAGCCAGATTCTCGATCAGGCGAGAGTCGTTGTCGGCGGAGCGGGCGGGGACGCGCGGGTGATCTCGGCGAAGAACGAAGAGGATCGGGTCAATTTAGTTTCCGAGCTGGGGCAGGCCCGGCAGGTTCAGACCTATCAGGCCGAACCCTCGCGGCCCGCCGTAAGCGAAGATCCCATCCGTGAGCTTCGCCGCCGCCTCGGCCTTCCAGATTAGTAGGCCCTAAAAAGGGTCGAGCCGCGTACCCAACTTAGGGTACGCGGCTCGATTGGGGTAACAATCGGACTGAACTGATTATTCGAACACGCCGAACGGAACCATGGAGCCCGTGTCGATCCGGCGGGCCGTGTAGGCCGCTTCCGTTTCCGAGTGGCGGTTGAGAACTTTCTCGATCACCGTGCGCACTTCTTGCGGCGTCTTGCCCGTCGTGAGGGCAATCGGACCGCCGCAGGCGAGCGCCGGCGGAATCACGGTCGCGCCCCGGCTCTTCAAGTGAGCGTAGTTTTCGCGGGCGACGTCCCATTCGGACTTGCGGCCCTGGGAACGTTTCGTTTCGGCGCTGCGGAGCACGTCGCGGTCCACTTTGTAAACCTGCACGGGAACCGTGCCGGCATCGCGGCCGATGAGTCTCGTGAGATCCGCGGTCTCGATGAAGTAGGCCGTCGATCCGCCGGTGGGCTCGGACGCTATCTCGACGATATGGACCGGGATGATTCCCTGGCCGAAATCGGCGACGAAAGTCTGCGCTTTGGCGAGATCCCAGCTGAAGGCTTCTCCGAGCTCCGAGGGCGCCACCACTTTCGTGTGCGTGACCAGCTCTCCCGTCGAGATTTCTCCCGTGCGGGTCATCTTGAAGTCCTTGAAACGGACTTTGATGCGGACTTCAGGCTTGTGCGTGTTGGGCTCGGTTTGTTCCAGAAATACGATTTGGTAAGGTTCCGCTACGCTGAGTCCTCCGCTGCTCCGGCGAACCGTGCGGCTTCTGGAGTTGAAGATTCTCAGCGCGTCCCCGATGAGGTTGTCCTCACCGTCCCGGCCCTGCACCGTCTTTTCAGACGAAAGCTTAGGACTGGTCTTGTTTCCTCGCCGCCACAAGTAAAACTCGAGCGGCGTTCCCGCGTTCTCTTTATCTCCCATACTGTCACCCCTCCCTGTACGAGCTTTGTAAGTGCAACGACCGTACCGTTTCGCCTACGCACTTCTCACCGGGTTGATTCGTTTGACAGGGGGCGAACTTTTTTACACTCGGAAATTCTTGGACAGATCCTCACGCACGGAGTTCCAACGAAACGCGGGGGTAAGAATCGAATGCGGAATGTATTCACGGAGAGTGCGCGCGCGCGCAAACGTCATGAGGAAAATGGAGCGGGAAAAGCAATTGAGCAAACCCCCGTCAACACGGGAGTTTTCGCGGGGTCACTGAAAGTTAGGCGTATTCTCGTAAATTACGAGTTCACGAAATCCATCAACGAGATTTCTTCGAAGCCCTGGTAATCCTTGTTGTCCTTGATGAGGAGCGGGCGCTTAATCAGGTTCGGATCCTTCAGCA
>CAZZHG010000053.1:0-37852 GCA_964653655.1 uncultured Pseudobdellovibrionaceae bacterium
CGATGTTCTGAAACGCATTCATGATGCCCCACACGGTGCCGAACAGCCCGATGAAGGGAGCCGTACTGCCCGCGGTGGCAAGAAACGTAAGCGACCGCTCGAGCCTCATGGTCTCGCTGCGGCTCGCGCGCCCGAGCGCGCGCTCGAGGTTCGAAATCGAGGAGTCCGGCGGAACGAGCTTGGTCGGATCGGAAACCTGGCCGGGCTTACCGCGCTGCTTTTCCATCAGCCGCTGCAGCTCCACGTAGCCGCTCTGAAAGATTTTGGCGACCGGCGCTCCGGGAAACTTTTTCGCCTCGGAGTAGATGTGGTCCATGCTCTTGCCGCTCCAGAAGATGTCCAGAAAGCTTTCTGAGTTGGAAAAGCTGCGGCGGATGATTCCGAATTTGAAGAGAATGATGGCCCACGTGACCACCGAAAAGGCGATGAGCACGAGCAGCACGAGCTGCACGACCCCGCTCGCGTTCATCATTAGATCGATGGACGAGAGACTTTGGATGGCCTCTTTCGGCGCTTCGGGCGCGGCGTAGGCTAAATTCATGAAATTTCCAATGTTTTGAGAATTCAACCCCGGGAGACGGGTTGGTGAAACTTTCAAAATAGTGTATGAGAGGCTGCCAATAGCGTCAAGGAGCGGGGATGCGTCAAAACCAAATCACGGTGATCGGAGCCGGGCTCGCCGGCAGCGAAGCCGCCTGGCAAATAGCCCAAGCGGGAATCGCCGTCGATCTTTACGAAATGAGACCGACGCGGCAGACAGAGGCGCATTCCACGACGGACTGCGCCGAGCTCGTCTGCAGCAACAGCTTCGGATCCGACAGCCCCCACCACGCTTCCCGTCTTCTAAAGGAAGAAGTGGAACGGATGGGCGGACTTCTGATCCGGCTCGCGCGAGAGCACAGCGTTCCCGCCGGAGCTTCGCTTGCGATCGATCGCCACGCGTTTTCCGCGGCGGTGACCCGTACGCTCACCGAACATCCGCTCATCACGCTTCACCGCGAGGAAATCCCGCGCGTCCCGCGTGAGGGCATCACGATCGTCGCAACGGGGCCGCTCACCTCGCCCGAGCTTGCCCAGGATCTACAAGCGCTCGTCGGCGGAGAGAAACTCTATTTCTACGACGCGATTTCTCCGATCGTTTCCGCCGACAGCCTCGATTACGAAAAACTCTTTTTCGCGAACCGCTACGGCAAGGGAGAGACGGCGGACTTTCTGAACGCTCCTTTCACGCGCGAGCAGTACGACGCCTTCGTCGCGGAGCTCTTGAAAGCGGAAGTCGTGCTGCCCCACGATTTCGAGGAAGAAAAATATTTCGAAGGCTGCATGCCGATTGAAGCGATCGCCGCCCGCGGACCCCGAACGCTCGCCTTCGGCCCGATGAAACCCGTCGGGCTCGACGATCCGAAAACGGGCCGCTGGGCCCATGCGGTCGTCCAGCTCAGAACGGAGAACCGCCACAAGACAGCGTACAACCTCGTCGGCTTCCAGACGAAGCTGAAGTACGGCGAGCAGGCGAGAATCTTCCGGATGATCCCAGGTCTCGAGAACGCGGAGTTCGTGCGCCTGGGCTCCATGCACCGAAACACTTACCTCGACTCTCCCCGGGTGCTCGACGCTTCCCTGCGCCTCAAAGCCGCTCCGAATGTTTTCATCGCGGGCCAGCTGACCGGAACGGAGGGTTATCTGGAATCGGTGGCGACCGGGCTTCTCGCCGGATGGAACGCGGTTCGCGAGCTGAAAGGGGCGCCGCTGGAAGTGCCGCCTCCCGAGACCATGCTGGGAGCGCTGCTCGCCTCCATCACGGACACGACGAAAAAGAAATTCCAGCCGACGAACGTCAACATCGGTCTATTTCCTCCGCTCGAGGTTCCGGTAAAAAAAGACAAGAAGCTACGAAACGCGGCGTTCGCCGCGAGAGCCACGACCAAGTTCGATCAGTGGGTGGGAATGGCGACGCTGTCGGGCGCGTTGTAGATGGTTTCCGACGAAATTCCCCGCATCACGCCAGGATTGATCGGTTGGCTTTTCATGAAGGCCGTGCCGTGGGGCACGTTGTTCTGAGACTGCTGGGCTAAACCTTCCGCGAAAATGTTGGACGGCTTCTGCCTCGGGTTGAGCCCCGAAGCGGCGATTTGATTTTGTAGCGTGGGATTTTTTTGCGGCACTGGCGCCTGGCGGGGCGGGGCCGTGAACTGCTCGGCGATCTTCGTGATGATGCTCACCTGAACCGCGTTCAAAGCCTGAATATCGGAGACGACGCCCTTGGCGAGCTCCGTGATGTTGCCGCTGCCTTGAGGAGTGGAAAGCTGCTTGAGCGCCTCGCCCACTTCCTTCTTCACGCCTTCGTCTTTCGGCGGACTGGAGCCGACGCCGGAGAGAATGCTTTCGCCGGCCTTCTTCAAATCCTCGCTTTGTTTTTCGCTCGCGGTCTTGATGGCCTCCTGAGCGGCCTTGCCCGCTTCGGCGGAACCATTTTCGGCGCCACGGCCTTTTCCACCGCCCGCGGTGAGCGCGGCGCTGGCTTGCTGGATCTGCTGAAATTGCTGCTGCATCTGCTGGAAGCCGCTCTGCTGGCCGAACTGGCCGAACTGGCCTTGCTGGCCGCCGTTCTGGTCCACGATTCCGCGGCCGCTTCCTTCAGTACCAATAGAGGGCATCTGATCAAAGCCGCCGGCGAAAGCCGAGACCGAGATGGCTATTTGAATGGCAGCCAGGATGCGCAGCATGAATCCCCCTACCAAGGGGAGTTGCATGGACCTTGCCACTTTGTCTTCAGGGGGGTCGAGTGAATTTAGTCTTTAGTTTCAGGTTCTTAGATAAACGGGGGATGGGGACGAAGCGCGGCTTAGTGTACAGGGACCTGACAGCCGGGCCGGGGGAAAACAAAAACAGGTGGTAGGGAACCTCCCTACCACCCGCTTTTGTGTGCCTTCCGTCCCGCGCATCAAGACTTATAAGGTACGGTCCCAGGGCCTGACCGACGGCATCGCTAGAGTAGGCTGAGTGCTTTCCGCACCGGGGCCACCCATGGACCGTACCCAATGGTTATCGACCTTCGGCAATCGAACTTCGCCACGCCTTCTAAGATTCCCGACGACAAGGAGGGCGGCGATTAGCCCGAACCATACGAGGTCCAACCAAAAACTTTTTTTCAAACTTTCTCCGTTACTCGCGCTTTAGCACCGCTTGCTTCGTGAGATAGCTAAATTGCAACGAAGGGGCCACATGGAACGCCGTGGGAACAGCGCCTGTAGTTGCGGCGACTTGTCGGTTTTTTGTCTGGATCGTATACAGCCGGCAAACAAACCCACAGGTGCCTAACTTTTTCTTCAACCCGCCGCGCAATCGATTCTTTTTCCTTTGTATTCAACGTCTTGCGCGTATTCGATCAGTATACAGTCACCGATCTCCCAAGCGACAGCCACAAAGGGCGAAGGGATAGGGAGGCTTATGCCGATAGGGTAAGCGTGGAGATGCGGATGAAAACCTATCTAGCCCTCGCCCTCTGCCTTGGGTTGGGCGCCCCCGTGGCGCGCGCCGAGTCCGGTCCGAAGCTCGAGCAGCTAAACACCGCGCTTCCTCCGCTTCCGGGAGCCGCCGACCCGTCCGAGTTGCTGGAGGAAGACGACGGGTTTCTGGCGAAAATGCCCGAGCCGCCGAAATCGATGTTTCCGCAGGAGGCTCCTAAAGCCGAGCCGAAAGCCGAACCAATTGCCGAACCGAAAGTCGAGAAGGTGGAAGCGGCAAGTAGCGCGCTTCAGCCGATCGCAAGACGGCCCGGCTCCGGTCTCACGCTTCCCGGCACCGCGCTTCAGCCGATGGAAGCTTCCGCCGCGCAAATTCCGTCGGCACCAGCGGCGCTAGCTCCGCTGGTACCGCCGCCTCAGCCGGCTGCGGCCGCACAACCGGTGCAGCCGCCGCTCACGTTGCCCGTGACCGCGCCCGAAGCGAAAAATTCCGCCCCGCTCATCGTCGTGCCGGCGACTGCGCCGGTGACCACGACACCACCGATACCGACGCCGCAACGGGCTCCGACCAACACGAAGGAAAAGTTCGTGGAGACGAAAGTGTCGCTCGAGGATCCGATCAGCATCCACGGACCCGAGTTCGCGATTCTTTTGACCGACGGAAAATTCCGCCCGGCCCGCGTGCGCCTCCGAGCGGGAGAAACTTCGAAGATTTTGTTCACGACGCTCGGCCCGAAGCCGGCGGCGCTCATCATCGAGCGGCTGCGGGTTCAGAAGTGGCTCACTCGCCCCGAGGAGGCGGCGAAACGCTCGCCCGCTTCCGTCGCCGCGCCCTGGGAGATCAACCGGGAGCTCACCGCGAACCGGCTTACGGAAATTGCGATCGAGCCCGTAAAGGGCAACTACACGTTTCACGACGCCATCAGCGGAGCGTCCGGAGAAATCATCGTCGAGTAGGAAGCTATGTCGGTATTTGAAACCTCAGTAAAAGTCTTTCTCAAGCCCGTTCTGGCCTACCTGAACGACGACACCATCACCGAAGTGATGATCAACGGGCCGAAGACGATATTCATTGAAAGGCGCGGTCTTGTCGAAAAAACCGACGCGCAATTCGAGGACGAGGCCGCCCTCATGGCCGCGGTCCGCAACATTTCCCAGTACGTCGGCCGCCCAATCAACGAAGACCGGCCCTTTCTCGATGCCCGTCTTCCGGACGGTTCCCGTATCCATGCCGTCGTTCCGCCCATCGCCCGCAGCGGCACCACGGTGGCCATCCGTAAATTCTCGAAGACGAAACTTTCGCTGAAGGACCTCATCGACAAGGGCGCCCTCACGCTCGAGGCGGCGCGCTTTCTCGACATCTGCCTTCTGCTGAAAAAGAACCTCATCGTCTCCGGCGGTACCGGCTCCGGTAAAACGACCATTCTCGGCATCATGGCGAGCCGTTGCCCGCCCGATCAGCGCATCGTCGTACTGGAAGACTCGGCGGAATTAAAAATCTATAACGGCCACGTCGTCTTTTTCGAGGCGCGTCCCGCCGACGAGTTCGGCAAAGGGGAAGTTCAGCTGCGCGATCTGGTGAAGTCGAGCTTGCGCCTTCGCCCCGACCGGGTAATCGTCGGCGAAGTCCGTGGGGGCGAGGCCCTCGATCTCATCAGCTCGATGAACACCGGCCACTCAGGATCCATGGGAACGGTCCACTCCAACAATCCCCGGGAGTGCCTCACCCGTCTCGAAACACTCGCTCTGATGAACGACACCGAAGTTCCCGTGCAGGCGATCCGCGCCCAGGTGGCGGCCGCGATCAACATCGTCGTGCAGCTTTCCCGTCTTCAGGATGGTTCCCGTAAGGTGACTTACATCTCGGAAGGTCTCGGGATGGACATCCGCGGAAACTACGTAACGAACGACATCTACCGTTTCGAGCAGTCCGGCCGCGGCAGCGACGGAAAGATTCTCGGCGCGCTCAATGCCGTCGGAAATCTGCCGAGCTTCCTGCGGGAAATCGAAGTGAATCAGCTCCCCTTCCCCCGCGAGCTGTTCCGCAACAAAGCGACCGGTAAGCTCAAGTTCCCCTCCTTCCTCAACGAGGAAGAAGACGAATCCTCCGCGGCCTAATCTTCGGTGAAGTCGGGGAAATCCTCGAGCAGGCGAAGGTATGCCCCCAGCTCGTCACGCGCCGCCTGAAGCCCGTCGTTCCACCCTTCGATGGAAACCTGAGACTTGTTCTCCGCTTTCGCCGTCGTAACGAGGCCGCGGTTGGACAGCCACAGGAGCGCATTCGTGTAGAGCTGGATGGAGAGCGATTCGGGAAAGGAGATTCCGCCCTTCTGGGATTTCGCTTCGGCGAAGGCGAGCACTTTCTGCGGGAACACTTTCGAATCGAGGGACTTGAAGTTGGTTTCCTTGATGAAGTCGAGCGAAGTCGCATAGGCCTCGAGAATGTCGCCGCCCATCCGCAGGAAAACCGAGACGTCGTCCCAGTCCTCGAAACGATCGCGAAGCTTGTCGAGACTGAATTCCTGGCCGGGGGCTCCGTCGAGAAAGAAGGCCAGATTGCGCCGCATCTCATCGAGAAAAACGCCCGTCGGACTGAAGAAGAACTCGAACTTGAGGATGTCCCTCAGCGCCTTCGCCTTTTCGAGAAGCCCGGACACGCTCACGGTTTTGTCCGTACGCGGATCCTTGAGACTCGCGAACGCCGCGAGAATCGTGATGCTCGGGGAAATGAGACAATGGATGCCGTTGTTCTTGTAATAGGCGAGAAGAATCCGCTTTTTGTTCTCGCAGAAGAACGTGCGCGGCACCGACGAGGAAATGTTGACCACGCCCGACTTCTGGAGCCCCCTCACGGTGCTTTCCACGGCCCGGCGCAAAGCCTCGCCGGTCGTCACGCTCAAAAGATTTCCCGACGATTGGACGTACTCGGCGAGCAGTAAGCTAAGGCGAAGGATGTCTTCCAGGGAAATGGCGTCTATCCGGTGGGAAAGAAGCACCGTCGACACGAGGGATTTCGCCGTGACCGGCGTGACATCGTTGATGGACTTCGAAATCTGAAACGCGGCCTTCTGCAGGGCGAGACTCACCTCTTCCGCGTCCGGGCTTTCCTCGCGGGCGAGCAACTCGCGCGCGTAGAGGGGCTTTGCGAAATGCACGTACACTTTGCCGAAGTTGCGCTTTGCGATTTTGCGGGAACGAAGCAGCGCCCCCGCGCTTTCCTTTTCCTTTTTCCCGCCGGCAAGCTCCTTCGTATAACTTCCCTGCTCCGGAACCTCGTCGTAGCAGATGGAGACCGGAATGAAGGCGATGTCGTCGATGGCGTTTCGAACGTACGTCTCCATGATCATCTTGAGCATGCCGTAAGCGGGCGCGAGCATCTTTCCGGAACGGCTGCGGGTGCCCTCGATGAAAAACTTGATGTTGTAGCGCTGGGCGAGCAGGTACTCGACGTATTTTTTGAGCGCGAGGGAATACAGCGGATCGCCCCGGAAAGAACGCCGGATGAAAAAGGCGCCGCCCCGGCGAAGCAGTCCGCCCACCGGCCAGAAAGCGAGATTCACTCCGGCCGCGATGTGCGGGGTGACCATGTCCTGAAGAAACAGAACGTACGGAATGACTAGGTAGTCGAGGTGGCTTCGGTGGCACGGAACGAAGACGACGGGCTTCGTCTTCATGACTTCGCGCACTTCGAGGAGATCCTTGTCGGCCACTTCGAGACCCTCGAACACGCGGGTGAAAAGCCAGGTGAGCCCGGCGTACATCACCTCGATGAAGCGAAAGCTGTAGTTGGCCACGATTTCCGTCAGATCCCGGTAGCTGCGGGCCATCAGCTTCTTGCGATCGACGCCTTCCTTTTCGGAAAGTTCCTGGATGAGCGCCTGCAGCGCCGGATCTTTCAGAAGGGTCTCTTTGACGGCGAGCGGAGTGCGGTAGCGCGGCCCGAGAATGACCCGTATCTCCTGCTTGTGAAGGACGAGGATTTTCCGGCGGGTAACGCGCGCGACCCGCATCGCTTCGCCCTCCTCGAACCAGTCTCCGCCTTCGGAAGGGTCCTTCGCCCCCATCACGAACGGCTCGAGGCCCCGCACGATGGAGTCCATGCGGCGGCGGGCGAGGTACCAAACCTTTCCTAGGAAATTGGGAGAGGAATGCATGCCGAGCAGATACTCGCTCGGGCGGCGGGCGGCGCCACGCGCGTGCCGACGCCAAAGGATGAGTACCGTGACGACGGTAAACTGGGTGCCGGCTTCGGTTGAGCCCGCCTGCACGTCGGCAAGCAGCTGCTCCACCGGAGTCGGGGTCATGAGTTTTTTTCTTTCCCGTGGCGGACAGAACAATAGCCGTGGCCCCTGCTCCTCGGACAAAAAGAGATGGGAGTAAGTGCGCCTTCGGAAAAGAACCTGCAGGAAGTAGAGCGGCTTCGACCAGAAAAGGATCCGCTTTCGGTTCGAGACCAGGATCGCCCCGAACCCCTGCATGCGGCACCAGCTCGAAAGAATGAGCCACTCGATGATGCCCCCGGTGGGAACGGAGAAAATGAGCCGGCCGGCCGCGAGACTTTGGCGGATCGTATCGACGGGAAGGTCGTACTCGAAACGCACGAAGACCGTGCCGGATACGAGCTGCCATATCCGATCGAGCCATTCGTACAGCTTTTTCAAAGCAAAAACCGCATAAGCCTTTGTTATCTTTGAGCGCCCGAACTCTAATTTCCGGGCTGTGGAATGGCAATAAAAAGCCCCAACCACGGCTTCGGTGATTGGGGCCAAGAAATAGAAGGGTCCCTTGAAGAAGTGGTGGTGCTTTACGGCAAGAGAACCCTTCTAGACCGCTCCGCCAACGTTCCGCTCAACAAAGAAAGCAACACAACGCCACCTAACGCTACGCAACGTATCTTAATGAGAGAGAGCTTCTTGTAAAGGTAAGAAAACCTACTTACTGCACGTTTTTGTTCGTGGAATTGGGAAGGGAAACGGTCTCGTGGATGGCGGCCTTGGGGAATTGAACGCGGAAAACGTTTTCCATGAAAGTGAGCATCTCGCTCGAGCTCAGCGTCGCGTCCTTCGTGCGGTTTCTTTCTTCGGAGGCCCACTTCGCGCGCTCGGGAGTGATGTTGGTATCGACCACGATCCACGACTCGCCGACAAACCAGAACAGGATGGTCATGTTGTCCATCTTGTCCTGCTGGAGAGAGATCGGCCCGTCGTACTTACCGACGACGCGGTAGCGGCCGCGCTTGTCTTTCTGGATCTCGACCACCGGGCGGCGGGCGAGACTCATCTGCGGAAATTCGGTCTCGATGAAAGTCAGAAGCTTCTGCACGAAGTGAAAGGAGGTGCGGTTGAAAATGTCGGCGATACGCGTGTCGACGGAGCTCAGGTAATAGCCGAAGGGATGCTTCGTGCCTTTGAACTCCTTTTCGAGAAGCCGGATGCGCTCGACGGCAAGCTCGGGGTTATTCGCCTGGCCGAGGAGCAAGCGGATGTCTTGAATGAGAAGGTCCTTCTTGTTCGCGTCGTTCGAAGTCTTGTAGGCGGCGAAAATCGCCGCTTCGGCTTCCGCGTACGAAGGAGGATCGGACAAAAACATTTGCGAGGCCTCCAGGGGCCGGCCGAGAGAAAGCAAAAGCCGTCCCGCTTCCGATGGGTTTCGCTGGTTCTTGTAGTACTCGAGAAGCGCGTCCACCGCTTCCTTGCCGGGTGCGTCGGTGCCCGAACCCTTGACCACTTCTTGAAGAATGGGAATCGACGTTTCCGGATGAATGAGTAGCTCACTCATCGCCTTGCGAAGCTTGGTCTGGCGATCGTCTTGGGCGGGAAGCCGCTCCACTTGGAGCTCTTTCGCCGGCTCTTCGGAGGAAAATCCGGGGATCGAGATCCCGCTGTCGATGACCATGAAAACTCCGCCGGCCGCGCCGCAAAGGGCGAGCACGATCATCATCCCCATCATCCGGCCCTTGCTGCGGCCCGAGCCTTTTCCAAAAGTCGCCTCTTCCGCGGAGAAAACCGTCTTCATCGCCGAGCCCGACGTGAACGTGGAAGCATCCAGGTCCGAGGAGCCCGGATCGATGGGCTTCGTGTTGCTGGAATAATTTTCGGTGGCGTCGTTACGAAGCGGAGTGAAGTTGCCGGAGTTCTTCGGCGAGGGAGCGGGGGCAGGAATATCCACCTGGCTCGCGGTGAAATCCGCGCCGGCTTCCGAAAAAACCTCTTTAAGGAACTCCACGGACTGAATCGGCTGCCAATCCGGCAGGCCTTCGAACCAAACGAGGGAATCGGGCGGAACTTCGCCTTGGCGAATCCGGTTGAGGATATCCTCCTCCAGATACGGCCCGCTCTGATCCCCTCCTATTCCCAGGAAATACTGGCGAGAACTCACCTAGGTATTATAGCAGGTCGGGATAGGGTCCCGCTGCAGTATAACTTTGAATGATTTTAAATACTTACGGCGGCTACCGGGCGTCGGGGGCTTCCTGCCCGAAAACCCGCGCCCGGGCGGTCTCGAGCTGCTTCCTGCGGTACTCCTCGTGGTTGCTCTTGCCGAAGATGCTGTCGGCGTAGGCCTTCACGTCCATGATCTGAATCTCGTAGGAAAAAAACACGTACGTATAAGGACGGGTGGGGATCTTCGGGAAGGTTTCCTGAAGAATGTGCGTTCCCCCGTGAATGTTCTCGAGCTGCTCCTTGAGCTGCTTGTAGACGAAAAATAGCGGGTCCTTCACGCGCACGAGCTCTCGGCAGGTGAACTGAATCGCCTGATAATGCTCGCTCGTGAACGGGTTGATGAGGCTTCGGCCGAGCCTTCCGTACGCGATTCGCTTTTCGAGGCGCTTCACGAGCTTCTCGATGTAGGGCTGAGGCTCGCCTTTCTTTTCGAGATGAGTGCGGATGCGATCCACTTCGAACTGAAGCCGGTCGAGATCGACGAGACGGTTGCGCGAGCGGCCGGGGCGGATGTTCGGCACGCTGATGATGTTCTTCTTCAGCATCAGGCGCACGGCCCGCGCGGCATCGAACTTCGTTTCGGTGACGAGGCGGAAGCCGATGCGATCGTAGATGTCCTCGACGAGGCTGTCCTTCTTATGGAGAAGCTTCACGATCTCGCGCTCGCGGTCTTTGCGATCCTTCTTCTTGAAGAAGAGGAGCTTGATGCCGTCGCCGTCTTCCTTGCGGCCCAGATAGAGCGCGCCGTCCGACTCGTTCACGTAGAGATAGTTGTCGAGCCGGCTGAGAACCTGGCTTTGAACCTGATCGAAATATTTGAGGCGTGGATCGTGGGCAAGATGCACGAGCACGTGCATGAGCCGAAGGATCGCGCAGGCGTGAATCTGATCGCCGTCGTCGGTGTTGCCGGAGGCGAGCAATAAAAGCCGCCGCAAATCTTTCACGCTTTCCCGGCTGCGAAGATGATCGGGAATGCGCGGGTATTTGGGATTGGCGAGCGAGCGCTCAATGAAGAGCACGGCCTCGTCGAAAAATCCCCAGAGCAGCTCGACGTCGTCGGGGCTGCTGGGGTCGAAGCCGTAGGCGTGGATAAAGTCGGTCGCCTCTTCCATCGACTTGAGGTCGAGGCGGGGAACGTCGAGGATGGAGATCCCTTGGACGACGCCTCTGAAGAGCGGCCATGGGAACTCGAAATTGGCGGTGGAAGGAGGCACGGCGAGAAGATAGCATAAGGCCTATCCGTTGGCAGCGCGTGTTGAGGAGAGGTGGCAGAGTGGTTGAACGCGGCGGTCTTGAAAACCGTTATTGGGGAAACCCAATCGGGGGTTCGAATCCCCCCCTCTCCGAATTTAACGTTAATGTTAAAGTTAACATTAACGTTAACCCCCCTCGAAGTGGCGCACTATCGCCGATAGCATACGCCCGACGTTGACCAGTTTTTTCTGGAAGGCCTCACGATCCGCCTCCTTCAAAAGGCCTATTTGGGCCCCAAGATCGGAAACCGCCGCACACTCGAATAAGGACCCCTGAGCAACACGTAAAAAGTTGATCTTGTCTTTCTTGCTTGCCCTGGAGGTGCCTTCCGCGATGTTCAGGGCTATGGACTGACTGGCACGCCTCAGCTGGTCGCTAAGAGAGCGATTCCCCGCCTTCGAAAAGTGGGCACATAGCGAATTCGCCTCCTTCGCGATGGCAATGGACTCCCTATAAACCGGCCATTTCTGAAACGAAAACTCCACGCCGGCATAATGGTCGAAAAAGCCTTGAGTACAAGGCCTCGAGGGGAGCGTCCCCTACCTCCCCGCCTTCTTATTCGCCCGGACGAACGAAACGATAATCAGCAGAAACGCCGTCAACCGCATCAGAAATACCCAAGGTCTTCCTTCCGCCTCAGGGCCAAAGACGAGCAGGGGCAACCGCTCCATGGCGAGCATGAAGCAGGCGCTCGCGAACATCAGAAAAAACGGCTCCTTCGCGCGACGAGCGAACTTGTAAAAGAAGAGTCCCGAGGCCGCGAAGGTCGCAAATATGATCCCCGACAGGAAGATCGTCATTCCAATTTCCAGGCTGACCAACCCGTTCACGTCAGCTCCCAAATGAGTCCGTACAGAAGCAACGCCCCTGATACCGCTCCGAGAATGCCCCGCCAGAGCGACCCATAGAGGTTCAATTCCGGAAAAACGGCCAAATCGACGAATAGAAAGACGTTGCTGCAGGCGAGCCCCGCAAAGCACAGGCTGCTCCAAAGGAGCAACCGCGTTCGATCCTTGAGATAGCCCCGGATCAGAAGAACGGCGCAGCCCACGCTTCCCAGCGCGCACAACAGGTAAACCACCTTAGCTACCATCGTTACCGTCCTTTCCGATCTTGAACGCGCTCATAAAACTCATCATCTGTTTGGTCAAACGATCGAGAATCGCATCGATGACCCGTAGCGGGCGCCGTTTGTACTCGGCGGCGAGCAGAGCCACCACTTGAACGAGCTTTTCGTCCACGGGCTTGTATACGAACGTAGACTTGCCCCCGATTTGGCGGCACTCGACGAGTCCCGCGTGGCAAAAGCCATCGAGCCATTTCTTCATGGCCCCGGCATCCGAGTGAAGGGCCCCCGTCAGATTTTCCACCGTGAACTCGCGGGCCGGCTCCGACTGGAGCATGAGAAGGGCCTCGAGCTGGCGCACCGTCTCTACGTAACGATTCAAGAAGGCGACGAGCTCAGCTGGGAGTTGTTCTTCGGCCATGAATCTCAGCCATTTTCGCTCCCCCTCACCCCGCTTTCCAAGCGATATCGCCGACAAAAACCCCATGGTTGAGGCCGTTTGCGCGAGAACCGCGCTCTTCTTGACAAACACGACACCGGGCAGCAATAAGCGCACAAACTTTCTTTAAGGGGTTCCATGAAAAATCGTCTTTTCGGCTCTTTGATCTCGGTGGCGATGCTGTTTGCCGGCGCCGCTTTTGGCTACAACTGTGACGACGGCTGCGGCAGCCAGTGCCGCGTAACCGTCGGCGGAATCACACAGACCAATCCGCTCTGCCAGGCTTCCTGCCAGACCTGGAAGCACGCCAACTGCCACGGCCTCAACCCGGTTGCTTCCGCCTGCGGCGAGATCGGCGCGAACGCCTACATCGGCGCCTCGAACACCATGTTCGGCCGCTCGGTGGGAAAACGCCGCCGCCACCTGACGTTCGAAGAGAAAACCATCTTGAAGGATCTGTACGGCGAAGAAGTGCTCACGAAGACGGAGCTTCATTTCGGCGTGCAGCCCATGGACAAGATCGGCGGAGGCTCCGTGCAGATCAGCCCCGGGAGTGTCGCCCAGACCTACGGCTACAACGTCTACATCAAGAACCCGAACGCGGACGCCGTCGTGAACTCCACGTGGATCGAGCTTCTCGCCCACGAGATGAAGCACGTGAACCAGTTCGTGAACCGCGGCCGAAGCCTCAACCGTTTCGGACGGGACTACTTCGAGGGGTATTGCAACTCGGGCCTCAACTACAACAAGATCCCGATGGAAAAGGAAGCGTTCGGCATCGAAGACGACGCCCGCGCCGAGCTCACGCAGTTCAGAAACCGCGGCGGCCTTCTGTCGACGGACAAGCGCCATGCGCTCACCTGCATCTCCAACAAGACGAACTTCGAAGTGAAGTACCAGGCCCATTGGGCGGACGGATCGTGGACGAGCTACACGGTGGCTCCGAACGCCTGGCGCAGCCACTACCATAATTACGTGTACGCGAACGAGAACCGTTCGCCGAAGTTCTACGTGCGGTTCGACTACGCCCTGAAGGTGGACGGCTCGCAGTGGAAGGAATACGTCATCAATCAGTTCGCCTCTCCTCACACGGACTGCAACCGTCAGTCGCAGCACGAGGAGTTCAAGTACACGAACGATCGCAAAGAGATTAACCTGTACCGCAACTACTAAGCGGCAAGGTCTCTACAGAGCGCCGGGGCGGCAAACGCCCCGGCGCTTTTTTATGTCAGAAGAATTTGCTGATGCCCGCGGTGAGAGAGAATACGAAGCCCGTTCTCGCATCGGCGGAAGAGCGCCCATGCCCGGCTCCGGCGGCGAACACGAAGAGATCGTTAAGGATGAGGCCCGCTTTGCCGCCGATAGCTTGTCCACGGACGGCGATGCCGACAGGGGCCGAGATGCCGAGAAAGACCCAGTTGCCGGTGCTGTAGTAGAGACTCGCGTAGGGTTTCAGATTTCCCTGATTGAGAAAGGACCAGCCCAACTCAATCTCGCCGGCTTGGGCGAACGCCCCCCAATAGAGTTTTGTGAAGAGACTCGTGCCGAAGAGATTTCTCGCTCCGAGCACTCCGGCGGTGAGCTCCGGATAACCGAACGTAACGCCCAGCTCGAACTTGGTCTTCTCGCCCCAGTCGTATGGGTCGTCGGGAGTTTCCGCGGCGCGGCCAAACGAGGCCGCGAGGAACATCAGAGTCACCAGGATTTTCTTCATGGATGAATTCTAACAGGTCGTGGCCAGCCGGATTACTTCGACGTAACTCTTCGCCGAGTTTTTCTCGGTGCTGATCCCGCGCGCCTTCAAAATCGCGTGAAGAGCTGGAAGGCGGAAGTACGGCACCTGCATGAACAGGTGATGCTCCAGATGGTAGTTCACGTTGTGGGGAGCGACGGTAAAACGGCTGAGCAATCCCGCTCGCGTGGTTCTACTGTTTAGAAGCGCGTTCGCTCGGTCGGGGCTGCAGGCATGCTCCGCTATGGAACGGACTCTCAGAAACAGACTAAACGTCGTAAAATAGGCGCCCACCCAAAGCAGGTAGAGTAACGGCACGCCCATCAGCGTGAGCCCGAACAACAAGATCAGATTCGTGAGTATCGTTCGCCCGAGGTTTCGCGCCCCCGCTCGCAAGACATCGAGAAGAGACCGCCCGGTTTGATCGACGGGCTTTGCGTTGGTGGAAAGCGTGTAGGTGATGAAGCCAAATCCCATGAGCCCGATGTAATAGATTCGCTTGACGGCGGTGACGCCGAAAAGATCCCGCGCAAATTTTCTCGCCATCGATTTGCGGCTAACCGGATAGGGATTCACCAGACCTAGGTCCGGATCTTCCGAGGTTCCGGTTTTCTGGTGGTGCTCGAAGTGCTCTTTGCGGTAACCGTCGAGACTGATTCCCATCGGGGAAGCGCACAACCACCGGCCTACCCATTCGTTCACTCGCCGGGAAGCGAAGAGACTCTTGTGAACCGCTTCGTGAGTCAGAATGGCGAGGGCCAGTTGCCGCCCGCCGATGACGACGAGGGCCACCAGAACCGAGAGAACCGAGGGCCAAGCCCAAACGAGAAGGAATGACGAGGCGAGGACCGCGTATGTAATGGCGAGGGCCAGCCAGCCGTGAAAGTCCGACGGTGCCAGCAGATGCCGTATCTCTTCCCGAGGGAGGGAGCTATCGATCTCGACGACTTGTTCCCAGTATGATTTCAAGCAGCCCTGGGGATCTGCGCGTCCCGTTCCCGCGACGGCTTGGGTAGGTGAATCTTCAGTTCCGCTCCACTTGCGTCGGTCCGGTTTCCAATCTCCACGGACCCGTGGTGGCTTTCGGCAATCGCCTTCATGATCACCGAGCCCAGTCCAAGCGAGATCTTCTTCCTGGAGTTTGCGTCGAGATACCGTGAGGAGCGGCGCTTGCCGAAGTTCTGGAGCGCGGACTCATCCATACCCGGTCCGTCGTCGCGCACCACTAACATCCACCGATCGCTGGAAGTTTCCGAAAAGGCGACCTCGACTCGGGATCGGGCGTGCTCCAACGCATTCTGAATCGCGTTGCGCAAAAGCCGGCGGATCAAATGTTCGTCGCCGACAAGCGTTCCCGCTGCGGCTTCCTGCAGATGGATTTCGATGGGTATCTCGGCTACCGCGATACGGGTCCGGGCCGCGCCGACTTCCGTTCGAATCATCGCCGCCAGATCCACGGCCTGGGTGGTGGGCGCCCGGCTCGAGTCTCTCATTTCGGCGAGCAAGAAGAGATCTTCAATCAGGCGCTCGAAATAACTGAGCTCGCGCTCCGCCTGCTCCATCTTCGTTCGGATCTCCTCCGGCGTGAACCGATCCGTGCAATCGGCGACGGTCTCGACGACTCCGCGCAGGGCGGTCAGCGGAGTTCGCACGTCGTGAGCAAGTTCCCGCAATAAGCGAGTGCGGGCGGTTTCGGCGTCCGTCAGCGACTGAACCAACGACTCGATCTTCTCCGCCATCTTGTTGAATTGGACCATCATGAGCCCGAGCTCGTCCAGGCGATTGGTCGGAAAACGCGCTTTCAAATTTCCGCTCTCCAGCTCGGAGAGGACATTGGTCGCCAGCGCCGCATTTCTCCGCCAATAAAGCACGACGAGGCACGCGACGAGACCCACCATCGCGGCGAAGATGGCGAGAACCAAGAGGCTGACCCGCACGAGCAGGCTCACCCGGCTGTCGCCCTTAATCAAAGGAGCGCCGAGCTCCGCGACCGCCCAGCTGGGGGGATTGGCTATCAAGGGCAAAGTTATGAGCAACGATTGGCGTTGGCGCCCCGAAATCAAACGGGGACCATTCGCCGACGTCAAAGCGTCGCGCCAATCCTCGGGGACCGAACCTTCCGACGAGGAAGCAAGGGAACGTCCGTCCTTGTCCACTACCCACACATGGATCCCCGCAAGCTCGATGGCCTTGGGAATCGGTTTGAAGTGGAACAAAGTGAAAGAGACGAGGGAGATGAGGGCGGCGCCGCCCAGCAAAGCGGTTAGAAAAATGCGGGCGAAGGTCGAGCGGCGTTTCACGGCTTATCTCGAAGGCCGAGCGCTTCCAGTCGGTAGCCTTGTCCGTAACAAGGAACGATCTTCACGCCCTTTACGCCGGCCTTTTCCATTTTGCTGCGGATGCGGCTGAGGTAAGTCGAAACGGAGTTGTCGTCGATGGTGGCCTCGGGATCCACGAGCTGGAGAATATTTTCGCGTGTGACCACATCCCCGCGCTTCGACATTAGGAGCGAGAGAATGTCGAACTCGTTGGGAGTGAGGGGGATATCGATGCCGTCGAAGCTGAGCTTTCTGGAATCCTGATCGGCGACGAGAGAGCCCACTTGATATTTTCCCGAAGTCGGCGCCAAGCGATTTTTCACCAGCGCGAGCAGCTCGCGGCGCCGGAAAGGCTTACGCAGGTAATCCGTCGCACCTAGAGTCAGCCCCTTCACGGCGCTGTCTTCTTCGACGTTGGCCGTGAGAATCATGACCGGCACCGAGGGGTGCTCGGCGCGCACTTCACGGCAAAGCTCGAGACCTTTGCCGTTTCCCTCCGGCAAGTTGAGGTCGAGCAGGATCAAGGAAGGGCGGCACTCGGTCAGCGCCTTGCGCGCCGCCGTCAGCGAACCCGCGTGAACGGTTTCGTACCCTTCCAGGCGCAAATTGGTGAGAAGCACATCGGCGATGGCCGGATCGTCCTCGACCACCAACACCGTTTTGACCGCTCCCCGAGCGGAAACCCTGGCTTGCGAACTTCGCGTCATATGTTTCTTATCGGAAGTTCGGACCCCTCCCTACAGGTCAAACTGAGGCCCGTAAACGGTCCCAACCCATTGATTTAATGTGTATTTAAATGACAGTGAGGGTTTCTCAATCCCTGACTGGCCTAATGAGGGAACAAGGAGAAAAACATGAAGCTCACCCCCCGGTTCCTGTCTCTATTGGCCCTTTCCGCGTTGATGACCTCAAACACCCTTTCCGCCGAGACCTCTCAAAAACAACAAGCGTTTCTCGAACTGCAGGGCCCCGCTCTTTTGACGCCGAAGTTTTGCGCTCCCCCCTCTCCCGGCGTTTCACCGTTCGACTCCACGATCTACGACGGGAAGGGAAATCTCTGCACCGCCGAGATCTGCGACCACGTTCTCTACCGTTGCAAGACCGAGGTCCCACAGGCCGCCGTCTACACCGAGGTTGGTTTACCCGAGAGCGAAGTCGACTGCGCGGGAGCGCCGCTAAAGTACATCGCCATGACCCTCGGCGGAGTCGGCGTTCGGTTACGTTTCAATGAAAACGTCTGCCTCGGAGGAGTCTCGAACCGTCCGCGAGGAGTTTTGGTGACGTTCGCGGGAGGAGGAGGCAATGCCTGGCGGGACGCCAAAACCAACGACGGCAATTTCGGAAACTACGTGGGCCGCGATCCCGACGGAGACAACAGCGCCGACGATCCCGATTACCGCGCGATGGAGCGACAAGGCATCCGCGTCGTCGCTCCCCGATGGGAAGACGGAGTGAAGCAAGACGTCGACGTCTATTTCGATCTCCCCACGGATTCCTTCACCGGGTTTTCCTCGAGAGTCATCAATCTGCCGCACAGCTGGCGGATGATTCGCAAGCGCCCCGCTTCACTCGTGCAATTCGTGGCGAGTCAGCTAACTCCCCCCGAAGCGAAGCTTGGAGTCGCGGGAACCAGCGGTGGCTCTGTCGAGACCTCATCTTTGCTTTTCTACGGCGTGTCCCGAAAGGTCGACTACCTCGGGCTTCACGGAGGCGGTGGCGGTTACGCCGACATGCCCAAGCAGTGTGGAGCCGAGAAAACCAATCTTCGTGTGTCCCGGGAGACCGGAAGTCTCTGCGATCAAGGAGAGAGTTGCGGGCCGAAGTACGCAAGGCCCGTGGCCCCCTACCCGTTGCGGATTAACTACGACTACCCTCGGATGACCGACCACTGCTTCAGCAAAGAAGGAGCCGAGTCTCTGGTGGACGATTCCATCTTGAATCTCTCCAGCCCGGCCAACCGTCCAGGTTACGTCGGATTTATCGCCAACGGAGTCTCGGATCAGCTCATGGTCCTTTGGCCCATGGGAGCGGTTCAGAGTTACCTGAAGCAAAAAGGGCTTCGGACCAACTGGATCTACTCCGAGGAAGGCCAGCACGGCCAATGCATGGAATCGGGGCACCCCTCATTCGTGCATTTCCGGAATCAGATACGTTCGGCGTTTGGATTCTGAGAACCTTAGCTTCATTCATCGGACGTTGGCCAAAATTTCCCGGGATATAGACCGTGCTCGGCCTTCCGCCTCGTAGGTGACGGTCAGGCGGCCGGAAAAAACTCCATTACTGCGGCCCACGTACCGAATCTCGAATTCGCAAGCGTCGTGGTCCTGGAATTCCGTGGGGCAAGAAGGAGGAACGACATACTCGATCCCCTCTCCGGCAAGTTTCAACAAGACGTTCTCGGCCGCCTGTATTCCTTCATTTCTGAGCGAAACCTTCACCGGATCGTGGCCCTCGAGTTTGATTCGAGGAAAAGACGGAGTGATGGAAATCGCCGCGCCCGGAAGGGCCGGCATTTGTCGTACGAAGTAGTTTGGAAAATCTTTTTGTGTGAGAAGGGGGAGTCCCGGCCTTCCGTCTTCCCAAAATCCCATCTCGGTGGCGAGCGGAGAGTATTCGTTCAGGTAGACCGCGCTCGCGGTTTTTCCAAAGGCGGTATCGAGGGTAGCGACGGTGGGCCGCCAATACCCATTCCAATCCGTTCGGTCGGGGGCGGAAACGGAACCTCCCAGGAGGGTGCGGGTCAGCCATTCCAAGAAGGGACTAAGGGCCAGTGCCGAGGATGCCACGGACACGTGGGCGGATTCCAATAGGCGGTCTCTTCGCACGTAAAAGAAATGGAGATTGCGCTCGGTGACCAAAGTGCGTCGCCATACATCGGCGTAGCCATAGACGGAAAACCTGGTGTACGGAAGCAGATCTTCCGCGCCTTGGGCGGCGGCTTCGTTTTCAAGACTTCGAATCATTAGCAGTCTGGTGGAGGGAGGTATGCCGGAAAATCTTTTTGGAAAATCGAATCCACAGGCATCGTAGCTTTCCGGAATGGCGTCGCAGATAGGACGGATCGTCTCTGGTGTATTGGCCTCGTGCAAAATTACGGCCCTCGGGGCGGGAATCCCGAGTTGGGCCACTCGATCGGCGGCTAGGAGACTATAGAGCCCGCCGCGGGAATGGCCGCCGATAGCCCAGAGAACTCCTTTGGAATCGGCGGCGGGAACGACGGAACTTCTTTTCTGCTGTTCCAGAGCGTAACGAACGGTCTCTAGAATTTTTTGAGGGGCTCTTTCGAGAAGGTGCCCTCGCCCGCCGGCAAAATCGCTGGAAGGGAAGATGACAACGTACCCCTTTCGAGCCAAGTGACGAAACATGGGATCGTAAATGGGGGCGACCAAACTGGATGGAACCGCGATGCCCTTGGTATCGGCCATGAGATACACCAGCACGGGGGCACTGCGTGGAGTGGGAGACGCCGGCTCGTAAACGCTGAACCCAAGGGCACTGCCGGGCGGGAAGTGAGTGACCTTGGCATTCCCGTGAGAGTATTGGCTACCGCCGGGGCCGTACTTTGGCTGCGCCGAAGAAGTTTCGGCCGGGTTTTCCGTCTGCGCTCCGAGCAACGCAGACCAAGTAAGGAGACAAATCAGCGCCTTCAGGCGACGCAACCCGCGGGGCGTATTCATGCCCAAATCATGACTCTAGAATGTAACGGGAGTGTTTCGGTCGAAAAGTGGCGGAGAGGAGAGGATTCGAACCTCCGATACAGTGTTACCCGTATATCGGTTTAGCAAACCGACGCCTTCGGCCACTCGGCCACCTCTCCGCATGAAAAACGGACATTTACCTGTAGCACGGGGGTAGCCGATCTTCAAACCAGAGCCCGCCCCTCAAAATTTAATCTGACACTCGCCGGGATTCGTACTACCTAGGAGACCAATCGGGGGTACCTATGCGGAAATTCTTTCTTTTGGTGAGTTTGCTCGGCGTAACGCATGGCTGGGCCGAGTGTCGGACGGTGGATAACCTTCGGATCGATCGGGCGGACCAGCTGGCGAGTCTCGGGTCCCTTTGCGAAGTGCGGGGTAGCCTGGGCATTTTCCTCAATACCGACCGGGAAGTTTCCCTTCCCCTTCTCAGACGGGCTCGACTCATCAACATCGATTCCCGTGGGATCCGCTCGCTCTCTCTGCCGGCCTTGGAGCAGGCCGAACGGCTTTATGTGCAGAGCCCCGACCTCGAAACGGTACACTTTCCGAAGCTGCAATCCGTGGGCACCCTATACCTCGGCGCCCGTGACCTTCGGGAAGTCCATCTGCCCAAGTTGCGCGAGGTCGGCGACCTCTACGTGCAGAATAACCCCGAGCTGGAAACGCTCCTTTCGCCGGAGCTCGTTGCGGTACGCGGGCTGACCATGGCCCAGAATCCCAAGCTGAGCCCGGAAAGTGTCGCCCAGCTCACTCGGGTCGGCGTGGCCGTGACGCCCGAACAAAGAGCCGAGCACCTGGCGCGGCAGCGGGAAATGCGGGAGGCGCAAGCCCGGGCTCTCGCGAGCCAGCGCACCACCATCGCCCCGACGGGACACCCCACTTTTTTCGGAACCATCGGAAATGCGTCCTATCCTCGGGCGCCGTACTATCGCTACGGGTACCGCTATGATTACCGATACGGGTACTACCCCTATCGGCGGTACACGCCTCCGTACCCGTTTTTCCCGTATCGTTACTATCCTTGGTAACTCAGCTCTCTATTCCAGAAGAGGCCGAACAGCGTATCGCCACCAAGCGCCTCGTCCTCGTTCCCATTACGGTGGCGGATGCCGAGCCGTTGTACGAGCTATTCAGCGATGGCTCGCTCCACACGTACGTAAGTTATCGGACCCAGCCCTATCCCGAGCACCTCGAGCGGCTGAAACGATGGGAGAAGCGAATTTCTCCCGAGGGCGACGAGTTGTGGCTGAACTGGACCGCCCGGCGAAGAAAGGACGAAGGAGTCGTGGGCCACTTCCAGATAGGTCTGAAAGCGGACGGAGTGGGCACCCTCGGTTACCTCGTCGCGAGGCAGCACCACGGCAAGGGGTATGCGACGGAAGCTCTCCGCTCGATTCTCAAACTCCTCCGGGAAAAACTCGGCGCCGTGAAAGCTACGGCCGTCATCGACCCCCGCAATCTGAAATCCATTCAGCTCGCGGAACGCTTGGGGCTGAAGCTCGTCGGAAAACTTTCCGAAACCGACGCCCTGTACGCGCTGGACTTCGCCAGCCCTATTGCACGAACACCCGCAGATAATCGTAGGTCGCCGACTTAGGACGGCCTTGGTAGTAGGGTCCGTCGAGTCGTAGTCCCACGGCGCTTTCGCGAACTTGATCGGGGAAGCGATAGACCATGACCTCGCCGCCGTTCACATGAGCGCGCACCTGGCGGCCGGCCACGTAGAGAGCGACCGGAACGGCTTTGTACTCCTGAATTCGCGCGGGCCCGCACACGGTGGTTTCCAAGCTCTGGCGCCGGCCATTCGCCACTTCGACGAAGGAGCACAAGAGGCGATAGGTGATTCGGCCGTGGATGACGATGGGTCCGTCCCCACCTTGGGAATCCGGCAGACGCATCACCCGGTTCACGAGAAAC
This sequence comes from uncultured Pseudobdellovibrionaceae bacterium, assembly GCA_964653655.1. Taxonomy (GTDB): domain Bacteria; phylum Bdellovibrionota; class FAC87; order UBA2466; family UBA2466; genus CAZZHG01. The sequence goes on from CAZZHG010000053.1 coordinate 22,338, forward strand.
ATTTTGTAGTTCGCCTCGTCCTGATAGTCGAAGATGAGTCCCGGCACGCCGTGAAGATAGTTGGCCCATCCGAAACAGGTCCCGCTCGAAAATAGCGAGCAGCCCGGGTCGTCCCCCTCCACCCGATCGTTGTACATGAACTGGCTGGCCATTCCCCACCGGGCCGGAAGGGACAGGTTCTCTTTCAGGATGGTTGCGCCTTCATCCGATCTGGACAGCAACGCGCCCGAACCGGCCCGCCCGCTTTCCACCCGGGACCAGTTTCCCGAAACGATTCTCATGTCGGAAGGGACACCACCGGCGTTGAACTCCTGCCTGTAGAGGAACTCTGATCTGGCGGGCACGGCGGCAAACATTGCGATCGCGAACAATAGGGGGTTAGTCAGACGCATCTCTCAACTCCTTGTTGAGCAGCTATCAATGCAAGGGGAGCGCCCGTCTTTTCGTGGCTGAGGGAATGGTCTTCGGCCCCCCTGCTTGGTGACGGAGGTAGGTCCCGCCGGGGGGACACTTCTGGATTCGGGAGGTTAGGGAAGGTGTCTGAGAAAGTTCGCCCGTTTTCCCTCCGGGATGGCGGGGAACTTTCCCAGGAGTCGTTGAAATGAAAAAGAAATTTGGCCCCAGGCCCAGGGGCGATTCCAAATCGGGCCTTTCAACCGCAACTTGTCATTTTTTCCGGATGGTGTAGTCTCTGGCGTCCAGTTAAGCACCCGTAGCTCAGTTGGATAGAGTACCAGACTACGAATCTGGGTGTCAGAGGTTCGAATCCTCTCGGGTGCGCCACTTTTCAACATCTCCATGCTAGAAACAGTACGGACGCTTAAGACAATCCTTTAGGGAGAGCGGTTCCTCTATGAAAACCCAGCACGAAATGTGGATGAGAGAAGTGCTCGCCGAAGCCGAAAGGGCCGGCCACCGCGGCGAAGTGCCGATGGCCGCCATTCTCGTGTGCCGGGGAGAGCTTCTCGCTTTCGGTTCCAACCTCCGCGAAGCCACTACCCGCACGACGGCCCACGCGGAAATCCTCGCGCTCGAAACGTACAACCAGCGCCACAACTCCTGGCGGCTTCCGCCCGAGACGGTGCTCTACGTAAATACCGAGCCGTGCGTGATGTGCGCGGGCGCGCTTCTTCAGGCGCGGGTCGACTCCATCTACTACGGCTGCGACGATCCGAAGAACGCTGGAATCCGAAACCTCATCCCCCTCATCGAAGAGAACCGATTCGATCATAAGTTGTCTCATCTTGAAGGTGGGATTTTGGGAGAGGCGTCGGCCGCCCTTCTTTCGGACTTCTTCCGCCGGCGCAGGCTCGAAAAGTCCGCCGCCAAAACCCTAAGCAGCGCCCTAATTCACTGAAGCCGTTCCCGTTTCGGGGCCGCTCTTCACAATCGCCCTTTCGCTAGCCAAAAGATCGACACCGGTTCAAGCCCAGGGCCTTACTGAATAATCCGCGATTATGTCGGCTGGAATTCCTTCGGGTGCCTAAGTCCTATACGGGCAACTTTGAAGAGTTATGCCTAACTTCTGGTGGTCCCCCGCTTGCACCGTTTAGGAATTGAAACCCCCGGCGCGCGAGATTCCCCCTAACCTTCCGTTTCGCGCTCATCACAGTACGGCTCCAGCGGTTTCGTTGGTGCGCGTATGTGGAAACGTATCTTTCTCCCGCTTCTGTTCGCTTCTTCTTTCTTCGTTACCGGCTGCGACCTGGTGGAACAGATCGGCGAAGGCAATCTTCTGCTCGATCAGATCAAGACCGCGCTGGGCATCCAGCCCGCCGATCGCACGGTGGCCTCCGAAACGAAGTCCCCCATTCACAGCGGCTTGCCGCCGAGACTCAAACCAATGGCAGCCCAGAACAAGACCGGCTGGGGAAGCTGCGACGACTCCAACGCGCAGGAGGCGCTCAAAGTTTTTCGCCGGGCCTACGCGGAATTGAAAGAAGTGTGGGTCGCCACCGCCAGCGGTGAGCGCATCGAAAAGCTCAAAGTGAATCCGGTAACGATCGATCTTTTCAGGCTCGCCTCCGAGACCTCGGCCATTCTGTCGGAAGCGGCCATTCCCGCCGGGGAGTATAAGGAAATACAGCTGATGCTCCGGGACGCGACTCTCGTCGATACCGTCGGTAAAAGCTGGCCCCTCGAAATTCCGAACGGGGAAAAGAACGGCGTGCGGATCCAGCTCGAACGCACGCTGGTCATCCAGGAGCACGCCGACAAGCCGAAAATCTCGCTTACCTTCTGCACTGATTCTAATTTCGCGTTTGAGGCGGCCGACAAGCCGAACCGAAGACTCGAGTTCCACCCCATCATCGATCGGGTGGCGAACCTCACGTTCTAGCGAACGCTGGATCGCTTCTGCAGGGCATCCATATACTTCCTGCCCTGAAGCTTCTTGCACACTTCCACGTCCCCGGAATTCTCGCCGCAGAGAGTGGATTTTAATTTACCGAAATAGTCCATGAGCGAACGCTTCGTCGAATCCTCGACGGGGGTAAGCGTGAGGACCAGGGCTCCCCGTGCCGCCGAAGCCGCGTTTCTCGGCGAGTCGGGGCCATAAACGGGACCGCCGTCGACCGTACCGCCGCCGCCTTCATCGTCTCCGCCACCGCCGCCCTCGCCACCGGAGCCGCCGTAGGCGACTGTCTTGGCAAAGGAGAATCCTGAAGCCCCGCCGCCACCGCCCTCTCCGCCGCCGAGGCCCGAGAAAGGATCGCCGCCGAAATTACCGCCGGGAGGCGCGCTCGCGCTGCCGATGATGTTGGGGCCCATGGGAGCGCCACCACCGCCGAACCCGCCGCCGTCGCCAAATCCTCCGCCGAATCCACCACCGCCGCCACCGATTCCCTGGAGGGGAGACTTGGGACCGAGGTCCCCTTTGAGAAGATTTTTCGCGAGCTCGGAAGGATCGATGGGCTCTGGTTGCTCTCCCGCCGGATTTTTCGACGTATCGTTCTTCGAGGTCGAAGGCTTCTTATCCGGATCGTCTTTGAATTTCGAAGGCGGCAACTCGAACTTTTCCTCGCCCTTCGCGTTCTTGTCGTCTTTGTTGTTGTTCCCGTTTCCGCTGTTCTGACTCTTCAAAAGACCCGCGAGCCCGCCGAGCGATTCTCTATCGCGTTCCCTCTCGGGGCGGGGCGGAGGCTCGATCTTTTTGTCGTCCTTGCTGTCGTTCTTCCGGGGAGGGGGAGGAGGCAGGTGCTGCTGATTTTGAGCCAAAGCTTTCCCCAGGTCGCCGAGATCTCCTCCGCCGCCTTTGCCTTCGCCGTTCTTGTCGTTGAGCAACTGCGCGCGAAGGGCATCTAGAAGGCCGCCGGCTTCGCGGCTGCCGCGTCCACCGCCGCGATCCCCGCGATCGAGACGGGAAAGCAATTCCTGCGTGAGCGCCGCTTGCTTCGCGTTCACTTCTTCCTTAGAGAGCGGCTGGCCTTTGCCGGCGCCAAGCTGGGACTCGAGCTGAGAAAGTCTTCCTTCGAGAACCGACGGCAGAGCGCTGGCCAAACTCGCGTTTCCGGCAAGCGATCCATCGGGGGCTCCTTTTTCTCCGGCAAGCGCTTTCGCGTTCGGATCCGGGGTCGTAACCCGCGTCGTCTCCGCGGCTTCGAGCACGCGCTTGGCGGCCGTATTGATTTCGAGGCCGACCGGGGCGTTTTTGACTTCCCCGAGCTCGGTCGTAAAAAGCTGCTTGAGCTGGTCGCCCTGCTCTTTTGTAAAATTGCCTTCCCCTTGGATTTTATCGACGATTTCGCTGAATTTCTGGGGATTGAGATTGGCCGTCTTTTCGGTCGCCTTCACGAGATCGCGAATGCCTTCGGAAGGGATTTGAATCTGTTTGAGCCCCTGAATGAGCGCTTCTTGCCGGGTCAAGACCGGGGCGCCGGACTGGGGAGAAGAGGTGCTGGAAGAAGCCGCGGGTTCGTCGGGGCCCGTGTGGTCGCGCGACTCCGCGACGGCGGATCGGCTGAGAGCCAATCCGACCACCACACAAAGCGCGCACCAGGGAAACCACATCCGCATCCGCTTACCGCTACTTTCCGCCTCTACCACAACCCCGATTGGTCTCTATAAGGTGCAAGACCCCGGCCCAACCGCCAGGCAGAATACACCGCCGGAATACACCCCCTTCGCTCACTTTTCGTTTGTCACCGGTGCCCAGTTACGGCACCTCAGGCTGGAATGGGCTCGGCGGAATCAACCGTTGATTCCCGGAATTAATCCGGGCGCCCGGTTGATTCCGCCGATTAAGCGTTAATCGAGAACGGAGGGGTTATTCAAGATGATCGCGCCCGCGATCACTTTCTCGACGTATTCGTTGTCGCCGACGTACCCCGCGTCGATGAGCTTCCAGACATCGCGCGTGCCGGCGTTTTGAATGGCCCGCAGGACGAAGTTTTCGCCCGCGTTGTAGCCGAGAAGGGCGAGGCCCCAATCCTGGAACTGCAGATGCAGCGCCTTCAGTAGGCGAAAGGCCGCATCCGTTTCCTTCGGAACGTTGAGCCGCTCGTCGACTTGGCTATCGACGCGCAGGTTATAGTTGCGCGCCGTCTGAGCCATGAACTGCCATACGCCGGCAGCCCCCACGGGATTCGCCGAAGCCTGGGCGTTGTGAAAGCCCGACTCCATGAGCGCCACCGCGTAGAGCTCCTTCGGGACGTTGTACTCGGCGAGTTTTGCTTCCAGGACCGAGTCGTACGCCTCTTTTCTTTGCATCGCGTTCCTAAGAAACTCCCGGCCGTCGGGAGTACCGAGGTAACGGTTGAGTTGCTTCAGAACGCGGGCATTGAGCGGCGTCGGAAACGCGGAGCGCTTGCCTACCCATTGTTTGGCTTGTTCCATCGTGATTCGGCGATCGCGGACCCAGTCACTCGACGCGACGGCCGCGCCCGCAAGCGTGCAGACGGCAAACAGCGCGAGGAGCAGGCCGAACCAGGGGGAACGGGGCTTTTCTTTGTACTCGAACAACATGGTGATCCTCCGTTGTAGGAAAGCTCCCTGACGGCTCGAAGCCATGCCGGCCGCGCAAGCCGGAAGGCCTCGAGTCGAGAGAGCGGTTTGAGCCGCCCGTAACAGGCAGCGTCCGTAAGCTTGCGGTCCCACGGCGCCTCGGCCGATGAGCGCGTGGTCGCAAGCCAACTCTTGGAATTCGGTTAGCCGCTTGGAAAGGATCCAGGCGGCCGGGTGCGGAACGAAAGCGATGCGAAGGGCTTCAAGCCACCACGACCAGAAGGTGTCCCCCTGCCGGTGATGCTGAAACTCGTGATGAAGAGCGGTGCGCATGCCGGCGGGATCTTCAGCGGAGCCGTCGGGAAGAACTACCCAGCGCCTTCCAGCCGTGCGAAGGGAAAAAGGAACCGCGAATATCGACGATACGACGACCCTCACCGGCCCCACGCTGCGAATGACGAAGGATCGGTTCAGATGGCGGACGAGGCGAGTGAGATCGAAGAGCACCCAAAGCCCGCGAAGGCAGGCCGCAATCGCCCAGAGGACGAGCACCCAACGAAGATCGGATAGCGGCGCCGGAGTCGAGGACGCAGCGACCGTCACCACGGGGGCCGCGGCGATATCGTGAAGGCGCATCGTAGGCGCCGCCCAAACTTGGAGAGAGGGTTTGGGGCGAAGGCTCGAAGGAGTGCTTAGAAAGGGAAGCACCATCGCCGCGGCGAGAATGAGGTACGAGAGGCGGCAGGCGGAAGCCGCCCGGATCTTTCCGCGCGTTACCAACCGCGCGAGGATTTCCACGAAAAGCGTTCCGACCGCGAGCAATAAGCACGCGCGGATAAGCCAGAAGGCCGTCATGAGTGCTTTCCTTTCGAGTCGATGACTTTGCGGATGGCATCGAGATCGGAATCGGTGAGCCCGCCGATGTCGAGAAGCGTGCGGACCATCGCCGACGGCGCTCCTCCGAAAACTTTTTCCACGAGGTCTTCCACGGAGGCCTTTCCGTAAGACTCCCGATCGAGAAGGGGGCTATAAAGGTGGCCCCTGCCCTCTTTGCGGCTGGCGACCACGCCTTTTTGTTCGAGGATGCGAAGCATGGTCGAAACCGAGGTGTAGGCGAGCTTGCGATTGGCGGGCAGCTTCTGAAGAACGTCGCTCACCGACCCTTCCTTCAGGTCCCACAGCACCCCCATCATCTCCAGCTCCACTTCCGTCAGCCTGGGTTTGGTCTTTTCATCCGTCTTTTTGCGCACGAGGTGTCCCCTTTCATTCTCAGAGTAACTAAACTTTTAGTTACTATCAACTAAATATTTAGTTGAAGTGTCCCCATGGACGGATGGGCGGGTACGGTGGTATCAAGGCTCGTTCGATTCCAGCGGAGAGATGTCCGAGCGGTTTAAGGAGCACGCCTGGAACGCGTGTATAGGGGAAACCCTATCGAGAGTTCGAATCTCTCTCTCTCCGCCATTCTGCCTGTTTTCGCGCAATGAATTCGGTCGGTTGACCAAATTAGCCGCTACCGTCCCCCAAACCTGCCCACAAACAATTGTCGCTTAGAAACTGGGCTTTCCTCACTTGCCGCGCGACCGGGTTCAGCGTTTATTTTGCCGATGCCCGACGCTAAATGTGTCCTCTGCGGAACCCCAGGAGTCACGTACACGCCGTTCTTGGAACATAGTCCAGTTTCCTTCATTGGATACTGTGGGACATGCGGAGACCATGGCGTCACCCACAGGGCTCAACAACGGTTTCAGGATAAGGACACTCCTCGCAATGTTGTAGTGAACTGCATTGCCGACAACATCAGGGCATCGGGAGAAGACCTTTACAACTTTTGGCACGTCACGGACGGCGCATCCGATACCCCTCTCCCAGGCCCAAAGTGGCGTGTACGCAATGTAGAAGTCGTTGGGGCAACGCCGATCTCTCACGCCACAAAACCCCTAGAGCTCATTCGCACGCTGGGGACCAAACTAAGGAACAGCGGCCCCTTTTCAGGCACGCCTCTCACCTTGCGGGATCTCTATCTTTTGAAAATGGATGGATACCAGGAACTCGCGGGATGGGCGGCGGAAATTATCAAGAGAGGATGGGCAATAAATGACCACGTACACGCCTTCGTACAATCACGGCAACTTACCAGCGAGAGCTTGAAAAACCTGGAAGCATTCCCCTTCTCACTTACCCCTACGGGATGGACGGAAATCGAAAGACACTTCGGTGCCACCAGCTCGCGGAAAGCATTTATTGCGATGTCATTCACCTACAAAGGAAGACCGGCCATTCAATCGGCCATTGAGTCCGCGTGTACAGACGCCGGCTGGGAAGCATTTGCAATCGACGGCGTGGAATATCGGGGCGGAGTTACTGATGAGATCTTGGCCAGAATCAGGCAGTCTCGATTCATAGTTGCCGAGTACACGATGAACAAACGAGGCGTATATTACGAGGCTGGGTACGCTGAGGGAAGAAACATCCCTGTAATTTCAGTAGTCCACGAAAGATGGCTACGGGTATTGCACTTCGATGTGAAGCACTTGAACTTCATAACGTGGTCTTCACCAGATGAGCTGCGACGCAAACTCGCTAGCCGCATAAAACACATAATTGAATAAGATTGCTCTATCGAGGATGGTCAATGGCTCACTTGAGCGCTCGAGCCAGATTGAAGGGAAGACCCAAATAGGAAAGGACCGCTGCAACGTCTTCTATCGCTTTCTTAGTCGACGAATCTTTACGGAAGAAATCGTTCACTATGTCCTCCGCTTTCAAAGTGCAGTCTTCTGATAGAAACTCTTGTGCAACGGCCAGCAGTATTTCGTCATTGGTAGCTATCAAGTCCCCACGCGTCTCTGCGGAAAACAAAATACTATAGTCGGCATTAGAGGGTTGTGACTTAACCTTTCTCCCTATTGTGCCCGCTTGTCTCCACGCTTGCTGTAAACGAATTCTCTCGGCTTCGTAGACTTTGCGCTTATTAAAGAAAGCCTTGGAGTTTGTATCTACCGCAGGAATTTCCGCCATGTTCTGAGTGACGAACTTGTCTAGGTCGGCCATCCCCTCTGCTTTAATGTCGTTGAAGAAGGATGGGAAAGTCCCCTCAATCTCCAGTTGGTTGCAGACATGCCAGGCCTCCATGTGAGCTTGTATTTCCCTCTGCACCACGGGATGGAATTTTAGAATACATCCGGAAGCCAAACTGATTTCCCTGGCAAGGATGACCGCTTTTCCGGTGAAAAAAAACAGAATGTAGGCAACGTTCGTATCGCCGATGACAAGCACTTGGCTCATTGCGATGGCTTCTTGGACCAAATCGCCTTGAGCACCATCGCATCAGAAAGCTTCATCTTGAACATTTCCCCAAAATCAGAGGGAGAGATAAGGTCTTCGATGAGATCGTTCTTAATTTTTTGGAAGAGTGGATAGAAGCCGGCGTTCTCGCTTTTTTCCACAATCTCGCTATAAAACCGTTCCATTCTCTCACGATCAGAAAAATCGAAATCCATCCCCCCGTAGCTGGAATAGGTCACTGCCTTTTTCCGGACCTCTTCGTGAAACTCCGAATACAGGAACTTGTAGAGCTCGGAGTTTCTGGTCGTCAATTCCGAATCCCGCATAGCACGGGCGAGTCCTCTCGGAGAAAGAATGTGTCTCATTCCAAAGGTTGCCTGGTAGAAGACCTCGCGCAAACGCACTTTATTAGTCGCAGGCTTTGAGTTCACGTCATTACTGAAAAACTGTTCAACTATAAATTTCTTTGGATAGATTAACTCTCCACAGACTCGATCGATTAGATCTTCCAGTTCGCCATCTGCATCAAAAATCTTTCCGAAAATAATGTGGATAAATTCGTGCGTTCTATCGAAATGGGCTTCGTCTACAGTTCTATCGCTATCTAGCAAGACCGTGTGACAACCATGCTTAGAGAAGAGAATCGCAGTCTGATCCTGCGAACCACCGCCGTTAAGCAGACCGATTTGCTTGAACGGCATGAAATATGCTTTGGCTCCGACACGAGCGTACAAACCAAACAATTCATCGGCTAAGAGTGGACGATAGTCAGGGACCGTGAATTCCTTCCTGACACAATCAGCAATCTGAAGAAAATCCCTGCCACATTTAGAAATTTTTTCCTGAAGGGGGGTCAGGTCATACTTAACTTCAGCCTCCCTCGATGGGAAAAGGCGCTCGTACAAAACTTGAGACCGGATCTTCGTACTTTCCGTTACCTCTACCTCGCCAATGTGTTCTCCGCGCTTGGTCCTGAACTCGAAACAGAGCGGATCGTTGCCTAGCAGAATATCGATTTCGTGTGACTCCAAAGAAAGGTGTTCAGAAAGCTGAGACACTCTTTTCCCAGGAATCCTCGATTTCCAGGTCTGAATTGCTTGCGGAGTTATTCCGAGTCTTTCGGCGAGCTGGACTTGAGTGATCCCCTTCTGCTCCAGGATCTGTAACAAGAAATCGTAGCCCTTTTTCATATGCTCCTAATACCGCTAATATCGGTATTCGCATAGATAATTATAGCAGAACTTTATTTGATATAGTATATTCAAGTGTTTGTGTGGTCATATAGGTAAGATAAACAGCATCTTACTTTATCTCCGCCCATGTGTTTTGGGGAGGTCGGCTGAGTTTGCCTTCCTGACACCTTGGATCTTGGGGGGTTGGTCCGAATGACTCTAGTTGTAACATTGGCCACCGAAAAAGAGGTCTTTCAGATCAGCGACAAGCGACTAACGCGCTTCGATGGATCAGTTTTCGATGACAACTATTTAAAGGCAACTTCGCTTCGATGCGAAAATGCCCGCTTCCTTGTGGGGTTCACCGGCTTCGCTACGGACGGGCAGGGGCACGATACCCAGACATGGCTTCTCGAAACACTCGGAAGCTGTGGAGCTCCCGATTACACCGCTCAGACGGTTCTGGAAAACTTTCGTCAAAAGGCATCAGAAAAATTTCAAACGCTACAGCGAAGATTTGGAAAGAACATCACCCGGACTAGTTTCATGTTCTCAGGGCATCTTGATTATAAGAAACCCGCCGATTTTGGTATGGCCATCGTGACCAACTATCAAGACCTGAAAAACGGAACCGAGAGCGCTGAAGCACAGGACCGCTTCACAATGTTCAGCATGGATCGAGTTGAGCCCGACCTGCCCGAATTCTTTTTCGCAGAACGAATTGGGGCACGTGGCGCCTTTTTAAGAACCGATGCCGAAGAGTTCCGCAATATTCTCAGAGCTGGGAAGTCGCATGAAATTACCACCTCACGACTCGCTGGAGCGTTCCGTCACTTAGCCGACCGGCCAGCCGCGGGCGGTGTGGTTGGAAAGAATATCTTCATTGCTCGCCTTCAGCGTGATGGAAGTGACGGGGTGTCTGTGGCCAACTGCCCCGAAGGTGCTGCGTCTTGCTTGTACATGCCTAATTCGGTGGTAGCTCGAGGTTCGAACCAGCTTATGATCAAGGGGGCTACAATCGTCCTAGGAAACGCGGACCAGACCGTAAAGTTTGTCCGGAAGGCGGGGCGCAATAAACCCTGCCCCTGTGGGAGCAATAAAAAGTACAAATACTGCCATGGACCGCAAACGAGACCTTGATGCCCCTAAGACGAACCCCACGCCTATTGAGAAATCTATTTTGCTGTACTACCCTTCGCCTCCAAACTGGAGGTATCCAGCAGCAGTCATCCAAACTCTGGAAATACACGGTGGGGGCTACGCGAGTGGCCCCCGCTTGAATGAGATGCAAAATAGCGACACAAGTGAATGGCTGACTTCTGAGGAGGCGGCAGAATATCTGAGAATTTCGGTCGGCGCTCTGCGGACCCTGGTCTGGAGTGGAAAAGTCCCCCATTACAAATTCCTACGGCGCCTTAGGTTTCGCCGCATAGAATTGCAGCAAATGATTCTTAGGGGGAGGAGAGGACCGGGAGCCGCCTTCCTATCGCCGAGTCCGACCTTTCCGCCAAGAACCTACCGCACGCGCCGTAGATCCAAGCAGGGCGATTAGGCCCGTACCCACCTCAATGTTCACCTTGTACGGCTGGACTGATTTCGAGTGTAACGGGGCCATCGATTCGCTCCGCCAACTCTCTGAGACCCGCGCTGGCAGGTAGCCGGGCCGTTTTCCTGACCGCAAAAAAACTAAAAAATGATTCAGGAGCCTTGAGCTTCTCCGCGTCCACCACTTTCACCGTAACTGTAGGCCCGAGCCATTCCACAAGTTCAATCGCGATAGCCCCGTTTGGGACGGTCACCGAGGCCGATTTTCCTTTCTTGGCGGGCAGCAATTGAATCACCATTTGCGTCAAAGCCGAGACTTGGGCTTCAAGACCATGTACGGATCCCTTAAGATTGGCGACGTCGGTTATTAGAGTAGTATCTGGGGCGCGAGTGATTTCCTTGATATTCTTGATATCGCTCTCGATCCGCGCAAGTCGCGGAGCTAGACCTAAGAACCAACCCCCTATACCAACAATCGAAGCAACGGCGAGCGGATGTTTCAAGAGTTTATCCATACGATCCCCCAGTGAGTATCGGCGTTCGCAGGCCAGCCCCATGAGTTAGTTCTTCTTCACTAAGACCACTGCCTCATTTCTGTCGATAAGACGAGGGCATGCGACCAGCACTTAAGAGGGCCTTTCTTGTCATTCCAGTCCTATTTGCCAGCTCCGCGATTCTCTTTTGGGTGCGAACTGATGGGGGAGAGTCCACTCACCCGACCGAGCCCCAACAGATAGCCGCAACGGAAACTCTGTTCTTCTTTGAAATTAAGGCTAAGAAACTGGGCGAAGAAAACCATCAGGAATGGAAAGGTTTCACGGGCTGCCGAACAGTTAGCCGCGAAGAGGTTCGCGAATCTACTGAAAACGGGTTCGAGTATCAGGATATCTTGCTCGAACATCAAAACGGCACCCTCAACCTCTCTTACGTTCTCCGTTCAAAGGGTGCGCGCGAAGAAATCGAACCCTACCTTAGTCGGCAGAAGATCTCTTGGTACAACATTCCCCAGACCAACTGTGAGCCGTGGCTAAGGGCAATTCGCGCGCACCAGCAAGAAACAATCGCGAACAAGAGTCGCTCCCACAGGTAAACTTGGCATCGCCACTTTTCAGGGTGAGAGCGGGCAAATAACAAAAGGGTATTGGGGAGGTACGATGGAGATCGTCGCAGGACTTCTGATTCTGGGAATAGGATACTTAATGGGTATCTGCGCACACCATCTCGCGTTCATCCGAAAGGAAATCGAGTTTCTTCATAAAACGGTGATCTACTTAGCCGTGAATCGGATGGGAATCGATTACACACACCTTGAAAAATTTCTGAACGAATCAAAACGGTCATACAAATAACTCGAGAAAAGCAGAAAATGGAAACAGCGAGCATAGCCAAAACTCTCGACGGAGAGAGTCTATATCAACAAAGAGCAAGGCTTGCCCTTCCGATCTTGGTGCGCCAGGCGCACGCGGGTTCAAAAATCTACTACGCCGATCTCGCCGCAGAGCTAGCAATGTCCAATCCAAGAACACTAAATTATCCCCTCGGAAGCATCGGTAGCGCTCTGCAATCCCTGTCCAAGGAGTGGAATGAAGACATCCCGCAGATTCAGTGCATCGTAGTCAATCAAGCTACAGGCCTGCCTGGCGAGGGTATCAGCGGATTCGTACGTGACCTGGCAGAATTTCGCAGTCTCTTACCCCGGCAACGGGAGGCCCTCGTCGAAGGAGTTCTGGCGAGAATATTCGCATATCCGCGATGGAATGAAGTTCTTGAACACTTCGGCCTCCAACCCGCAGCTTCGCAGTATACCCCTCTCCTCAAGATGGCCTCAAAGAGGGGAACAACTGGAGAGAGCCCCTTTCATCAGGCACTTAAGAAATACGTTTCTGATAATCCGGAAAAGATCGGCCTCTCTCGCCGTGCTGCCCCTGGAGAAGTAGAGTTCGGGCTTCCTTCAGGAGATTGCGTCGACGTTTTCTTCTCGCATGCTTCGGTTCGAACGGCCGTGGAAGTGAAGTCTCGGATTTCAGATACGGCCGACTTAGTTCGGGGAATCTTTCAATGTGTGAAGTATCGCGCTGTGCTTGCAGCCTACATTGCGGCCCAGAATAGCCGGGACTCAGCTCAGGCAATTTTGGTACTGGAAACCGAACTTCCGCCGGAGCTCAGACAACTGCGAACCATCCTGGACGTTCCCGTCGTGGAGAATCTAGTCGTTCCAGCAGAAGACTAGACGGAGGAGCCCGGTGGGCATGCGCGGACCGTAAGAGGGTTCTTATCGGTTCTGCTGTTCTTCCAAACGGAGTGCCGCCTGATGACGAATCGCAACCGACTGCTCCGATCCCGGATATTTCTCTTTTATCCGATCGCGAACCTCCTGCAGCAGCCCAATTAAGCCCGAATCATCCTTGCGTTCAAAAATATCTGGAAATCTTTCGTTAAACTTCTGGAAGGCAGAATCCATCTCTTCCACGGAAAAATATCGACCTGTTTTTCGATTGGTTACGTGATGATGTATTTGCCGAAGAGTCCCCAGTCGATTGCTTACCTCCGAATAGAGGGCCCTCGCTCGGACAGTGTTACAACCGAGGGGTTTTAGGAACTCTTCGTATAGCTCTTGGAATCGATACAACACCGAAGCTAGCGAACCCACGGCAGCCCTACGAATGAAAATTCTCGTCCCCTCGGGCACCAGTTTTTCGAGCTCCTTGAACTTTGAGTAGAACCTCTCGGATGCAAATAAGTAGATTATTCGAGCTGCTGCCACTTCCTTCATGAAGTCGTTAAGAAGCGCGAACGCATCCCCTGCTTGTTCTGCTTTTGAGCTATACCCCTTTTTCAATTTGATGCCAGACCCTTCAACCTTACTGTTTCTAATAGCCAAAAAGCCTGTTCGTTTCAAACCAGGCAATTGAAAGGCCACGGAAAGCGGTGGTTCGACTTGGTGAGTCCTGACTAGGGCAAAAAGTAACTCTTAGGGGGGATCCCCCCCCCTTACTCACCCATTCCACACTTTTGCGCTTCTAGCCCACCTTGGAAATTGGCTGGCCTGAATAAATTCTGGTTCAGAGAAACGGCGCACACGTGCCAAGAAATATTCCTCCTTATACACTCCTGTTCGCGAGTCATAGCCAACGAGGGCCGCATACCCCTGGGCATCCCCGGCCTCACGCGACTTTGGAATGTATAGCCACGTCCCCCTCTCTCCATTTACACCAGCGATCTCCTCTGCTCGAGCCGCGATGATTACGTCTGTTGCGATCTTGGTTAGGTCGCTACTTCCATGAAAGTCATCGATGTCAGGGATCGGATTCTTTTCGCCCCGTGAGGTTTTTCGCATGTGAGCAAGAAGGAGAACTGGCTTCCTATTACGCAGAGCCGCTTCCCGGATTTTCTGAGCGGCCGCTTTGAAGCCACGCTGTTCGTTATCGTCTGGGTTCTCTATGAAATGGAAGTGGTCCAGGATAATCAGGCCGATGTCGGCTTCGGCCGAGTCGATGGCCTTCACGAAGTCATCGACTGTGTATTTCGACCCGCCATACACGGTACTGATGTAACTTAACGTTCTGCTGAGTTCCCCATGGACCTCCTTCTCTAGATCGCCGAGCTCGGCATCAAGAAGTCCCATTCTCCACGCCCGGTATCGGAGATTTATGCCAGGCTTGCCATTTGGATAGCGGACAAAGAACTGCGCCACGAGCCTAGCGTACAAAGCGCGATCTTCGATTTCCCTATGGTGGGCTTCTAGTGCGATGAAGAGTGTTCTGGTGCCCCTCAGGGCGAGATTTACAGCGATCGCTGTGGCCAACTGGGTCTTACCTACACCCGTGCGCGCTCCAAGCAACACGAGATCCCGCTCGCAAAAACCGAGAAGCATTTCGTCGAGCGGACGGATTCCTGTCATTACCCTTCGTAGTCTTCCGTCTTCTATTCTTTGCGCGCGGTGTACAAACATGTCAGGTAGAAAACTCAAAACTGCACCACCTGTACTTGTGGGGCGGCACCCTTCTCGTCGAACTCACCCTCAGCTAGCCGAACATGGGTAGCCGGGCCCTTTCGGCCTTCGCCCCTCAAGAACCAGTCAATGTTGGCCCGCCACCCAGACTCGCCGGACAAGAAGCAATTCGCTTTAACCTTCCGAATCAGTTTCATCCAATATTCTGGGTCCGGCTTTTCATCCCAAAGGATGGCTGCTCGTTCCCGCCGAGCCTTAGTGACCTTTTCCCATTTGGGAAGGCTTCCGCAGTGTGTGTTCCAAAGCTCAAGGAGAGGATATGTATTTTGATCAGGAGACTGAGAAGGAGAAGGAGAAGGAGAAGGAGAAGGAGAAGGAGAAGGAGGTTCGGATACCTTCGATGAAACTGGAAGCAGCTCCGAAGGTACCTTCGGAAGACCCTGCCGCGGCTGACTTGTTCCCCATTTCAGTTTTCTGGTTTCAGCGGACTTTTTCCCAAAGTCGGAGGCCTTGACTAGAAACTCTATACGCTCCCGAACTCCACGTATCTCGTAGCTACCTTCTTGCAACCTTCGGGCGAGTTGCGCTTGTACCATGGACGCGCCGAAGCAGATGTC
>CAZZHG010000054.1:0-37149 GCA_964653655.1 uncultured Pseudobdellovibrionaceae bacterium
GTAATACGAAACTTGTGTTCACTTGCGCGCTCGGAGAAGCCACCGGCAATAGCGATAGCCGTTTCAACACTCATGCCAGAGACGTAGGGATATTGTCCGGCGGTCTTGACCTCGCCGTAAATGAAGAACGGACGGTTTTGCTGGATATCTACTGTCACTTGCGGATCTTTAACGTATTGGGCGCCGAGCCGCGGCAGTTGCTCGTCGAGCGCGCGCCGGTTCGGAATTCCAGTCAGCTCGTCCAGGTACACGCGTTCCCAATAGAGAAGAAAAACCGCGTAGACGAGAAGGCCGGTCTGGCAGGCCAAGGCGAGCGAAGTGATGACGCCAGCGTTCGGCGGATTCGCTCCCGTCGCCCGGTAATGCAGACACGCCCAGAGGGGGACGAGGCTTACGGCGAGAAAAACGTGGAGCAACCTTCTCGCGTGGTTTTTGTGAAGAAACGCCGAGAGGGCGAACAGCGCCGCGCACAGGGTCGCGGCCTCCGAAACCTTCAAGGACTGCCGGCCAAAAGGTTCCCACGCGAGAATGCTTTTTAGCCAAGGCCAGCCGGCCCGGATGCCGACACAGAAAACCAACAGGGGCACGAAGGCCGCCACCGTCGACAATACCGAACGCCGGTTCCATAGCCGGGCCTCGGGGCAAAGAAAGAGCAGTCCCAGCGTCAGCGGCGCCGCGAGCCCCGCGGCCTGGGTCGGAGCCCATGAGCCCGCCGGTTGTAGCCATCCCGGCAAATTCCCCTGAAGGCACAGGTACACGGCGGCGAGAAAGAGACTCACGAAAAACAGACGCTGCTGGTTGAGCTTCACGCCGATGAAGGCGAGAGACGCGGCGAGAAAAAAGGGCAGTGGGTTCAGGAACCCGGCGAAGGAGACGTTTCCGACGAGCCAGCCCGCGGGTTTCAGAGCCCCAATCCAGGGAAGGGCGCAGAGCGCCAGAGTAAGGAGGAGAGGTTGGAGTGCGCGTTTTTTCATCGGGGGGAGCTTGTTAACGGTAACAAGCTCCCCCCGGTCTGAGCAAGACAGGTCAGGACTTAGCGTTGGGGGGCTGGGTTGCCCTGATAGATCTTGTTCCAAGCTTTCAGCGCTTCGTCTTGAAGCCACTTATCGGCGCCTTCGCGGCCGTCCTTCCAGGCTTCGACGAGATCCCGGAACGCCCGGTCCTTGCGCCACACGATGGCGTACATCGCCGACCACCGGATGTGGGTCATCTCCTTGGTGTCGAGGGCGTACGGCTTCACGATGGCGAGCGCGTCGGGATGGGGCAGAAGCTTCGTCGCGACGTGAAGGTGCATCTGGAGCTGCTTCAGGTTCGGGTTGTTGCCGAGAATCGAGAGGGCGGTGTCCTTCAGCTTTCCTTTCGTCTGAATCTCGAGCTCCGCGAGCACGCAGCTGAGCAGGTAGAGGTCCGTGCTCTTCGCGTACCGGTCGGCCCATTCCAGGCGCGACTTGGGATCCGCTTCGAAGAGGTACTCGGCGAGCGCCTTTTCGCGATCCGCGGTGGAGGGGACCACGCGGCCGATAGAGTACGGCTCGGTCGTTCCGCGCAGGAAGAAGAGGCTTCCCACTATGGGGGTGCTCATTTGATTCGTCGGGGCTTTGAACTCCGCAGTCGTGCCGTGGGCGAGGAACGTCTTATTGAACGTCACCTTCCAAGTCGCCGTTCCCGGCGTCACGGAGTCCACCACTCCGATTAACGTCGATTTCGGGACTTCGAAGGGAATCGTGCCCGCGTTCGGGGACTCGTCTCCGCCGCTGCTGTTTCCGCCGTCGAAGGCGAACGCCGCCGTCGCGAACAAGCTCAAAACGATGCCAAGTACGTACTTCATCTTCTACTCCTTAGGGTTGCAGGAAGGCTTCGGCTTCTTTCCGAAGCTCCGCTTCATTCAGTTCTTTTACCAAGGTCTGGATTAAATCCTGTTCGCCGCTCAGGCCGATTTCGAGAATCGCTCTGGAGCGGATCTCCTTCTCCACCGACGAGTCGAGGGCGATGTAGAGCACTTGGGAAATCGCCTTCATCTCCTTCAGCTCGCTCATCGCGAAGCCGCGGTCGATGGACGTCGCGCTCTTGTCCCGGGCGACGTCGGCGAGAAGCCACGCGGTCCGGTTGTCGGCGTGAAACTGCTTCACTTTGAAAATCGTGCGTTGGCGCGTACTCGGATCGGAAAGCTCCGCCTTCAACTTCTGAATCTCCGCATCCGTTGCTCTCGGCCTCGGCGAGAAGAAGGTCTGCCAGCATTCCTGGGCGATCCGTTTGAGGAACGAGTCCGCTCCTTCCCGGCCCTCTTTCCAGGCTTCGATGAGCGCCCGGTACTTGGGCGCGCGGTGGAAGAAGGCGTTGGCCGCTTCCCGGCGGCTCTGGAACGAGGCCTTCGTGTCGATGGCCGCGTCTTTCAGAGCTTTCTCCACGTCGGCGTTCGGCAGGAAATTGGCGAGAAGGGAATTCCGCTTCGCCGGCAGCGCGCTCGGATCGGCCAGAAGCGCGGCCAGAACTTTGCTCTTATTCGGTCCTTGGGCGAGTTCCCCGGCCACGAGCTCCGCGGACCAGCTCAGCCACTTATCCTGGCTCTTGCCGTAAGTGACGCTCCATTCGACTCTCGCGTCGTCCGCCGTGTCGGCGAAAAACTCTTCCACCGCCGTCGCTCGTTCCGCCGTGAGAGAGATCGCACGGCTTAGGCTTCCGCCCTTTTGAACGAAGAGGAGCGCACCCGGCTTCGGAGTGGCGAGCACCGCCCGGTTCGTCCCGGCGGTCAGCTCCGTGTCCGTACCCTTGTAGAGCTTGCGGAATCGAATGTCCCAGGGGTCGTTCCCGGTCACGGAGTCGGCTATGCCCACGGTCTCAGCCCACTGTGTTTCGTAGGGCAGGCTTCCGGCGCCGTACAGTTCCTCGCCGCCGCTGCTGTTGCCGCCGTCCAGGGCGAAGCCCCGAATCGCGAAAAGTCCGAGAGCCAAAATAAGTAGCCGCTTCATTGGAAACTCCTGTCTTGAAAACGGGGCAGATATCCCTGAAACGCGATGCGGCATCAATAGTATTGTTGTCGCCAAAGTGGCAGTTACGAGAGTTTTACTCTCGAACTAGGGGGAAGAAGTCGAGACCATAGTGATAAAGCGCCTTCGATTCGGCGGCCGAAATCTCACTTCTGGTCTCTTCGAGGTGTTTCAGGATGGAGTCCCGGATCTTTTTTGCCGCGGTTTCCGAGATGGTCATGACCGAGGTGTAGTGGACCGAGTCTCCGGCGAGGCCCCCCGCTATCTCGTGGAGGGTTTTCAGCCGCCAGTTCGAGTGCAGCCTTCCGACCACCTTCGAGTCTTTTCCGAGATGAAACGACTCGAGAAGGCTCTTCCAGCCGCCGTCCTTCGCTTCTAGAAAACCGGTCTCCTCGAGGGATTTCAGCTTCGACTCCACCCGAGTGGGATCGAGCTTCAGCACTTTGGCAATCGACGCCGTAGTGTGCTTTCCCGGAAGCTGGCAAAGCATGTGGATGGCCTGCGTCGCCCAGTCCTCGTAGTAGAGGCTTTCCTGTTCCGCGGTGAGCGCGCGCTTTTCCTGGAAACGTTTTTTCAGATTGAGCCGCTCGTTGTTTCTCTTTTCGATGCGGGCATTGAAATAGTCGCGTGCTCCCGGCGTCGCGGCCCGATCGCGGTGAAGCAGATCCAGAAAGTGTTCCGTCTCGTCGGGACCGAGGTTGAAGAACTCGGCGGCGACGAGCGCCTGGTCGACGCTTAAGTGAGATTTTCCGAGCAGCACCTGGGAAACGAAGCTCGGATGAACCCGCAGTTTGTCGGCGAGCTTTTTCAGCGCGCCTCTCGGACGGCGCTTTTCCTCGCCCTTCAGGCCCGCCTCGAGGCAAGCCGCGTAACCTTTGGCTAGAAAGGGATTCAACTTCAGTACCTGGGCACTTCCGGATCGATCCGCACGGACCACTGATCGATGCCGCCCCGTACGTTCGAGATTTTTTCGAAGCCGTTGGCGAGAAGAAATTGAGCGGCGTGAAGGCTCCTCACTCCGTGGTGGCAAAGCACGACGATCTCTTTCGTCTTATCGAGCTCTTTCAGGCGCTGCGGTAGAAGGGGAAGCGGAATGAGCGTCCCTCCGAGGTTGGCCAGCGCGAACTCCTCCGGCCCGCGCACGTCGAGCAGGACGAAATCCTCCTTGGCCTCGATCTTCGCCAGGAGCTCTTCGACGGAAAGGGAAACGATGTCGGACATGCCTTAGAGGTAACCAGATGGAGGGGCGTAGTAAAATAATTCCTCCAATGCCCCGCCTATCCGAACAGCGATTTCTATGGTGCCTGGCGTTGGCCGCGCTCTGCGCCGTGTGGGCCGAGAGTTTCCACGCGGGACGGCACTTCGAGCTGAGCTACGACAATTACCAGCAGATCGCCGCCGCCCAGAACTGGGTGGACGGCCACGGACTCGTGCTTCGCCACTTCGATGCGGCGTCCCCCCACGCGGTCAGCGGCATGGAGATGAGCCAGTGGCCCCCGGGGTTTTCCTGGCTGATGTCCATTCCTCTCTTTCTCGGCGGCGATCCGGTCGCCATGGTGCGGCTCCTTCATTGGGCGGCCGCCCTTCTTTACCTCGCCGGCTGGTTCGGATGGCTCGTCGCGCTCCGGCCGTCTTTGGGCGACGGGCCCGTTTTGGCGGGCGCGGTCTTTGGAATTCTCGGCCTCACTCCCGTTCAATACCTTCCGACGGGGGACAGGCTTGCGCTCGCGTGTTTTCTTCCGGCGACGTGGTTGCTTTATCGGCTTGCGACGGCGGCCGCGCGGCGGCCTTGGATGGAAGCGTGCCTCGCGGGGGCCTTACTTCTATCTACGATGCTGCTTCGGTACGCCTACTGGCCGCTTGCGGTTCTCGCCCCCGTCGTGGCGCTCGGGATTTCTCCCCACCGCCGCAAATTGCCGCGCTGGCTCTTCTGGTCGTGGCCCGTTCTCGGCGCGGGTTTGGCGCTCGCGCTTTTGTGGATTACCGGCGGGATCCATCAGCAGGGTCCCGACGGGCGCCTGCACTGGGAGAACCTTCTCCATTTTCGTCCGTTTCCGGCCCATGCCTTCGGCTTTCACCGGGCGATCCGTTCGCTCTTTCTCACCGTGGGAGCGACTTCCGAAGCGTACTCGCCTTCTCTTTGGATTTTGGCCGCCGCCATTTCCGCCGGCTGGAGCTTCGTTACCTTCCGTGGGGTGCGGGAGAAGGGCGATGATCGTGTGTTTCACGGGCTTGGGCTTTTGTGCGTCGCCGGGATGACGGTAATCCTCGCCGCGATTTCGCTCGGCCTCGAGGCGGCGGTTCGCCGCGGCTCGATCGTGACTCCCGTGAACGAGAGCCGCTACTTCGCGCCGGCGTTGCCGTTTCTGGCGCTTGGTTGCCTATTTCTTTTGAAACGCCGTGGCTGGGTGAGGGCGGTGAGCGCTTCGGTGCTGGGGCTTTCTCTCGCCGTCGGCACCGTCGGCCGCTACCGCTTGATGCTTCCGACGGTCGATGAGGCGGAAGTCGTGGCGTTTCGGTCCATCCGCGGACAGGTGAGGGAGTACCGCCGCCGCGGGTATGAGGTGTTTTGGACGAACAACGGCAACCCGCGCCGGCACTACCAGGCGGTCGCGAGCGGAGGGATTCCTCTCGACTGGGGGCTTGCGGGGCACCGGGCTTTGAAGGAACAAAGGGCCGTCGTCTATAATTCGAGAACACACAAGCTTTCCATCCCCTAAACCCGAGGATCCAACATGAAGCGAGCTCTACTTTTATCGGCGTTACTGACTTTTCTTTCCGGTTGCGGCGGCGGCGACGCCACCGTGACGATCAGCTTCATCAACGCGACCGGCACGCGAAATATCGCCGACATCGGGCCCGCCGCGGTCTTCGGCCGCTACGCCCGCCAGGCGATGCGCGCGGCGCCCACGGTTTTTCAGATGAAGCTCATCGCGGCCTACGTTGCCGCGGATATCGATGGCACCGGCACTAACGTTGGCGCGACTTCGATGGTGTACCTGAACAACGATTGCCAGTCGGACATCATGCATTGTGATATTTCGGCGGGCACGGCGGAAGACGGCGCGGCGATGGACAAAATCGTGACGTCCTATTTCAATTTCGGCGATACGAGCGCCAACGTGAACGCTGCGCTGAATGCTCAGGGCAGGGCGGTTACGGCGGGAAGCTACAAGTACGCGCGGCTCGAATTCTGCAAGTACAACACCGGCAACGCCAACAACATCAAGTGGGCGGACGGTGCGACCGTGCTGGACTCAGCACCGCAGGAGTTCAAACGCAACAGCTGCACTGTGAACAGCGCCGAGATAAATCCTCCGCTCTCCATCGCCGCCGGCGGCACCATCACTTTGAATATTACTTACGATCTAGATGACTCGATCACGTCGGGCGGCGCCTGTACGGGGGACGATAGTTCCGGCGCGGGGGGCTCGAAGCGATGCTTCACGATGCCGACGTTCACGCCTTCGGCGTCGTAACCTTATATAGGACGAGATCGCGCTTCGCGGGACCCGCGTGCGCTTTGCCGGTACTGAGATCGAACTTGGCTCCGTGCCAGGGACAAGTCACGCACGTGCCTTCGACTTCTCCCTCGGAAAGCGGCCCGCCGAGATGCGGGCAGAAGTCCTCGGCGGCGTAGTACGTGCCGCCGAGATTCCACACGGCGACGGGCTTCGAAATTCCCTGCACGCAGCGCACGGCTCCCTCTTCGAGGGGCCGATCGAGAGCGATTACTTTTTCCAAGCTTCCACCTCGGCTTCTCCCACCAGCGGACGCTGGCAAGCGAAGCGCTCGCACACGAATACCGTCGTCATTCCCTTCTGCGCCACCTTGTCGGCGGCCGCCGGCACCGCGTTCTTGAAGCGGGCGGGGTCGACACCCCTTCGCTTCATGCCGAGCACCCGGTTGGGGGTGAAGCCCGAGCGAACGGCGTGGAGGCAGTTTTCAAACTCTTCGGGAGAATCCCCCTCGACGAGATAAACCTGTTCGGGCGGAGCCAGGAAGAAATCGAGCGCGATGACCATCTGCCCCGCGGCCCGGGGAATCTGGCGGAGCAACGGCTCCTGGGTTTTCAGCGCCTCTTCGGCCTTCAGAAGATATTTCAGCTCGCCGCAAACGTTGCCGAGCCGGAGCAGCGCCGTCACCGCCATCGACGCTCCCGACGGAATCGCGCCGTCGTGGGTGTCGCGGGGACGGAGGATGAGCTTTTCGTGATCTTTTCCGGTGAAGTAGAAACCGCCCGACCCGTCCCAGAAATCCGAAAGAACCGCGTCCATCAGCTTTCTGGCCTTTTCGATCCATTGAACGTCGCCGTCCAGCTCGAAGAGAGAAACGCAGGCGTTGGCGAGGCAAGCATGGTCGTCGAGATAGCCGTCGAGCATGCCGAGGCCGTCCTTCATCTGATGAAGGAGCCGCTCGCCCGAGTACAACTTGTCAAAGAGCGCAAGCATCGCCGCGCGGCCCGCGTCCGCGTAGCCGGGATCCCCCAGAATCGACGAGGCCTTGGCAAGCGTGTCGATCATGAGCCCGTTCCACGACGCGAGGATCTTTTCGTCGCGAAACGGCGCCGGGCGCCGGCCGCGCACTTCCAGAAGTTTCCGACGGGCGACCGAGAGAGTCGCTTCCAGCGAGTCCACGTCGGTTCCGAGAGCTTCGGCCTGATCGGCGAGCTTCTTCTTTTTCCTCAGGATCGTCTTGCCTTCCCAGTTCCCGTTCGCCGTCACGTCGTAAACGGCGGCGAACGTCTCGGCGACGTCCTTCTCCAAGTGGGCGAAGACTTCCGCCTTCGTCCAGACGTAGAACTTTCCCTCCTCGCCTTCCGTGTCGGCATCCTGGGTGCTGAAGAAAGCGCCGTTTTCCGCGCGCATCTCCCGAAGCACATAGTCGAGCGTTTCGCGGGCGACGTGCGCGTAGTCGGCGTTTCTTGTCGCCTGATAGGCTTCAAGAAAAGTTTCGGCGACGAGCGCGTTGTCGTAGAGCATTTTTTCGAAGTGGGGCGCGAGCCACTCCGGATCCGTCGAGTAACGATGGAAGCCGCCGCCCAAATGGTCGTAAATGCCGCCCCTCGCCCAGTGATCGAGTGTCGTCGTCACCATCTCTAGCGCGTCGGGATCCTGCGAGCGCGCCCAATGGCGAAGCACCTGCCGCACGTCCATCGTATGAAAAAATTTCGGCGCTCCGCCGAATCCGCCGTTCACCGGATCGAACGCCTCGGCGAAGCTCAGTACCGCATTTTTCAAGAGGTCCGGCGTGAGCTTGCCGGCGGCCTGCGCTCTTGCGCCCTCGCCGAGATTTTTCAGCGCCTCCATCAGCTGGCCCGCGCTTTGGAGAACTTCGTCCTTGCGCGAGGTCCAGGCGTTCGAGACTCCGGCGAGAATCTTTTTGAACGAGGGCATCCCCATCCGATCGATGGGCGGAAAATAGGTGCCTCCGTAAAAAGGCTTTTGATCGGGAGTCAGAAAGACGGACATCGGCCAGCCCCCGTGCTGGGTCATCGCTTGGACCGCCGTCATGTAGATGTGATCGAGGTCGGGCCGCTCTTCCCGGTCGACCTTGATGTTCACGAAATGCTGGTTCATGAGCTGGGCGGTTTCGTCGTCCTCGAAACTTTCCCGCTCCATCACGTGGCACCAGTGGCACGCGGAATATCCGATGGAAAGGAAGATGGGCTTTTGCTCCCGCTTCGCGCGGTTCAGGGCTTCGAAACCCCACGGATACCAGTCGACCGGGTTGTGGGCGTGCTGGCGAAGGTACGGGCTGGCCTCCTTGGAGAGGCGGTTGGGAGTGCGCTTAACGTCGGCCATTCCGACAACTTAGACAAAGGTGGAGTCGCCGCCAAGCGAAGTGTCCGAAAATGACCCTAAACACATGAAATCTTAGCTTTCAATCGCGTTGCCTTCAGGATGACCCTGCTATAAGGTCGCCTCGTTTCCCAAGGCACTATTTTTCAGGAGAGATGAATGAAGTTCTCGTTTGCGATTATCGGTTTGATCATTGGTTCCGTGGGCTTTGCCGCCCCGGCGAAAAAGGCTCCGGCCAAGGCGACTCCGGTTGCCGCCGCCGCCGCTCCGGCCGCCCCGGCCGAACAAACTCCCGTGACCATCGCTCCGGCGACCACGGATACCGCCACGGCGACGGAGGCCTCCTCGGCCAGCGTCTCGACGGCGGCCATCCAGGCCCCGACCGAAGCGCGCATCACCGGCGTGCTTGAGGCGCGTCCGACGATGACGATCAAAGGAGCCGACAACATCACGACGGAAAACACCGTCGGCCTCGGTTACCAGTTCAACCCGAACTTCGAAATCGGAGCCATCCAGTACTTCGACACGAACGTTTCGAGCCCGGATCCCGCGCGGACCGGCGCCGACGTGCTCGTGCAGGACGGTTTCGTCCGCGCGAAGTTCAACAACCTTTACAAGACGGAAGACTTCTCCTTCGGCTATGAGCCGCGGGTGTACTTGCCCACGCGCGCCGGTTTCCGGGACGCGGGCGGCATCGCGATGATCCGCAACTACCTGAAGTTCGCCTACAAGGCGTCCCCCAGCGTGACGCTGACCGCGATGGAGCTTCCGATCTTCCACTTCTACGATCGCGCCGCGAACGGCACCGTCGCCAACACCGCCTTCGAGAACCGCGTGTACCTCATCGCGGACTTCGATCTCGGCAAGGGCTTCGCCCTCAGCCTTCCGCTCTATTTCCACCAGACGAAGGCCCGCAACGCGGCCGGCACGACGAACGGCGGAAACTGGACGACGTTCGTTTACACGTGGCCGGAAATCACGTACGCGGTCAGCCCGAACGTTACGTTGGGCGTCGCTTACCGCTCCGACAACCTCATGAACGACACGATGAGCGGCTTCACGCTCGGTGACGGCCTCGAGGTCGGTGCGTTCCAGGCGATTCTGGGCGTCACGCTCTAAGAGTCAGCTTATTCAAAATGGGAAGCCCCCGCCCGGCGCGAGCCCGGCGGGGTTTTTCATTTCAGCTTGGGCATTTCGGCCTGATTCGATGAGTCGAGGATAAATCAGGGATTTCAGTGAACCTTTCGGCGAGTCGCCCGTCTAACAAGGGAAAATCTTGCCGACTTGAAGGGCGGTCTCGTCGGCAGAATCGTTTTGCGCCGCTTCCAGGTTGCTCAGGGCCGAGCGGCGCGGGAGAGGAAAAACGGTTACAATGGTGGGATGAAATCAGCCCTATTCCTTGTCAGTTGCCTCGCGGCTTTGTCTGCTTTCGCAGAGTCCAACCTGCCTCTTAGCAAGGTGCCGTCGGCCGTGAAGAAAACGGAGCCGAAAGTTCCCGCCGGCGCGAAGGAAGCCATCGCGCCGAAGTTGGAGGAAGGACAAGAGGGGGAGGGCGAGCCCGCGAAGCCTTACGTCGCTTCGGTCGAGACTTACGGAAGTCCTCGCATCAACTCCGTCATTCTTAAAAAAACTCTCGGCAAGGAGCTCGACGAGTGGGTGGACAAGGGACTGAAAGGCGACGCCGCTTCGCTGGATATAGAGCAGAAGCTCGCTAAAAAGGTGCAGGAGCAGTTCGGCTTCGCCCACGCCGACTGGAGCATCGTTCAATACTTCGAGCCCGGCGATATGGCCATTCACATAACTCTCGACGTCGTGGAAAAGGCGGACGTCGCGAAACGGATGCCGTTTCTCCCTGAGATCAAGGGAACCCACGCCGATCCGGATAACCTCATCGCCCAGTGGATCGCTTACGAGGACGAAGCCCTTCAACTCGTGGAAACCGGGATGCTGGAGCCGGAGGCCGCCGCGTGCCCCGCGTTTCACTGTCCCTTCGGACACTCGCATCCGAAGCTGAAAAAATACGAGAAGATTTTCGTGGACGGCGTGAAGAAGAATTTCAAAGCGCTCGCCGAAATCCAGGAGAAGGACGAGCGCGGGCAGTGGAGGGCGGCGTCGACCTACCTTATTGCCTACGCGAAGGACGGAAAGGCCGTCATCTCGCAGATGATTGGGCGCGTCCGCGATCCCGAGGCGCTCGTTCGCAACAACGCCCTTCGGGTTCTTGGAGACATCGCCGAGTACCACGCGGAGCTGGTGATTCCGCTTCCGCCGATAATTCAGGCGCTGCAGTTTCCGCGCGTCTCCGACCGCTCGAAAGCTTTGTACGTCGTCTATCTCCACACCATGCACTCTCCCAAGGCCCGGGACGAAGTGATGCCCGCCATCCCGGTGCTCGTGGATCTGATCCAGTCCAAGCAGCCGGACCACAAGGAGCTCTCCCACGGAATCCTGAGAAAAATCTCGGGTAAGGACTACTCCGCGGAAGATGTTCAGAGCTGGAAGAACTGGTCCGCCAAAGCGGTCAAAGACATCGCCAAAAAATCGCCCTGAAGAAAGAGCGAGAGCGGGAGCGAGCGCAAGGAAGACTTCCTGATCTTTTGCCCCACGCTTGCAGGGCTTACGCCCACGCCACGGGTAGCAGGCCGAGATCGAAAAGCCTTCCTTGCGCTCGCTCCCGCTCTCGCTCTTCCCTGTTTTTAAGTATTTAGAAATACTAAGGATTGTAGCGGTTTCTTGCGTGACATTGGCGTGACATTACGCCTAGCCCCGGATGCTATTCTTATAAATAGCCATGACCTTGCACTTATGGGGAACCGACTTCCGGCGCAGTGATTCCGAAATGCGCCGCAAACTGTACCTGGAGCCTTCGGTGCGGGAAGCGCGCCTGAAGGAGCTGGCGAAGTTCGGCTTCGAAGATCTCATCTACGTATATACGTGCAACCGGGTGGAGTTCTACACCACGGCGGCCAACTACTATTCCGATTCCCGTGGCCAGTGGATGAAACTCCTCGCCCACTTCGGTCTCGGCGAAGAAGCTTTTTTCCGCGGTTATCACCTCGAGGGCAAGTCCGCGCTCCGCCATCTTCTGCGGGTCGCGACCTCGCTGGAATCGCTCGTGCTGGGTGAAGCGCAGATCCTCGGCCAGCTGAAGGACGCTCACCGCACGGCCCCCATGGGTCCGAGCTCCGCGCTCGACCGGGCTTTTCATCTCGCTTTCGAAACGGCCAAACGCGTGCGCACGGAAACGCCCATCGGGGAAAAGCCGGTGTCGGTCGCGGCGCTGGGCATGCGCCATCTCGAAACGATGGAAAAAGATTTTCCGCTGAAGCGGGTCGCGATCGTGGGCCGCAGTCCCATGTGCCTCTACGTCCTTCAGTGGCTGAAGAAGAACCGCCCCGAGACGCCCGTACTGTGGGTGAACCGCACGGTGGAAGCGCTCACGCCGTATCCGGAAGCGGAAGGCGTCGAGCTGATGTCGCTAGCCGATTTTCTCGGCCGGCCGCCGCGATTCAGTCACCTTTTCACGGCTACCGCGAGCCCGACGCCGCTTTTTGGCCAGGAATTTTTTGGAAAGCTCGAGTGGGACCGCCATCTGATTTTCGATTTCGCCGAACCGCCGGACGTCGCCGAGCCCGGGTGCGATCACAAGGTCACCGTGGTTCGGCTCAAGGATTTGCGCGAGGAAGCGAAAGAGAATACCGAAGCCCGCGCGAAGGCCGTCCAGTCGGCGGAGCTCATCATCGAGGAGGCGATGCGGGACTATTTTCTGCGCCTCAAGCAG
The DNA here is from genome assembly GCA_964653655.1 of uncultured Pseudobdellovibrionaceae bacterium. Classification (GTDB taxonomy): domain Bacteria; phylum Bdellovibrionota; class FAC87; order UBA2466; family UBA2466; genus CAZZHG01. The sequence continues at coordinate 12,570 of CAZZHG010000054.1, forward strand.
GCGCCGGTGCTGGCCGACTTCAGCAGCATCGAGCCCCAGGTTCTACAAGAGCTGGCCAAGGCTGTGGAAGGCCTGAACGGGGAAATCCCCACCGAGTTTCAGGAATCCGTCCGAAAATGGGCGGAAAAGTTGATCCGCAGGAATCTCTACCAATCGCAGAAGCACCTTCGTACTATCCTCCGAGGCGACAGCGGCGGTTCTTTTCCGCTCTGAGCCGGAGGTTTAGTGGTTAAGCAGTCATTCCGACTAGGCACCAGAAAGAGCGCGCTCGCCCGAGTGCAGGCCGAGATGGTGCGCGCGGCGCTCGTGGCCGGCGGACTTGCCGTCACGCTCGTCGAAGTGGAAAGCCACGGCGACGCCGATCTCAAGACTCCCCTCTACGAAATGGACCCGCTTTATCCCGGGGTCTTCACGAAACACCTCGAAGGGGCCCTTGCCCGGAAAGAGGTGGACCTCGCCGTTCACTCCTTGAAAGATCTTCCGACGCAGCAGCCGGCGGGACTCAAGCTCTCGGCGGTTTCGAGGCGCGAGACGACTTGCGATCGCCTTCTTATCAATCCGTCGCGGCAAGCGAGCGGAGAGCTGCTCGGCCTTCCCAAGGGGGCCGTCGTGGGAACCAGCTCCCTCAGGCGGGAAGCTCAGCTTCTCGCGGTTCGCCCCGATCTAACCATCGTCGCCCTCCGGGGAAACGTGCCCACTAGAGTTTCCGCCGCCCGGGAAGGCAAATGCGACGCGGTAGTACTCGCCGGCGCCGGCCTCGATCGCCTCAGGGCGGACATGACGGGCGTAATCGCCGTGGATCTTCCAGAAACGAAATTCGTCTCGGCCCCCGCCCAAGGCGTGGTCGGCATCGAGACTAGAGATCCGGTCGAAGGCGATTTGGCGCGGGCGCTTGCGGCCTTTCACGACGCCGTCGCGTTTCGCGAGGCTTCGGCAGAGAGAAAAATTTTGAGGGGAATGGACGGAGGCTGCACGCTTCCGCTCGGCGTTCGTTGCCGGGCCAAGGGTCCGACCGGCTCCATGAAAGTATCCGCCTTCCTCGGACAAAGCCGCGATCGGAAGAGCGGCAAGAAGGATTGGCTCGCCTTTCATTCGTTCGAGTTCGAAAGCACGGACGACGCAAAGCTAATCGAAGCGGTGGTCGCTCACCTGAAGGAGCGCACCGCATGAAAGTTTTGATTACCGGAGAGCACGAGGGCCTGCCGAAGAATCTGAAAGTGCGCGGGCAGGCGGTCGAGTGGATCGAGCTTGCGGTCCTTCGCTTCGAGGCCTGTGAGATTTCCGCGGAAGCCAAAGCCCGGGTGTTTTCCGAGCCGCCGGACTGGATTATTTTCCCTAGCCCGCGTGCCGTGGAATATTGGAAGCAGTCCATCGCGGGGCTTCCGAAGGGAAGCCGGCTTGCGGCCATCGGCAAATCGACGGGAGACAAGCTGGGCGCCGGAGCTTCCTTCGTTCCGAAGCAATCCGGCTCCGAGGGTTTCTTCGAGGAGTTCGCTGCTAAGGAAACCATTCGCGGAAAGCGGTTTCTCGTCGCTGGAGCGGAAAGCGGCCGTCAGCTGCTCGCCGAAAAGTTGACCGAGTCCGGAGCAAGCGTGGAGCGGTTGCCGCTCTACCGCAGCCTTCCCCTCGAAGTGAGCGCCTTGCCGCCCGGTCTCTCGGCCATCGTGTTCACGAGCCCTTCGTCGGTGGACGCGGTTTTCGGCGGCACGAAGTTATCGGGCAATCTGCCCGTGATTTCGATCGGTAAATTTACTTCGGAAAGCTTGAAGCGGCGGGGACTGACCGCTTTCCGGGAGATTCCGGACGGCGACCTAGCTCGCCTTGGAGAAATTCTATGAAACGACCACGACGGTTACGGGCCAAAGAGGCCACGCGCAATCTGGTGAAGGAAGTACGGCTTTCTCTCGAACAGCTCATCCAGCCTTACTTTCTCGCCGACAAACCCAACGCCGAGGAGCCCATTGCCGGGTTTTCCGAAGTCTCCCGCTGGGGCATCGACGCTCTTTCGAAGCAAATCGAGGGCGATCTCGAGCGCGGCGTGAAGTCGTTTCTGCTTTTCGGCGGGGCGAAGGACAAGGACGAGCACGGAAAGAGCGCGTCCCGCACCGATGCGCAGATTCCGAGCGCGCTTCGAAAGCTCCGGGAACGGTTCGGCGACGCGCCGGTTCTCTTCACCGACGTTTGCCTTTGCCCTTATACGTCCCACGGTCACTGCGGAGTCCTGGAAGGCGATCACATTTCCAACGATGCGTCTCTCGAGCCGCTCGCCCAGATGGCGATCGTGCACGCGCAGGCGGGCGCGGACTTCGTTGCGCCCTCCGACATGATGGACGGCCGGATCGGCTACTTGAGAAAGAAGCTCGATAACACGGGGCTGACCGAAACCGGGATTCTCGCTTATACGGCGAAGTATGCTTCGAGTTACTATGGGCCGTTCCGGGAAGCCCTCGACAGCTCGCCCAAGAAAGGCGACCGTTCCACCTATCAGATGGATTATCGCTCGGCGACGGAAGCCCTTCGCGAGCTGGAGCTGGATCTGGAGGAAGGCGCCGATCTCGTGATGGTAAAACCGGCGCTGGCTTATCTCGACATCATCCAGAAGTTCCGGGAGCGCTCGACGGTGCCGGTGGCGGCTTACAGCGTCAGCGCCGAGTACCAGATGGTGAAGGAGCTCGCGGCGAAGGGAATGGCCGACGAGCGCAAATTGGCTTTGGAGAATCTGACGGCGATAGCCCGGGCTGGGGCGCAGGTGATCGTCACCTATTTTGCGAGCCCGATGGCTAAGAAAGGCTGGCTGAAGTGAGCGACTGGATTCAAAGAGCGAGAAAGATCATACCTGGCGGGGTGAACTCCCCGGTCCGCTCCTTCAAGCACGTGGGCGGAGATCCGATCTACTTCGAAAAAGGCGAGGGGGCCTACCTCACCGATGTGGACGGAAAGCGCTACGTCGATTTTTGCCTGAGCTTCGGCCCGCATCTGCTCGGCCACAGCCCGCCCCACGTCGTGAAGGCCATTCAGGAACAAGCGGCCAAAGCCACGAGCTTCGGTGCCTGCCACCCGAAGGAAGTGGAGCTCGCGGAGCTCATTCTCAAGGGCTATCCGTTTCTCGATCGGATTCGCCTCGTAAACTCGGGCACCGAAGCTCTGATGACCGCCATCCGAGTCGCCCGCGGTTTCACGGGCCGATCCAAGATCGTTCAGTTCGAAGGTTGCTACCACGGCCACAGCGACGGTCTGCTTGCGAAAGCCGGCAGCGGCGTGGCCGAGTTGAGCGAGTCTACGTCCAAGGGAGTTCCGCCGAGCATCGTGCAAGACACCCTGAACGCCAGCTTCACGGACCTTTCGACGCTGGAGAAACTTTTCGCGAAGTTCCCGAAGGACATCGCGGTCGTAGTGCTGGAACCTATTCCGGCCAATAATGGGCTTCTCGTTCCGAAGCGGGAGCATCTGAAGAAGATCGTGGAGCTCGCTCACGCTCACGGCTCTCTCGTTTTATTCGACGAAGTGATTACCGGCTTTCGGGTTGGCGCTTCGGGCGCCGCGGGCTATTTCGATTTGCGCCCGGATCTCGTCACGCTCGGAAAGATCGTCGGCGGCGGCCTTCCGCTCGCCGCCGTCGCGGGAAAGAAGGAGATCATGGATTGCCTTGCCCCCGTCGGGCCGGTCTATCAGGCGGGAACGCTCTCCGGAAATCCACTGGCTTGCGCCGCGGGGGTCGCCGTTCTACAAACGATCTTCCAGGATCCGCCGTATGCCGCGCTCGAGTTCACAACGACCTCGTTCACCGAAGCGCTTAAGGACATTCTTTCGAAGTGGGGCCCGGTGCGCATCCGGCGCATTGCCTCGCTTTTCTGGATCGATTTCGGGGAAGGGGACGAGTTTCCGCCCGACATCAACGAAAAGACCAAGAAGCGGTACGCGGATTTCTTTCACCGGGCGTTAAAAGACGGCATCTATTTCGCGCCGTCGCCGTACGAGGTCGGTTTCCTCAGCGCCGCCCATACCACGGCCGTGCTGAACGAGGTTCTCGGGAAGATGGAGAAATGGAAGTAGCGCGCAAAAAATCCATCCTGCTCTTCGTGGCGGTCGCCGTCCTTCTGGTCGCTCAGGTCGGTTGGTGGATGTTCGTGTTCCTCGACGACGTGAACGTCATCGCGCGCCTGAAAACCGAGGCTCTCCATCTTACTTTGAAGGACGATCCCATCTCCATCGTCATAGAAGAGGACAAAATCGCCCAAAGCGTTCATCGCCGCCGGCTCATGTTCCTCAGCGAGGGCGGAACCTTCGCGCTTCTTTCCTGCTGGGGCATCTATCTCCTCTATAGAGCGTTTCGGGTGGAAGCCAAGGCGCGGGAGATTGAGCGCAACTTCATCGAAGTCGTCACTCACGAGTCCAAGACCCCGCTTACCGCCATGAAGCTTCGTCTGGAGTCGCTCGCCGGCAAAGCGGACGAGGCCCAAGGCAAAGACTTGAAGCTGGCCCTCGAGGAAGTGCGGCGTCTTTCGTCGATTTTCGACAAAGCGATGAGCCTGAACCGCATAGAGCGGGAAGCGCTCTCTTTCGAAGTGATCGCGGTCGCCGAAGCCGTCCGCCAGGTTACCCGCCGGATGGAGCCGCTGCTCAATACCCGTCAGGTGGAGCTCAAGGTTCAGCTCGACGACGAAGCTCTGGTGAAGGGCGATCTCTTCGCTCTCATCAACGTCGTGCAGAGCCTTCTCGAGAACGCGGTCTTCTACAACGACAGCGCGCAAAAGCAGCTTCACGTTTCGGTGGCCCGGGCGGCCAGCCGGGTCGTGGTGAAGGTCGCCGATAACGGCCCCGGGATCGATGCGAAGGATAGGCCAAAGATTTTCGAGCGCTTCTATCGGGGCAAGCACGGCCACGGCACTTCCGGCGTTTCCGGCACGGGCCTGGGCTTATACCTGGCGAAAACCCTGGTGCAGGCGCACGGCGGCTCACTGACGCTGGGCGAGCGCTCGCCGGGAACCGAGTTCATCATCGACTTGCCGGGGGTGGCCGCATGACCGCCGACAAGCGCATCCGCATCGCGGTGGTGGAGGACGAGCCGACGATCCGCGAGCTCGTGGGGGAGCGTCTTCGGGGCGAAGGTTTCGAAGTGGGCGAGTTCGACAGCCCGGCGTCGCTCGATAAGATGAAAGCGGACTGGGGCAAGTACGACCTTTTTATCGTCGATATCATGTTTCATGGCGACAAATCCGGCTTTGCCGTCTGCGAGAAGCTTCGCGACGTCTCGCCGACGCTTCCGGTATTGATCCTGTCCGCCCTTTCCGAGCCGGTGGACCGGATCGAAGGCCTGAAAGCGGGGGCCGACGATTATTTGACCAAGCCCTTCGAGATGGAAGAGCTGCTCCTGCGCATCCGTGGGATGCTGAAACGCCGCTCCTGGTACGCGGAGCTTCCCTCGGACGGGTCGGTGTTCAGCTGGGGCAAATGCAGCATCGATTTCGTGAAGCTCGAGGGAAAGCGGGGCGCGGATAAGTTCGCCCTCTCCCAAAAGGAAGCGATGCTGATGAAGATTCTCGTGCAAAGGGAAGGGCAAGTGGTCGCCCGCGACGAGATTCTCGATAAAGTTTGGGGTTACGACGTTTTTCCGTCGAGCCGGACGGTGGACAATTTCATCGTGCGGCTTCGCAAGTATTTCGAGGAGGTCCCCGGCGCTCCGAAACATATCCATTCGGTGCGGGGCATGGGGTACAAATTCACAAAATGAAGCCTTTTATCGTTAGACATTTGGCGGGTGAGAAGCAGGGCCGGTTCCCGGTGTGGTTCATGAGGCAGGCGGGCCGCTATTTGCCCAGCTACCAGGCCCTCCGCAAGGAACACTCGTTCTGGAAGATGGTGACCACTCCTGAACTGGTCGCCCAGGTAAGCCTGCTTCCCCTGAAGGAGCTTCCCGTCGACGGCGTCATCTTTTTCTCCGACATCCTGACCCTCCCTTACGGAATGGGCATGGACATCGAGATGAAGGAAGCCATCGGGCCCGTCGTTAAGAAGCCCCTTCTTTCCGTCGAGGATTTCAAATTCTTCGAGTCCTTCCGGCCGGCGGAGCACACCGCCTTCGTCGGGCAGGGGCTGCAGCTCATCAAGAAGGAATTGCCGCCGGAAACGGCGCTGCTCGGTTTCGCGGGGGCCCCGTGGACGGTCGGCTCCTACCTTACGGAAGGCCACCTCAAGAAGCGGCAATTCGCCGCCATCAAGAGCTGGATGTACCGCGATCCGAAAAGCCTTCGCGCCGCCATGGAGCCTCTCGCGGCCGCGACCGTCGAGTACATGAAGTTTCAGCAGAAGAACGGCGCCCACGTGGTTCAGCTCTTCGACACGTGGCTGTCCGAAATGCCGAAGCCGTTTTTCACCGAGCTCTACCTGCCGCTGCTCAATCTCATGTTCCGCGAGATCAAAAAGGGCGGCCCGGTGATCTATTTCGCCAAGCACTGCCACCACCTCCTCGAAGAGTTCACCAAGCTCGAGATGGACGTGCTCAGCGTCGACAACCTCGTTCCGCTTTCGGAAGTGGACCGCCGCACGGAGGGAAAGTTCTCCCTGCAGGGCAATCTCGATCCGGCTTGCCTCTTGTCCGATCCCAGCACCGTCCGCGCGCAGACGAGGCGGCTCGTGCAGGAAGCCAAGCGGCTCGCTAAGCCCGCCATCATCAACCTCGGGCACGGCATTTTTCCGGACACGCCTTTCGAGAATGCTAAAGTGTTCGTGGAGGAGGCTCGGGCTCTATGGGTGTAAAGGCGCTCGTCGAGAAATACAGCCTTTCGGGACCCCGCTACACGTCCTATCCGACCGCCCCCATCTGGACGGGCGATCTCGGGCCGGACGCGTACCGCAGTCATCTGCAGTCCGGGTTTCTCGGCGAAGGCAAGACGCTCGCGCTCTACGTGCACATCCCATTTTGCGAGTCGCTTTGTTACTACTGCGGCTGCAACATTCAGATCACCCACGATCACGGCCGTTCCGGCTCCTACGTGGATGCGCTTTTGCTCGAGCTTAAGACCATCGCCGAGCTCATCGGCGGCCGGCGCACGCTGACCCAAATCAGCTGGGGAGGGGGAACGCCCACGTTTCTCACCCTCGACGAGATCCGAAAGCTTCAGGAGGGGACCACTCGACTCTTCGATCTGGCCTCCGACGCCGACGTCAGCATCGAGATCGACCCGCGGGTCACCTCCGATGCTCAGCTGGAGCTCTTGAAGGCGCTCGGTTTCACCCGCGTGAGCCTCGGAGTGCAGGATTTCGACGATAAGGTGCAGCAGGCGGTCAACCGGATCCAGCCCGCCGACATGACCAAGCGGATGCTCGAAAAGTGCAAGTCGCTCGGTTTTCTAGAGACCAATTTCGATCTGATTTACGGGCTTCCCTATCAGAAGCTCGGCACGTTCGAGAAGACGATCGACGAAGTCGTGGCGATGCAGCCCTCCCGAATCGCCCTCTATAACTATGCGCGGCTTCCGAACATGGTGAAGCACCAGGCCATTCTCGAGGACAAACCCTTCGCGGATGCGTCCGAGCGCATCGACATTTTCGCCATGGCCTACGAGAAACTTACCGCCTCGGGTTACGGCGCCATCGGCATGGATCACTTTTCCCACAAGTCGGATTCCCTCTACCGGGCTCTTTCCGAGGGGACGCTATACCGCAATTTCATGGGTTACGTGGTCCGCAAAGGCACCGATCTCGTCGGCATCGGGGCTTCGGCCATCGGCGAGTTAGGAGATGCTTACTTTCAAAACGTACGCGGAGCCAAGGAATACGAGGAAAAGGTGCGCGCCACGGGGCTCGCGGCGTTCCGCGGGCACCGGCTTTCCTCCGACGATAAGCGCCGAAAGTGGATCATTCAGACGCTCATGTGCCGTTTCAGGCTCGATTACGGCGAGTACCAGTCGCGATTCGGTGAGTCGTTTCCGGCGGTATTTTCCGACGAAATCGCCCGTCTTGCGGGCCTCACGTCCGACGGTCTCGTCGTCATAACGCCGAATTCCATCGAGGTGACCGAGACCGGCCGTCTGTTCATCCGCAACGTCGCGATGGTTTTCGACGCCTATCTCAAGGGCGCCAAGGTCACTTACTCGAAAACTGTGTAAGGCCACAAAGCCGGCCGTCATCCCAGGAGCGAAGCGACGTGGGACCCTTGGCCGGTATATGAGCTGAAAACGACGATATCCGCTTGGGCACAGGCCAAAAGGTTCCTCCGCCTCGCTTCGCACGGCTCTCGGAATGACGGGCGGCAGCGCTCATTTTTTCCGACGACAAAATAAATTCTATCGTCGGAGAAGTTTGCGCTATACTTTAGCCTCCAGAGTTAAGTCTGTATTCCGGAGGAACGAAATGCCAAACAAAGTAGCTAAGCTCGGAATCAAGAAGGAAGACGGTTGGCTCTATTATCTCGATAAGAAGGGCAACGTCTCCCGCGCGAAGATGGGCCGCGGCCGCAAGGCCTCCAAGGCGAAGCCCCAAGTGGTCGCCAAAGCGGGCGTCAAGCGCCAGAGCGGGTTTTTGTACTTCATCGACAAGCTGGGCGACCTGTCCAGCGTGAAGATGTCGCGCAAGGGCCGCAAAAAGAAGGCCGCTAAGAAGCGCAAGTAAGCAGGCGTTTTCCGCCCGCCTTCCCTTCGGGGGAGGCGGGCTTTTTCATTTCGCCCGCCTGTGGTACGACCTCCCAGCGGAGGCCCTTCATGGATAACTGGACCAGCAATCTTCCTTCTCCCCATAACGAGCCCACGCTCGAGTACCGCCCCGATTCGGCGGAAACCAAGGCCTTAAAGGCCCAGCTTAAATCCATGGCGGCATCCGAAATCGAGATTCCGCTCATCATCGACGGCAAGGAAGTGCGCACTGGTAAGACGGAGGACGTCCGCCAGCCTCACAACCACCGGCACCGCCTCGCCACCGTCCACCTCGGGGGAGCGAAGGAAATCAAGGCGGCTATCGATGGCGCCCTGAAGGCCCAAAAGGAATGGGCGGAGATGCCCGCTTCCCAGCGCGCCGGGATCTTTCTGAAGGCGGCGGAACTGCTTTCCCAGAAATACCGCTGGACCTTGAACGGCGCGACCATGCTCGGACAGAGCAAAACCTGCCACCAGGCCGAGATCGATTCCGCCTGCGAGCTCATCGACTTCTTGCGCTTCAACGTCCACTTTTACGAGCAGCTGCTTGCCATGCAGCCGCTTTCCGGGCCCGGCATGTGGAACCGGATGCAGTACCGGCCCCTCGAAGGGTTCGTGTTCGCGCTCACCCCCTTCAACTTCACGGCCATCGGCGGCAACCTGCCCACCTCCGTCGCCATGCTCGGAAACGTCGTGGTGTGGAAGCCCTCCACGACCGCCGTGTACTCCAACTACCATTTTCTCAAGATTCTCCACGAAGCGGGCCTTCCCCCGGGAGTCATCCAGTTCGTTCCCGGCGGCGGCGAGGAAATCGCGCGCGCGGTGCTCGGCGACAGAAACCTCGCCGGCATTCATTTCACGGGCTCCACCGGCGTCTTCAACAGCATGTGGAAGACGGTCGGAGAGAATATCGGCAACTACCGCGCCTATCCGCGGGTCGTCGGCGAGACGGGCGGCAAGGACTTCGTGTTCGCCCACGCTTCGGCGGACGTGAACGTGCTCGCCACCGCCATCACCCGCGGTTCGTTCGAGTACCAGGGCCAGAAATGCTCCGCGGCTTCCCGCGCGTACATCCCGAAAAGCCTGTGGCCGAAAGTGAAGGAACGGCTTCTCGCCGACGTGAAGTCCATCAAGATGGGCGACGTCACGGATTTCTCGAACTACATGGGCGCGGTCATCGACAAGAAGGCGTTCACGCGCATCAAGGGCTACATCGACGAGGCGAAGAAGAACCCGAACATCACGGTGCTTGCGGGCGGCGAGTGCGACGACCAGACGGGCTACTTCGTTCAGCCGACGCTTCTCGAAACGAAGGACGCGAAGTACCGCACCATGTGCGAGGAAATCTTCGGACCGGTCATGACGATTCACGCTTACGAAGACAGCCAGCTCGACGAGATGCTCAAAATTTGCGATGAAACGACGCCTTACGCTTTGACCGGCGCCATCCTCGCTCAGGATCGCAAGGCCATCGTGAAGATGACCAACGCGCTCACTCAATCGGCGGGTAACTTCTACATCAACAACAAGCCGACGGGCGCCGTCGTGGGCCAGCAGCCCTTCGGCGGCGCGAGAGCTTCCGGTACGAACGACAAAGCGGGAAGTTTACTTAATCTGATCCGGTGGACTTCGGTGCGGACGGTGTCGGAAACCTTCAACCCGCCGACGGACTATCGTTACCCCTGGCTAGGTTGATCAGCGGGAAGGCCGTTTGGCCTCGTCCGCGTAAGCGTACTCAATCTCGACGTCCAAATCCTTCCAGCCGTCGCCTACTTTTCGCTTCGCAATGGTGCGTCCGACGAGGTTGAGTAGCCGTCCATCGGACTTCCGCATCGTCAGATAAATCGGATCGACGATGGCGGCGATGATGAAGCTGGAAGGCTTCATCTTCACGACCACCACCTCGGTGCCCTTGTGAGTCTTTTCGTTCACCTTGAAGAACTTGAAGCCCACGGTTTCCTTGCGATCGAGGGCCGCCCAGCGCACGGAGACGGTGTCCCCTTTTAAAATCTCCGCCCAATGGGCCTTCAAATATTCGATGAGGGTGGGGCCTACGACGAGGCTCTCCTCCCAATCCTCCGTCGCGGTCTCGGTTTTGCCCGCTTTCGTATAGGAGAAGTGAACCTTCTTCCCTTCCACTCTAAGGCTCCCCTTTTCCCCGAGCTGACGGTGATCGAGATCGTAGCTCTTCACGTGGATTCCGTCCGCGCGGGCTTCCTCCATCGTCGCGACGGTCGTGTCGAGATTGAGGAAGGTGACCAGGATTTCTCCGGTGGCGGGCTCTTCCCTTTTCCATTTGAAGAGAAGCAGCTCCTGGCGGCTGTCCTTGTCGAAAACGGACGCCGTCGCCGGAGCCGCCTCGGCGGCCGTGGAAAGGACCAATAGGGAGATCGCTAAGAGAAATTTCATGGGGAAAGCGTCCAACGGAATCAGGACGGGGTCAATAGGTCGTAGTCGGGGTAGCGGGCTTTGACGAAGTCTTTGAGCCGGCTCTTGATCTGCTCTTCCAGCTGGCGCGCGCGCTCTTTCGAGACGCCGTACTTGTCGCCTATCTCTTGCAGCGTCACGGGATTTTCGGAGGTGAGCCGCTGCTCGAAGATCAGTTTTTCGCGGCCTTCGAGGGTGCCGGCGAACTCTTTCAGGATCGTCTGAAAGCGCTCCATCTGCTCCGCGTTGCCGAGAGTTTCGTCGATGGGAGCGGCCGAATCCGTCAACCGATCCATGTGCTGGCGTTTATCGTCGTCGTCGAGCGGCGCGTTCAAGGATAGATCGGCGGCGGAGAGCCGTTGCTGCATCTCGACCACTTCCTTCTCCTTCACATCGAGATTCGACGCGAGAAGCTTCGGGCGGTCTTCCGGCGAAATTCCCATCTGCTCGAGCTTCGCCTGCTCGGCCTTCAGCCGGTAGAAGAGCCGCTTTTGCGCCTGAGTGGTTCCGATCTTCACGAGAGAGTGGTTCTTCAGAATCGCGTCCTGAATGTAGCTTCGGATCCACCACACGGCGTAAGTGGTGATGCGCACTTCTTTGTAGGGATTGAAGTCCTGGATGGCCTTCACGAGCCCCATGTTGCCCTCCTGGATGAGATCCAGAAGCTTCACGCGGTAATGGACGTACTCGTAGGCGATCTTGACCACGAAGCGCAGGTTGCTCGTGACCAGCTTTTGGAGCGTCTCCCGATCCTTGTCCTCGTAGTACTTGAGGGCGAGCTCTTTTTCCTCGTCCCGGGTGAGCAGCGGGTATTTGTGAATTTCCCGCAAATAGGCTTGGAGCAGGGGGTCGGTCGCGGTGATGGAGCTTCCGGAGGAGGCTTTCCTGGAAACGACCGCCCGCTTGGAAAAGCCCGGCCGCTCTGGATTCTTAGGTTTTTTCTTGTCGGCGGCCACGGGGTTCTAATTACCAAATGTGCCCGGGGAAATCCATGACAAGCGGCCCCCTGCCGCCTATAAATGCCTTAGATGGAAAGTCTTTTCATCTTTCTGACCGAGCAAAGCTCGGGCCTGTCGTACGCCATCGTTTTCGGCATTTTGGTCGCCTGCGGCTTGGGTTTTCCTTTGCCCGAGGACATTCCCTTGGTGGCCTCCGGCTATCTGATCTGGGAAGGAACCATGCATTGGGGGCCGGCCCTTGCCGTTACGATGATCGGGGTCGGCGCCGGAGATTCCATTCTGTTTTTCATAGGGCGCAGACTCGGCATGCGGATACTCGAGCCCGCTCCGAACCGGCGCACCTTTTTCCCCCAGAAGCGCGTCCGGCGCACCCGCGCCTATTTTAGGAAGTACGGGGAGAAGATTGTTTTCTTCGCCCGCTTCGTCGCGGGATTTCGCGCCGTCGCCTTCTTCATGTCGGGAGCGATGCGGATGCCCTTTTCGAGGTTCATTCTGCTCGACATGCTCGCCGCCGCACTCAGCGTGCCCCTCTGGGTGGGCCTGGGTTACGCCTGCGGCGTCTATTTCGGCGACGAAATCAGTTTGATTCTGCTGAAGGTGAAGAGCGCCAAGCACGTCATGATGCTCGTGATCGGGGTCGTCGTGGTGGGAGCGATCATCCGCTTCTTCCTCAAATATCGCGGCGCCAAAGCCGCCGCGGCGAAGCGTTCCCGCGCCTCTTCCAGCAAGTCCGTCTAACCCCACCGTTCGTGCCAGTGCCATTAGCGGCCAATGAGGGCCGCGCGGACCATGCCTTTCAATTGAGCCCACTTGGATCGGCAATCCGGTCCCGTGGAGGAGGCTATCTTGTCGAGGGCGTTCAAGTCCCCAAGTTGCTCCCGGTTGAGCTCGTACTTCGAGATAATGAAGTCCGGCGTGATGGCGTCGAGCGTGACGTCCGCGCTGAGACTCCGGGTCAGATAGTACGTGCGGCTTTCGGGAACCGCCTTCATGAGCTCCTCGGCGAATGCTGCGGTGGCTTTCCAGGCGCGAGTCTCCCCCACATAGGCCGTTCGCTGTTCGGCGGCGGCGGTTCGGTCCAACGCTTCTTGGAATCTCTTTGACTCCTCCGCGGTAAGTTCCGCCGAGCGCGGGGCGTGTCCCAATCGTTTGGACGCGGACTCGTAGATTTCATCGAAGGTGGCCTGCTGCTCCCGCCGCGCGGCTAGGATCTTTTCCCCAAGTTCTTGGAGGACTTTGTCTTGGGAGTGATAGAGCTCGTGGAAAAGCACGGCCGCTTGCTTTCCCAGCTCGAGCCCACTGCGAATGTAGATCGTTCGCTTACCCTTCACGACTTCGTAGGCCCCGTTCGCATCCAAGGAGCCAGGCGACGTGGGTACGGTGTCCACGTACCGGATCTCGAGGTCGCCGCTTTTTAGCGCCGGCAAGGCGCCGTCCATAAGTTGCCTTCCTCGCTCGGTTTGCTGAAGCAGGGAAACCACGCCGACATCCGAGTTCACCGTGCTCTCTAGATTCAGGGTGATGGACCGGCCCGGTTCCGACGCATTGGGGACGGTGACCTCGGTGGTGGGCTTGGCCTTCGAGAGCGCCATCAGCCTTGGAAGAGATCTCAGGAGAAGCGCCAGCTCGTCTTCCGTTGGAGTTTCAGCCCGGCACTGGGAGGCTTGAAGGGCGCAGACCAGCGCCATGACGCCGTAGATCCATCCCCTGATTCCCCCGAAAGAAAACATCGGCCCCCCCGACCGCTACTAAAGTGCAAGGCGACAGCCAGGAATTCGTGCCTGGCTAGGCAGGGTATACACGAGGAATACGCCCGCCCTTTGTAGCGGTGTACCGAAGGTATACGCCTGCACTCACTGTTCGTGCGCCGGCAGCTCGGCGAACATCGGTCCCGTTCGGGGAGCGGGCTCCTGTTCGCGCTGAAACACCGTTACCTTGATGTCGTGATTGGTCGTCTTGAAGAGACGCTTGCGCTTGAGGTGGATGTCCGCTTCGTTCACGCGTCCCTGGAGCGGGATGCTGACCGTGTCGTTGCCGTCGGCGACGTACTTGTCGTTGAAGAACATGTCCTTTTCGATGGCGTTGATCTTCACGTCGACCGTCTTCTTGTCCGTGCAGAGGAGAATGTCGTCATGAAGGAGGGCGTCTCTCTTTCGGATGACGAAGGGGCTGCCGCCGTCGATCTGCACCGTGTACTCGAAATCGTTCTCACCCATCCGGCCTTCGATGCCTTGGGTGAGGCGGACCACGACGCGGTTCTTGCCCATGCCGTTGCAGAGCTCCTTCGTGTAGGTCTCCTGCGTGCCGTCGAGGGTGACTTGCGCGTCGACCGGAATGTTGGCGAGGTGATAGAGCGGGCCCGGACCGATTTGGCTCCAAGTAAAACCGCCCCAGCTGGGGAATCCGCCCCAGGAGTAGGTGCCGCGGTTTTCGCTTGGATCGCCGCTCGTGCATTCCACTTTCATCTTCTGCCCGTTCTTCGAGGGCAGATTGGGGAAACCGCAGCGATAGATGACTTGTTGGGAGGCCGTGTTGGTGGCCTGGCGGATTTTCCACTGATCGTCGTCGTGATCGTAATAGGACTGCAGGGTCAGCTCTTCTTTTTCGCAGCGCTGGGTGACTTCGAGGTAGGCGGCGCGGCCGCGGCCGATCGCTTCCATTTCCGCCTGAAAGCCCATCGCGGTTCCGGCGCCGAAAAGCAGCGAGTCGCCGCTCGGGCCCGATTCCGATCGGCGCTGCTCGAAAGCCTCGCCTCTCTGATTCACCCGGTCCGCTCCGACGAAATGCATGGATTGGTAGCTGCGGCAGGTCCAGCCTTGGCTATCGCCCAGCGGGCCGTGCCGCCCGTCGGCCCTATTGAAGCTGACCGAGTAACTTCCGATTTGAACGCCGAAAGAAACCGCCGAGAAACCCAGGATCGTCAGAACCAAACCAACCGTTTTCATTTTTCGCTCCCTCGAGAAAAAACAAATCAATCGTCCTGAAACCAGTCTCGGTGTGTACTCCGGGAATACGACGGATGGTTTCCGCGGAGGGGAATCGAAGCGAGTGATTTCCGTTTCTTATCGACGGCGCCGCCGTGACATCGGGATCGATCGTGTTCGCGCGATGCCTTGACGGGGGCGTTTTCCTTGTTGATAACGGTTCTCATTATTCAAAACCCCGCCTCGCGCGGCGCTTTAAGGAGACTCGAAAATGAAGCAACTAGGACTCGCGGTACTGACTCTCGCTTTCTGGATGGCCCCGGCTTTCGCCGATGAACCCGGTGAGTCAGGCCCGGTGAAGGGCCCCGGCGTGGAACTGCTCTGGCAGGATCACAACCTCACGGGCCGCATCGGCGGAATCGCGATCTCGGCGGCTTCGCTCGAAAAAGAGTTCGGCATGACGCTCGTTCACCGCGCGGGCGGCCGGGAGTTTCGTACGGAGTTGAAGAAGGTGGGTAAGCGCATCGGCGGTACGGTCGAGAGCCTCGACCGGCACGGAAAACTCGTCCGCAAGTCCATCGAGATCACCGGAGCGGATGCGGCGAGCGGGAAGTTCAGCGGTATCCTGGACGGCAAGGCGTTCAACGCCCGGGTTTCGGCGAAGTCCATGAACGGACACCACTTCGTCGCGCCGGTCTTCGACTTCCAGTTTGCGAGCTCGGCCTATCAGTTCCGGATGGACAGCGGCATGGCTTGCATGGGTTGCGCCATCAAGATGTCGATGGTCGTGCTGTCGATGCTCAGTGTGACGGGCTCGCTCTAATCTTTAAGACCGTCGAGCGTTCCTTCGAGGGAGAGTAGTCTCTTTTTCCATTCGGGGCCGGGTCCGAAGCCTCCAAGGCGTTTGCCCGAGGCGATGACCCGGTGGCAGGGAACGACGAGAGGAAGTGGATTGCTGCCCACGGCGCCGCCGACCGCGCGAGCGCCGCCTGGGCGGCCCACTTTTTCCGCGAGCTCGCCGTAGGATAGAAGCTTACCGTACGGAACTTTTTCGAGGGCGCGCCAGACGGAGTCCTGAAACGGAGTTCCGGTCCAGCGGTAGGAAAACGTGAAGTCTTTGCGCTTGCCGTCGGCGAAAGCCTTCAGCTGGGAGCGCGCTTGCTTGAGCACCGGCGTCTCTTCCATCGCGAGCTTCTCGAAACGGAAGTCGATTTTCACGACCGTATCGTCGTCCGCCGTGACGGTGAGGGGGCCGAGCGAAGTCTCAAAAGCCAACTTACGCCGCGTCGCTCTTGGCGCCTTGGTTTTCAACGCCACATGTCCTTATCGAGCTTCGGCCGCCGTCCACCGCGCCCGCCACCACCGCTGGAGCGGTACTTCACCGCGCGGTAGACGATCGGGCTGAAGAACAGCAGGTAGGGCAGGTGCACGAGAAGCAGGAACGCTTTCATCCACCAGCCGGCGGTGAGGAACTGCAGCACGACCATGCCGCCGAAAATGACGGCGAGCCACTTCGCTTTGACCGGAACGATGCCGAGCAGATGCAGCTCGATGTCGGGAAAGATCGTTCCGAAGGCAAGCGAAAGATTTTGAATCACGTAGATCCAGATCCCGACGGGTATGCCGATGAGAAACGCTCCGCCCAGCCCGCACATGTACGCAAGCAGGGTAAACACCGTGAGGGGCGCCGTCCCCCAGGACTCCTCGAGCGCGTTGGAGATGAAGTAGACGTAGAGGACGTAAAAGAGCAGCAGTATGGGATTCGACGGCGCTTCGGAGACCGGAAAGGTCAGAAGCCGCCACCATTCTCCGGCCATCACCCGCTGGGGATCGAACATGAACTGCGCCATCGGCGCGCCCAGCATGTTCTGGCCGATGAAGCCCAGTACCGCGAAGCCGGCGAGCAGCATTCCCAGATTGGGGAGCGCGAGGAAGCTCAATTTTTTGACGAGGACTCTAAGGTATTTAGGAAAGCGATCGTCCATCACGCCCTTCCGCATTTGCGAAGAAAGTATTCGTGTATGTCGTCGTACTTCGTCAGTTCCGGATGGAACGTGGCCGCGAGCACGTTGCCCTTTTCGACGAGAACGGTATCCATTTTATACCGCATCAGGACCTTAGTCTCGCCCCAAACCCGCTGAATCCGCGGAGCCCGGATGAACACTCCCTCGACCGGCTTGCCGCTCCACTCAGGCGAGGCCTCGAGGGGCGCGATGAAGCTGTCCAGCTGGCGGCCGTAGGAGTTGCGCTCCACTTCGATGGGAAGGGCCGCTAACGACTTCTGATGGGGCTTGGAGACGTCGGTGGCGAGCAGAATCGCGCCCGCGCAAACGCCGAACGCGGGCTTGCCGCGGACGAATTCCGAGAGCGGCTCCCAAAGCTTGTTGAGCCCGAGCAGGTGCACCATGGTGCTGCTCTCTCCGCCGGGGAGAATGATTCCAGCAAGGCCTTCGAGGTGCGCCGGAGTGCGCACAAAGACGGGCTCCGCTCCGAGAGCTCTCAATTTTTCGGCGTGGGGTTCAACGGCCCCCTGTAAAGAGAGGATGCCGACCTTCAAGGGATTACCAGCCCCGTTCCTGGAGCAACTCTTCGGGTTTCAGGGTCTTGATGTCGATGCCCTTCATGGCGGCGCCGAGGCCCGTCGAAACACGGGCGAGCACTTTCGGATCCTGCCAGTTGGCCGTAGCTTCGACGACCGCGTCGGCAAGACGCTGGGGATCGCCGGACTTGAAAATGCCCGAGCCGACGAACACGGATTCGGCGCCGAGCCACATGCAAAGGGCCGCGTCCGCGGGAGTCGCGACGCCGCCGGCGGCGAAATTCGGGACCGGAAGCTTTCCGGTTTTGGCGACGATCTGAACGAGCTGGAGAGGCGCGCCGAGGTTCTTCGCCTCGTTCACGAGCTCTTCCTGGCCGAGCAGCGTGAGCCGGCGCATGTCGCTGCGCAAAGTGCGGAGGTGGCGCACGGCTTCGACGATGTTGCCCGAGCCGGCCTCGCCCTTCGTGCGGATCATGGCGGCCCCTTCGGCGATGCGGCGGAGCGCTTCGCCGAGGTTACGGCAACCGCAGACGAACGGGACTTTGAAGGCGAACTTGTCGATGTGGAACTGCTCGTCCGCCGGGGTCAAAACTTCGCTTTCGTCGATGTAGTCGACGCCGAGGGCTTCCAGGATCTGGGCCTCGGTGTAGTGGCCGATGCGGGCCTTCGCCATCACCGGGATGGAGACCGTATCGAGGATCTCCTGGATCTTGGTGGGGTCGGCCATGCGGGCGACTCCGCCTTCTTTGCGGATGTCGGAGGGCACTCGTTCCAGGGCCATGACGGCGACCGCGCCGGCTTTCTCAGCAATTTTAGCCTGTTCGGCGTTGGTGACGTCCATGATGACGCCGCCCTTAAGCATCTCCGCCAGCCCGGTTTTCAGTTTCATTTCCACGCGTTCGACTCCTGGAAGAAGGAAGAGGTGGTATAGCCCAAATCGAGGTTCGGCTCAAGGGGTCGGGACCCTCCGACGCGACGCCGAAAGCCACCCCCTCCGGTCTTGCTTTGTTATGGTCTTTCGCTTAAATTCCTCGGACTTAAATGGATCACAAAATGTCGGCCCCGAAAAACGCGCTCGGCCTGAAGTCCATACTAGGGACGGAGACCCTTTCGGCGGACCAGATCCAAAAAGTCATCAAAACCGCGTTCAAGATCAAGGAAGGCTCCCAGAAGGGTAAGCCCTATCCCAGTCCTGCCGCGGACAAGACCGTGGTCCTGCTCTTTTTTGAAGGCAGCACCCGGACCCGTGGCTCTTTCGAGATCGCGGCCAAGCGCCTCGGCGCGAATACCATGGTCATTACCAAGGAGTTCTCGTCCTCGTCCAAAGGCGAGACCTTGCGCGATACCGCGAAAACGCTCGAAGCCATGCAGCCCGATCTTCTGGTGCTGCGCCACCCTTCGGCGGGCTCGCCGTACCATCTCGATCAGATTCTCAACATTCCGGTGATCAACGCCGGCGACGGATTTCACGAGCACCCGACTCAGGCGTTGCTCGATCTGATGACCATTCAGGAGTTCAAGGGCGATCTAAAGGGACTGAAAGTTCTCATCGTCGGCGACATCGCCCACAGCCGCGTCGCCCGCTCCGACATCTACGCTTTGAACACGATGGGCGCCAAGGTCAGCGTGTGCGGACCGCCGACGCTGCTTCCGCCTCACGTCGATAAGCTCGGCGTGAAGACGTGCTGGAATCTCGACGAGGCGATTCCCGAGCAAGACGTCATCATTCTTCTGCGCATTCAATTCGAGCGTCTCGGTGGCGCGCAGATTCCGTCGGTGGGCGAGTACACGCGCTACTACGGAATGACGACGGAGCGGCTCGCCAAGTGCAAGAAGGAAGTGCTCGTGATGCACCCGGGGCCGATGAACCGCGGCGTGGAGCTCGCGCCGAAGGTGGCCGACGGGCCGCGCTCGGTGATCCTCAATCAGGTTTCCAACGGAGTCTTGGTAAGAATGGCGCTACTGCATCTCATGCTCGGAGGGGAGGCATGAGCCGTCCTCTAATCATCAAAGGCGGCCGCATCGTCGACCCCAGTCAGGACATCGATCGCGTCGCCGATCTGGTTCTGAAAGACGGCAAGGTCGCCGGCATCGAATCGAACGCCGCCGCCTCCGGTGATTTCGAGGTGGTGAACGCGAAGGGTTTACTCGTCACGCCCGGCTGGGTGGACATCCACTGCCATTTCCGCGAGCCGGGGCAGGGACACAAGGAAACGATCAAGACGGGCTCCCAGGCGGCCGCTTCCGGCGGTTTCACGTCGGTGGCCTGCATGGCGAACACCAACCCGGTGAACGACAGCCCCTTCGTCACGAGCTATCTGATGCAGAAGATAGCCGCCGAGTCCCTGGTGAACATCTACCCCATCGGCTCCTGCACCAAAGGGCTTCTCGGCGAAGAGCTTTCTCCCATCGGATCGATGTTCGAGGCCGGTATCGTCGCGGTATCCGACGACGGCAAGACGGTGATGAACTCGTACCTGATGCGCAAGGCGATGGACTACGCCAAGCGCTTCGACCTCGTCGTCATCGTTCACTGCGAGGACTCCCATCTCAAAGGGCAGGGAGTGATGAACGAAGGTTTTCACTCGGCGAAGTACGGCTTGCGCGGGATTCCGAAGGCCTCGGAAGAGATCATGGTCGCCCGGGACATCTCTCTCGCGGAGCTGACGGGATGCCGCCTGCACGTGGCGCACGTCAGCACGAAAGGAAGCGTCGAGTTGATTCGCCAGGCGAAAGCCAGGGGCTTGAAGGTAACGGCGGAGGTCACTCCTCATCACCTGACTTTGACGGACGAAGCGGTCGGCAACTATGATACGAACACCAAGGTTGCTCCTCCTCTCAGGGAAACGGAAGATATTGCGGCGCTCCGCGAGGCACTCGCGGACGGGACCATCGACGCGCTCGCTACCGACCACGCCCCCCACGCTGTGGAAGAGAAAGAGGTTGAATACGACCTGGCTGAGTTTGGGATGGTGGGTTTGGAAACGGCCTTTCCCCTCTACTACCAGACAGTGCTCGACGGACGCGTGAGTCTAAAACGCATGGTCGAGGCGCTGACGATTTCTCCCTCCAAGATCA
This sequence comes from uncultured Pseudobdellovibrionaceae bacterium, assembly GCA_964653655.1. Taxonomy (GTDB): domain Bacteria; phylum Bdellovibrionota; class FAC87; order UBA2466; family UBA2466; genus CAZZHG01. The sequence continues at coordinate 33,127 of CAZZHG010000054.1, forward strand.
TCGGTGTACCCAAGGGGACGCTGGCGAAGGGAGTTGCGGCGGACGTGACGGTGGCGAGTCTCGATCACAAGTTCACCATCGACCGCTATCACTTCAAGTCGAAGAGCCAGAACACGCCTTTCCACGGAAGAAACGTGCAAGGAGCCGCCGCTTACACCATCGTCCAGGGGAAGATCGTCCACGCGGCCGATTTCCTGAAGGAGCGCCGATGACCCGCTGGGAATCCGCTCTGTACCTCGAGCGCGGGCATCTGTTCGTCGGCGAAGGCTTCGGCGCGAAGCACTCGCGGGGCGGGGAAGCCGTCTTCAATACCGGCATGACCGGCTATCAGGAAATTTACACGGATCCGTCCTACTACGAGCAGATCGTCGTCATGACGTACCCGCACGTCGGCAACACGGGCGTGAACCGCGAGGATTTGGAGAGCGGAAAGCTCTACTTGAGCGGCGTCGTCGTGCGCGACTACTGCCCGCCGCCCTCCAACTGGCGCGCGACCGAGCCGCTGCACACCTATCTCGAGAAGGCCGGCGTGCCTCTCGTGTCCGACGTCGACACGCGCGAAATCACGCAGCTGCTGCGGGACGAAGGCGCCCAGCGGTCGGTGATCTTTCCGGTCGCCGATGCCAAGGGCGATCTGAAAGCCCACGGGAAAAAGCTTCTGGAAAAAGTCGCCTCGATGGAAGGGCTCGGCCTCGTCGACAGAGTTAGTTGCACTGAGCCATACGAGTTCAAGCCGGAGCCCTTTTTCGAAATGCCGAAAGCTCCGCGGCTCGAGCGCACCATCGTGCTCTACGATTTCGGCCTGAAACGAAATACACCCCGCCACTTCTGGCGCCGCGGTTTTCGCGTTCAGGTGGTTCCGTACAACTTCCCTCACCAGGAAGCGATGAAGTTCAAGCCCGCGGCCATCGCGCTGTCGAACGGCCCCGGCGATCCGGCGAGCGTGAAGGAATCCGTCGAGCAGATTCAGGCTTTCATCGGCAAGACCCCGATCTTCGCCATCTGCATGGGCCACCAGCTGCTCGCGCGGGCGCTCGGCGCGTCCACGTTCAAACTTAAGTTTGGCCACCACGGCTGCAATCATCCGGTGAAGGATTTGAAATCCGGCCGCTGTTTCATCACCTCCCAGAATCACGGGTTCACGGTGAAGGAACAGGATCTCAAGGCCCGGGACATCGAGCTTACGCACGTGAGCCTCAACGACGGCACCGTCGAAGGATTTGGCTCCGACAAGCTGAAGCTCGCCAGCGTCCAGTTCCATCCGGAAGCGGCGCCCGGCCCCAACGATTCGGCTTATCTTTTCGACTCTTTCATCAAGGGATTTCTCCAATGACGGAACCACTCGCCATAGCGAACGTGATTCAGGCCGGCGCCGGCATGCTGCACCCGTCCCTCGAGCTGCTCGTGCAGAAGATCATTCAAGGAGTGGACAAGGAGAAGCTCGCGGAGCTGAAGCGCGCTTTCCACAACCGCATCCGCATCACGCAGACCCAGCCGGACAGCACGGAGCTCATCGAGGATCTCTGGGATTTTTTCTACGACTGGTGCGTGTTCGAGCAGCACCTTCCCGACAGCCTTTCCGGTCTCGACGCGGAAGAGGCTACCGTTTGGGACAAGTTGAAGACCGGCAGCACCCGCACGCTGTTTTCCGTTACGAAGGCGAACGGCAAGGAGCTGCGCTTGAAGGACCTGCTCGGCAAAAAGACATTCGTGGTTCCCAAGCGGTCTCCCAACGACTTCATCGGAATCGCGCGCGGGGACATCGTCGAGGGGCGTCTCATCGACAAGAGCACCGACGGCAAAGAATACGAGTTCGTCCGCCGGCCGTCCTATCACCCGACGCAAGTGCACTCCTACATCAAGAAGAAGGTGAAGGAGTTCAAGAAGAGCCAGGATGTCGCGGCTTTTCAGAATTGGCTGTGGCTGCTCGTGGGCATGTACCTGAAGCACCGTTTCTACAGCCAGATGCCCATCGAAAAAATCTACGACGACAACAGCAGGATTTGAGCGGATGCCTAAACGTACTGACATTAAAAGAATTCTGATTATCGGCTCGGGCCCGATCGTAATCGGCCAGGGCTGCGAGTTCGATTACTCGGGATCCCAGGCGTGCAAGGCTCTTCGTCAGGAGGGCTACGAGGTGATGCTGATCAACAGCAACCCCGCCACCATCATGACGGACCCGGAGCTCGCCGACCGTACCTACGTCGAGCCGCTTACCGTCGAGTACGTGGAAGACATCATCCGCAAAGATCGCCCCGACGCCGTACTGCCCACCATGGGCGGACAGACGGCGCTGAATCTCGCTCTCGCTCTTTCCGAGCGTGGAGTGCTCAAGAAGTACAACGTCGAGCTGATCGGCGCGAAGGAGAAGGCTATCCGTCTCGCGGAGAGCCGCGAGGAGTTCAAGGGCGTACTCGATCGAGTGGGCGTCGACTATCCGCGAAGCGGGATCGCAAAGACCGTCGAAGACGGCCTCAGGATCACCGAGACCATCGGCTTTCCGTGCCTCATCCGCCCGTCGTTCACTCTCGGCGGAACGGGCGCGAACGTCGCCTACAACCAGGAAGAGTTCATCGTCGAGCTTGGTAAAGGGCTGGAAGCGAGCCCGGTCACCGAGTGTCTCGTCGAGGAGTCCGTGCTCGGCTGGAAAGAGTACGAGTTGGAGGTCATCCGCGACACAAAGGACAACGTAGTCATCATCTGCTCCATCGAGAACATCGACCCGATGGGCGTGCACACTGGCGACAGCATCACGGTCGCCCCGATTCAGACTTTGACCGACGTCGAGTACCAGAAGATGCGCGATGCCTCCTGCCGGATCATCCGGGAAGTTGGCGTGGATACGGGGGGCTCGAACATTCAGTTCGCTGTGCACCCGACCACCGGACGCCAGGTCGCCATCGAAATGAACCCGCGCGTTTCGCGCAGCTCCGCCCTCGCCTCGAAGGCCACCGGTTTTCCCATCGCGAAAATCGCGGCGAAACTCGCCGTCGGTTACACCCTCGACGAGATTCCGAACGACATCACCAAGAAGACGATGTCCGCCTTCGAGCCGAGCATCGACTACGTCGTCACCAAGATTCCGCGCTTCGCCTTCGAGAAATTCCCGCGCTCCGACTCGAAGCTGTCTCCGTCGATGAAGTCCGTGGGCGAGGTGATGGGCATCGGCCGGACCTTCAAGGAGTCCATGCAAAAGGCGCTCCGCTCGCTCGAGACGAAGCTCTGGGGCTTCAATCCCGTTCACGAGCGCCGGCACCTGCGCACCAACCAGAGCTGGGTGGACGGCGTGCGTACCTACATCGGGGTGGCGAAGGCTGACCGGATCCTGTGGGTTGCCCAGGCCATGCGCGAGGGGATCTCGGTCGAGGAGATTTTCCAGATTACGTCGATAGATCCGTGGTTCCTGCGCCAGATCGAGGAGATCGTGCAGGAAGAGAAGGCCATCGGGAAGTGGGCCGGCAAAATCACGGAGATTCCCGAGAAGGAAATGCGCCGCTGGAAGCGCATGGGCTTCTCCGACGCCGGCATCGGCTACTGGATGAAGTCCTCCGAGGACCAGATTCGCGCCCAGCGCAAGCATCTGGGCATCGTGCCCGCGTACAAGATGGTCGATACTTGCGCCGCTGAGTTCGAGTCCTCGACGCCTTACCTTTACTCCACTTACGAGAGAAAGAGCGATCCGGTGCCGGCCAGCGGCAAGAAGAAGATCGTCATTCTCGGCGGCGGCCCGAACCGCATCGGCCAGGGCATCGAGTTCGACTACTGCTGCGTGCACGCGGCCTACGCGATGCGGGAGATCGGCTACGAGTCGATCATGGTCAACTCGAACCCGGAGACGGTGTCGACCGACTTCGACACGAGCGACCACCTCTTCTTCGAGCCGCTGACGCTCGAGGACGTGATGCACATCGTCAAGGCGGCGCGGCCGTCGGGGATCATCGTGCAGTTCGGCGGGCAGACGCCGCTCAACCTCGCGAACGGGCTCCACGAGCGTGGCGCGCCGCTGATCGGCACGTCGGT